>NZ_JARGYC010000026.1 GCF_029168335.1 Psychromarinibacter sediminicola
CCCCCCTGGCGTATTTCCAACGAGAAGAAGGGGCGGGGGATCGCGCGGGTCATGGGTCAGCCGAACATGTCTTGAAAGCGGGTGCGATAGAGGGCGGAGAGCTCTTCGAGCGGGGCGGAGACGCCGCCGTAGTTGACGTCCTGGCCGCCGAAGCGGCCGACCGTCTCGATATGCACGCCGGCCCGGCCGGCGGCGACCATCAGCGCCTCGGCCTGGTCGAAGTTGCAGGCGACGAGGTAGCGGCCCTGGTCCTCGCCGAAGAGCTCGTGCGTCTCGGCGCTGTGCAGGACGACGCCGACTCCGGCGGCCTCGGCCAGCTCGAAGGCCGCGAGCGCCAGGCCGCCGTCGGAGAGGTCGGTGCAGGCGGTGATCCAGTCGCGGCGGGCGCGGATGAAGTCGCCGTTGCGGCGTTCGGCGTCGAGGTCGACGGGCGGCGCGTCGCCGTCGGCGCGGTTGAAGACCTCGGCCAGGAGCGCCGACTGGCCCAGGTGGCCCGCGGTTTCGCCGACGACGAGGGCGACGTGGCCCTCGCGGACCTGGCCGTCGATCAGCGCGTCCTCGTCGGGGATCAGGCCCACGGCGCCGATCGTCGGGGTGGGCAGGATCGCGACGCCGTCGGTTTCGTTGTAGAGCGACACGTTGCCCGACACGATGGGCATGTCGAGGGCCGCGCAGGCGGCGCCGATGCCCTTGATGGCGCCGACGAGCTGGCCCATGATCTCGGGCTTTTCGGGATTGCCGAAGTTGAGGTTGTCGGTCGCGGCGAGCGGCTTGGCGCCGACGGCGGTGAGGTTGCGGTAGGCCTCGGCGACGGCCTGCTTGCCGCCTTCCTTGGGGTTGGCGCGGACATAGCGCGGCGTCACGTCGGAGGTGAAGGCGAGCATCTTGCCGGTGTCGTGGACCCGCACGATTCCGGCGCCGCGGCCGGGGCCGCGGACGGTGTCGGCCATCACCATGCTGTCGTATTGTTCGTAGACCCATTGCTTGGCGGCGTAGTTCGGGCTGCCGATCAGGGCCTTCAGCGCGTCGATGGGGTCGATCTGGGGGACGTCGGCGAGGGGCTCGGCCGGCGGCGTCTCTGCCCACGGGCGGTCGTATTCCGGGGCGGCCGAGGACAGCTCCGACAGGGGCAGGTCGGCGCGGGTCTCGTTGCCCTGGACGATCAGGAAGCGGTCCTCGGCGATGGTCTCGCCCACGACGGCGAAGTCGAGATCCCATTTCTCGAAGATGGCGCGCGCCGCGTCCTCCTTCTCGGGCTTCAGCACCATCAGCATCCGTTCCTGGGATTCCGACAGCATCATCTCGTAGGCGGTCATCGCGTCTTCGCGCTGCGGCACCGCGTCGAGGTTGAGGCGGATGCCGAGGCCGCCCTTGTCGCCCATCTCGACGGCGGAACAGGTGAGGCCGGCCGCGCCCATGTCCTGGATCGAGATCACCGCGCCGGAGGCCATGAGTTCGAGGCAGGCTTCCAGCAGGCGCTTTTCGGTGAACGGGTCGCCGACCTGGACCGTGGGGCGTTTCTCCTCGATGGTCTCGTCGAATTCGGCCGAGGCCATGGTGGCGCCGCCGACGCCGTCGCGGCCGGTCTTGGCGCCGAGATAGACGACGGGCATGCCGACGCCGGAGGCGGCCGAGTAGAAGATCGCGTCCGCATCGGCGAGGCCGGCGGCGAAGGCGTTGACCAGGCAGTTGCCGTTATAGGCCGCGTGAAACCGGGTCTCGCCGCCCACGGTGGGCACGCCGAAGCAGTTGCCGTAGCCGCCGATGCCCTCGACCACGCCATGCACCAGCTGCCGGGTCTTGGGGTGGTCCTTTTCGCCGAAGCTCAGCGAGTTCATCGCGGCGATCGGGCGGGCGCCCATGGTGAAGACGTCGCGCAGGATGCCGCCGACGCCGGTGGCGGCGCCCTGGTAGGGTTCGATATAGGAGGGGTGGTTGTGGCTTTCCATCTTGAAGACGACCGCCTGGCCGTCGCCGATATCGACCACGCCCGCGTTCTCGCCGGGGCCGCAGATGACCTGCGGGCCGTCGGTGGGCAGGGTGCGGAGCCATTTCTTGGACGATTTGTAGGAACAGTGCTCGTTCCACATCGCCGAGAAGATCCCGAGCTCGGTGAAGTTCGGCGCGCGGCCGATGATCTGCACGATCCGCTGGTATTCGTCGGGGGTCAGCCCGTGGGCTGCGATCAGGTCTTCGGTGATCTCCGGCTCTTGCATCTGTGTCCCTCTGCGCCCGTCGCGGGGCTTTTAGGGCAGTCCGACGCAAAACGAAAGCCGCCGCGGCACAGGGCCGGGCGGCTTCGGGGGGCGCGGCCGGAGCGCGCGTCTCAGTCGGTCGGGCCGGGGCCGTTCTGCGGCCGCTGCGGCGCGACCAGGGCGGCCTCGGTCACCTTGTCCATGATCTCGGCGCCGTCGATCTCGGCAGTGCCGGCGGTTGCCCGGGAGCCGGCTGCGGCCTCGTCCTGCGGGCTGGGCAGGAGCGCCTCGACGCCCGCGACCTTGCCGGCGGTCCAGCCGGATTCGACGGCCATCGCCGCGCCGGCGAAGAGCGTCGAGAGGGCGGCGCCCTGCAACAGGTGTCTTGCGGTCATGCCGTGTGCCTCGTTTCGCGTTGCGGTTGTGCCATGCCCCGCGCGGTGCGGGACATGGCGGTACTGCGGTTCCGTGCGGGCCGCACGGCGCGGCTTCAGTTCGCCTGGGCCTCGATCTGCGCGTTGATCGCGCTCACGAACTCGGCGCGCGACATGGCGAGCTCGTAGCTGCCCTCGGCGTCGGCATCGGCCCGGATGCGCACGCGCTCGACCGGCAGGCCGAGGCTGTCGTTCAGCGCGATGACCAGGGCGGTTTCGCCGTTGGACAGGGTCTGGACCTCGTCGACGGTGCCGATCGCCTGGGCATCGGCGGACATCACGACATTGGCCTCGGCGGAGGTGCCCTCCATCGCGCCATCGGCCATCTCGCCGGTCTGGGTCATCACGCCGGTCGCGGTCTCGCCGGTTTCCTGCATGGTTTCGCCCACTTGCTGCGCGAGCGCGGAGCCCGCCAGAAGAGTCGCCAGCGCGGTGCTGCAAAGGATCGTCTTGCCGTATTTCATCGTTCCCTCCGTGATTGGATCGTGGTTGGGATATGTCCGGCCCGCAGCGCGGCGGACCGTCTTGCGGGGCCCCAACTGCCACACGTGACATTGCGTTCAATGGGTCCGAGCGCAGACAGCGGGATCGCGCTTGGTGCGCCCGGCCGGTCCAGCGGAAACCCGCGGACGGGCTTGACGGGAGGAGCTGCGCGAGTCGGTGCGGTCGCCGGGAGCGGCGCGAAAAAAAAGGCCGGGCAAGACGCCCGGCCAAGTCCAACAGGGAGGTAAAGACCCGACGGCGAAATGATAATGCCGCCGCGTCTTCAGTGGGCAGATATGCCCGTGATGCTTCCTATTCAAGCAAAATGAGAACGCTGCGCTGCATTGCCGCTATGCCACAGTTGCATGGCTGACACAACTTATGCGGCGGTTTCGTCCGTCTTGGACTTGCGATACGCGATGATTTCTTCGGTCACGAAGTCGCGGAATGCGGCTATGCGCTTGGAATTCCTCAACTCTTCCGGGTAGGCGAGGAACACCGGCACCTCGTTCGACTCCACGTCCGGCAGCACGCGCACCATGTCCGGGAAATCCTGCAGCAGGTAATCGGGCAGCAGCCCGATCCCGAGGTTGTTGAGCACGCCCTGCAGCACCCCGAAGTAGTTGTTCACGGTCAGCAGCGAGCGGATGTCGTGGGTCATCAGCTCTTCGATCATCGCCGCCCCGGCGGAGACCTGGTGCGCCGTCGGGCTTTGACAGATCAGGCGGTGATTGCCGATATCGGCCAGCGTGCGCGGGGTGCCGGCGGAGTCGAGATAGGCGCGCGAGGCGTAAAGGCGCATCCGCACGCTCATCAGCCGGCGGCGGATCAGGTCGGCCTGGCTGGGCTCTTTCATGCGGATGGCGACGTCGGCCTCGCGCATCGGCAGGTCGAGCACGCGCTCCTCCAGCATCAGGTCGATCTTGAGATCGGGGTATTTGGAATAGAGCGCCGTGAGACGCGGCGCCAGCCAGAGCGTGCCGAAGCCGGTGGTGGAGGTGACGCGCAGCTCGCCGAACACCTCTTCCTTGCTGTCGCGAATCCGCGCCTCGGCGGTGTCCAGGCGGCGAACCATGGCGGAGGTCGCGTCGAACAGAAGCTCGCCCTGTTCGGTGAGAATCAGGCCGCGCGCATGGCGGTGGAACAGGACGGCATTCAGGCTGTCCTCGAGCGCGCGGATCTGGCGGGAGACCGCCGACTGGCTGAGATGCAGCGCCTCGCCCGCATGGGTGAGAGAGCCGGCATCGGCCACCGCGTGAAAGATTCTTAGCTTGTCCCAGTCCATAGTCCCGCCGAATGCATGCTCGTGAATTGTATACCGTCCGATTGTTACGGACCGGTTAGGCTTAACCTGCCCCTCGGGGCAACCGGTAAAATCATTTTGTAGGTCAGTTTTTGTGACCTATAATGCGACTATATACGAAGAAGCGCGGGAGGCGAGCGACAATGCGGCACGACGTGACGCTTCAGGATCGGTTCGATCTGGACAAATCCCCGGTTCTTCTGAACGGGACGCAGGCGCTGGTGCGACTGATGCTGATGCAGAAGGCGCGGGACCGCGCGGCGGGGCTGAACACCGCCGGCTATGTCACGGGCTATCGCGGCTCGCCGCTGGGCGGGGTCGACATCACCATGGCCCGCGCGCGCGACGTGCTGGAGGCCGCGGAGGTGACCTTTCAGCCCGGGCTGAACGAGGATCTCGCCGCCACCGCGCTGTGGGGCACGCAGCAGGCCGAGCTGCGCGGCGAGGGCACGCATGACGGCGTCTTCGGGCTTTGGTACGGCAAGGGGCCGGGCGTCGACCGCTCCGGCGACGTGATGCGGCACGCCAACATGGCCGGCTCTTCGCGGAACGGCGGCGTCATCATGGCGATGGGCGACGACCACACCGGCGAAAGCTCGACCGTCTGCCATCAGTCCGACTGGGCGATGGTGGATACCTACATGCCGGTGCTGTCGCCGGCCGGCGTGCAGGAAATTCTCGATTACGGGCTCTACGGCTATGCGCTCAGCCGGTTTTCCGGGCTGTGGTGCGGGCTGAAGCTGATGAAGGACACGGTGGAGGTGACCGCCGTGGTCGACGGGCGGCCGGACCGGATGCGGTTCGTCACGCCCGACTTCAAGCTGCCCGAGGACGGGCTGAACATCCGGCTGGGCGACCACTGGATCCCGCAGGAAGAGCGGATGATCCGCTACAAGAGGTTCGCCGCCGAAGCCTTTGCGAACGCGAACGGAATCGACAAGCGGGTCTGGGGCAAGCCGGGCGCGAAGATCGGCTTCGTCGCGGCCGGCAAGAACTGGCTGGACCTCAGCCATGCGCTGTCGCTCCTGGGTATCGACGCGGCCGAGGCCGAGCGACTGGGGATCACCACCTACAAGGTCGGCCAGACCTGGCCGATGGACATGGTCGGCTTCCACGACTGGGCCGAGGGGCTGGAGCTGATCGTCGTCGTGGAAGAGAAGCGCAAGCTGATCGAGGTGCAGATCAAGGAGGCGATCTTCGACGACCGCCGCGGCCGGCGGGTCTATGGCTGGTACAAGGGCGGCGCGGGCAACATGCATCGAGACGAGCTGTTCCCGACGCATTACGCGCTGGACCCGGTGATGATCGCCGAGCGGATCGGCGACATCCTGGTCGAGGAAGGCCGCGGCACCGACCGCGTAAAGGCCGGGCTGCAAAGCATTGCCGAGGCGAAGACATCCGACAACGCCGAGGATCTGGCGGCGCGGCTGCCATATTACTGCGCCGGCTGTCCGCACAACACCTCGACCAAGGTGCCCGAGGGCAGCCGCGCCTATGCCGGGATCGGCTGTCACTTCATGGTGCAGTGGATGGACCGCGAGACGACGGGCTTCACCCATATGGGCGCCGAGGGCGCGAACTGGGTCGGCGAGGCGCCGTTCTCCAAGCGCGAGCACGTGTTCCAGAACCTGGGCGACGGCACCTACAACCATTCGGGCGTCCAGGCGATCCGCTTCGCGCTGATGGCCGGGACGAACATCACCTACAAGATCCTCTACAACGACGCGGTCGCGATGACCGGCGGGCAGGGCAACGACGGCGGGCTGACGGCCGACCAGATCGTGCGCGAGTTGCAGGCGATGGGCGTGCGCAACGTGGCCGTCGTCTACGACGAGAAGGAGGAGATCGACCTGTCGGTCTTCCCGAAGGGCGTGCCCACGCATGAGCGCGCCGAGATGCCGGAGATCCAGGAGAGGTTCTCGAACTACAAGGGCGTGTCGGCCATCGTCTACATCCAGACCTGTGCGGCCGAGAAGCGGCGGCGGCGCAAGCGGGGCAAGTTCCCCGATCCCGACAGCCGAGTGTTCATCAATACCGATGTCTGCGAGGGCTGCGGCGATTGCGGGGTGCAGTCGAACTGCGTCGCCATCGTGCCGGAAGAGACCGAACTGGGGCGGAAACGGGCCATCGACCAGTCGTCGTGCAACAAGGATTTCAGCTGCCTGAACGGGTTCTGCCCGTCCTTCGTGACCATCGAGGGCGGTGCGTTGAAGAAGGCCGCCACGGTGGAGCTGGACGTGGGCGCGTTGCCCGCGCCGGAGCTGCCGAAGATCGACGGCACCCATAACGTGGTGGTCACCGGGGTCGGCGGCACCGGCGTGGTGACCATCGGCGCCGTGATGGCGATGGCGGCGCATCTGGACGGCAAGGGCGCGGGCATGATGGAGATGGCGGGCCTCGCCCAGAAGGGCGGCGCGGTGCATATCCATTGCCGGCTGGCGGAGCGGCCCGAAGATATCTCGGCGATCCGCGTGGCGACCGGCGAGGCGGATGCGCTGATCGGCGGCGACCTGGTGGTGAGCGCCGGGGCGAAGACGCTGGGGCTGACCCGGCCGGGGCGGACCGGCGCGGTGGTGAACAGCCACGAGATCATCACCGGCGAGTTCACCCGCAACACCGAATTCCGCTTGCCGTCCGAGCGCTTGGCGCTGTCTCTTGAAGCGCGGATGAAGGACCGGCTGACGCTGTTCGACGCCTCGGAGCTGGCGAAGGCGGCGATGGGCGACACGATCTATTCCAACATGATCATCTTCGGCGCGGCCTGGCAGAAGGGGCTGGTGCCGATCGCCGAGGACGCGATCCTGCGGGCGCTGGAGCTGAACGGCGCGGCGGTGGAGGCGAACAAGCGCGCCTTCGAGATCGGGCGCTGGGCGGTGCTGAACCCGGAGAAGGCCGACCGGTTGGCCGCGTCGGAGGTGGTGGAGAGACCGAAGACGCTGGACGAAAAGATCGCCTATCGGGCCGAGCGCCTTGTCGACTATCAGTCGAAGCGGCTGGCGAAGAAGTATCGCAAGGCCGTCGAGCGGTTCGAGGATCCCAGGCTGCGCGAGGCGGTGGCGAAGGGCTATCACAACGTGCTGGCCTACAAGGACGAGTACGAGGTCGCGCGACTGCTCCTGTCGACCGAAGAGAAGGCGCGGGCGGAGTTCGAGGGCGACTTCCGGATGAACTACCACCTGTCGCCGCCGGTCCTGGCGAAGACGGGGCCGGACGGGCGCCCGATGAAGAAGCGCTATGGCCCCGGCATGGCGCGGGCGTTCCGGCTGCTGGCGCGGCTGAAATGGCTGCGCGGGACGCCGTTCGACCCCTTCGCGCGGCTGCCCGAACGCAAGATGGAACGCGCCCTGATCCGGCAGTACGAGGCCGACATGGAGACGCTGCTCGCCCACGGCGACCGGAACCCGGACGCGGCCGTGGCGCTCGCGGAATTGCCGTTGCAGATCAGGGGCTTCGGCCCGGTGAAGGAGGCCAATGCGGCGACGGCGGAGAAGCGGCGCGAGGAGCTGCTGGCCGCCCTGAAATCCGGCGACGCGCCGCTGAGCCGGGCGGCCGAATAGCCGGCGGTCTCGCGTCACGGAATCGTTGCAGGCGCGTTACATACTGCGCGGCACGGAACCCGAGTCGTGGTATCCTGCGGCGGCGCAGGCCTGGAGGCAACGCGGATGGCATTCAAGCGCCACATCGCACGGGACATCAGCTATGCCAGCTCGGCACAGTCCAAGAGCGGCCGGGCCATCATCCGCCTGCTGGAAAACGCGACCGGCCGGCTGCATCTGATCCGGCGGGCGAACGGCTATGACCTGGAGGTCGCGGACGGGCGCGACTTCTGGCAGGTGATGATCGACCGCTACGGGCTGAGCCTGGACGTGGTGGCCGGCAGCCTCGACGACATCCCGCGCGACCAGCCGCTGATCCTGATCTCGAATCATCCCTACGGCATCCTCGACGGGCTGATGATGGGGCATATCCTGAGCCTGACGCGGGGCGATTTCCGGATCCTGGCGCATCGGGTGTTCCGCAAGGCGGAGGAGCTGAACCGGATCGTCCTGCCGATCTCCTTCGACGAGACGAAAGAGGCGCTGCGCCAGAACGTCGAGACGCGGAAGACGGCGCTGGACTACCTGGCCAACGGCGGCGCCATCGGGGTGTTTCCGGGCGGCACCGTGTCCACCGCGCCGAAGCCCTTCGCGCAGCCGGCGGACCCGGTCTGGCGCAATTTCACCGCAAAAATGATCGCAAAATCGGATGCCGCCGTGGTGCCGGTCTTCTTCGACGGGCACAACTCGCGGCTGTTCCAGATCGCCAGCCATTTGCACTACACGCTGCGCATGGCACTGCTGATCAAGGAGTTCCGGATGCGGGTGGACGAGCCGGTGAAGATCGCCGTCGGCACGCCGATCCCGCAGGACGACCTGGACCGGCACCGCGGCGACACGAAATCCATGATGGATTTTCTCCGCCGGCAGACATATGCCCTGTCTCCGAAACCGCTCAAATCCGGCTACGGGTTCGAGTTCGAGGAGAAATACAGGGCATAAATGGCCGTCGGCATCTTCGATTCCGGTCTGGGCGGGCTGACCGTTCTGGACGCCGTCACGCGGGCGCTGCCCGACGTGGCCTTCGTCTATTATGGCGACAACGCGCATACGCCCTATGGCGTGCGCGAGAGCGCGGACATCTATGACCTGACCACGCGCGGGGTTCAGCGGCTGTTCGATGCCGGCTGCGACCTGGTGATCCTGGCCTGCAACACGGCGAGCGCGGCGGCGCTGCGGCGGATGCAGGAGGGCTGGGTGCCGCGGGACAAGCGGGTGCTGGGCGTCTTCGTGCCGCTGATCGAATCGCTGACGGAACGGCACTGGGGCGACAACAGCCCCCCGCGCGAGGTGAAGGTGAACCACGTCGCGCTGTTCGCCACGCCGACCACGGTGCGCAGCCGCGCGTTCCAGCGGGAACTGGCCTTCCGCGCCATCGGCGTCGACGTCGAGGCGCAGTCCTGCGGCGGGCTGGTGGACGCCATAGAGGAAGGCGACATGATCCTGGCCGAGGCGCTGGTGCGGTCGCATGTCGAGGCGCTGTTGCGCAAGATGCCCGACCCGGATGCGGCGGTGCTGGGCTGTACCCATTATCCGCTGGTCGAGGACGTGTTCCGCGACGCGCTGGGGCCGCGGGTGGACGTCTATTCGCAGCCCAACCTGGTGGCGGCGAGCCTGGCGGATTATCTCAAGCGGCACCCGGACATCGCCGGCGCGGGCGGCGAATCGCTGTTCCTGACGACGGGCGATCCGCTGAAGGTGTCGAACCAGGCGACGCGGTTTCTGCGACGAAAGATCGGATTCGTGCCCGCGTGAATTGCGGGCGGCCGCGTTCGACCCTAGATAATCCCGGAAATTCGGAGGGTTCCGACCCATGACCCACAATATCGCCATCCTCGGTGCGTCCGGCTATACCGGCGCCGAGCTTGTCCGGCTGATCGCCACCCACCCGACGATGCGGATCGCCGCGCTGTCGGCCGACCGCAAGGCGGGGATGGAGATGGCCGAGGTCTATCCGCATCTGCGGCACCTGGACCTGCCGAGGCTTGTGACGATCGAGGAGATCGACTTCGCCGGCATCGACCTCGTGTTCTGCGCGCTGCCGCATGCCACGTCGCAGGCCGTTATCAAGGAGTTGCCGCGCGATATTAAAGTGGTCGACCTGAGCGCCGACTTCCGGCTGCGCGACCCGGCGGAGTACCAGAAGTGGTACGGCCAGCCGCATGCCGCGCCGGATTTGCAGAAGGAAGCCGTCTACGGCCTGACCGAGTTTTACCGCGACGAGATCCGGGGCGCGCGGCTGGTGGCCGGCACCGGCTGCAACGCGGCGACGGGGCAGTTCGCGCTGCGACCGCTGATCGCGGCGGGGGTCGTGGACCTCGACGACATCATCGTGGACCTGAAGGCGGCGGCCTCCGGCGCCGGGCGGTCGCTGAAGGAGCATCTGCTGTTCTCGGAGCTGTTCGAGAACGTGATGGGCTATGCGCTCGGCGGCACGCACCGGCACCTGGGCGAGTTCGACCAGGAATTCTCGAAGATCGCCGGGCGCAAGGTGGAGATCCAGTTCACCCCGCACCTGATCCCGGCGACGCGGGGCATTCTGGTGACGGCTTACGTGAAAGGCGAGGCGGACGCGGTGCATGGCGCGCTGGCCAAGGCTTACGCCGAGGAGACGTTCATCGAGGTGCTGCCGATGGGCAAGGCGCCGTCGATGAAGGACGTGCGCGGCTCGAACTTCTGCCATATCGGCGTGGCGGCGGACCGGCGGCCGGGGCGGGCGATCGTGGTGGCGACGCTGGACAACCTGACGAAGGGATCGTCGGGACAGGCGGTGCAAAACGCGAATTTGATGCTGGGTGAGCCGGAAACGGCGGGACTGATGGGCGCACCCGTCTTCCCTTGATGCGTTTGCGCTGTATCAATGCGCGAACGCTCCGGACCTGTGATATGGTCCGGCGCGAACCTGGAGGATGCGATGGCAGGACTGAAGAACCTGAAGAAACGCCGGCGGGTGCAGGTGATCCTGGTGGCGGCGGTGGCGCTGGCCCTGTCGACGGCGATGATCGGCTACGCGATGCGGGACGGCATCAACTTCTTCCGCGCGCCGACACAGGTGGCCGAGGAGCCGCCCGCGCCGAACGAGGTGTTCCGGCTGGGCGGGCTGGTCGAGACGGGCACGCTGGTGCGCGGACAGGGCGAGGTGATCACCTTCAAGGTGACCGACGGGGGCGCATCGATTCCCGTCAGCTACGCGGGCGTGCTGCCGGACCTGTTCGAGGAGGGCCAAGGCATGATCGGCACCGGTCGATACGTGAACGGTGTCTTCGAAGCCTCTGAAATCCTTGCGAAACACGACGAGACCTATATGCCGAAAGAGGTCACGGACGCGCTGAAGGACCAGGGCGTTTACCAGGACCCGAACGGCTAGGTACGCGCTTCTTAACCGTTTTTCACCAGACTTCCCCGCGCATTTACCAATGGGCGGGGTTTTCCTTTCATGAAATCGGTTGAACAGATCGCGGACGAGATCATTGCCCGTGAGGGCGGCTATGTGAACGACCCCGACGATCCCGGGGGCGCGACGAAATTCGGGGTCACGATCGGCACGCTGAAGGCGCTGCGGATCGACAATGACGGCGACGGCGACACGGATGCCGACGACGTGAAGCTGCTGAGCCGCGAGCAGGCGCGCGACATCTTCGTGCGCGACTACTTCCACCGGCCGCGCATCGGCGCGCTGCCGGAGGCGATCCAGGCCAGCGTCTTCGACATGTATGTCAATTCCGGTGCGAATGCCGTGCGGATTTTGCAGCGGCTGCTCAACGACATGGGCCATGGCGTCCAGGTCGACGGCGCGATCGGGCCCGAGACGGTCGCCGCGGCCGAGGCGGCCTGGCACGCGGCGCCCAGGCACCTCGCGGATGCCTACGGGATCGCGCGGCGCAATTTCTACTATTCCATCGCCGACCGCCGCCCGTCGAGCCGCAAGTTCGCGACGCGCCGCGACGGGGGCAAGGGCGGCTGGATTCGCCGGGCGGAAGAGTTCGTCTCGCCCCGCTACCACCTGACCGAGGCCGAGCATCGCCGGAGGGTCGCGCAATGGGACTGATCGAGGGGCTTTTCAGTTTTTTGTTCGGAGGCGGCCGCAACGTGGTGAAGGAGACCGTGGAGGTGTTCCGCGAGAACGCGGAAAAATCCGGTCAACGCGAAGCCGATCTGCGCGCCGCGACATTGGAGCAGTTCGCCAAAGAGTTCCTGGTGCCCCGGAAGGGGATCTTCGACCGGGCGATGGACGGGCTGAACCGGGTGCCGCGCCCGGCGCTGGCGATGGGCACGCTGGGGCTGTTCGTCTCGGCCATGGTCGACCCGATCTGGTTCGCCAGCCGGATGCAGGGCATCGCGCTGGTCCCCGAGCCGCTGTGGTGGCTGCTGGGCGCGATCGTGAGCTTCTACTTCGGGGCGCGGCACCAGACGAAGAACCAGGATTTCCAGCGTTCCATCACCGAGACCCTGATGCGGGCGCCCGAGGTGCGGCAGAATATCGGGGCGCTGATGGCGCTGAATTCCGGCGCGGGCGAGACGGGGCCGGAGGCGCCTCCGAAGGGCGCGGGCCCGAATCCGGCGCTGGAGGACTGGAGGCAGGCGGAATGACCGAGGAATGGCGCAGAAGCATCGAGAAGCGCCTGCAAAGCCTGGAGCTGCGCGACGCGGTGGACGAGGTGCACCGGCTGAACGTCGAGGACCGGCTGTCGGGGATCGAGGAGGCGCTGAAATGGCTCGTCCAGGTGATCCTCGGCGCGCTGGTGACGGGGGCCATCGCCTATCTGATCGCCGGGGGCGTCGCGCTGCCCGGAAAAGCGTGATCCTGTGATCCGAAAAACCCGGTAAACCCTGCGCGACATGCGCGCGCAGGGAATTGGCGCGGGCGCGGTGCGGGTCTATACACGGGGCCATGATCGTAGAGCTTGGCCACTTCGCCCTCATCCTCGCCTTCGCCGTGTCCATGGTGCAGGCGATCGTTCCCATGATCGGCGCCCACAGGGGCTGGCGCGGCTGGATGGCCGTGGCCGAGCCGGCCGCCAGCGCGCAGTTCTTCCTGGTCGCGCTGTCGTTTCTGGCGCTGACCTATGCCTTCGTGACCTCGGACTTCTCGCTGCGGCTGGTGGTGGCGAACTCGCACACCGACAAGCCGATGCTCTACAAGATCAGCGGCGTCTGGGGGAACCACGAGGGCTCGATGCTGCTCTGGGTGCTGATCCTGACGCTGTTCGGCGCCTGCGCGGCCTGGTTCGGGCAGGGGCTGCCGCCGACGCTGCGGGCGCGCGTGCTGGGCGTGCAGTCGGCCATCGGCACGGCGTTTTTCGCCTTCATCCTGTTCACCTCGAACCCGTTCACCCGGCTGCAGACGCCGCCGATGAACGGCGAGGACCTGAACCCGCTGTTGCAAGATCCCGGGCTGGCGTTCCACCCGCCGTTTCTGTACCTCGGCTATGTCGGGCTGAGCATGGCGTTTTCCTTCGCCGTCGCCGCGCTGATCGAGGGGCGGGTCGACGCCGCCTGGGCCCGCTGGGTCCGGCCCTGGACGCTGGCGGCCTGGCTGTTTCTGACCATCGGCATCGCGCTCGGCTCCTGGTGGGCCTATTACGAGCTGGGCTGGGGCGGCTTCTGGTTCTGGGATCCGGTGGAGAACGCCTCCTTCATGCCCTGGCTGATCGCGGCGGCGCTGTTGCACTCGGCGATCGTGGTGGAAAAGCGCGAGGCGCTGAAGTCCTGGACGATCCTGCTGGCGATCCTGGCCTTCGGCTTCTCGCTGATCGGCACGTTCATCGTGCGCTCGGGCGTGATCACCTCGGTCCACGCCTTCGCCAACGACCCCGAACGCGGCGTGTTCATCCTGGCGATCCTGGCGGTCTTCGTGGGCGGCGCGCTGACGCTCTATGCCGCGCGGGCCGCGGCGATGGAGGCGAAGGGCGTGTTCAGCATGGTCAGCCGGGAAACCGCGCTGGTCATGAACAACATCCTGCTGGCGGTGGCGGCCTTCGTCGTGTTCATCGGCACGGTCTGGCCGCTGATCGCCGAGATGGCGTTCGACCGCAAGCTGTCGGTTGGCCCGCCCTTCTTCGAGGCGGCCTTCACCCCGTTCTTCGTGGCGCTGGCGATCATCCTGCCCGTGGGCGTGCTGATGCCCTGGAAACGGGCGCGGCTGCCACGGGTGATGCAGCCGCTCTGGGGCGTCTTGGCGCTGGCCATCGCGGCGGGGGCGCTGACCTGGGCGATGCAGACCGGCCGCTCGGCGCTGGCGCCCATCGGCATGGTCCTGTTCGTCTGGGTGCTCGGCGGGGCGGCGATGGATATCGCCTCGCGCACCGGGCGCGGCGACTGGGCGTCGCGGCTGCGCCGGCTGCGCAACCTGCCGCGGGCCGACTGGGGCCGCGCCACGGCGCATTCCGGCCTGGGCATCACCATCTTCGGCATCGCCGCGCTGATGGCCTGGGAATCCGAGGATATCCGCGTGGCCACGGTGGGCGAGCCGTTCGAGGTGTCGGGCTACGAGATCACCCTGACCAGCGTCGACCGGGTGCAGGGCCCGAACTACAACGCGATCCAGGCGGTGATGCGGGTCGCGCGCGACGGGCGCGAGGTGGCGGTGCTGCGCCCCGAGAAGCGGTCCTATCCGGTGGCGGCGATGCCGACGACCGAGGCGGCGATCGACAACGGCATCTTCCGCGACATCTACCTGGTGATCGGCGATGCGCAGGACGAGGGCGGCTGGGCCGTGCGCACCTATATCAAGCCCTTCGCCAACTGGATATGGGCCGGCGCCATCGTCATGGCGCTGGGCGGCGGGCTGTCGCTGTCCGACCGGCGCTATCGCGTGGCCGGCGGGGCGCGCAAAGCGGTGCCCGGCGCGGTGCCGGCGGAATGAGGCGGGCGATGCGGAGCGTTCGCGGGATCGTGCTGGGGCTGGCCATGGCGATGCTGGCCGTGCCGGCCGCCGCCGTGCAGCCCGACGAGATGCTCGACGATCCGGCGCTGGAAGAGCGGGCGCGCGAGATTTCCGAGGATCTTCGCTGCCTGGTCTGCCGCAACGAGAGCATCGACGAATCGAACGCCGATCTGGCCCGCGACCTGCGCCTTCTGGTGCGCGAGCGGCTGGTGGCCGGCGACACCGACGAGGAGGTCGTCGATTTCATCGTCGCCCGCTACGGCGAGTTCGTGCTGCTGAACCCCACGACGCGGGGCGCCAACCTGGTGCTGTGGATCGCCGGGCCGGTGGGTCTGATCGTCGCGCTCGGCGTGGCCTTCGTCTACCTGCGCCGCCGCGGCCGCGCGTCCGAGCCGGCAGAGTCGCTGTCGGCGGAGGAACAGGCGCGGGTCGACCGGATTCTCAAGGGCTGACGGCGCGTCTCCCTTTTCCTCCGGCCGATCCCGGTTATGCTCGCCCGCGATCTGCCGGAGGAGTGCGCATCATGGAATACGAGACGATCACGCTGGCCTCGGACGAGGGCGCCACGGTCATCACGCTGAACCGGCCGGAGGTGATGAACGCCCTGAACACGCAGATGCGGGCGGAACTGCTGCACGCCTTCAAGGAGGCGGAGCAGACGTCGCGGGTGGTCGTGCTGACCGGCACCGGCGACCGCGCCTTTTGTTCCGGGCAGGATCTGGGCGACCGGGTGAGCGCGGCGAATGTCGACCTCGAACGGACCCTGCGCGACGAGTACGAGCCGATGCTGCGGGCGATCTACGATTGCCCGGTGCCGACGATCGCGGCGGTCAACGGCACGGCGGCGGGGGCCGGGGCCAACCTGGCGCTGGCCTGCGACGTGGTGATCGCCACCGAGTCGGCGAATTTCTTGCAGGCCTTCACGCGGATCGGGCTGATGCCGGATGCGGGCGGGACCTATTGGCTGCCGCGGCAGATGGGCTTTGCCAAGGCGATGGGCGCGGCCCTGTTCGCCGAGCCGATCTCGGCGCGGCAGGCGGCCGACTGGGGCATGATCTGGGAGGCGGTGCCGGATGCCGATTTCGCCGCCCACTGGCAGGAGCGGGCGGCGAAGCTCGCCAACGGGCCGACCGTGGCGCTGTCGAACACCAAGCGCGCGATCCGGGACAGCTTCGAGAACGGGCTGACGGGGCAACTGGCGCTGGAGTCGCAGCTGCAGGGCGATTGCGGCCGGACGCGCGATTTCCAGGAGGGCGTGATGGCGTTCCTCGAAAAGCGGCCGCCGCATTACGAGGGGCGCTGACCGGCCGGCGTCATGCGTCAGTCGTCCGGGCCGCCTCGCGTCGCGAAGTCGCCCATCTCGCCCTGGGAAAACACCAGGGGCGCCCCCTCGCGCCACGTGGCGCGGCTGACATGAGCCACGACGATGCCGTGATCGCCGCCGTCATGCGTGGCCACCGTGTCGCATTCGAACCGCGCAAGGCAGCCGTGGATCAGCGGCACGTCATGGGCGTTCAGCGCCCAGTCGAGCCCGTCGAAGGCGGTGCCGTCGCGCGAGAACCTCGCGGCGATGTCTTCCTGTTCGGCGCCGATCACGTGGATGGCGAAATGCGCCGCCTCGGCAAAGGCCGTGTACCGCCGCGAGAACTTGGCGGGCGCCCACAGCACCAGAGGCGGGTCCAGGGACACGCTGGCAAAGCTGTTCGCCGTGATCCCCAGCGGGCCGATCTCGCTGTCGGTCGTGACCACGGTCACGCCGGTCGCGAATCGTCCCAGCGCGTCGCGAAAGGCGCGCGTGGTATCGGGCCCGGGAACGATCTCCTGCATGTGGCGGTCCGCCTCCTCCGCATGTTTTCCCCGGAGCCTTAGAGCCTCTCGCCGCCGTGTAAAGCCGCATTCCGACCGGTGTGCGGATGACCGGGCGTTTCGTCGGCGAGCAGCGCTGACCGGTTTGTTCGATATGTGATAAAGGTCGGACTGGGATTGCTTGTTTGGTGAGGCTTGTCGGGGCGACCTGTGTATCGCGAACGGCCGCGCACGGATTTTTGCGATTCGCCGGGAATGGGATCGAAGTCTGCCAAAACGTGCGAGCCGTAGGAAAATGGATTCGGTGGCTTACCAGAACAATGGATTACGCGATGCAGATGTCGCCATTGTGTAAGCCGATGCATGGCGCCCTCGGGACGACGCGCACGCTCGGTCCTTTTTCGGCGGTCCTCGATGTGCCGCGCCTGTCTGTGGCGCGCGATGCGGAATGCCGGATTGTCGGATCACGACAATATTCGAAATCTGATTTGTCGGATCAGTGCAATTCCGGCCTGCCTCCGCGACGCCGACGGCTCCGCATCTCTGCCGGACCCCGACCGCTCCGGCCGGATAGGCGGCCGTGGCCGAAATCGCTTGAGACCCGGACGGCGCGGCGCTAGCGATAGGTCAAGCGACGCGAGGGAGGCAAGCGACATGGAAATTTCGGCGGCGACGGCGGCTGTCGTGACCGGGGGCGCGTCGGGACTGGGCGCGGCGACGGCGGAAATGCTGGGGGGCGCCGGGGCCCACGTGACCGTTTTCGACATGAACGAAGAGGCGGGCGCGGCCAAGGCGCAGGAGCTGGGCGGCGCGTTCTGCAAGGTCGACGTCTCGGACCCCGAAAGCGTGGCCGCAGGCATCGCAGAGGTGCGGGCGGCGGGCCGCGGGCTGCAGGTGCTGGTCAACTGCGCCGGGATCGGTCCGGCGGCGAAAACGGTCTCGCGCGGGGCCGCGCACGATCCGGCGCTGTTCGCCAAGGCGATCAACATCAACCTCGTCGGCAGCTTCAACTGCGCCAGCCAGGCCGCTGTTCTGATGAGCGAAAACGACCCCGTCACCGAGGACGGCGAGCGCGGCGTCATCGTGCATACCGCCTCGGTCGCCGCCTATGACGGGCAGATCGGACAGGTGGCCTATTCCGCGTCGAAGGGCGGCATCGTGGGGATGACCCTGCCGATGGCGCGGGATCTCAGCCAGTTCGGCATCCGCGTGGCGACCATCGCCCCCGGCATCTTCCTGACGCCGCTCCTGGCCGGATTGCCGCAGGAGGTGCAGGATTCGCTGGGCCAGCAGGTGCCGTTCCCCAAGCGGCTGGGCGATGTGGGCGAGTTCGCCGCGCTGGCCCGCCACATCCTCGAGAACCCGATGCTGAACGGCGAGGTGATCCGGCTTGACGGGGCCATCCGCATGGCGCCGAAGTAACCCGAAACGGCCTTTAAGGAACGTTCCAAGATGTTCATCGGACTCGATCTCGGCACTTCCGGGCTGAAAGGCATCCTGCTCGACGAGGCGCAGCGGATCGTGGCCGAGGCGACGGCGCCGCTGACGGTCTCGCGGCCGCAGGGCGGCTGGTCGGAGCAGGATCCGGCGGACTGGATCGCGGCGGCGGAGGCGGTGTTCGACGCGCTGTCGCAGGCGCACGATCTGGGCGCGGTGGCGGCGATCGGGCTGTCGGGGCAGATGCATGGCGCGACGCTGCTCGATGCGGCGGACCGGGTGCTGCGGCCGTGCATCCTGTGGAACGACACCCGCAGCTATCGCGAGGCGGCGGAGATGGATGCCGTGCCGGCCTGGCGTCGGGTGACCGGCAACATCGTGTTTCCTGGCTTCACGGCGCCAAAGCTCGCCTGGGTGAAGAGCCACGAGCCGGACACATTCAAGAAGGTCGCCAAGGTTCTGTTGCCGAAGGATTATCTTCGACTGTGGCTGACCGGCGACCATGTGGCGGAAATGTCGGACGCGGCCGGCACCAGCTGGCTCGACACCGGCGCGCGGGATTGGTCCGACGACCTGCTGGCGCGGACGGAGCTTGGCCGGGACCACATGCCGCGGCTGGTCGAGGGCTCGGAGGTCTCCGGGACGCTGCGCGCCGAGTTGGCGGAGCGCTGGGGGCTGCGCGCGGAGGTCGTCGTGGCCGGCGGCGGCGGTGACAACGCGGCCTCGGCCATCGGCGTGGGCGTGGTGCAGGCCGGGCAGGCCTTCGTCTCGCTGGGCACCTCGGGCGTGCTGTTCGCGGCGAACGAGGGGTATCGGCCGGACCCGGAGACGGCGGTCCACACCTTCTGCCACGCGCTGCCGGGAACCTGGCACCAGATGGGCGTGATCCTGGCGGCGACGGACGCGCTGAACTGGTTCGCGGGGCTCGTGGGGCAGGATGCGGCGGCGCTGACCATCGGGCTGGGGCCGCTGCAGGCGCCCGGCAGCGCGCGGTTCCTGCCGTATCTGGGCGGCGAGCGGACACCGCTGAACGACGCAGCCATCCGCGGCGCGTTCATCGGGCTGGAGCACGCGACCGACTGGGCCGCGGCGACGCGCGCCGTGCTGGAGGGCGTGACCTTCGCGATCCGCGACTGCCGCGACGCGCTGGCGGCGACGGGGACCGAGATTCACAGCCTGCTGGCGGTGGGCGGCGGCTCGCGGTCGGACTACTGGCTGAGCGCCGTGGCCACCGCGCTGGACACCTCGGTGGACCTGCCGGTGGCGGGCGACTTCGGCGGAGCATTCGGCGCGGCGCGGCTGGCGATGATGGCGGCGACGGGCGGGGGCGCGGAGCTTGCGCCGCCCCCGGAGATCGCGCGGACGATCGAGCCCGAGGCCGGGCTGACGGCGGCCTTCGACGAGGGCCACGCCCGCTACCGCGCGGCACAAACAGCGATACAGGGGCTGACATGACCGACTTCTTCAAGGACATTCCGAACATCGCCTATGAAGGCCCTGATTCGGATAATGAATATGCCTTCCGCCATTACGACCCGGACGAACAGGTCGCCGGCCGGCGGATGGAGGATCACCTGCGGTTCTCGGTCGCCTACTGGCACAGCTTCGCCTGGGAGGGCCAGGACCCGTTCGGCGGGCGCACCTTCGACCGGCCGTGGTTCGGCGACGGGATGGAGAAGGCCAGGCTCAAGGCCGACGTGGCCTTCGAGATGTTCCAGATCCTGGGCCAGCCGTTCTTCTGCTTCCACGACCTCGACGTGCGGCCGGAAGGCGAGAGTTTTGCCGAGAGCGCGCGGAACCTCGAAGAGATCACCGACTACTTCCGGAAGAAGATGGCCGAGACGGGCACACGGCTGCTCTGGGGCACGGCCAACATGTTCACGCATCGGCGGTTCATGAGCGGCGCCTCGACCAACCCCGACCCGGACGTCTTCGCCTATGCCGGCGCGACGCTGAAGGCGGCGATCGACGCGACCCACAAGCTGGGCGGAGAGAACTATGTTTTGTGGGGCGGCAGAGAGGGTTACGAGACGCTCCTCAACACCGACCTGGGCCGCGAGGCGGACCAGTACGCGGCGATGCTGTCGAAGGTCGTAGACTACAAGCACAAGATCGGCTTCGAGGGCACGATCCTGATCGAGCCGAAGCCGCAGGAGCCGTCGAAGCACCAGTACGACTACGATGTCGGCACGATCTACGGCTTCCTGAAGCGCTACGGGCTGGAAGACGAGGTGAAGCTGAACATCGAGCAGGGCCACGCGATCCTGGCCGGGCACAGCTTCGAGCACGAGCTGGCGCTGGCGGCGAGCCTCGGGATGCTGGGCTCGATCGACATGAACCGCAACGATTACCAGTCGGGCTGGGACACCGACCAGTTCCCGAACAACGTGCCCGAGGTGGCGCTGGCCTATTACGAGATCCTGAAGATGGGCGGCTTCACCACCGGCGGCACCAATTTCGACGCCAAGCTGCGGCGGCAGTCGCTGGACCCGGAAGACCTGATCCTCGCGCATGTCGGCGCGATGGACGTCTGCGCGCGCGGGCTGAAGGCGGCGGCGGCGATGCTGGAAGACGGCGAGCTGGAGCGGCGGCGCGAGGAACGCTATGCCGGATGGCAGGGCGAGAAGGCGAAGGAATTCCTGACCAGGGAAACCTCGCTGGAGGACCTCGACGCCTATATCCGCAGCGGCGTGGAGCCGGAGCCGCGCTCGGGCCGGCAGGAGCGGCTGGAGAACCTGATCAACCGGTATGTCTGAGACGCGGGGCGGTCAACGAGGCCCTGCGACCCGGTCCAAGACGGAACGGCGCCCGGCGCCGTCCCGCGACCGAAACGGTCCAACCCGGGCGTCGCACGGTTAAGCGAGGGTTTCGATTCGGTCCAAACGGTGGCCGCCCGGCCGCCATGCCGTCCCGCGCGGCACTTCTAACGATTTGACGCAGGGTCGCGATGCGCTAAGCCTGTCTGCGGGGAGGTGTGGCCTTTTCAGGCGCGGCCGACTGGCGCTATCTGACGCCGGTCGCGCGACGAAAGGAATTGGACAATGGCCTTGGACGGCATCACGCCTCAGGAACTCCGCGATGCGGTGTTGTGGCATCTCACCTACACGCTGGGCAAGGACCCGGGCCACGCCAGCCTCTACGACTGGCGCATGGCGATGTCGTTTTCGCTGCGCGACCGGATCGTCGAACCGTGGTTCGACTCCACTCGGCTGACCTACGAGACCGGCGCCAAGCGGGTCTATTACCTGTCGCTGGAATTCCTGATCGGCAAGATGCTGAACGACGCGGCGACCAACCTGGGCCTGCGCGACGTGGCGGAACGCGCGTTGGAGGGGCTGGGCCCGCGCTTTGACGAGCTGGTCGCCGACGAACCCGACGCGGCGCTCGGCAATGGCGGGCTGGGGCGGCTGGCGGCCTGTTTCATGGAATCGCTGGCGACGCTGGGCGTGCCGGCGCATGGCTACGGCATCCGCTACGAACACGGGCTGTTCCGCCAGCGGTTCGAGGGCGGCCGGCAGGTGGAAACCCCCGAGGACTGGCTGAAGCAGAAGCACCCCTGGGAGTTCGAACGGCCCGAGGTGGCCTATGAGATCGGCTTCAAGGGCAGCGTGCATGGCGACAGCTGGAGCCCGGGCGAATCCGTCATGGCGACGGCGCATGACATGCCCATTGTCGGCTGGCAGGGCAAATGGGCGAATACCCTGCGGCTCTGGGCGGCCGAGTCCACCAACCTGCTGGATCTCGACCGGTTCAACGCGGGCGACTACACGGCGGCCGCCGAGCCCGAGGCGCTGGCGCGCACGATCAGCCGCGTGCTGTACCCCGACGACACCACATATGCCGGCAAGGAGCTGCGGCTCAAGCAGGAATACTTCATGGTTTCCGCGGCCTTGCAGGACATTCTTCGCAGGTATTTCGTGACCCAGACGGACCCGCGGCAGCTTCATAAGCATGTCGCGATCCAGCTGAACGACACCCATCCCGCCATCGCCGGGCCCGAGCTGATCCGGCTTCTGATGAAGCGCGGCCTGACCTTCGAGGAAGGCGCCGGCGTGGCCGAGCGGGTGCTGAACTACACCAACCACACGCTGTTGCCCGAGGCGCTGGAGCGGTGGTCGACCTGGCTGATGGGCAACGTGCTGCCGCAGCACATGGACCTGATCGAGCGGCTGGACGACCGCCACCGCAAGGCGCATCCGGACCGGCCGAAACATGTGGGCATCGTGCAGAACAACGAGGTGCATATGGGCAACCTCGCCTTCATCATGGCCAACAAGGTGAACGGCGTCTCGGCGCTGCACACCGATCTGGTCAAGGAGACGGTTTTTGCCGACCTGCACGCGCTGCATCCCGGGCGGATCGTGAACCAGACCAACGGCGTCACGCCGCGCCGCTGGCTGAAGCTGGCCAACCCGGCGCTGGCGACGCTGATCACCGACACCATCGGCGAGGGGTGGGAGGCCGATCTGGACCGGTTGCAGGAGCTGGAGCCGCATATCGGCGACAACGGCTTTGCCACGGCCTTCGGCGCGGCGAAGCGCGCCAACAAGGTGGCGCTGTCCAACTGGATCGGCGAGACGACGGGGATCGCCACCGACCCCGACGCGATCTTCGACATCCAGATCAAGCGGATCCACGAGTACAAGCGGCAGTTGATGAACATCCTGCAGACCGTCGCGCTGTGGCACCGCATCCGGCAGGATCCCGACGGCGACTGGGTGCCGCGGGTGAAGATCTTTGGCGGCAAGTCCGCGCCGGGCTATGCCGTCGCCAAGGAAATCGTCCATTTGATCAACGACGTGGCGGCCGTCATTAACGCGGACCCGCAGGTGAAGGGGCTGCTGAAGGTGGTCTATCCGCCGAACTACAACGTCTCGATGGCCGAACGCCTGATCCCCGCCGCGGACCTGTCCGAACAGATCAGCACCGCCGGCAAGGAGGCCAGCGGCACTGGCAACATGAAATTCGCCCTGAACGGCACGCCTACCATCGGCACGCTGGACGGCGCGAACGTGGAAATCCGCGAGCGGGTCGGGGCGGAGAACTTCTTTCTGTTCGGCATGACGGCGGACGAGGTCGTCGCCCGCCGCCGGATCCCCGACCACGCGCGGCTGGCGATCGAGGCCAGCCAGACCCTGCGCGACGTGTTGCAGATCGTGGCCGAGGGCCGGTTCAGCCCGGACGACCCGGACCGCTATCACGGCATCGTCGACCGCATGTGGCACCACGACTATTTCCTCGTCGCCTCCGATTTCGACGCCTTCGACGCGGCGCAATCGAGGGTGGACTCGGCGTGGCGCGACCCTGCAGGGTGGCAGCGGATGGCGGCCTTGAACACCGCCCGCGTGGGCTACTTCTCGTCAGACAGGACGATCCGTGGTTACATGGCCGACATCTGGGACGTGACGCCGGCGAGTTAGCGGGCCACGGGCAGGAAAGGGAGCCGGACATGGCGGATGGGGACGACGGACCACTGGTGGACCCGGAGGATGCCCGCGCCATCGTCGAGGGCCGGCACGCCGACCCGTTCCGCGTTCTGGGCCCGCATCAGCGGCACGGCAAGCGCGTCCTGACCGTCTTCGTGCCGGGGGCGGAGCGGGTGGTCGCGCTGTCCGGCAAGAAGACCGAGACCGAGCTCGCGCCGGTCGCCGATTTCCCGGGCCTGTTCGCGGGCCGCTTCGGGCGGGCCAAGAGCTATCGCTTGCGCTGCTCGAACGCCGATGCCGAATGGATGCAGGACGACCCGTACCGCTTTGCCCCGGTGCTGGGCGAGATCGACGAATACCTCTTGGGCGAGGGCACGCATCAGCGCCTGTGGCAGGTGCTGGGCGCCCATGTCGTCACCCATGACGGGGTCGAGGGCGTGCATTTCGCGGTCTGGGCGCCGAATGCGCTGCGCGTGTCGGTCGTGGGGGAGTTCAACCTCTGGGATGCCCGCCGCAACCCGATGCGGATCCGCGGCGGCACCGGCGTGTGGGAGATCTTCATCCCCGGGCTGGGCGAGGGGACGGCCTACAAATACGACATCCTGGGCCGCGACGGCCAGCGGCTGCCGCTGAAGGCGGACCCGGTGGGGTTCGGGTCGGAGCATCCGCCGGCCAATGCCTCGGTCGTGCGCCGGATCGACCGGCGGCACTGGTCCGATGCGGCGTGGATGGCCGAGCGGCACGCGGCGCAGACCATCGACGCGCCGATCTCGGTCTACGAGGTGCATCTGGGCAGCTGGCGCCGCGCCGAGGACGGCGCGCGGCGGCTGAGCTACCTGGAACTGGCCGAGGACCTGGTGGATTACGTGCATTGGATGGGCTTCACCCATATCGAGTGCATGCCGGTCAGCGAGTTTCCGTTCGACGGCTCCTGGGGCTACCAGCCCATCGGGCTCTATGCGCCGACGGTCCGCCACGGCACGCCCGACGAGTTCCGCGCGCTGGTCGACGCGGCGCATCGGAAGGGGCTGGGCGTGATCCTCGACTGGGTGCCCGGCCATTTCCCGACCGACCCGCACGGGCTGGGCCGGTTCGACGGCACCGCGCTTTACGAGCATTCCGACCCGAAGGAGGGGTTCCACCAGGACTGGAACACCCTGATCTACAACTACGGTCGAAAAGAGGTCGCCAACTACCTGATTTCCAACGCGCTTTACTGGCTGGAAGAATACCATGTCGACGGGCTGCGCGTCGATGCCGTGGCCTCGATGCTGTACCGCGACTACAGCCGGAAAGAGGGCGAATGGGTGCCCAACAAGTACGGCGGGCGCGAGAACCTGGAAGCCATCACGCTTTTGCAGAAGACGAACATCACGAGCTACGGCGAGGTGCCGGGGATCGTCACGGTGGCCGAGGAATCCACCGCCTATCCGGGCGTGTCGCGCCCCGTCGACACCGACGGGCTGGGCTTCGGCTTCAAGTGGAACATGGGCTGGATGAACGACACGCTGCGCTACATGGCCGAAGAGCCGGCGCACCGGGCGTATCATCATCACCTGATGACCTTCGGGATCGACTACGCCTTTTCCGAGAATTACGTCCTGCCGATCAGCCATGACGAGGTGGTCCACGGCAAGGGCTCGATGATCGGTAAGATGCCCGGCAACGAATCGGAAAAGTTCGCAAATTTGCGGGCCTATTACGGGTTCATGTGGACCCATCCGGGCAAGAAGCTTCTGTTCATGGGCTGCGAGTTCGGGCAATGGGCCGAGTGGGACCACGACCGCTCGCTCGACTGGCACCTGGCCACCGAGTACCCGCACCGGGGCCTGCAGATCCTGGTGCGCGATCTGAACATGCTGATGCGCGAGACGCCGGCGCTGCATGTCAACGACACGCGGCCCGAGGGGTTCGGCTGGCTCGACGGCGGCGATACGGAACATTCCGTCTTCACCTATATGCGCCGCGGACGCGAGGGCGACGCGCGCGTCGTCGTGGCGCTGAACATGGCGCCGGTGGAGCGGTCGGGCTTCCGCGTGGGCTTTCCGGCGGGCGGGTACTGGCGCGAAGCGCTGAACACCGATGCGGAGGTCTATGGCGGCGGCAATGTCGGCAATTTCGGAGGCATCGTGACCGAGGCGGTGCCGTGGCACGGGCAGGCACAGTCGGCGATGGTGACGCTGCCGCCCTTGTCGGCCATCGTATTCGTCGAAAGCCAGGGGGAGAGCAATCCATGGGACCGCAACGCAACGTGAGACTGTCCAACCGGGCCATGGCCTTCGTCCTGGCCGGCGGCCGCGGGTCGCGGCTCAAGGAACTGACGGACAGGCGGGCGAAACCGGCGGTCTATTTCGGCGGCAAGACCCGGATCATCGACTTCGCCCTGTCGAACGCGCTGAATTCCGGCATCCGCAAGATGGCCGTCGCGACGCAGTACAAGGCCCACAGCCTGATCCGCCACTGCCAGCGCGGCTGGAACTTCTTCCGCGCCGAGCGCAACGAATACCTCGACATCCTGCCGGCCAGCCAGCGGGTGGACGAGAGCATGTGGTATCTCGGCACGGCCGACGCGGTGCGTCAGAACATCGACATCGTCGACAGCTATGACATCGACTACATCGTCGTTCTCGCGGGCGACCACATTTACAAGATGGACTACGAGAAGATGATCGCGCAGCACGTGGAGGCGGGCGCCGACGTCACCATCGGCTGCCTCACGGTGCCCCGGACGGAGGCCCGTGCCTTCGGCGTGATGCACGTGAACGACGAGATGCAGGTCACGGATTTCCTTGAGAAACCGTCCGATCCCCCCGCGATTCCCGGCGACCCGAAACATGCGCTGGCCTCGATGGGCATCTACGTGTTCGACTGGGCCTTCCTGCGCCAACTCCTGCTGGAGGACGCCGAGAACCGCGAGTCGAGCCACGATTTCGGCCACGACCTGATCCCGCATATCGTCAAGAACGGCAAGGCGATGGCGCATCGCTTCGCCGACAGCTGCGTGATGAGCGGGCTTGAAAAGGCGCCGTACTGGCGCGACGTGGGCACGATCGACGCCTTCCACGCCGCCAATATCGACCTGACCGATTTCACCCCCGAGCTCGACATCTACGACACCGACTGGCCGATCTGGACCTATTCCGAGCTGACCCCGCCCGCGAAGTTCATCCACGACGAGACCGACCGCCGCGGCAGCGCCGTCTCCTCGATGGTGGCGGGCGGCTGCATCGTCTCGGGCGCCGAGATCCGCAACTCGTTGCTGTTCACCGGCGTCCACGCCCACAGTTACTCGCTGATGCACGAGGTCGTGGCGCTGCCGCATTGCGACGTCGGCGAGAAGGCCGAGCTGAAGAAATGCGTGCTGGACCGGGGCGTGCGGATTCCCGAGGGGCTGATCGTGGGCGAGGACCCGGAGGAGGACGCGAAGTGGTTCCGCCGCACCGACGGCGGCATCGTCCTGATCACCCAGGACATGCTGGACGCCCGGGCGGCGAAGCTGGGCTGACGGCATGGTGCGGCCCGTCCTGTCC
Organism: Psychromarinibacter sediminicola; assembly: GCF_029168335.1. Lineage (GTDB taxonomy): Bacteria > Pseudomonadota > Alphaproteobacteria > Rhodobacterales > Rhodobacteraceae > Psychromarinibacter > Psychromarinibacter sediminicola. The sequence continues at coordinate 27,097 of NZ_JARGYC010000026.1, forward strand.
GTCGCGTCCGAATGCGTGCCGCTGTTGAAGACCGGCGGGCTGGCCGATGTGGTCGGCGCGCTGCCCCGGGCGATGGCCGAACAGGGCTGGCACATGCGGGTGCTGATGCCGGCCTATCCGGGGCTGACGAAGACGCTGGGCAAGGCCAAGACGCTCTGGTCGGCCGAGGATCTGTTCGGCGGCCCGGCGCGCGTGCTGGCCGGAGCCGTGTCGGGGATCGAGGTGCTGCTGCTGGACGCGCCGCATCTCTACGACCGCAAGGGCGGGCCGTATTCGGACGACAGCGGCGACTTCCCCGACAATCCCGAACGCTTCGCCGCGCTCAGCTGGGTGGCGGCCGAGATCGCGAAGGACGGGCTGTCGGACGGCTGGCGCCCCGAGGTCGTGCATTGCCACGACTGGCAGGCGGGCTTCGCCCCGGCCTATATCCGCTACGCCGGCATTGCCGATGTCCGCTCCGTCCTGACGATCCACAACATCGCCTTCCAGGGCCACGCCCCGCGCGACCGGATGGCGGCGCTGCGCCTGCCGGAGGAGGAGTTCACCCAGGACGGGCTGGAATACTGGGGCAACCTGTCCAGCCTCAAGGCCGGGCTGGTCACCGCCGACGCGATCACCACCGTCAGCCCGACCTACGCCAACGAGTTGATGCGCGGCGCCTACGGGCTGGGGCTGGAAGGCGTGATCGCCGCCCGCGCCAGCGACCTGCACGGCATCCTGGACGGCGTCGACGTTCAGGTCTGGTCGCCCGAGGCCGACCCGGCGATCCACCCCTATACCAGCCGTGCGCTGGGGGAGAAGGCGAAGAACCGCGCCGCGCTCCTGAAGGAGTTCGGGCTGGGCGAGGTGCCCGGTCCGCTGGCCATCGTCGTCAGCCGCCTGACCACGCAGAAGGGGCTGGACCTGATCCCGTCCTGCCTGAGCGAGTTCACCTGGCGCGGCGGCGGGCTGATCGTGCTGGGCTCGGGCGACCCGCAGATCGAGATGGCCTTCCGGCACGAGGCGACCCTCAACCCCCCCCGCGTGGCCGTCCGCATCGGCTATGACGAGGCGCTGTCGCACCGGATGTTCGCGGGCGGCGACGCGGTGCTGGTGCCCTCGCGGTTCGAGCCCTGCGGGCTGACCCAGATGTACGGGCTGCGCTACGGCACCGTGCCGCTGGTGGCCGCGACCGGCGGGCTGAACGACACGGTGATCGACGCGAACCCGGCCGCGCTGGATGCCGGCGTGGCCACGGGCGTCGTGTTCCATCCCACCGACCGGCTGGCGCTGGAACAGGCGCTGCGCCGGCTGGTGACGCTTCATTCCGACAGCCGCACCTGGCGGCAGATGCAACGCAACGGAATGAAGGCACAGCTTGACTGGTCGCGCGCATCGGCGGCATATGCGGGCCTTTACGAAGGTCTCTTCGAATGAACGTCATGAAAGAGCGGCTGCCCGCCAAGCTCGCGGGGCATTCCCTGTCGGCCGGCCAGCCCGACCCGCTGGGCGCCACCTTCGACGGCGAGGGCGTCAACTTCGCCCTGTTCTCGGCCCATGCCGAGCTGGTGGAGCTGTGCCTGTTCGCGGCCGACGGCAGCACCGAGCTGGCCCGCATCCCCTTGCGCGAGCGGGACGGCGACGTGTGGCACGTGCATGTCGCGGGGCTGGGGCCCGGCACGCCCTATGGCTACCGCGTCCACGGACCCTACAAGCCCGAAGACGGCCACCGCTTCAACCCGAACAAGCTGCTCCTGGACCCCTATGCCAAGAAGCACACGGGCAAGCTGCAGTGGAACGACGCGGTCTACGGCTATATCCTGAACGCGCCCAAGGCGGATTTGTCCTTCGACGCCCGCGACAGCGCGCCCTTCGTGCCGAAATCGGTGGTGGCCGATCCCAGCTTTCAGTGGGGCGACGACAAGCCGCCGCGCGTGCGCCGGTCGGAGACCGTGATCTACGAGGCCCACGTCAAGGGCCTGACCCAGACCCACCCGGAGGTCGAGCCGCATATCGCCGGCACCTATCGCGGCGTCGCCAGCGAGCCGATGCTGGAGCACATGGCGAAGCTGGGCGTGACGACGGTGGAACTGCTGCCGGTCCATGCCTTCCTCGATGACCGGTTCCTGGTGCAGAAGCGGCTGCGCAACTACTGGGGCTATCAGTCGATCGGCTTCTTCGCGCCCGAGCCGCGTTACATGGCGCATGGCGAGCTGTGGGAATTCCAGACCATGGTGCGCCGGCTGCACCATGCCGGGTTCGAGGTGATCCTCGACGTGGTCTACAACCACACGGCCGAGGCGAACGAGCTGGGGCCGACGCTGTCCTTCCGCGGGCTGGACAATGCCAGCTATTACCGGCTGGCCGATGGCGGGCGCTACTATATCAACGACACCGGCACCGGGAACACGCTGAACGTCTCGCACCCGGCGGTGCTGCGCATGGTGATGGACAGCCTGCGCTACTGGGTCGAGGTCATGCATGTCGACGGCTTCCGCTTCGACCTGGCCTCCACGCTGGGGCGCGAGGGCGACAACGGCTTCGACCCGCATGGCGGCTTTCTCGACGCGATCCGGCAGGATCCGGTGCTGAACAAGGTCAAGCTGATCGCCGAGCCGTGGGATGTCGGCCCCGGCGGCTATCAGCTGGGGGCCTTCCCGCATCCCTTCCTGGAGTGGAACGACACCTTTCGCGACACCACGCGGCGGTTCTGGCGGGGCGACGGGCTGCAGACCGCGGATTTCGCCAGCCGCCTGGTGGGCTCGGCCGACAAGTTCGACCATTCCGGCCGCGCCGCGACGTCGTCGGTCAACTTCGTCACCGCGCATGACGGCTTCACCCTGCAGGACCTGGTCAGCTACACCGTCAAGCGCAACCTGGCCAACGGCGAGGGCGACCGCGACGGCAAGGACGAGAACTACTCCGACAATCTCGGGCTGGAGGGGCCGACCAGCAACCCGGCGATCCGCGCGGCGCGCGCACAGCGCAAGCGCAACTTCCTGGCGACGATGTTCCTGGCGCAGGGCACGCCGATGCTGCTGGCCGGCGACGAGATCGGCAATACCCAGGGCGGCAACAACAACGCCTATGCCCAGGACAACGAGACCGGTTGGCTCGACTGGGCGAATGCCGACGAGAACCTCGCGGGGTTCGTCGCCAAGCTGACGGCGCTGCGCCGCGCGCATCCGGTGCTGCGGCAGCGGCTGTTTCTGCACTCGCGGCCCCGGCGGCTGGACGGGCTGGCCGACCTGTTCTGGCGCATGCCCGACGGCAAGCGGCCCACGCGCGAGGACTGGCACGATCCCGACTGGGCGACGCTGTGCGTGGAACTCCGCACCTCGTCCTTCACGCCGGATTACGCGGCCTCGGACGACGTGGTCTTCGCGGTGTTCAACGCCGGCGGCGAGACCGAGGTGGCGCTGCCGCCATGCCCCGAGGGGAGCGTGTGGGAAGTCATCCTCGACACGACGGAGCCCGACGCCGGTCCACACAATCCCATCGGGTCGAAGATCATGGCCCCGGCGCACAGCGTCCTGGCGCTGGAGCGGGTGCCCACGAAGGAGGAGGCGACATGACCACGGTGACGACCGAGCCGATCCCCGGCCAGAAACCCGGCACGTCCGGGCTGCGCAAGAAGACCCATGTCTTCATGCAGCGGCATTACCTGGAGAACTTCGTGCAGGCGATCTTCGACGCGATCGGCGGCGCGGGCGGCAAGACCTTCGTGGTGGGCGGCGACGGGCGCTATTTCAACGACCGCGCCTGCCAGGTGATCCTGCGGATGGCGGCGGCGAACGGCGCGGCGAAATGCTTCGTGGGGCAGGGGGGGATCCTGTCGACGCCGGCGGCCAGCCACCTGATCCGGCGGAACGGCACCGATGGCGGCATCATCCTGTCGGCCAGCCACAACCCCGGCGGGCCGGACGAGGATTTCGGCATCAAGTTCAACACGCCCAATGGCGGGCCCGCGCCCGAGTCCGTGACCTCGAAGATGCACGCGGCCGCGAACGAGATGCGCGAATACCGCATCCTGGAGGACCACGATGTCGACCTGTCCAGGGCCGGCCCGGCGCAGGTGGGCGACATGGCGGTCGAGGTCGTGGACCCGGTCGCCGACTATGCCGACCTGATGGAGACGCTGTTCGACTTCGACGCGATCCGCGCGATGATCTCGGGCGGCTTCCGCATCCGCTTCGACGCGATGTGCGCGGTCACCGGCCCCTATGCCGTGGAAATCCTGGAAAACCGTCTCGGCGCGCCCGGCGGCACGGTGGTCAACCGCCAGCCGCTGCCGGATTTCGGCGGGATGCATCCCGATCCGAACCCGGTCTGGGCAAAGATGCTGATGGACGAGATGTGGGGCGCCAACGCCCCCGATTTCGGTGCCGCCAGCGACGGCGACGGCGACCGCAACATGATCCTGGGCCGCGAGACCTATGTCTCGCCCTCGGACTCGCTCGCCGTCATCGCCGCCAACGCGCATCTCGCCCCGGGCTATGCCGCGGGGCTGAAGGGCGTCGCGCGCTCGATGCCCACCTCCGGCGCCGTGGACCGGGTGGCACAGGCGAAGGGGCTGGAATGCTTCGAGACGCCGACCGGCTGGAAGTTTTTCGGCAACCTGATGGATGCCGGCCGCGTGTCGCTCTGCGGCGAGGAGAGCTTCGGCACCGGCTCCGACCATGTGCGCGAGAAGGACGGGCTCTGGGCCGTGCTGATGTGGCTGAACATCCTCGCCGCGCGGGGGCAGGGCGTGGCCGAGGTGCTGGCCAGCCACTTCGCGCAGTACGGCCGCAACTACTACTCCCGCCACGATTTCGAGGGGCTGGAGGTCGAGAAGGCCGAGGCGATGCTGGGCAAGCTGGCGGCCAAGCTGGAGGATCTGCCGGGCAAGGAGTTCGAGGGGCTGGAGGTCACCACGGCCGACATCTTCGCCTATACCGATCCCGTGGACGGCTCGGTGGCCGAGGGTCAGGGATTTCGGATCATCTTCCTCGACGGCTCGCGCATCGTGATGCGGCTTTCGGGGACGGGCACCTCCGGCGCCACGCTGCGCCTCTACCTGGAGCGCTACATGCCCGGGCCGGACGGACTCGACCGCGATCCGCAGGACGCGCTGGGCCCGGTGATCCGCGCGGCGGACGAGATCGCGGGGATCGCGGCGCATCTGGACCGGACGACGCCGGACGTGGTGACCTGAGGCGTCACGATCTTCTAGAAGATCGCGTCGCGCAAAATCTTCTAGAAGATTTTGATACCGCAGGATTTTCTAGAAAATCCTGCTACTTCACGCCTCCAGCGTGATCCAGACCGGCACGTGATCCGAGGGCTTCTCGCGGTCGCGCACATGCTTGTCGATGCCGCAGCCGGTCATCAGGTCCGCCGCCTGCGGCGTCAGCAGCAGGTGGTCGATGCGAATCCCGTCGTCGTTCTGCCACGCCCCGGCCTGGTAGTCCCAGAACGAGTAGTGGCCGGGCGACTGCACCCGTGCCCGGAAGGCTTCGGTATATCCGAGGTTCAGGATCCGGCGGAACGCCGCGCGCGTCTCCGGCAGGAACAGCGCGTCCTCGGTCCAGCGGTCGGGGTGTTTCGCGTCCTCGGGCTGCGGGATGACGTTGTAGTCGCCCGCCATCAGCGCCGGTTCCTCCGCCGCCAGAAGGTCCGCGGCCCGGGCCTTCAGCCGCTCCATCCATGCGAGCTTGTAGTCGTATTTCGGCCCCGGCGCCGGGTTGCCGTTGGGCAGGTACAGCCCGCAGACCCTGACCGCCCGGTCCCCGACCACCGTCGCCTCGATCCACCTGGCCTGTTCGTCATCGTCGTCGCCCGGCAGCCCGCGCGACACGTCCTCCAGCGGCAGCTTCGACAGGATCGCCACGCCGTTGAACCCCTTCTGCCCGTGGGTTTCGACGTTGTAGCCCTTGTCCTCGATCATCTCGCGCGGGAAATTCTCGTCGACCGACTTGATCTCCTGCAAGAGCACGACATCCGCTTCGGCCTCGTCCAGCCAATCCAGAAGCGCCTGCGCGCGCGCCTTGATGCCGTTGATGTTGAAGGTGGCGATCTTCATGGGGGCCTCCGCTGTTCGCGTCAGATTGACCACAGCCCGCGCGGCTTGTCACGCCCGCTTCGCCGCGATGGCGGTGCCCGCGGCCCAGCCCGACGACCAGGCCCACTGGAAGTTGTAGCCGCCCAGCCAGCCGGTCACGTCCACGCCTTCGCCGATGAAATAGAGGCCCGGCACGCGCTTCGACTCCATCGTCCGCGAGTCGAGTCCGTCCGTCGCCACGCCGCCCAGCGTGACCTCGGCCGTGCGATAGCCCTCGGTGCCCGCGGGCGTCAGCTGCCAGTCCTGCAGACCCCTGGCGACCTCCGCCAGCCGCGCGTCGGGCGTGTTCGCCAGTTGCCCGGTCAGGCCCTGCGCCTCGGCCCAGCCCGCCGCCAGCCGCGTCGGAAGCAGCTCCGCCAGCGCGGTGCCCACGGCGCGGCGGCCGTTCGCCCTGCGCGCCTCTTTCAGGGCGGCGAGGGCATCGGTGCCGGGCAGAAGATCGACCGAGATCGGCTTCGTCTCCCGCCAGTAGGACGAGATCTGCAGGATCGCCGGCCCCGACAGCCCGCGATGCGTAAACAGCAGCGCCTCCTCGAAGGAAGTGGCCCCGCACGCCACCCGCGCCGGCAGCGACACGCCCGCCAGCGGTTTCGTCAGCGAAAGCACGTCCGGCCCGAAGGTGAGCGGCACCAGCGCCGGCCGCGTCTCGGTCACCCTATGCCCGAACTGCTCGGCCACGCGGTAGGCGAAGCCGCTGGCCCCCATCTTCGGGATCGACTTGCCGCCGGTGGCGATCACGAGGCTGTCGCAGGTCAGAACGCCGGCCCCGGTGGTCAGCGTGAACCCCTCCGGCCCGTGCGCGACCTCCTGTACCTCGGCCTGCAGGCGCATCTCCGCCCCGGCGCGGCGCATCTCCGCCAGCAGCATCGCGATGACGTCCTTGGCGGAGGTATCGCAGAACAGCTGCCCAAGCACCTTCTCGTGCCACGGGATGCCGTGCCGGCCGACGAGGTCGATGAAATCCCACTGGGTGTAGCGCGCCAGCGCCGACTTGCAGAAATGCGGGTTTTCGGAGAGGAAATTTTCCGGCCCCGCATAGAGGTTGGTGAAATTGCACCGCCCGCCGCCGGAAATCCGGATCTTCTCGCCCGGCGCCTTCGCGTGGTCGATCACCAGCGTGCCCGGTCCGGCATGGGCCGCCGCCATCAGACCGGCCGCGCCGGCGCCGAGGATGATCGTGGGGTGGTGCATCGCGCGTCCTGTGCCGAAGGTCGGCGCGCGGTGCAAGGGCTTGTCGGCCGGGGGAGGGGCGCGATCCTGGGGGACATGTCCGACCGGACCGACCTGGTGCTGTGCGCCAGGCACAGGCATCTCTATTCCGCGGCCGGGGAACGGATCGAAGGCGAATGGCGGGAGGGGCCGTACGCGCGTTTCGCGTCATCGACCCCCGGATGGCGCAGCCGGTGGCTCTGTCAAGCGCGCGTCTCGCCCCCGCTCAGATCGAGAACGACGTCCCGCAGCCGCAGGAGGACGTGGCGTTCGGGTTCTCGATCACGAAGCGCGCGCCGATCAGTTCCTCGGTGAAGTCGATCACCGCATCCGCAAGAAACGGCAGGGACACGCTGTCGACGATGACCTTCTGGCCGGCGTTCTCCAGCACCAGATCCTCCTCGTCCGGCTCGTCCAGCGAGATATCGTACTGGAAGCCGGAACAGCCGCCGCCCTCGACGGCGACGCGCAGGGCTTTCCCCTGCGACGCGGCGCCGATCTCGGCGAGGCGGGCATAGGCGCGGTCGGTCACCTTGGGCGGTACCAGCATGTCACACTCCGGCGGTATCATTCTGACGCTGAACCGAATATATGAGCGCCGGGACAGTGCGACAAGGACGGGCAGATGCTTCAGCCATACGCGGCGCGGGAGGAAACCTCGCGCGGGCGGCTTTTCGACGAGGAACCCAGCCGGTTTCGCGACTGCTACCAGCGCGACCGCGACCGGATCATCCATTCGTCGGCGTTCCGCCGGCTGAAGCACAAGACCCAGGTCTTCATCGAGCACGAGGGCGACTATTTCCGCACCCGCCTGACCCATTCCATCGAGGTCGGGCAGGTCGCCCGCACCATCGCCGCCGCGCTGGGGCTGAACATCGACCTGACGGAAGCCGTTGCGCTGGCACATGACCTGGGCCACCCGCCCTTCGGCCATACCGGCGAGGATGCGCTGCAAAAGCTGATGGCGCCCTATGGCGGCTTCGACCACAACGCGCAGGCGATTCGGATCGTCACGTCGCTGGAGCGGCACTATGCCGATTTCGACGGGTTGAACCTCACCTGGGAAACCCTTGAAGGCATTGCCAAACACAACGGTCCGGTGGCGGGGCCGGTGCCCTATGCGCTGGCCGAGTACAACGCCCGCCACGACCTGGAGCTTCACACCCATGCCAGCGCCGAGGCGCAGGTCGCCGCGCTGGCCGACGACGTGGCCTATAACAGCCACGACCTGCATGACGGGCTCAGGGCCGAGCTGTTCTCGACCGACGAGCTGGCCGAACTGCCGCTCCTGGACGGCTGTTTCGCCGCGGTGGACGCGAAGTATCCCGGGCTGAACCTCTACCGGCGCCGGCATGTGGCGCTGCGGCGGTTCTTCGGCACGCTGGTGGACGATGTCGTGACCCAGGCCAAGGGGCGGCTCAAGGAGCTGCAACCGGTCACGCCCGACGACATCCGCCGGGCCGGCCGGCCGATGGTGCGGTTCTCCGACGAGATCTGGGAGCAGCTCCAGGTCACGCGGAAATTCCTCTATCACCGGATGTACCGCGCCCCGGACGTGGTGAAGATGCGCAGCAGGGTGACGAAGACGGTCGAGGGGCTGTTCCCGTTCTTCATGGCGCATCCCGAGGAACTGCCGAAGCAGTGGCGCAAGGAAGTGGCCGAGGCGCGCGACGAGACGGCGCTGGCGCGGATCGTGTCCGACTATATCTCGGGGATGACCGACCGCTTCGCGCTGCAGGAATGGGAGCGGCTCGAGAGCCTCTCGTTCGACCGGAGCTAAGAGATATGCCGAGCCAAGTGCCACAGCAGGATTTCTTACTGCTGTGGCACCTGAATTCGTTCAGAATTTCTTCGCGAAGCCCACGGAGATGCGGTCGCTTGAAGCAGTGGTGTCGTGTGGGTCGGTGCCGCCGAAGAACACCAACTGGTCATCGTCGTATTCGATGTGCTGGTACTCAGCGCGCAGGAACGTGTTGTTGCCGAGCATCACGTCGATCCCAACACCGAGAGTAAAGCCCGAGAACGTGTCATTTGCCAGGTTGACGCCGCCTCCGTCATGATCGGCGCTGAAACCTGACGCTATATAGCCGGCAGAGAAGAAAGGCAGCGTTTTGCCCACGGTGTACCCGAGCCGACCGCGCGCCTCGGCAGACCATTCGTTCTTGAAGGGATCCATGAAGATATCGGTCCCTTCGATCCAGGACGCAGTCGCGCGCAACTCCGGGCCGAACACCCAACGGCCGGCCTGGAAGTTATAGCCGACGAACCCGAATAGGCCGGCCCCGTTGGCGTCGAACTCGCCGGTTCCGAAGGAGAGGTCTTCGACGGTCATCATGTCGTAGCTTAGTCCGACCCCCGCATACACCCCGGACCAGTCCGTTATAGTGACCGCGGGCGGCGCCGGGGGATGCGGATCGTCGGGGACCACGATAAGATTGCCGCCCCAAGCGGCGGTTCCTGAAACGACCGCCAGCGCCGCACAGAAGTTCCGTAGCATTTTGTTCTCCATTCTTAGAAAGGTTGACCTTTCGTAAATGCAGTTTGCGCCCGTGGCTTTTGAGACACAAATCACAACGCCCGTCTGAATGTCTTCGCCGGCCTTGCGGAGCATTTTTGCCACATTCGCGCGCTTGACCTGCCCTCTGCCTCTGCTACAGCAGCCGGGCTTTAATCCCGGGGGCGCATATGAACTTGTTTTCCGACATTCGCGACCTTGTCCTGGACCGGCTGGCGGGGCTGGCCGAGTCGGGCGCTCTGCCCGGCGGGCTGGATCTGGCGAACGTGGCCGTCGAGCCGCCGCGCGATCCCGCGCATGGCGACATGGCGACCAACGCCGCGATGGTGCTGGCCAAGCCGGCGGGGATGAAACCGCGCGACATCGCCGAGGCCCTGGCCGCGGCGCTGGGCGACGACGACCGGATCGCCACGGCCGAGGTCGCCGGCCCCGGCTTTCTGAACCTGCGGCTGGCGCAGGGCGTCTGGGCCGGGCTCGTCGAGGGCGTGCTGGCCGACGGCGAGGCCTATGGCCGCTCGACCATGGGGCAGGGAGAAACCGTCAACGTGGAATACGTCTCGGCCAACCCCACCGGGCCGCTCCATGTTGGCCACACCCGGGGCGCCGTGTTCGGCGACGCGCTGGCGAGCCTGCTGGACCATGCCGGCTATGCCGTGACCCGCGAATACTACATCAACGACGGCGGCGCGCAGGTCGACGTGCTGGCGCGCTCGGCCTACGAGCGCTATCGCGAGGCCTGCGGCCAGGCGCCCGAGATCGCCGAGGGGCTCTATCCCGGCGAATACCTGATCCCCGTGGGCGAGGCGCTGAAGGAGACATACGGCGAGAGCCTGCTGGACAAGGGCGAGGCGGAGTGGCTCGCCGACGTCCGCGACTTCGCCACCGACAAGATGATGGAGATGATCCGCGCCGACCTTGCCGCGCTGGGCGTGTCGATGGATGTCTATTTCTCCGAAAAATCGCTCTACGGCACCGGCCGGATCGAGGCGGCGATCGACGATCTCGACGCCAAGGGCCTGATCTATCGCGGCACGCTGGAGCCGCCCAAGGGCAAGCTGCCCGAGGACTGGGAGCCGCGCGAGCAGACGCTGTTCCGCTCCACCGACTACGGCGACGATGTCGACCGGCCGATCCGCAAGTCGGACGAGTCCTGGACCTATTTCGCCCCCGACATCGCCTATCACTACGACAAGGTCAGCCGCGGCTTCGACCAGCTGATCGACGTGTTCGGTGCGGACCATGGCGGCTATGTCAAGCGGATGAAGGCCGCCGTCGCCGCGCTGTCGGACCAGAAGGTGCCGCTCGACATCAAGCTGACGCAGCTCGTGCGGCTCTACAAGAACGGCGAGCCGTTCAAGATGTCCAAGCGCGCCGGCAACTTCGTGACCCTGCGCGACGTGGTCGATCAGGTCGGCCCCGACGTCACCCGCTTCGTCATGCTGACCCGCAAGAACGACGCGCCGCTGGACTTCGACTTCGACAAGGTGCTGGAGCAGTCCAAGGACAACCCCGTCTTCTACGTGCAATACGCGCATGCCCGGGTACATTCGGTGCTGCGCAAGGCGGCGGAGCAGGGGGTCGCGCTGACCGACAGGCCGAAGCTGGAGGACGAGGCGGAGCTGGCCGTTGCCAAGAAGCTCGCCGAATGGCCGCGCCTCGTCGAGATCGCCGCGCGCGGCCACGAGCCCCACCGCATCGCCTTCTACCTCTACGATCTCGCCTCCGAGTTCCATACGCTCTGGAACAAGGGCAACGAGAACACCGCCCTGCGCTTCCTGCAGGAGGGCGATCCGGTTGCCTCTGCGGAAAAAATCGCCCTGCCACGGGCCGTCGGCGTTGTTATTTCGGCCGGTCTTGGTATTCTGGGCGTGACCCCGGTCGAGGAAATGCGCTGACAAACAGGCGCCCCGGCCGGCCAAGGGTCGAACGCAGGCAAGAATGAACCAAGGGCGCCGGCGCGGCGCCTCTGGGCAGTGAGGCAGACATGGCGGATTTGTATCTGGGCGCAGGCGCAGAACCGGACCCCGTATCCCGTGGCGGGCTGATCGGGGCGGTTCTGACCTGGAGCGGCGCATTGATGTCGGTGGCATTGATCGGCGGGCTGGGCCTTTGGGGCTATCAACTGGCGGTGCGGGACATGACCGGCGTGCCGGTTGTACGTGCGCTGGAGGGGCCGATGCGGGTGACGCCGGACGACCCGGGCGGCGAACAGGCCGACCACCAGGGGCTCGCGGTGAACAACGTCGCCGCCGAGGGCGTGGCCGAGGGGCCGGCCGACCGGCTGGTGCTGGCGCCGCCGCCGCTGGACCTGGAAGAGGAAGACCAGTCGCCGGCCACGGCCGCCGGGGACGACACCGGGGACGACGCCGGGGACGACGCCGGCGAGGGGCCGGACATGCTGGCGCTCGCCGACGAGATGACCGAGGGCGTGACGCCGCTGTCGGCGCCGATCGAGTCTCCGGAGATGGCCGAAGAGCACGAGCCGATCCAGACCATCCCCGAGAGCGTGCCCGGCGTGGCCCGCTCGGTCATCCCGCGCCCGCGCCCCGCGCGGCTGGACGCGACGGCCGAGGCCGTGGCCGAGAGCGTCGCGGGATCGGTCAACGCGACGCCGGTCGAGGTCGACCCCGCCGAAGTCACCTCCGGCACCCGGCTGGTGCAGTTCGGCGCCTATGCCAGCGCCGACGAGGCGCGCGCGGCCTGGGGCCGGATGGACGAGCGCTTCACCGATTTCCTGACCGACAAGAAGCGCGTCATCGAAAAGGCGGTCTCCGGCGGCAAGACCTTCTACCGCCTGCGGGCGATGGGCTTTGCCGACATCTCCGACGCGCGGCGCTTCTGTTCGGCCTTCGTGGCGCAAAGCCAGCCCTGCATCCCGGTCGTGGCACGCTGATGGCCGGGCTGTCCGCAGCCATCCTGGGCTGCGACGGCCCGCGGCTGACCCCGCGCGAGCGCGCCTTCTTCGCCGAGGCGCAGCCCTGGGGCTTCATCCTCTTCGCGCGCAACCTGCAGACCCCCGACCAGGTGCGGCGGCTGACCTCGGCCCTGCGCGACGCGGTGGGCCGCGACGCGCCGGTGCTGATCGACCAGGAAGGCGGCCGGGTCCAGCGGATGGGTCCGCCGCACTGGCGCCAGTGGCTGCCGCCCCTCGACCAGATGGCGCGCGCCGGCGACGACGCGCCGCGCGCGATGGAGCTGCGCTATCGCCTGATCGCCGAGGAGTTGCGCGCCGTCGGCATCGACGTGAACTGCGCCCCCTGCTGCGACCTGGCGGAGCCGGACACCCACCCGGTCCTGCGCAACCGCTGCTATGGCACCGACCCCGACACGGTGACCGCCGCCGCCCGCGCCGTGGCGAAGGGGCTGCGCGCCGGCGGCGTGCTGCCGGTTCTCAAGCACATGCCGGGCCATGGCCGCGCGCTCGTGGACAGCCACCTGTCGCTACCGGTCGTCACCGCCGCCGCCGAGACCCTGCGCGCCCACGACTTCGCCCCCTTCGCCGCGCTTGCCGACCTGCCGATGGCGATGACGGCGCATATCGTCTACACCGCGCTCGACCCCGACCGCCCCGCCACCGCCTCTCCGACGGTCCTGCGCCTGATCCGCGAGGAGCTGGGCTTCTCCGGCCTTTTGATGACCGACGACATCTCGATGGAGGCGCTGTCGGGCGACCTCGCCACGCGCAGCGCCGCGGCGCTGAAGGCCGGCTGCGACCTGGTGCTGCACTGCACCGGGCATCTCGACGAGATGGAACGGGTCGTGGGCGCCGCCGGCCGGCTCTCCGGCACGGCGATGCTCCGCGCAGAGGCGGCGCTGGCGGTCCGCTCGGCGCCCGCCCCCATTGACATCGCGGCGGCGGAGGCGGAGCTTGAGGCGCTTCTGAACGGCCGGGTGCATGGGTGAGGACCACGATTTCGAGAACGTGACCAGCGTCGAGGCCCGCCGCGCGGCCGAGGCGCTGATCGTCGACGTGGACGGGTTCGAGGGCCCGCTCGACCTGCTGCTGACGCTGTCGCGCACCCAGAAGGTCGACCTGCGTAAGGTCTCGATCCTGCAACTGGCCGAACAATACCTGGGCTTCATCCAGAAGGCGCGCGAGCTGCGCATCGAACTGGCCGCCGACTACCTCGTGATGGCCGCCTGGCTCGCCTTCCTGAAATCCCGCCTGCTGCTGCCCCCCGACCCCGAGGAGGAGGGGCCGACGGGCGAGGACCTCGCCGCCCATCTCGCGTTTCAGCTCGAACGGCTGGAGGCGATGCGCGACGCCGCCGCGCGCCTGATGGGCCGCGACCAGAAGGGCCGCGATTTCTTCCCCCGCGGCGTGCCCGAGACGATGGAGCGGGTGCGCCGCGTCCACTACACCGCGACGCTTCTCGACCTGATGCAGGCCTATGCCCGCATCCGCACCAAGGACGAGTTCCGCCCCTACACGATGGACCGCGACCGCATCCTGACGCTGGAACAGGCGCTCGACCGGATGCGCCCGCTGATCGGCTTCGCGGGCGAGTGGACGGACCTGTCCAGCTACCTCCCCGAGGGCTGGGAGAGCGACCCGGGCCTGCGCCGCTCGGCCACCGCCGCGACCTTCGCCGCCTCGCTGCAATTGGTGAAGGAAGGGCATGCCGAGATCCGGCAGTCCGACACCTACGCCCCCCTGCAGCTGCGCCGCCGGGAGCGCCGAGATGACTGACGAGACCGAGCACGACGAGGAACAGAGCCTGTTCGAGGCGCCGCCCATGGCCGAGCAGGAGCGCATGGTCGAGGCGATCCTGTTCGCCTCCGCCGACCCGGTGACCGTGGCCGAGCTGAATTCCCGCATGCCCCACGGCGCCGACGCGGCCGAGGCGCTGGTCTACCTGAAGAAACGCTACGAGGGCCGGGGCGTCCAGCTCGTGCGGGTGGGCGACGCCTGGGCGCTGCGCACCGCGCCCGATCTCGGATTCCTGATGCAGAAGGAGACCGTCGAGACCCGCAAGCTCTCGCGCGCCGCGATCGAGACGCTGGCCATCGTCGCTTATCACCAGCCCGTCACGCGGGCCGAAATCGAGGAGATCCGTGGCGTCTCCGTGTCCAGAGGCACCGTCGACCAGCTATTGGAGCTGGAATGGATACGGTTCGGCCGCCGCCGGATGACGCCGGGCCGGCCCGTCACCTATGTTGTCACCGACACGTTCCTCGACCACTTCGGGCTGGAAAGCGCGCGCGATCTGCCGGGGCTGAAGGAACTGCGCGAGGCGGGGCTTCTGGAAAGCCGCCCGCCGATGGGGCCGCTGGCCGGCGGGCAGGGCGGCGACGCGGACGACGACGAGGGCGTGCCCGAGACGGATCAGGGCGAGATGTTCGAATAGGAAAGGGGAGGCGCAGCGATGAACGCCAACCAGATCGTCAACATGGTGATGCGGCTGTTCTTCCGGAAGGTGCTGAGCCGCGGCATCGACGCCGGGATGGACCGGATGTCGCGAAGCCGAAAGGGCGCGCCGGAGGATCCCGACGCCGCCAGAGAGCAGAGCAAGGCCGGCCGCGACACCGCGCGCCGCGCGAAAAAGGCGATGCGGGTGGGCCGACGGATCGGCCGGTTCTGACAGGGCGCCGGCGGCGCGCGACGCGGCGCCCGAGTCCGGCCGTCCCTCGCGGCCGGGGACCGCTCAGCGCCCCCCGTTCTCCGCCGCGAGCAGCGCCACGCGGACCGACTGGAACCGCTGGCGATAGGCGCGCGGGGTCAGGCCGACCTTGCGGCGAAACAGCCGGCGGAAGAAGCTGTCATCCTCGTATCCGACCGCGACGGCGATCTCCTCCACCGACTGGCCCGTGGTTTCGAGCATCTGCTTGGCTTCCTCCAGCCGGATCGAGTGGACGTAGTCCAGCGGCGGCAGGCCCGTCGCCTGCTTGAACCGGCGCTTGAAGGTGCGCTCGGACAACCCGCTCCGCCCGACCATCTGCGCCACGGGTGCGGGGTCCGCGTAGTGCTCGGCGATCCAGTCCTGCATCTCGGCGATCTGCCCGTCGCGCGTCTGCGCGGCGCGGGCCAGCGAGGCGAAGGGCAGCTGCCCCTCGCTGTGCCAGTCGATCAGCCAGCTGCGCGCCACCCGCATCGCCTCTTCGGCACCGAAGAACCGGGCGATCAGGAACAGGCCCAGGTCGAGATACGACGTCACGCCGCCCGCGGTGATGATCCGCTGGCCTTCGCCGGAGGCCACGAGAAAGCGGTTGGGCTGTACGTCGATCTCCGGATGCCGCGCGGCCAGGCCGTCGCAATAGGCCCAATGCGTCGTGGCGGCCTGCCCGTCGAGGAGCCCGGCCTCGGCCAGCATCAGCGTGCCGGAACAGGCCGAAGTCAGCGTCGCGCCCCGCGCGTGGCAGTGCCGGAGCCAGCGCCGCTCGGGCCCGAACCGGCCGCCGGGCGGCGCCTCGGCGGGCACGAAGAGCTCCGGCACATAGACGATGTCGGGCAGCGGGCAGTTGCGAAAGCTCGCCTCGGGCCGCAGCCAGACGCCGTTGGCGACCTGCACGGGCCGGGCACGGCGCGCCACCAGGATCGTCCGGGCCCGCCGCGGTCCCGCCTCGCCCCGGGTCAGAAAGGCCCAGTCGCGCCCGGCCGAGGCGAACATGTCGTAGATCCCGAATACGGTCGAGGCGGTGACCTCGGGCGTCACCACGACCGCGATGGTCAGCTGATCTGGCTCCGGCATGGCACGATCGACCTGTTTCCGGCCTTTCCGCATCTGGTTCAGGATAGCGGGTCCGGCATTATTGGCACAACCGGAAAGGGTGCAGGCCCAACGGCGCACCCGCACCGAAAGCCCGCACCGAAAGCCCGCAAACGAAAGGAGGAGACCATGACCTGCGGACTGACCACATCCATCCGAAAGGGGTTTGGACCGGCCGCCCTGATCCTCGGCCCCGGGCTGACCGCGGCCGCGGCCGGCCCCGCCGACAGGATCACCGAATTCGACGTGGCCGAGGATCACACCCGCTTCGTCTTCGACGAGGCGCCGGTGCATGATGACGGCATGCCGGCGCATGGCACGGCCTTCGTCACCCAGGGCTATATCTACCCCGCCGGCACGCTGGACGACGGGCCGGGCGTCACCGAGGACGGCGCACCGACCCATCCCGACAAGGTCCTCGGCACCTGGACCTGCAGCGGCTGGTTCGTGGGCGAGGGCGCGCATACCGAGGCCGGGGCCTGGCTCGTCAGCCGGCAGGTCTATCATTTCGAGGACAGCGACGCGGTGATCGTCAGCCAGGGGCCGGAATACAATGTCGTGGGCGAGGCGAAGCCCCGCCCGATCACCGGCGCGACCGGCGCCTATGGCGATGACGCGGTGATCGAGCAGACTTTTCTGGGCTTCCACGCGCATGGCGGTGTTAAGGTCCGGTTCGACATCCCGTCGATGTGAGCCATGCCATGACACACCAGGACCATATGCGCGACGCCGAGACAATCGAGCTTGCAGCGCTTTCCGCGCTGCACGGGGCGGCCGACGGGCCGCTCCGCGACCGGCTCGGGCTGCGGCTTGTCGAGGTGGCCGACGGGGTGGCCTCCGTCGCCGGGGCCTTGCCCGCCTCTGCCATCACGATCAACCGGATGATGGGGCTGGGCCGCGCGCGCCCGCCGCAGGTGGGCGACGTGCGGGCGGCCGTGGACTTGTATCGCGGCGCCGGCGTCCGGCGTTTCTTCCTGCAGCCCGATCCCGCCACGTCGGACGATCGCGTCGCGCCGCTCTGCCGGGCCGCCGGCCTGGAGCGCGCCCGCGCCTGGCAGAAGTTCGAGCGCGGCCGCGACGCGCCGGTGCCGGATGTCGAATGCGAGTTCACCATCCGCAAGGCGGCGCCGGACGACGGCGACGCCTTTGCCCGGATCGTCTGCGACGCCTTCGACCTGGGCGACGCGGCGCTCCCCTGGATCGCCCGGCTGCCGGCGGCCGAAGGCTGGCACGCCTATCTCGCCTGGGCGGGCGACCGGCCGGCCGGCGCCGGGGCGGTGTTCGTCTCGGACGGGGCGGCCTTCACCGATTTCGGCGCCACCGCGCCGGATTACCGGGGCCGCGGCGCGCAGACCGCCAACCTCGCCCATCGGGTGCGCGCGGCGCTGGAGATGGGCTGCAGGCGGATCTACACCTGCACCGGTGTCGCGGTGGAAGGCGATCCACAGCATTCCTACGCCAATATCCGGAAATGCGGCTTTGCCGAGGCCCATGTGCGGGCGGCCTGGCAGCCGGTGCAAGGCGACGGGAAAGGAGCATCATCGTGACCTATTACGACCTTGGACGCTACAGCCGCAGGATCACCACGGCTTCGGAGGATGCGCAGCGCTGGTTCGACCGCGGACTGATCTGGCTTTACGGCTACAATCACGAGGCGGCGATTGCGTGCTTTCGTGAGGCCCTGGCGGCCGATCCCGGATGCGCGATGGCGCATTGGGGCATCGCGGCCGCCTCCGGGCCCAACTACAACCAGCCCTGGGGCGAGATGGAGCCGGAGGAGCGGGAGGAGGCGGTCGCCACGGCGCGCGCGGCGGTCGTGGCGGCGCAGGCGTTGACCGGCGGTCTGCCCCCGGTCGAACGGGCGCTGATCGACGCGGTCGCCCGGCGGTTTCCGGATGCGCCCGTCGAGGATATCGGCCCCTGGCTCGACGCCTATGCCGACGCGATGCGCGAGGTGTATGCGGCGCATCCCGGGGATCCGGACGTCACGGCGCTCTTTGCCGAGGCGATGATGAACCGCACGCCATGGCAGCTCTGGGACCTGTCGACCGGCCGGCCGGCCGAGGGCGCCGACACGGCCGAGGCCCGCGACGTGCTGGAGCGCGCGTTCGATCGCGTGCCCGGCGCCTGGGACCATCCCGGCCTGCTGCATTTCTACATCCACCTCATGGAGATGTCGCCGACCCCGGAAGCGGCCCTGCGCCATGGCGACCGGCTGACCGCGCTGGTGCCCGATGGGGGGCACCTGATCCATATGGCGACGCATATCGACGTGCTCTGCGGCGACTACCAGAATGTCGTGGCCCGCAACGCCAAGGCGATCGAGGCCGACCGCAAGTGGCTGGAGCGGGAGGGGGCGGACAATTTCTACACCGTCTACCGCTGCCACGACTATCACTTCGCGATCTACGGCGCGATGTTCCTGGGACAGCCCGCCCCGGCGCTGGAGGCCGCCGAAGAGCTGGTCGCCACGCTCCCGGGCGAGGACACGCTGCGCCAGATGGCCGACTGGTTCGAATCCTTCGTGCCGATGAAGATGCATGTCCTGGTCCGCTTCGGCATGTGGGACGAGATCCTCGCCGCGGACCTGCCAAAGGACACCGCGCTTTACGCCATGACGACGGCGCTCATGCGCTATGCGCGCACGGTGGCCCTGGCCAACAAGGGCGAGATCGAAAGCGCCGAGGCCGAGGCCCGGGACTTCGACGCCGCCCATGCGGCGGTGCCGGACAGCCGGATGCTGTTCAACAACACCTGCCAGGACATCCTCAAGGTGGCCGAGGCGATGATGCGCGGCGAACTGGCGTATAAAAAGGGCGACGCAGACGCCGCCTTCGCGCATTTGCGGCGGTCGGTCGAGCTGGACGACTCGCTTCCCTACGACGAGCCCTGGGGCTGGATGCAGCCGACGCGCCATGCGCTGGGCGCGCTCCTGCTGGATGCCGGGCGGTACGACGAGGCCGAGGCGGTCTATCGCGCCGATCTGGGGCTCGACGACACGCTCGCCCGGGCCTGCCAGCATCCCGCCAATGTCTGGAGCCTGCACGGGCTGCACGAATGCCTGACGCGGCGGGGCGAGACGGTCGAGGCGCTGCATGTGGGGCGCCTGCTGGAGCGCGCCGTGGCGCGGGCCGACGTCCCGATCCGCGCGTCCTGCTACTGCCGCAGCCGGGCGGCCGCGTAGGGGCGGCGGCTCTGCCGGCCAATTCAAGCTATACATATAGCTTTTCGTATCTTATGACGGGCGCGCGATACGGGCGCCCGCCTTGCGGACGGGGTATGATTGCGCCCGGGGGCACAAGGAGGAGCGCACGTGAATACCCAATCCGCAGCGGCGGCCGACAGCAGCGTCACCTACGAGATGCGCGACGGAATCGCGGTGCTGAGGATCGACAATCCTCCGGTCAACGTGATCTCGCATGCGGTGCGCAGCGGCATCGTCGACGCGATCGACCGGGCGACGGCGGACGGCGCGCGCGGGGCGGTGCTGACGGGCGCCGGGCGCTGCTTCGTTGCCGGGTCGGACCTGAGCGAATTCGGCAAGCCGATTGCCGCGCCCGAGCTGCCCGACGTGATCCGGTCCATCGAGGCGGCGCCGTTCCCGGTCGTCGCGGCGACACACGGGGTCGCGCTCGGCGGCGGGCTGGAGCTGGCGCTTGGCTGCGACTACCGGATCGCGGCGCCGGGGACGATGCTGGGTCTGCCGGAAGTGTCGCTGGGTCTGGTGCCGGGGGCCGGGGGCACGCAGCGGGTGCCGCGCCTGGTCGGCTGGAGCCGCGCCATCGAGTTGATCTGCGCGGCCCGGCGCATACCGGCCGCGCGCGCGTTCGAGATCGGCCTGATCGACGCGGTGGCCGAGGGCGATCTGCTGGACGACGCGCGGGCGTTCCTGGCGGGCCAGGAGCGGCCCAAGCGGCGCGCGATCCGCCTGCAGCCGCCCGCCGAGGCCGACGACGACATCGACGCCGCGGCGGAGAAAGCGCTCCGGCGCGGCAAGGGGCGGCCGAACGTGGCCGAGGCGATCCGGCTGGTGAAGGCGACGGCGGGGGCGGATGCCGAGGCCGCGCTGAAAGACGAGCGGGCGGTGTTCCAGGAGCTTCGGACGAGCGACGACGCCGTCGCGCTGCGCTACCTGTTCTTCGCCGAGCGGCGGGCCGCCACCGTCGCGGGGCTCGACAAGGCGCTGGCCCGCGACGTGGCCACGGTCGGCGTCGTCGGCGGCGGGACGATGGGGCAGGGGATCGCGCTGGCCTGCCTTGCGGCCGGGCTGTCGGTGACGCTGATCGAGCGCGACGACGATGCGCTCGACCGGGCGCTGTCGGCCGTGGCCGGCCGGCTGGACGCATCGGTCTCGAAGGGCCGGCTGACGCGGGACGCGGCCGACATGCGCCGGGCCGCCCTGACGGGGGCGGTGGATTACGAGACGCTGTCGGGCTGCGATCTGGTCATCGAGGCGGTGTTCGAGGACATGGCGGTCAAGACGGACGTGCTGGCCCGGCTCGACCGCGTGCTGGCGCCCGGCGCCGCCCTGGCCACCAATACCTCCTATCTCGACATCGACGCGATGTCGGCCGGCCTGGCGCATCGCGACCGGGTCGTCGGGCTTCATTTCTTCAGCCCGGCCGACGTGATGACGCTGCTGGAAATCGTCCGCGCCGAAGCGACCTCCGACGCGGTGCTGGCCACCGCGCTCGGATTCGCCCGGACGCTCGGCAAGCAGCCGGTCGTCGCGCGCGTGGCCGAGGGGTTCATCGGCAATCGCGTCTTCGCCGCCTACCGGCGGCGGGCGGAGCTTCTGGTGCTGGACGGGGCGTCACCGCAGCAGGTGGACGAGGCCATCGTCGGGTTCGGCTTTGCCATGGGGCCCTTCGCCGTGGCCGACATGTCCGGCCTGGACATCGCCTGGGCGATGCGCAAGCGGCAGGCGCCCGACCGCGATCCGAAGGCGCGCTATGTCACGATCCCTGACAGGCTCTGCGAGGCGGGGCGGCTCGGCCGCAAGGCGGGCAAGGGCTGGTACGACCATTCCGGCGGCACGCCGCGGCCCGATCCGGAGGTGGACACGATCATCGACGCCGCCCGCGCCGCGGCCGGTGTGACGCCGGCCGATTACGATGCCGAGACGATCCGCCGCCAGCTCCTCGCCGCGATCGTCAACGAGGCGGCGTGTCTTCTGGAGGACGGGATCGCCGAGCGGCCGTCGGACGTCGATGTCGCGCTGGTCCACGGCTACGGCTTCCCGCGCTGGCGCGGCGGGCCGCTCTATTGGGCGTCGCGCCAGGACCGCGCGGCAATCGAGGCCGATCTCGTGGCGCTGGCGGAGGCGGTGGGGCACGGGCACCGTGCCGGACCGGTCGGGCCTGTCCTCGACCGGCTCGGGGCCGAACTCGGGGTCGTACTCGGGGCCGAACAGGAGGGCTGAGGCCATGCAGGACGTGTTCATCTGCGACTATATCCGCACGCCGATCGGCCGCTACGGCGGCAGCCTGTCGGCGATCCGCGCCGACGACCTGGCCGCGCTGCCCTTGCGCGCGCTGCAGGAGCGGCATCCCGGTCTGGACTGGGACGCCGTGGTCGACGTGACCTTCGGCTGCGTCAACCAGGCGGGCGAGGACAACCGCTGCGTCGCGCGGATGGCGCTGTTGCTGGCCGGGCTGCCCGAGACGCTGTCCGGCACCACGATCAACCGGCTCTGCGGCTCGGGGATGGACGCGGTGCTGACGGCGTGGCGCCGGCTGGCGCTGGGCGAGGGAGAGCTTGCCATCGCGGGGGGCGTGGAAAGCATGAGCCGCGCGCCCTTCGTGATGCCCAAGGCGACCGCCGCCTTCTCGCGCCAGTCCAGCGTCGAGGACACGACCATCGGTTGGCGGTTTGTCAATCCGCTGATGCACAAGATGTACGGCACGGAGTCGATGCCGGAGACCGCGGAGAACGTGGCCGAGGATTTCGGCATCGCGCGCGAGGACCAGGACGCCTTCGCGCTGCGCTCGCAGGTGCGGGCGGCCGCGGCGATCGCGTCCGGCGTCCTGGGCGAGGAGATTGTCCCCGTGCGCGTCCCGCAGCGCAAGGGCGATCCGGTGACGGTCGACACCGACGAACACCCGCGGCAGACCTCGCTCGACAAGCTCGGCGCGCTTCCTGCGCCGTTCCGCGACGGCGGCTCGGTCACGGCGGGCAATGCGTCGGGCGTGAACGACGGCGCGGCGGGCCTGATCCTGGCCACCGCCGAGGGCGCCGCGCGGCACGGTCTGACGCCGCTGGCGCGGATTGTCGGCGGTGCGACGGCCGGGGTGCCGCCCAGGACCATGGGCATCGGCCCCGCGCCCGCCACGCTGAAGCTCTGCGCGCAGCAGGGGCTGTCGGTCGCGGATTTCGACGTGGTCGAGCTCAACGAGGCCTTCGCGAGCCAGGCGCTCGCGGTGCTGCGGTGGCTGGGGCTTCCCGACGATGCCGACCATGTGAACCCGAACGGCGGGGCCATCGCGCTGGGGCATCCGCTGGGGATGTCCGGCGCCCGGATCACCGGCACCGCGGCGCGGGCGCTGGCGCGGGGGGCGGGCCGCCGGGCGCTTGCCACGATGTGCATCGGTGTCGGTCAGGGGATCGCCATCGGCCTGGAGGCAGTGTGACGCAGGAGAGGATGGCGCGATGAAGCTGCACTGGTCCCCGCGGTCGCCCTTCGTGCGCAAGGTGATGATCGTGCTGCACGAAACCGGCCAGCTGCCCGAGGTGGAGCTGGTGCCCAACACCGTCGCGCTCCATCTTCCGCCGGACCCGGAGGTTCTGGCGGCCAACCCGCTCGGCAAGATCCCGGCGCTGGTGACGGAGGGCGGCACGGTCCTGTTCGACAGCCGCGTGATCTGCGAATATCTCGACCTGCGGTCGGGGACCGGCCTGTTCCCGGCGCAGACCGAGGCGCGGATCGACCAGCTTCGCTGGCAGGCGCTGGGCGACGGGCTGACCGATATCCTGCTGTTGTGGCGCACCGAACTCACGCGCGAGGCCGGGCCGTGGACGGCGGTGACCGATGGCTGGCGCGCCAAGGTGCGCGCCGCGATGGCGCGGCTCGAAGCGGAGGCGGATGCGCTGGCCGCGGGGCCGTCCGGCATCGGCCAGGTGGCGGTGATCTGCGCCCTCGGGCAGCTCGACTTCCGCTGGCCCGACTGCGCCTGGCGCGCGCACTTCCCGCAGCTGGCCCGGGCCGAGGCGGTCTGGGCGGCCTGGGAGTCGGTCAAGGCCACCGCCGTCGCGGGCGATGGCGCGGGTCCGGACGCGGTGACGGCCGGGCAGCTGACATTCGGACCGTGACCGCGCCGATGGCCGAAGAGCCAAAGATATAGGTTTTGTGATTGATAGGGCCGTCGCCCGTGTCTATCTTTGATTGAGCAGCAACAAGAGGACACGGATGCCTGTCGGTAATACCGAGAACACCACGGCCAAGGCCCTGAAGAAGAGCAACGTCTCGCGCTATATCCAGCTCGCGAGCCTGTTCCGCAAGCGGATCGAGTCGGGCGAGTGGGAGGTCGGTGCCAAGATCCCGACGGTGAAAGAGCTCGCCGATCAATGCGGCGTGGCGACCATGACGATCCGGCAATCGCTGGATATTCTCGAAAACGAGGGCCTGATCGAGCGGTATCGCGCGAAGGGCACCTTCGTGATCGAGCGGCCCAACCGCGACCTCTGGTGCGAGGTACAGACCGATTGGTCGGGCCTTCTGATCGCCCGCGAGAACGCCAGGATCGAGATCCTCGGCGACGAGCGGGAGGTCGCGCTGCCGCGCTGCGAGGACATGATCGGCACTCCCGCCCCGGCCTATCGCCATCTGCGCCGCCGCCACAGCCGCGACGGCGTGGCGTTCCTGCTCGCGGATGTCTATGTGGACGAGCGGCTCTGCTCGGAGATCGCCGAGAGCGACTATACCACCGTGACGGCGATGCGGCTGGTCTCGGAGATCCCGGGCCATACCGTGACCGAGGCGAACCAGATCGTCACCATCAGTTCCGCGGATCTGGACACGGCGACCGAGCTGAACGTGTCGATCGGCGATCCCGTGGCGAAGGTGCAGCGGATCGCGGTGGACCAGCATGGCGACATCATGATGCTCGCCCGCGGGATCTATCGCGGCGACATGATGAAGATCGAGGTCAAGCTGCGATAGGCGGCACCGGTCCCGGCGCGGGCGGGTTCAGCCCTTGAAGTCGGGCGCGCGCTTTTCGCGGAAGGCCGCCATCGCCTCGGCCGTGTCCTCCGAGGTCGACAGTGCCTTGGTCTGCCTCTGCTCGAAACGGTAGGCGTCGTAGATCGACATGCCCTCGGTCACCTGGAACGACGTCTTCGCCGCGCGGACGGCCGAGGGGCTCGCCTTTGCGATCTCCGCCGCGATCCCCTGCGCGGTGGGCAGCAGATCGTCCGGGGCGGTGCAGGCCGAGGCGACGTTCATGCGGCAGAGCTCCGGCCCGTAGACGCGACGGGCCGTGTAGATCAGCAGGCGCGCGTCGGATTCGCCGAAATGGCGCCGCACATGCGCTACGCCGCCGGCCAGCCCCACCGTCACCTCCGACATCTGGAAAAAGCCGGCCTCGGAGACCACGATGATGTCGCAGCAGAGCGCCGTGACGCATCCGGCGCCGATGGCCGCGCCGTTGACCGCGGCGACGATCGGCTTGGGGCATTCCAGCAGACAGTCGAAGCTGGCGCGCACCCGGCGGTTATGCGCGGTGTAGTGGCCCGGCTCGTGGCCGGGCCGCTCGGCGAGGTCGGCCCCGGCCGAGAACGCCTTGCCCGCGCCGGTCAGCACGATGGCGCGGACGTCCGCGCGGTCGCCGAGCTCGTCCACGATGCCTGCCAGCTCTTCGCGGAACCGGTTGTTCTGGGCGTTCACCGGCGGGCGGTCGATGGTGATCGTCGCGACGAAATCGGTCACGTCGAGCGAGAGGCTGTCATGGGCGCTCATGGCGCGGTCTCCTGTCTGCGGGCTCTCAGGGATCTGCGAAATCTGCGGCGGGGGGTCTGATCAAGGCTTCGGGGATCCTGGACCATGCGGGACGGGCCGTGCGGCCGCGAAATCAGCCGGACACCGGCTTGGTGGCCGGGATCTCGGGCAATGCGCTGTTCGCGCCGGGCAGATTGTCCTCGACCCCGTCGGGCAGCGGGACGCGGTGGACGTTCAGCGTCATCGCGACCATCGAGTAGTAGCCGACCACCGCGGTCAGCTCGACGGCGCCGACCTCGCCCCACCG
Source organism: Psychromarinibacter sediminicola (assembly GCF_029168335.1). Classification (GTDB taxonomy): domain Bacteria; phylum Pseudomonadota; class Alphaproteobacteria; order Rhodobacterales; family Rhodobacteraceae; genus Psychromarinibacter; species Psychromarinibacter sediminicola. The sequence goes on from NZ_JARGYC010000026.1 coordinate 52,849, forward strand.
CTCGACGATCGCGGCGTAGGTCGCGGAGTCGACATCCGCCGTCTTCACCAGCTGCCGTGCGAACTCGTAGATCTCGCGCGCGGCATCGTCGTCGCCGAACTCCGGCAGCTCGCCGACCCGGATCGCCTCGGCGATGGCGGGGTCGAGCCCGACGCGCAGCGCATCGGCCTTGTGGATGGCCCATTCCAGCGGGCTGTTCCAGCGTTTCGCGGTGACCAGGATCGCCAGTTCGTTGAGGCGGGTGGGCAGGCATGTCTCGAACCGCAGCACCTGGCCCAGGCGCTGCCAGCGGTCGGCGAGAACCGGGTTGTGCAGCGCCGCGCGCAGCGGGCCGACAAGCGTCTGGCGCGGGCCGGCGACGATCTGGTTGTAGACCGCCGTCTGCTCCTCGGTCATCGAGCCGGGCTCCGGAAAGCTGATGCGGCCGTTTTCGCTTCGAGAATCGGTCCCACGGCCCATCAGTTCGTCTCCCACAATCCGAGTGTTTCGAGCACGTCTTTCGTATGCTGGCCCAGCAGCGGCGGCGCGGCGTCGAAGCTCAGCGGCGCGTTGCGGAAATTGAGCGGGCTGACGACCTGCCGGACCGAACCGCTGAGCGGGTGCGGGATGTCGCGGACCATCCTGCGGTGGATCACCTGCGGTTCCTCGAACACGCGGTCCACGGTGTTGATCGGCCCGGCCGGCACGCCGGCCTCTGAGAAGGCTGCGACCCATTCGGTGATCGTGCGGTGCGCCAGCACGTCGTCGAGGATCTCCTCCAGCCGGGGCAGGTTCTCGACCCGTGCGGCGTTGGTGGCGAAGGTCGGGTCGTCGGCCAGCTCCGGCCTGCCGATCACCTCGGCGAACCGCCGGAACTGCCCGTCATTGCCGACGGCGAGCACGATATAGCCGTCCTTCACCGGAAAGACGTTCTGCGGCTGGATGTTCGGGTGCCGGTTGCCGCGCCGCACCGGCGGCGTGCCGGAGATCAGGTAGTTCATCGCCTGGTTGGCGAGCATCGCGACGGAGACGTCGAGCATGGCAAGGTCGATATGGTCGCCCTTGCCGGTCTGGTCGCGGTTGGCGAGCGCCGCGAGCGCCCCGATCGTGGCGTACATGCCGGTCATGATGTCGACGATCGGCACGCCGACCTTCTGCGGCCCGCCGCCCGGGGCGTCGTCGGGGGCGCCGGTCACGCTCATCAGCCCGCCCATGCCCTGGATCATGAAATCGTAGGCGGCATCCTGGGCCAGCGGTCCGGTGAGCCCGAACCCGGTGAGCGAGCAGAAGATCAGCCGCGGGTTCAGCTTGCTCAGCGCCGCGTAGCCGAGATCCATCCGGTCGAGCGTTCCGGTCTTGAAGTTCTCCAGAAGGATATCGGATTCCATGGCCAGCGCGCGGATCGCGTCGCGGCCCCGCTCGGTCTTCAGGTCGAGCTCGACCGACCGCTTGCCGCGGTTGGCGCAGAGGTAATAGCCCGCCTGCGCGGTCGGCTCGCCGTCGCTGTCCTGCAGGAACGGCGGCCCCCAGCGGCGGGTGTCGTCGCCTTCGCCGGCGCGCTCGACCTTGATCACGTCGGCGCCGAGATCGGCAAAGACCTGGCCGCTCCACGGACCGGCCATGATGCGGCTGAGGTCAAGAACGCGGATATGGGATAGCGGACCCGGCATCAGTCGGTCTCCTTGGTCGTCTGGGGCGTGTGCGCGTCGAGGAAGGCCGTCAGCGCGGTATTGAAGGCGTCGGGGCACTGGTAGTTGGGCAGGTGTCCCGCCCCCGGGATCGTGGCGAAGCCTGCGCCCGGGACCGCGCCGAACTGGCTGCGGATGGTGTCGGGCAGCGCGCCGTCCTGCGCGCCGGCGATGCTGAGCACCGGGACGTCGAGGCGGGGGACGACATCCGTGTAGTCGTAGCTCTGCAGCGCATGGGTCGCGGCGGCGAAGCCCTCGGACGGCGTGCGGGCGATCATCTCGACCAGCGCGGCGACGGCGGGGTCGTTCTCCGACGCGCCGGGCATCCAGCGCGCGGCGGTGCCGTCGGCGAGTGCGGCCATGCCGTGCGAGCGTGCAAGCTCCCGCCGCTCGGTCCAGAAGGCTTCGCGGCCCGGCGCGCTGCGGGCGACGCCGTCGACGGCGACGAAGCCCGCGAAGCGGTCCGGCGCGGCCGCATAGGCGGCAAGGCCGGTCGGCGTGCCCATCGAGAGGCCGACGAAGGTGCAGCGCGACACGTCGAGGGCGTCAAGCAGCGCGATCACGTCGGCGCCGTAGTCGTCGAAGCGCATCGGGCCGTCCGGCACGTCCGAGCCACCGTGCCCGCGCTGGTCGTAGCGCAGGACGCGGTAGCGGTCCGCGAGGGCCGGGATCTGCCCGTCCCAGAGCGTGAAGTCGGTCATCACCGAGTTCGACAGCACGACCCAGGGCGCGTCCTCCGGGCCGTCGATCCGGACGGTCAGACGCGGGCCGCCGGGCAGCGCGATCATTTCTTGTCGGGTCATTCAGGGCCTTTCCGGCTGGTATCCGCGAGGGGGCGGGCGTCATTTGCAGGATCCGATCTGCGGTCGGCTGGGATTGCAGTTTTCAAGCGGCCGGGCGGCGATCTGCCGCCGCCGGTCCCGACCAGTCGCTCGTGAATATGCTATGGCGCAAAGCATATAAAGTCAATTTTATAGCTTTACTTTGCCTGGTGCAGCGTATCCGATTGAAGAATGGGCGCGGCGGCACCGGTAAGCCGGCAGCGTGCACGCGCCCGGCCCGCGCGCGACCGCTGAGAGCTTTTGGGGCCGATTCGGACACCGCGACGCGCACGAACGCCGGGAATCACGCCCCGCGCCCTGGCCATGCCGCGCTGCGCCGGGTGTGCCACGGCGGTTCCCCGACGCGTCGATCCCTGGCTGTCGCGGGCGAGCGCGACGATTGCGGTGGCGAAAAATCTCTTCGGCACAGCCGCGTTTTATGCGCAGTCTGCACGCGGACATGGCCCCGTGCAACGGCGCGGGGATGCCGGCGATGTTGCATTAAAGCGAAAAGACTGTATTATTGATTTATTGAATCAACGGAGGAGACAAATGGCCAATCTGAAAACGTGCGTGTTCAGCCTCTGCATGGTTGCGCTGACGCCGACCGTCGCTGTCGCGGCGGAGTGTCCCGAAGGCTATCCCGACGGCCCGATCACCTTCCGGGTGGGCTATGGCGCCGGCGGCGGCACCGATGCGGTGGCCCGCAAGGTCGCCTCGCTGATCGAGGAACAGGCGGGCTGGACCGTCGTGGTGGAAAACCGGCCCGGCGCCAGCGGCGGGGTCATGGCGACCGAGCTGATGCGCGAGGACGCGGACGGCAGCATCGTCGGCGTGGCCAGCAACACGACGCTCGCCATCAATCCGTGGGACAATCCCGACACGGTCTATACCTACGAGGACTTCCGCTACATGGGCACCGGGATGCTCTTGAATTACGGTCTGGTGGCGCTGAAGGACAAGCCCTACGACACGCTGGAAGAGTTCATCGCGGCGGTCGAGGAAATGGGGCGCGGCACGGTCTCGGTCGGCGCCGCGAGCCACGAGATCGCGGTGCGCGCGATTGCCGACCATTTCGGCGTCAACCTGGTCCCGATCCCCGGCAAGGGCTCTGCCGCGGCGCTGCAGGAGGCCCTGGGCGGCCATGTCGACGCCACGGTGCAGAGCACGCAGCACGTCCCGCAGATCAAGGCCGGCAAGATGGTCCAGCTCGCCACGCTGACCGATACCCGCGCGGTCTATGCGCCCGACGTCCCGACGCTGAAGGAGGAGGGGCTCGACGTGTCGATCGAGGGCCACATCTTCTTCATGCTGCCGAAGGACACGCCGGACGACATCCATGCCTGCCTGTCGGAGACGCTCGCCGAGGCGACCTCGTCCGAGGCCTACGGCGAGTTCATGGCCAAGCTTGAGACCGAGGCGATGAACATGGGGCCGGACGGAACGCGCGACTGGCTCGAGGAGGCCTCGGCCTTCTACAAAGAATCGCTGTCCGGCGAGCAGTGATGACAGTCGACCGGCTTCTCGGCGCGCTCGTCGCCGGCTTCGGTGTGGTTCTGCTCTTCGTCCTGATTCCGGCGCATGTGCAGGCCCGGCCCGGCGAGCCGGTCGATCCGTCGCTCTTCCCGAGGATCGCGGCATGGATGCTGATGCTCCTCGGGGGGCTTCAGATGGTCTTCCCCGGCGGCGGCACGACGGTGCCGCCGCCACGGGATATCGGCCGGCTGGCGCTTGCGGTCGCGATGCTGGTCGCGGCCGCGCTGGTTCTGCGCGTCATCGGGTTCATTCCGACCGCGATCCTGCTGATGGGGACGACGGTCCTGCTGATCCACGAGCGGCGCCCGCTCTGGGCCGTGCTCTCGGTTCTGGCGGTTCCGGTGCTGGTCTGGGCGCTCTTCGAACTGGTCCTGCAGCGGCCGCTCCCCTGATCGTCAATACGGGCAACAAGGCGACATGCTTCCAGATCCGAGCCTGATCACGAACGGTCTCGTCGAGGCGTTCACCCTTTCGAACCTTCTGTTCATCCTGGCCGGCGTCGCGATCGGCCAGATCGTCGGCGCGACGCCGGGGCTGAGCATCATCATGGCGCTCGCCATCGCGATCCCGCTGACCTTCGGCTTCGACACGCTGACGGCCATCGCGTTCCTGATCTCGGTCAACAAGGGGGGCACCATCGGCGGGGCGGTGCCGTCGATCCTGATCAACGTGCCGGGCACGCCGGAATCCGCGGCCACGGCGCTCGACGGCCACCCGATGGCGAAGAAGGGCCGGCCGCTCAAGGCGATGAAATACGCGCTGTACTATTCGGTCACCGGCGACTTTCTGAGCGACGTGGTGCTGATCCTCGTCGCCGCGCCGCTCGCGGTCGTGGCGCTGAAGATGGGACCGATCGAGATCACCGCGCTGATGATCCTGGCCTTCACGGTGATCAGCGGGCTGGTGGGCGAGTCGCTTCTGAAGGGGCTGACCGCCGCCGCGCTCGGCTTTCTCTGCGCGTCCATCGGGCTCGATCCGGGCACGGCGACGCCGCGCTTCACCTTCGGGATGCTGGAGCTTTACGACGGGCTCGAACTGACGGCCCTGTCGATCGGCACGCTCGCGATGAGCGAGATCCTCTACAACATCGTCGGCGCGCGGAAGGGGAAACCCTCGGCGGCGCCGATCCGCGTCTCGGGCGGCACGCGCAGCGACCGGACCGTGACATTCCGCGAATACCTCGCGAACCGCTATGTGGCGCTGCGCGCCTTCGTCCTGGGCACCTCGATCGGCGCGATCCCGGGCCTCGGCTCGACCACCGCCGGCTTTCTCAGCTACTCGGTGACGAAGCAGGCGGCGCGCGACCCCGAGGCGTTCGGAACGGGCGACCCCCGCGGCATCGCCGCGTCCGAGACGGCCAACAGCGCCGTCGTCGGCGCCAACCTGATACCGCTCCTGACGCTGGGCATTCCCGGCAACATCGCCGCGGCGCTTCTGGTCTCGGCCTTCATGATCCACGGCGTGCAGCCCGGACCGCTGCTGTTCGAGGAGCAGGGCAACCTGATCTACGGCATGTTCGGCGCGATGCTGATCGCCAATCTCTGCAACCTCGCCGTGGGGCAGGTCGGCATGCGGTTCTGGGCGATGATCGTCTCGGCGCCCGCCTCGGTGGTGTTTTCCGGCGCGATGCTGCTCTGCTTCACCGGCAGCTACGTGATCGCGGGCGGCGTGTTCGGCATCTACGTGATGATCGGCTCGGCGGTGCTGGGTTACCTGATGCGGGCGTTCGGGCTGTCCATCGTCGCCTTCATCGTGGCCTTCATCCTGACGCCCGAGCTGGAAGGCGCCATCGTCAGCTCGCGCCTGATCACCGGGGACGACCCGTGGGCGATCCTGAGCCACCCGATCGCGCTGGCGCTGCTTGCGCTGTCGGTCGTCTCGATCATCTATCTCGGGCCCTGGCGCCGGACGCCCGGCGCCCAGGAAGACCCGGAAAAGACGTGAAGCGCGCGGCGATGGCGCAGGTCAAAGCGGTCGGCACCGCATCGGCACGCCTCTCCTACGAGGTCGTGGGCGAGGGGCCCGTGATCTGCCTGATCGCGTCGGCGGGCCGCGGGCCGTGGGACTTCGCCGGGCTCGCCGAGCGGCTCGCCGTCCGCGGCTACCGCGTGCTGTTGCCGGTTCCGCGCGGGCTGGGCGAGAGCCGGGGGCCGCTCGACGGGATCGACTTCCACGATCTCGCGGCGGATGTCGCGGCCGTCGTCGACGCGGAGGGCGGATCGGCGATCGTCGCCGGGCATGCCTATGGCTGCTGGATCGCGCGGACCCTGGCCGAGGATCGCCCGGACCTCGTGCGCGGTCTCGTCTTTCTGGCGGCCGGGGCCGAGCGGTGGCCCGCCGAGCTGACCGATGCGATCGACACGGCGTCCGATCCCGGCGCGGCGCGCGCGGCGCGGATCGAGGCGCTCCGGACCGCCTTCTTCGCGCCCGGCCACGATCCGACCGGGTGGCTGGACGGCTGGTCTTCCGACCTCATCGCCGCGCAGCGTGCGGCGCGCGCGCGCACCGATCCGGATAGCTGGACGGCCAGCGGATCGGCACCGATCCTCGACCTGGTCGGCGCGCAGGACCCGTTTCGGCCAGCCGAGCGGCGGTCGGACTATGTCGAGCGGTTTGGCGCCCGCGTCACGCTGGAGGTGATCGACGGCGCGAGCCACGCGCTGCCCGACGAACGGCCCGGGGACGTCGCCGCGCGCATGGATCGCTGGATCGCGGCGCTGTAGCCGCAGGCGGTCCGGCCGAACGCGGCGGTCAGCGGTGCCGGCGGTGGCGGAGCGTGCCGTCGTGACCGGCGACGCAGAAGCGCCCGCCCTGGAAGATCTCCGAGATCTCGGGCAGTTCGGTGGCGCGTTCCGCGAGCGGCTCCGGCGCCGCGGCGGCCGCGCTGCAGCCGGGGACATAGCCCAGCTCGGCGGCGCGGCCGTTATCCCACCAATCGCCATCGGTCTCCGAGACGCCGAACACGGTCTCGCACCGGATGTCGGGATGCTCCAGACCGATCAGCACGAGCTGCGCGAGGTCGTCCGGGGCGACCCAGATCGCCTTGGCCCGGGCATCCGTCGGGCGCTCGGCCGCGTTTCCGATCCGGATGTTCAGCGAGCGGATGCCGGCCTTGTCATAGTACAGTCCCGCCTCCAGCTCGCCCCAGCATTTGCTGAGACCGTAAAGGCTGTCGGGGCGCATGGGGTCCGTGGGCGACACCGTCGTTTCGCGGGGATAGAACCCCACGACATGGTTCGTCGACCCGAAGACGATGCGACCGATCCCGTTCTCCCGCGCCGCTTCGAAGACATTGTGGGTGCCCAGGACGTTGACGCGCAGGATCTCCTCGATGTCGCGCTCGTTCGGATAGCCGGCCAGGTGCACGATGGCGTCCACATCGACAAGGGCCCTGACCAGATCGGCGCGATCCGATATGTCCGCCTTGCTCCAGGTCTCGTTCGCCCGGAGGGCGCCGGGGTCGGCGATATCGACGACCCTGATGCTCGGCACGCGGCCGGCGAGGGCCCCGCGAATCGCCTTGCCCACCCGGCCGGAGCCGCCTGTTATGGCGATCCGCTTGTCGGAGGTGAGACGCGGCGACGGCGCCCATCCCGATGTCGCGCGGTCGACCTGTTCGTCGTGTCTCGACATGCCTCGGTTGTCCTTATGCAATGGGTGTCGGGGTGGCGCATTGACCTGCCGGGCCGCGCCGGCACCGTTCGGGCGCGATCCGCCGCCTCGCGCGCGGCGCAAGGACGCCTTTGCCATATCGCCTTGTCCGGACGAATCGTGCCGCCGGGGGCGGATCCGCCCGTCGCCGCGTTCGCGAAGTACGGTTGTCTATGGTAGGGTTCCTCGAGCGTTCATCGGTGCGTTCATCGGCAAAGCGGCCGGCCGCTTCTGACAAAATTCCTGCGGCTTTGACCGAAGATAATGTATAATGCCGGTTGATAAATGTAAATCTCTGCAATATGCCATAGGGGTGCGCATCGGGAGTGGCCCGTCAGCCAAGGCCTGGGGCCAGGAGGATGCGCGCGAGAATCAGGGAGGATCCAGATGGTACGAACAGTTTCGTCAATTGCGCCGGTGCGGCGTCTGAGGGCCGGGCTCATGCTGGGCGCCGGCATCTTGCCGGTG
>NZ_JARGYC010000270.1 GCF_029168335.1 Psychromarinibacter sediminicola
GAGGGTGTCACATTCACCGACGGCGTCGCCCAGGGCGACACCAAAACCCGCGCCGCGTGATCAGGCAGCGTCACCCAAATTCGGGCATAGCTCGTTGCACGCCTCGCGCGTGGTCATCAAAAACGCAATTAACAGTCGTGTGCCGGCGTTGTCTTGGTGATACCTGGTCGAGGAACAGGGCGGCATGCGTCCTGACCCAAGAAATCCCGTCGTTGCAGGCAGGTCCTTCGCGCCGGGAGCTCACAGGAAATAGGATCAACAATGAATATTCCCGCAGCTACCAAACCCGCAATCTGGGGTGCCATCGGCGGCGCCATCGT
>NZ_JARGYC010000271.1 GCF_029168335.1 Psychromarinibacter sediminicola
AACGGGCAGCAGGTGCGGGTGGCGGCTGGCACGGGTGACACTGGCCTTCCGACCTGCGTCGGTCGCCGCATTTCCCTTCACATGGAATTTCAGGGTGGCAGGCTGCACCTTCATGACGCGCCGGCTGCCGTCCTTCTTGGTGAAGGTGACGGCACAGATGCGGCCCTTGGACGACGCGATCAGCTCGCGCATCGTCTCCATCTCGCCGGACTGCTCCAGCGCCACGATCCGGCGCAGTTCTTCCATCCGGCGCTGATCGGCATCGGTCTGACGGTTCTTGTTCTCGATGCAGACCAGTTCCTTCTCGGCGGCGGACAG
>NZ_JARGYC010000272.1 GCF_029168335.1 Psychromarinibacter sediminicola
CTGTCCGCCGCCGAGAAGGAACTGGTCTGCATCGAGAACAAGAACCGTCAGACCGATGCCGATCAGCGCCGGATGGAAGAACTGCGCCGGATCGTAGCGCTGGAGCAGTCCGGCGAGATGGAGACGATGCGCGAACTGATCGCGTCGTCCAAGGGCCGCATCTGTGCCGTCACCTTCACAAAGAAGGATGGCGGCCGGCGCGTTATGAAGGTGCAGCCTGCCGCCCTGAAATTCCATGTGAAGGGAAATGCGGCGACCGACGCAGGTCGGAAGGCCAGTGTCACCCGTGCCAGCCGCCACCCGCACCTGCTGCCCGTT
>NZ_JARGYC010000273.1 GCF_029168335.1 Psychromarinibacter sediminicola
CGGGTTGCCAGTTCGGAGGTGATCCCAGTGCTCGGCGGGGAAGGAGTAGAAGGCCAGCAAGGCTTCCCGGTCCTTGATCAGGCAGGACACCGCCTTCTCGTACTTGGTGCCGTATTTCTCGGCGAAGGTGTCCATGGCGGCCTCGGCGGCGGCGCGGGTCTCGGCCTGCCAAATGTCGCGCAGATCGGCCTTCACCGTGGGTTGCATGGATTTCGGGAACTTGTTCAGGACGTTTGCGGCCTTGTGAACCCAACATCTTTGATGGCGCGTGCCAGGGAACACCTCGTCGAGGGCCTTCCAAAACCCCATGCCTCCG
>NZ_JARGYC010000274.1 GCF_029168335.1 Psychromarinibacter sediminicola
CTAGAGCCTCGTGCGGAAAACCAGAGTCGGGGATTCCCATAAGGAAGGGTTTGTGATTCACTATATGTGGAGGTGGATCATGGGAAGACCGCTATCACTGGATCTTCGTCGCCGGATCGTGGCCTGTGTCGAGGCGGGGCAATCCCGCCGGGCTGCAGCGGCCAAGTTCGACGTGTCACCGAGCTTCGTCGGCGAACTGATGCGTCGCTATCGCAAGACTGGGTCGCTCGAGCCGGCCCGTCAAGGGCGGCCGCCGGGCGGACGCCTGGCCCCGCTGCACCACTATCTGATCGAGACCGTCGAGGTCCGTCCGGA
>NZ_JARGYC010000275.1 GCF_029168335.1 Psychromarinibacter sediminicola
CGCGACAAGAAGGCGGCCCTGAAATTCCTCAGAAAATCAATGAAGCGCTATGGTCGGCCGGACTCCATCGTGACCGACCGGCTTCGGTCCTACGGAGCGGCGCTGAAGGAGATCGGTGCGGCCGATCGCCAGGAAACCGGTCGCTGGTTGAACAACCGCACCGAGAATTCCCACCTGCCATTCCGACGACGCGAGCGGGCGATGCTGCGTTTCCGGCGTATGCGAAGTTTGCAGAAATTCGCCTCCGTCCACGCCTCGGTCAGCAACCATTTCAACTCGGAGCGCAGCCTCTACTCCCGAGCAAATTTCAAGAA
>NZ_JARGYC010000276.1 GCF_029168335.1 Psychromarinibacter sediminicola
TAGAGCCTCGTGCGGAAAACCAGAGTCGGGGATTCCCATAAGGAAGGGTTTGTGATTCACTATATGTGGAGGTGGATCATGGGAAAACCGCTATCACTGGATCTTCGTCGCCGGATCGTGGCCTGTGTCGAGGCGGGGCAGTCCCGCCGGGCTGCAGCGGCCAAGTTCGACGTGTCACCGAGCTTCGTCGTCGAACTGATGCGTCGCTATCGCAAGACCGGGTCGCTCGAGCCGGCCCGTCAAGGGCGGCCGCCGGGCGGACGCCTGGCCCCGCTGCACCACTATCTGATCGAGACCGTCGAGGTCCGTCCGGA
>NZ_JARGYC010000277.1 GCF_029168335.1 Psychromarinibacter sediminicola
ACGATGGCGCCGCCGATGGCACCCCAGATTGCGGGTTTGGTAGCTGCGGGAATATTCATTGTTGATCCTATTTCCTGTGAGCTCCCGGCGCGAAGAACCTGCCTGCAACGACGGGATTTCTTGGGTCAGGACGCATGCCGCCCTGTTCCTAGACCAGGTATCACCAAGACAACGCCGGCACACGACTGTTAATTGCGTTTTTGATGACCACGCGCGAGGCGTGCAACGAGTACGATCCTGATCTTCTCCTCGGCCGAGTACTCCTTGCGCGTCTTGCGCCTGATGCCTTTGACCAGCTTGTCAGCGGCATCT
>NZ_JARGYC010000278.1 GCF_029168335.1 Psychromarinibacter sediminicola
CTAACTGAATTTGGCTACCTTTTCGACGCACCATCGTAAATCGGTTCGCCAGTCCCCATATATGAAATACCGATGCCAGGCATCCCGGTTCGACATGGACGAGGAGTTGGCACCGGCCAATCAAAGGATTGATGACATGTCCTTCAAGGACCTGACCACCAGGGCTGCGGCCGCAATGAAGCCGAAGCCTGCGGAGACAGCGAAGACCCCTGCCAAGGAGACCGAGCCCAAGGCCGCTGGCAAGGAAGCACCTGCGAAGTCCAGGACATCTTGAGACGTGCACAGGTTGCGCGCCCCATTCCTA
>NZ_JARGYC010000027.1 GCF_029168335.1 Psychromarinibacter sediminicola
CGTTCGGGGGCCGCGCGACGGCGCATGGGGCTCAGGCCATGGCGTCGGCCCGGTCGGCGCGCACCTTCTCCGCCTCGCGGCCGTGGATTTCCTCGTAGTGGTCGAACCGGCTCTCGTACCAGGCGGTCCCGTGGGTCAGCCCGCCCAGCGACTGCGCCAGCGCGTCCTGCGCCGGCGACGGGATCAGCGCGCGGAACACGTCCCAGCCCTTGGCCGTCGGATGCGGGTCGAAGCCCAGAACCTGCCCCTTGAGCGATGAGATCTCCCCCACCAGCGCGCCGGTATAGACCGACGGCAGGTGTATATCGACCTGGTCGATCGGCTGCAGCAGCACCGGCCCGCTTTCGGCCAGCGCCTCGCGCATGCCCATCATCCCGGCCGTGCGGAAGGCGAAGTCCGACGAATCCACCGAATGCGCCTTGCCGTCGGTCAGCGTCACGCCCACGTCGATCACCCGGAAGCCCAGCGGCCCGGTGCGGCACGCCTCTTCGCAGCCCGCCTGCACCGCGGGGATATAGTTGCGCGGCACCGCCCCGCCCTTGACCACCTCGTCAAAGACGAAACCGGCGCCGCGCGGCTGCGGCTTGACGGTGATCTGGATGTCGGCGAACTGCCCTGCCCCGCCCGACTGCTTGCGGTGGCGATAATGCTTGTCGGTGCTCTTCGAGATCGTCTCGCGATAGCTGCCGGCGGGCACCGCGTCGTTCACCTCGATGTCGAAATCGGCCGTCAGCATCTGCTTCAGCCGGCGCAGATGCATCATGCCCTGCAGGCAAACCAGCAGATGCCCGCTATCCTCGTCCTGGCCCAGGGTCATCCCCGGGTCGATCGCCGCGATCTTGGTCAGCGCCGCCGACAGCCGCGCGTCGTCGCGCTCCGACACCGGCGTCAGCACGCGGCGGAACACCGGCGGCGGCCCGAAGGCCCAGCCGGGCACCTCCACCGCCTGGTCGCCGACATAGACGCAGCCCGGGGTCAGGTGATCGGACTTCACCGCCACGCCCAGCCCGCCGGGCTCGACCGCCGCCGCGGGCTTGCCGTCCGCCCCGTTCAGCGCGCCCAGCGTGTCGCCGCCCAGCGACTTGCCCTGCGCCAGCCCGCCGCCCAGGTCGCGCAGCAGCACCGACTTGCCCACATGCTTGCGGTTGTCGGCATAGACCCCGACGACGGCATGCGGCGCCACGCCCAGCCGCGCGGCCACGGCCTCCGGCCCGGCGGTCTCGTGGCGCAGATCCTTCATCAGCCGGGTCAGCCCGTTGCGATGCGCGGCCGCGCCCAGGAAGACGGGGATGATCTGGTTGTTCTTGTGCATCTCGGCGACCATCGAGAAGACGTTCTCCGGCGCCGGCACCCGGTCCTCGATCAGCTGTTCCAGCAGGTCGTCGTTGAAATCGGCGATATGCTCCAGAAGCTCGGTGCGCGCCTCCTGCTCGCGGTCCTTCATCGCCTCGGGCATCTCCACGAGCGAGGAGGGCTTGCCCTCGTGGTACTCCCAGGCGCGTTCCGAGATCAGGTCGACGGCGCCGGTGATCTCGCCGCCCTCGCGGATCGGCACCTGCCGCAGGACGAGAAGGTGGGCGGCATAGTGCTGCAGCGCGGCCACGGTGTCGCGGACCCGGCCCTCGAACCCGTCCATGTGGTTGACGAAGAGCGTGGCGGGCACCCCGGCCTCCTCGATCAGCCGCAGGTAGGGGGCGGCCTGCGGCGCCTGCTCGGGGTCGGGAGACACGACGACGACAGCATGGTCGCAGGCGGCCAGCGCGTGCCCCGCGGCGCCCAGGTTGTCGGTGCCGCCGGCGATGTCGAAGGCGCCCCAGGGCTCGCCCAGATACGCGAACGTGGTCAGCGTGAAGCGGTCGGAGAAGCTGCTCTGATCGGCGCGGCCGTCGAGCGCGCCGAGCGCCTGGGTGAGGGTCGTTTTTCCGGACTGCGATGGTCCGAGAACCGTGAAGCAACGCATGATTGTCCTCCTTCCGTTTCGTTGGCATGGCCGCGCGAAGGCGTCCTGCCCGAACGGAATGTGCCTGCGTCGCTGCCCCAGCCGGCCCGGAGGTGTGCGGATGTGCCGCCGCATCGCCCGCGGGGGGCGTGTCCGGTATGGTCGGCGCAAGGCGCTGTAGGGTCAAGGGAATTCGGGGGGCCGGGCCGCGCCGCCGCGGCCCCGGAGACCGGCCCCGATGCCGCCGCGCCGCGCGCGCTCTCGGGCCAGGGCCGATGCCGCCACGGCCGCGCCGCGCGCGGCTTGTCTTCGCGCGCCGGAGCCGTAACACTGCCCTCCATGCGACGCAGCCGGGAAAACGCGACGGCCGGTCCGGCCCTGCGCATGCTGGTCCTCACCGGCGCGGCGCTCGCGATCGGCACGCTCGCCGCCTTCGCCGCCATCGCGCTGGTCGAGATCGTCTCCGCCCTCAACAGCCTGCTGCTCGTCGACCCCCGCGCCCGGGTCCAGTGGGAGCGGCAGGCCGGAATCGTCACCGCCGCGACCCTGCTGGTGCCCACGATCGGCGGCCTGCTCGTCGGCCTGGCGCACCGGCACCTGTCGCCCGACGGCCGGCCGCTGGGCCCGCCCGACGTGATCCGCGCGGTGCAGTTCCGCGCGGCCCTGCCCCCGGCCCGCAGCGGCCTGGTCTCGACCGCGACGGCGGCGCTGTCGCTGGGCGTCGGGGCGTCGGTCGGCCAGTACGGGCCGATGGTCTATCTGGGCGCGATGATCGGCGGCGTCGCGCGGCGGCTGCGCCTGGGCGTGCCGAACCTCGCGGCCATCGCCGTCAGCTGCGGCGTCGCCGCGGCGATCTCGACGGCCTTCAACGCGCCCATCGCCGGGCTGGTCTTTGCCCATGAGGTGGTGCTGCGCCACTACGCGACGCAGGCCTTCGCGCCCGTCGCGGTCGCCTCGGCCACCGGCTATGTCATCGCCAACGTCATCTTCGACCGCCCCGCGCTGTTCCTGATCCAGTTCGCCGGCGTCTCCCGCGGGCACGAATTCGTGCTGTTCGCCGTGCTCGGCATCCTCGTGGCGCTGGCGGCGGTGGGCTTCATGCGGCTGCTGCTGGCCACCGGGCCGCGGCTCGCCCTCGCCGTCGCGCGGCCCGAACTGCGCCCCGCGCTGGCCGGGCTCGCCGTGGGCACGACCGCGCTGGCGCTGCCGGACGTGCTGGGCATCGGGGCCGAGACGCTGCGCTTTACCACCATCGAGGGCGCCTTCGGCATGGCGGAGCTGGTCGTGCTGGTCGCCGCCAAGATCGTCCTGACGGCGCTCTGCATCGGGGCCGGTTTCTCTGGCGGCGTGTTCAGCCCGGCGCTGCTGATCGGCAGCCTGATGGGGGCGCTGTTCTGGACCTTGGCCACGGGCGTCGCGGGCGTGGCGACCTCAGGCGTGGCGGTCTACGCGATCTGCGGCATGATGGCCTTCGCCAGCTCGGTGATCGGCGCGCCGCTGACCTGCGTGCTGATCGTGTTCGAGCTGACGCGCAGCTACGACGTGACCATCGCGGCCATGGTCGCCGTGGTCTTCGCCAACCTCGTCTCGCACCGCCTCTTCGGGCGGTCGCTGTTCGACGTCCAGCTCGCCGGGCGCGGGGTCGATCTGTCGCTCGGCCGCGAATGGGCCCGCCTCGCCGCGCTGCGCGTGCTGGACCTTGTCCGCGACGACGCGGTCGTCGCCGAGACGGGCGAGGCGCCGGACGCGGTCGCCGACCGGCTGTCGCGGCAGGGTTGGCGGCAGGCTTTCGTCGCCGGCCCCGACGGGCGCTTCGCCGGCGTCTTCACCCCCGGGGCGCCGGCGGCCACGGTCGGCGACGCCGCGCGCCCGCCGACCCTGACCTTCGACGAGACGACCGACGTCGCGGGGGCGATGGAGCGGCTGCGCGGCTTCGTCGGCGATGCCGTCCCGGTGGTCGACAGCGCCAGCGGCCGCCTCCTCGGCGTGGTGTCCGAGGCCGATGTCGTCGCCGCCTGGCTGGACGAATCCGAACGGCTGAGAAAGGAAGAGAATGCGTCGCTTTAGCCTTCTGCGCCTCGCCCTCCCCCTCGTCCTCGTCCTTCTCCTTGCCCAGGCGCTCCCCGCGGCGGCGGCGGACCTCACGGTGGTCAGCTGGGGCGGCAGCTACGAGGCGGCCCAGCGCCGCGCCGTGATCGCGCCGTTCGAGGCCGAGACCGGCATCGCGACCGAGGTGGTGCAATACGACGGCACCGCCGCCGCCATCGCGCGGCGCGCCGCAGCCGAAGGCTGGGACGTGATCGACATGCTCTCCGACCAGGCCCGCGTCGCCTGCGCCGCCGGGCTGCTGCAGGAGATCGACGCCGCCGCCCTGCTCGGCCGCGCGGCGCTGGCGGATTTCGCGCCGGCCGGCCCGACCCGCTGCGCCATCCCGCAGAACGTCTATGCCCGGGTGATGGCCTATGACGAGCGCGCCTTTCCCGGCGTGAAGCCCAGCCGGATCGGCGATTTCTTCGACACCGACCGCTTCCCCGGCAAGCGCGCGGTGCAGCGCGGCCCCGACGGCATCCTCGAATGGGCGTTGCTGGCCGAGGGCGTGCCGCCGGAACAGGTCTATGGCCTGCTCAGCACCGACCGGGGCCTGCGGCTGGCCATGCGGCGGCTGGACGCGATCCGCGACGACATCGTCTGGTGGACCGATCCGGCCGAGCCCGCCGCGATGCTGGCCGACGGCCGCGCGGTGATGGCGGCGGGCTTCAACGGCCGGTTCTTCGATGCCGCCCGGTCGCAGGCCGCGCCGATCAACATCGTCTGGGACGGCCGCATCATCGGCATCGAGGTCTGGGCCATCGCCGCCTCGACCGATGCGCCGGAGGCCGCGCGCGCCTTTCTCGCCCACGCCCTCGGCCCCGACGCGATGGCCCGCCTCGCCGAGCGCATCCCCTACGGGCCCGCCCGCCGCTCCGCCTTCGAGCGCATCGGCCAGAATCCCGAGACCGGCGCGCCGATGCGCGTCTTCCTGCCCAACGCGCCGGGCCACGGCGCGCGGGCGCTGGTGCGCGACAGCCTGTGGTACGCCAATACCGAGGAGTTGCGGACCCGCCGGTTCGAAAGCTGGCTGGACGGCGACCGCTAGGCGGCGGCGCGGCCGATCCCGTGCCGTGCCGCGTGGACGTCCAAGGATCCTGTTAGCGGTATCGCCATTGAAATCAGAGACTTGACTAGGCGTCCAACCTTGGACACTTTCCCGGTTCCACATCCCCCCGGAATCGTCCATAACCCCCGCCGTCACCCGATCCGAGGCCGGAGCCATGCACGACATCCGTTTCATCCGCGAGAATCCCGACGCCTTCGACGCCGCCCTCGCCCGGCTGGGCGTGGCCGCGGCCTCGCCCGAGATCCTCGCCGTCGACGCCGCCCGCCGCGAGGCGATCCAGAAGGCCGAGACCGCCCAGGCCGAGCGCAACGCCGCCTCCAAGGAGGTCGGCAAGGCCAAGGCCAGCGGCGACGAGGCCGAGTTCGAACGCCTCCGCGCCCTGGTCGCCGCCAAGAAGGACGAGATCGCCGCGCTGGAGGACGAGGCCCGCCAGGGCGACGCGAAGCTCGCAGAGCTCCTGATGGGCCTGCCGAACCTGCCCCTCGACGACGTCCCCGACGGCGCCGACGAGGACGACAATGTCGAGATCCGCCGCTGGGGCGAGCCGCGGGCTTTCGATTTCGAGCCGAAGGAGCACTACCAGCTCGCCTGCGCGCAGGGCCTCGACTTCGAGACCGCCGCCAAGCTCTCCGGCTCGCGCTTCGTGGTGATGCGCGGCGCCATGGCCCGGCTCCACCGGGCGCTGGCGCAGTTCATGCTGGACGTCCATACCACCGAGAACGGCCTGACCGAGACCAACGCCCCCGTGCTGGTCCGCGACGAGGCGATGGTCGGCACCGGCCAGCTGCCCAAATTCGCCGAGGACAGCTATCAGACCCGCGAGGGCTGGTGGCTGATCCCGACCTCCGAGGTCACCCTGACCAACACCGTCCGCGAGACGATCCTCGACGCGGCCGAGCTGCCGATCCGCCTGACCGCCCATTCGCTGTGCTTCCGGTCGGAGGCGGGCAGCGCGGGCAAGGACACCTCGGGCATGCTGCGCCAGCACCAGTTCGAGAAGGTCGAGATGGTGTCGATCACCCATCCCGACGCCGCGCTGGACGAGCACGCCCGGATGACCCGCTGCGCCGAGGACATCCTGGAACGCCTGGGCCTGCCCTACCGGACCATCGTGCTGTGTACCGGAGACATGGGCTTCGGCGCGCGCAAGACGCATGACATCGAGGTCTGGCTGCCCGGCCAGGACACCTATCGCGAGATCAGCTCGGTCTCGGTCTGCGGCGCGTTCCAGGCGCGGCGGATGAACGCCCGGTTCCGGCCCGAGGGCGGCAAGCCGGACTTCGTCCACACGCTGAACGGCTCCGGCGTCGCGGTGGGCCGCTGCCTGATCGCGGTGCTGGAGAACGGCCAGCAGGAAGACGGCTCCGTCCTCTTGCCTCAGGCGCTGCACCCCTATCTTGGCGGGAAGACACAGGTGACGGCAAAAGGCGAGTTGGCGTGAGCGATACTGCGCGGATGAAATCGGTGCTGGTGGTGACGGGGGCGATTGCCTTCGTCATGTCGCCGATCGTCTCGAACAGCTTCGGCGGGTTCGAGCCGGGCCAGTTCCCGGTGCCGCAGGACGACCCGCCGGTGCAGCCCGCGGGCTACGCCTTTTCGATCTGGACGCTGATCTACGGCTGGCTGCTGGTCCATGCGGGCTTTGGGCTGGTCAAGCGCGCGGACGCCGAGGACTGGGACCGCACGCGCATACCGCTGACGATCTCGCTGGTGCTGGGCGCGGCCTGGATCCCCATCGCGCTGCGCTCGCCCCTGATGGCCACGGTCCTGATCTGGGGGATGCTGGCCACCGCGCTCTGGGCGCTGTTCGTGGCCCCCCGACGCGACACATGGTGGGCGCGGGTGCCCCTGGCGCTCTACGCGGGCTGGCTGACCGCCGCCGCCTGGGTGTCGGTGGCCCTGATCGGCGCCGGCTGGGGCATCGGGCCCGGGGCGCTGGCCTGGGCATGGATCGCGCTGATCGCGGCGCTGCTGTCCGCGGCCGGGGTGCTGACGCGGCTGGGCCGGGCGCCGGATTACGGGCTGCCGTTGGCCTGGGGGCTGGTCGGGATCACAGTCGCCAACCTCTCCGCCAACCTGCTGCTGGCGCTGGCCGCCGCGCTCGGCGCCGCTCTCATCCTGGCGCTGTCGCTGCTCGCTCCGCGCCCAAACAGGTAAGCCCAGACCTTCGAAGTGGCGTCCTGAGGGCAGACCGTGCAGCCTCCCCTGCCCGCCGGCCAGCGCGTCGCCTCTCCGATTTCAGAAAAGACAACGCGCGGTCGCGCTCAATCTGGCAGCGGCTATTCCGCCGGGACGGCGGCGACGGACCGCTCCTTCGGGAAGGGTACCAGGCGCTCCTGCTCCTCGTCCCAGAGCTTCAGCTTGAACGAGCGGATCGCCTCGGGCCATTCGATGCGCGGCATCTCCAGCTCCGGCGGCAGCTCGAAATGGCACTTGCGCAGCCGGTAGGAGGGGATCGCGGGCATGAAGTGATGGATGTCGTGATAGGCGATGTTGCCGGTGCCGATATCCCACCAGTGGCCCAGGTTCAGACAGGACGACCCCTGCAGCGTGGCGCGGCGGAAGTCGAGGTCGGGCTTACGGTCCCAGTAGGTGTCCTCGAAATTGTGCTGCAGGTAGACGAGGAAGACGCCGATCATCCCCGACAGCGCCGAGATGCCGAGGAAGACGAACAGGCCCTGCCAGTCGAAGACATACCAGATCGCGAACAGCCACAGCGCGAAGGCGAGGTTGTGCAGCAGCACCCCCGCGACGCCGATCTTCGGCGTGTTCTGCGGCCAGCGATAGGCGAAGAAATAGGTCCAGATCGCGCCCACCGGGATCAGCACGAAGGGGTTGCGGTAGAGCCGGTAGTAGAGCCGTTTCCAGAAACCGGCCTCGTTCCACTCCCTCAGCGTCATGGTGTAGATCTCGGTGGTCTCGCGGTGTTCGAGATTGCCGAGATAGGCGTGGTGCATGTTGTGGTTGTACTGCATCGCCCGGTACGGCGTCATCGCGAAGGGCGAGAGCACGTAGCCGGCGATGTCGTTCACCCGCTTCGAGGAGAACAGCGAATGGTGACCGCAGTCGTGCATCAGCACGTAGAGCCGCACGCCGGCGAAGGCGGTGACGACGCAGAACGGCAGCGACAGCCAGACCGAGGTCTCGAACAGCGTCAACGCCAGGTAGAGCGTGGTGAAGAACACCGCGAAGGTCCCGAAATAGCTGGCGGCGGCCAGAAGGTCGTTCTTTCCGGTGTATTTCAGAAGGTGCTTGCGCAGTTCCGGCGATGCGTAGTCGCTCATGACGCCCCCCATCGAGATGCCTTCAGCTGTCGCCCGGAACGGGCGATGGCGCGCGCCTAATAATTAGGATTCGCTCGCGTTTGTCCAGCCGCCGCGGCGCGGCGGGGCGGGAACGGCACCATGCGGCCGGCCTCTTCGTCCCAGAGTTTCCAGCGCAGGCAGCCCGCCGCCTCGCGCCAGCCGATGCGGCGCGTGCGGAACGTGCCGTCCAGATCGCGGTGGCAGCGTTTCAGGTTGTAGCAGGGAATCCGCGGGTTCAGGTGGTGCAGGTCGTGATAGGCGATGTTCGCGGTGCAGATGTCGAAGAGGGCGCCGAAATCCAGCACGGCGGAGCCTTCGATCGCGGCCCGGTCGAAGCGCAGCTGTTCCGGCCGGGTCCAGACCACATCCTCGAAATTGTGCTGGACGTAGGGGATCACGACGCCGCAGGACACGCCGAGGATGACAGAACCCAGCCAGGCCCAGATCGCCGGCCAGCCCCAGCCAAGCCACAGCGCGGCCAGAAGCCCGGCCAGCAGCGCGTTGTGAACGATCAGGTTGCCGAGCCCGGACTTGCGGGCATTGCGCGGCCAGCGGTAGCGGATGACGTAAAGCAGCGTCGGCCCGATCAGGAACAGCATCGCGAAGCTGCGATAGGCGCGGTAGGCGGCGCGCTTCCACCAAGGCGCGGCGCGGTACTCGGCCAGGGTCATCACGTAGATCTCGCTGGAGTCGCGGCGGTCGAGGTTTCCGATATGCGCGTGATGCAGATTGTGGTTGTAGCGGATCGCCTTGTACGGCGTCAGCGTCAGCGGCGACAGGAGCGTGCCGGCAATGTCGTTGGCGCGGCGCGTGGTGAAGAACGACCCGTGGCCGCAGTCGTGCTGCAGCATGTAGAGCCGGACGGCGGCGATGCCGGTCACGAACATCACCGGCAGCGCGGCGAGCCAGCGGTCGCCGCGCACGAGCAGGATCGCGACGGCCAGGCCGGCGGCATAGACGGCCAGGGTCGCGGCCAGTTGCACCGCGGCGATGCGGTTGTCGCGCGCCGTGTAGGCGCGGGTGCGTTCCCTGGGCGTCACCTGTCCGGCCGTCCTCTGTCTCCCTTGCGGAATCCTAGGCGGACGCGGGACGGGATGTATAGCGGCCGGCCGCGCGCCGCGCGCCGCTGTGGGCCGGGCGCAACGCGCAAGCGGTCCCGAAAACCGCCTGCAGGCGCCTTGCAAGGCGCTTGCCGCCGGCGCGTCAGGCGCCCGGCGGCTTCTTGCCCAGATGCTTGCGCAGGCGCGACGGCGTGGATTTCTTGCGGTCCTTGTAGGGGTTCTGCTCGGACTGCGAGCGCATCCACAGCCGGATCGGCGTGCCCGGCATGTCGAAGTCGTCGCGCAGCCCGTTCACCAGATAGCGCGTGTAGCTCGCCGGCAGCTTGTCGGGATGCGAGCACATCACCACGAAGCCCGGCGGCCGGGTCTTGGCCTGGGTCATGTAGCGCAGCCGGATGCGGCGGCCGCCCGGCGCGGGCGGCGGATGGGCGGCGGTCATGTCGGCGAGCCAGCGGTTGAGACGGGCGGTCGGCACCCGGCGGTTCCAGACCTCGTGCGCCTTGACGACGGCGTCCTGCAGCCGGTCGAGCCCGCGCCCCGTCAGCGCCGAGACCGTCACCAGCGGCGCGCCGCGCAGCTGCGGCAGCAGGCGTTCGAACGCCTCCTTCAGGTCGCGCAGCTTGCCCTGCCGGTCGGTCTCGGCGTCCCATTTGTTGACGGCGACGACGACCGCCCGGCCCTCGCGCTCGGCCAGGTCGGCGATGCGCAGGTCCTGCTGTTCGAAGGGAATCGCGGCGTCGAGCAGCACCACGACCACCTCGGCGAATTTCACCGCGCGCAGCCCGTCGGCGACGGAGAGCTTTTCGACCTTGTCCTGCACCCTGGCCTTCTTGCGCATCCCGGCGGTGTCGAAGATCCGGGTCGGCGTGCCGCCCCAGTCGAACGAGACCGATATCGCGTCGCGGGTGATGCCGGCCTCCGGCCCGGTCAGCAGGCGATCCTCGCCGATCAGCGCGTTGATCAGGGTGGACTTGCCGGCATTGGGGCGGCCCACGACCGCGACCTGCAGCGGGCGCTGCGGCGTGGGCGCGCGGTAGGCGGGAAGATCCGCGTCGGTCTCGGCATCGACGGTCAGGTCGGTGACGGGCTCTTCGGGTTCTTCGGCGGCGGCGCGGGCGGCGTAGGCGTCGGCCAGCGGCGTCAGCACATGGAACAGGTCGCCCAGCCCCTCGCCATGTTCGGCCGACAAGGGCAGCGGCTCGCCCAGGCCCAGCTCCCACGCCTCCAGCACGCCGGCCTCGGCCGCCGTGCCCTCGGCCTTGTTGGCGGCGAGGATCACGTGGGCGTTCTTGCGGCGCAGGATCTCGGCGAAGACGCGGTCGTCGGGCAGGATGCCGGCGCGGGCATCCACGACGAACAGGCAGATATCGGCCATCTCGACGGCGCGCTCGGTCAGCCGCCGCATCCGCGCCGGCAGGCTGTCGTCGCGCGCGTCCTCCAGCCCCGCCGTGTCGATCACCGTGAAGCGCAGATCGCCCAGCCGCGCCTCGCCCTCGCGCAGGTCGCGGGTGACGCCGGGCTGGTCGTCGACCAGGGCGAGGCGCTTGCCGACGAGGCGGTTGAAGAGCGTCGACTTGCCCACATTGGGGCGGCCGACGATGGCGAGGGTGAACATCTGCGTCCCCAGTTCTGAGCATCGCGCCGGAATAGCCAGATTTTTCTAGAAAAATCTGCCCCGGCAAAATCTTCTGGAAGATTTTGCGCGGGCAGGATCTTCTAGAAGATCCTGCTGCCCGGCGGTCGGAAGGCTCGCTCCATAAAGGAAAACGCGGTCAACGGAAAGCGTGAAGCTGGCCGTTCTCGCTGACGACATACATCGTGCCGCCGGCCACCGAGATGTTCGACGCCGCGCCGCCGGGGATGTCGATCGCCTGGCGCAGCGCGCCGGAGGCCGGGTCGAAGGCGCGCAGCTTGCCGTCGTCGGAAGCGACCCAGAGCTGGCCGCCGGCCAGGACCGGGCCGAAATAGGCGTAGATCGACTTGCGGCGCTTGACGCGGTTCGCCTTGAAATAGGGCAGCTCCTGCGACCAGATCACCTGCCCCGTCGCGGCGTCGAGCCGGATCAGCTCCGCCTGGTCGGACACCAGAAAGACCGACCCGCCCGCGACCCAGACCGGCCCGTAGGCGCCGTCCTCGGCGGTCCAGATGCGCTCGCCCGATTCCAGGTCGAGCGCCACGGCACGGCCGGACTGGTTGCCGGTGTACAGCACCCCGTCCGAGACGACCGGATCGGCGACGATGTCGGTGATGTTGGCATAGGCCGCGCCCTTGCGCCCGCCCGAGACGGTCGCGCCCCAAACGCGCACGCCGCCCTGGCGCAGCGCGGCGATCAACTCGCCGCTGGCGAAGGGGAAGATCGCGTATTTGTCGGTGACGGCCGGCCCGGCGCCGCCGATCATGCCCGAGACCGAGGGCGTGCCCTGCACCCGCCAGCGCACGCGGCCGGTCGCGGTGTCGATGGCCCAGGCGACGTTGTCGCGCGAAATGACGTAAAGCAGCCCGCCCACGACCGTGGGGCTGGCCGTGGCCGGGGCGTCGAGATTCTGCACCCAGATCTCGGCGCCGGTGGCCGGATCGAGCGCGTGGACCTCGCCGAAGCCGGTGGTCACGAACACCTTGCCGCCGCCGAAGGCGATGCCGCCGCCCGAGGCGTCGCCCTCACGGTCGCTCTCCGGCACCAGGCTGCGGGTCCAGAGCCTTTCGCCCGAGGTCGAGGTGGCGGCGGCCATCGACCGGCTGTCCAGGGTAAAGACGCGGCCCGCGGCCACGATGGGATCGGCGGTGATGCGGTGCTTGCGGCTGTTGCCGTCACCGATATCGGCCGACCAGATGCGGCTGGGCTGCGGCGAGAGCGCGGCATGCGGGATGCTGTGCGACGGATTGCCAGCCCGGTGGGTCCAGGACGCGACCGAGACCGGCGCGGGCGCGCTGAAGGCGCGGTCGACCGGGGCCTCCGGTTCGGACTGCGCGGCCTCGCCCACCGTCGCCCCGGACCGGATGTCGAGCCGTTCCCCCGGCAGGATCGTCTCGCGTTCGCCGCAGGCCGCCAGCAGGACGCCCAGTCCCGCGGCCAGCCCGATCGTTCTGGTCATCTGCACGGCTCGCGTCTCCTCGCATTCTCCGGGCGCCCCGTTCGGTCGGGCCCCGTTTATCGTTCGGCCGGCGAAGATCGTCGCCCCCAGCCGCCGCGCTTGCGTTACGCCGCGTCCGGCTCGCCACCCAGCGCCAAGATCAACCGATTTGCCCTTTGGCGCAAGGCCCCCGTCGCCTCGGTGTCCTCGACAAGCGACCGCAGGCGGGACAGCGCGGCTTCGCGGTCACCCTGCTCGATCTCGGCCAGGGCGATCTGCTCTTCCGCCAGCACGCGGAACGCGGCGCCCGGCGTGGTCAGCGGCGCGAGCGCATCGATTCGCTCCTGCGGCGGCATCTCGGACGTCATCAGCATGACCCGCTTCAGCGTGGCCATCTGCCGGTAGACCGGGTCCAGCTCGGCATTCTCCTCGACCGCGCGCAGCGCCTCGGCGGCCGCGGCCGGATCGCCGGCGGCCAGCGCCTCGGCCCCGGCGAGCATCTCGACGACGGCCTGCGCGCCGTCGCCGGTCTCGATCTCGGCCAGCGCCTCGTGACGGGCCGCGGCGTCCTCGGCGTCGAGCGCGGCGAGGATCCGGTCGCCCTGGGCCTGCGCCTCGGCGCGCTGCTGCGCCTTGGAATACTCGCGCCAGGCCGCGCCCCCGACGATCAGCAGAACGACGACCAGCGCGATCCAGCCGTATTTTCTGAAATAGCCGAACAGCCGGTCGCGGCGGACGGCCTCGGAGACCTCTTCGATGAAACTGTCGCTGTCGTGCACGCGCCTGTCGCCCCCCTGCCGGTTCGCGCCGCTTTTACACGCCGTATGCGCCGGTGCAAAGGGGTCAGCGCGGGGCGCTTGCGCCCACCGGCCCACAGCGCTTTGAAGGCGCCTTGCGCCGCGTTGCAGAAAAGAGTAATCTGAACCGAACGGTTTAGCGTAATAAACATGCCCGGTTGCCTTCGCGGTGCCGGGCGATTGCCTATATGGGCAACGGAACAGGTCATTCGTCAGGGGTCGCGCATGCGCATCATGTCCCTTCTCGTCGCAGCGCTCGTAATGGTTTCGCTGTATCTCGTGATCTTCCAGCGCGAGGAGATCATCGCCTTCGCGGCCGGAGAGCCCGCCGGTGCGGACTCCGCCGAGTCGGACGACGCCGCGGCCGCGGAGGACGAAAGCGCCCCGCCGTCCGAGGCGCAGGGCGCGGACGGCGCCGTCCCGGTCGTCGTGCTGCCGTCTAAGGCGGAGCCGATCGAGCAGGTCGTGCTGGTGCGCGGCCGGACCGAGGCGATCCGCCAGGTCGAGGTGATGGCCGAGACCAACGGCACCGTCGTGTCCGAGCCGCTGCGCAAGGGCGCCTTCGTCGAGAAAGGCGACGTGCTGTGCGAGATCGACCCGGGCACCCGGCTGGTGACGCTCGACGAGGCCGAGGGGCGGCTGGCGGAGGCGCGGGCGAACCTGCCCGCCGCCCGCGCCCGCCTGTCCGAGGCCGAGGCCGCGCTGCCCGCGGCCGAGGCGGCGATCGCCGAGGCGAAGGCGCGGGTGCCCGAGGCCAAGGCGCGCCTGGCCGAGGCGGAGGCGAGCGTGCCGACGGCCGAGGCGGCGCTGGCCGAGGCGCTGGCGCAGGTGCCGACCGCCGAGGCGCGGCTGCAGGAGGCGCGGGCCAGCGTGCCCACTGCCGAAGCGCGGCTGAGCGAGGCGCTGTCCAGCATCCCGGCCGCCGAGGCGCGGCTGTCCGAGGCGCGGGCCAGCGTGCCCACCGCCGAGGCGCGGCTGAAGGAGGCCGAAGCGAACGTCCCGGCCGCGGAGGCACGGCTGCAGGAGGCGAAGGCCGGCGTCCCGGCCGCCGAGGCGAACCTGGCGCAGGCGCGGGCCGGCGTCCCGGCCGCGGAGGCGGCCGTGGAGGAGATGCGCGCCCGGGTGGAAGAGGCCGAGATCAACCTCAACGCCGCCTCGCAGCTTTCCGACAGCGGCTTCGGCTCGCAAACCCGTCTGGCCGCGGCCAAGGCGGCGCACGAGGCCGCGAAGGCCGGCCTGCAGAACGCGCTGTCGCAGCTCGAAGGGGCCAAGGCGGCTGTGCAGAACGCGCTGTCGGTCCTGGAAGGCGCGCGGGCCGCGGTCGCGACCGCCCGCGGCCAGGTGGAAAGCGCCCGGGCCTCCGTCTCCGCCGCCAAGGGCCAGGTCGAAAGCGCCAAGGCCGCCGTCGAGAGCGCCAAGCAGCAGGTCGAGAGTGCCAAGGCCGCTGTGCAGTCCGCCAAGGGCCAGGTCGAGAGCGCCAAGGCGTCCGTCCAGTCCGCCAAGGGCCAGGTGGAGGGCGCCAAGGCGGCCGTGCAATCCGCCAAGGGCCAGGTGGAAAGCGCCAAGGCCGCCGTGCAATCCGCCAAGAGCGGCGTCGAGTCGGCGCGGGTCGGCGTGATCTCGGCCGAGAGCAACCTGGAGGGCGCGAAGGCCGCCGTCGAGACCGCGAAATCCGGCGTCGAGAGCGCCATGGCCGGCATCCAGAGCGCGGAGGCGGCCGTCGCCTCGGCCGAGAAGGAAATCGAGCGGCTGACGATCACCGCCCCCTTCGCGGGGCTGCTGGAGACCGACACCGCCGAGCTGGGCAGCCTGCTGAATTCGCAGATGGGCGGCCTCTGCGCCACCGTGATCCAGCTCGACCCGATCAAGCTGGTGGGGTTCGTGCCCGAAGCGCAGGTGGACAAGGTCGAGCAGGGCGCGCGCGCCGGCGCGCGGCTGGCCTCCGGCGGGCGGCAGGTGGTGGGCGAGGTGACGTTCCTGTCGCGCTCGGCCGATCCGTCGACGCGCACCTTCCGGGTGGAGATCGAGGTGCCGAACCCGGAACTGGAGATCCGCGACGGCCAGACCGCCGAGATCGTGATCCAGTCCGATACCCAGGTCGCGCATCTGGTGCCGCAGAGCGCGCTGACGCTGGATGACGAGGGCGTGCTGGGCCTGCGCGTCGTCGAGGCGGGCAACACCGTGGGCTTCCGCCCGGTCGAGGTGCTGCGCGACACCCGCGACGGCATGTATGTCTCCGGTCTGGGCGAGGAGGCCGACGTCATCGTCGTCGGCCAGGAATTCGTGACCGAGGGCGTCCGCGTGTCGCCCAGCATCCGGGAGACCGGCGAATGAGCAGCGAGCAAATCACCGGCGGGCCGATGACCGGCATCGTCAGCTGGGCGGCGAGCCGCGCCCGCATGGTGATCGCGTTCATCGTCCTGTCGATCGGGGCGGGGGCGCTGGCCTATGCCACCCTGCCCAAGGAGGGCGAGCCGGATATCGAGATCCCGGCGATCTTCATCTCGGTCCCCTTCCCCGGCATCTCGGCGGAGGACAGCGAGAAGCTGCTGATCAAGCCGATGGAGACGCAGCTCGCCGATCTCGACGGGCTGGATTCGATGTCGTCGACCGCGGCCGAAGGCTATGCCGGCGTCGCGCTGGAGTTCGAGTTCGGCTGGGACAAGACCAAGACGCTGGCCGACGTGCGCGACGCGATGAACACCGCCGAGGCCGAGTTCCCAAACGGCGCCGAGCAGTATTCGATCAACGAGATCAACTTCTCGGAATTCCCCATCGTCATCGTCAACCTCACCGGCGCGGTGCCGGAGCGCACGCTGTTGCGCGTGGCCAACGACCTGCAGGAGCGGATCGAGGCGCTCGACCCGGTGCTCGAGGCGCCGCTGGCCGGCCACCGCGAGGAGATGGTCGAAGTTGTGATCGACCCGCTGCGGCTGGAGGCCTACAACGTCACCGCGGGCGAGTTGATCAACGCGGTCAGCAACAACAACCTGCTGATCGCCGCCGGCGAGGTGGAGACGGACACGGGCACCTTCTCGGTCAAGATCCCCGCCTCGCTGCAAAGCCAGCAGGACGTCTACGACATCAAGATCGTCGGCGACGGCGACCGCTCGGTCACGCTGGGCGAGCTGGCCGATATCCGGCTGACCTTCGAGGACCGGACCGGCACGGCGCGGTTCAACGGCGAGCCGACGGTGGCGCTGCAGGTGGTCAAGAAGAAGGGCTACAACCTGATCGACACCGCCGAGCTGGTGAAGCGCGAAGTGGCGGCGGCGCAGGAGACCTGGCCCGAGGAGCTGCGGGCGGCGATCGAGGTCGGCACGTCGAACGACCAGAGCTTCACCGTCGCCTCGATGGTCAGCCAGCTGGAAGGCTCGGTGCTGACGGCCATCGCGCTTGTCATGATCGTGGTGCTGGCGTCGCTCGGTATCCGGTCCGCCCTGCTGGTGGGCTTCGCGATCCCGACCTCGTTCCTGCTGTGCTTCGTGCTGCTGGCGGTGATGGACGTGACGGTGTCCAACATCGTGATGTTCGGCCTGATCCTGGCCGTCGGGATGCTGGTGGACGGGGCCATCGTGGTCGTCGAATACGCCGACAAGCGCATCCAGGAGGGCACCGGCCCGATGCATGCCTATGTCGAGGCGGCGCAGCGGATGTTCTGGCCGATCGTCGCCTCGACGGCCACGACGCTCTGCGCCTTCCTGCCGATGCTGTTCTGGCCGGGCGTGGCGGGCGAATTCATGGGCATGCTGCCGGTCACGCTGATCTTCGTGCTGTCCGCCTCGCTGATCGTGGCGCTGGTCTACCTGCCGATCATGGGCGGCGTGGCCGGCCGCATCAGCCGCAAGTTCGACCGGACGAGCGACGCGCTGCGGCGGCTGCTGCCGTGGTGGATTCTGCGGGCGGTGCTGGTGCTGCCGGCGGCGTATCTCGTCTTCATCGGCGCGATGCAGGTGCTGAACTCCGAGTACCTGTTCGCGCCGCTGGACATGGCGAACCCGATCCCGGGGGCCTGGGCGGTGCTGCCGGGGGCGGTGCTGTTCCTGCTGGGCACGATCCTGACCGGGATCACCATGCACTCGGTAAAGATCGAGCGGACGGCCCGCAAGGTGCGCTCGGGCCACCGGCACACGCTGTTCGGCTGGTTCATAAAGGGCATCGCGGGCAACCCGATCATGCCGCTCGTCACCATCGGGGCGGTGCTGTTCTTCGTGGTGTCGGTGTTCTCCTATTACGGCGAGAACAACCTGGGCGTCGACTTCTTCGCCGAGACCGAGCCGGAGCAGGCCATCGTCTATGTCCGGGCACGGGGCAACCTGTCGCTTCAGGAAAAGGACGACCTGCTGCGCGAGGTGGAGAACGTGGTGCTGGGCGTGCCGGGCGTCGCCAACGTCTTTGCCTTCGCCGGCGAGGGCGGGCTGGACACCAATACCGGCGGCGCGCAGGGGCCGCGGGATTCCGTCGGGCAGGTGCAGCTCGAACTGACGCGCTGGGAGGATCGGCCGCGCGAACAGGGCGAGGATTTTCTGGGCGTCGTCGAGACGGAGAGCGTCGCGGACGAGTACGACGGCGACTATATCCTGGCCGAGATCGAGCGCCGGCTGGCGGGCCTCCCGGGCATCAAGACCGAGATCCTGAACCTCAGCCGCGGCCCGGCCTCGGCCAAGCCGGTTCACCTGCGGTTGACCGGCGAGAACCTGGCCGAGCTGGAGCGCGCGGCCAACACGGTCACGGAGACGTTCGAGGGAACGGCCGGGCTGATCGACGTCGAGAACACGACCCCCCTGCCCGGCATCGACTGGGAGATCGACGTGGATGTCGAGGCCGCCGGCCGCTATGGCGCCGACGTGGCGACCATCGGCGGCATGGTGCAGCTGGTCACCCGCGGCCTGCTGCTCGACACGATGCGGGTGCCGTCCTCGGACGAGGAGATCGACATCCGCGTGCGGTTCCCGGAAAAGGACCGGCTGCTGTCGACGCTGGAGACGCTGAAGGTGCGCACCGCAGACGGGCTGATCCCGCTGTCGAACTTCCTGACGCTGAAGCCCGTCGAGAAGCTGGAGCAGATCGACCGGGTGAACCAGAAGCGGTATTACGACGTGAAGGCTGCGGTGGCAGAGGGAATGACCGCGCTGAAGGTCTCGGACGCGGGCGCCGCGGAGGACGAGGCGCGCATCGCGGCCTATGTCCGCCCGCTCGACGAAGACGGCGCGGCGCGCGCCGCCGACCTGACGCTGGCCGATGGCCGGCGCTTCGACGTGGTGGCTTTCGCCAGCGGCTTCGACGCCGGGACGATCCGCGACGCCGAAGCGGACGAGCGGCTGAGCACCGTGCCCGTCACCGCGACCGAGCGGATCGAAACGCTGACGGCCTGGCTGGAGACCGAGGCGGACCTGCCGGCGGATGTCGAATGGGAATGGACCGGCGACCAGGAGGACCAGCAGGAGAGCCAGAACTTCCTGATGCAGGCCTTCGGCGGCGCGCTGGGGCTGATGTTCATCATCCTGCTGGCGCAGTTCAACTCGTTCTACGACTCGGTCCTGGTGCTGCTGGCGGTGGTGCTGTCCACGACCGGTGTGCTGATCGGCATGCTGGTGATGCAGCAGCCGTTCTCGATCATCATGACCGGCACGGGGATCGTCGCCCTGGCGGGGATCGTGGTGAACAACAACATCGTGCTGATCGACACCTACCAGGCGTACAAGCGCTACATGCCCGAGGTGGAGGCGATCGTCCGCACCGCCGAGGCGCGGTTGCGGCCGGTGATCCTGACCACGATCACCACGATGGCCGGCCTGACGCCGATGATGCTGGGCCTGTCGCTGGACTTCATCCAGGGCGGCTATTCGATCAACTCGCCGACCTCGCTGTGGTGGAAGCAGCTGGCGACGGCGGTGGTGTTCGGCCTTGGCGTGGCGACGATCCTGACGCTGGTGGTGACGCCGTCGATGCTGGCGCTGAAGGCGTGGGTCCACAGCTATGCGCTGGGTCTGTCGCGGCTGTTCGCGCGGATGTCGATGAACCGCACCAGCGCCGGCGCGCGGGACTGGGCGTTGCGCCGGTCGGCGCGGAAGGTGACGATGCCCGAGATCCTGTGGGACGACACGCTGCCCGAAGAGGACACCGTGCCCGGGCCGGACGGGCCGGACAAGACCTATGACGCCGCGCTGCTGAAGATGCTGCAGATGCGGGCGGCGGAGTAACCGCGGGCCCGCGTCCTTCCCCCTTCCGGGCCTCCGGGGCCGACATCGCGCGGCCCGGCCGTGGCGCCGCGCGCGAGGCTCCGCCACTTGCTGCATGGTCCGTCGGCAGGCCGACGCCGACCCCGAAGATCGGCGCAACCTCCCGCCGCGAACTGCGTTATCCAGCCAACGGAGGTGAGAACATGTCACGCACGACCATTCTGATTGCCGCGGCTCTGGCCGCAACGGCGACCCTGGCGCAGGCACAGGGCAACGGGCACGGCCGGGGCGGACCCGGCGCCGTGGCCGCACAGGGCTGTCCGCCCGGTCTCGCGAAAAAGAACCCGCCCTGCGTTCCTCCGGGACTGGCAAAGAAGGCCCCGTCGGCCGCGCCCGACACCGGCGACTGGAGCGACCGCGATCACGTGCGGGTCTACGCCCCCGGGGACCGGATCCATGGCGACGACGTCATCGTGCAGGACCCGGCCTATTACGGGCTGGACCCGTATTACGACTACTACCGGGTGGGCGACCGGTTCTACCGCGTCGACGAGGACACCCGCGAGGTCATCGCCTTCGTCGGCGCGCTGGCCGACCTATTGGACTGACGCCGGGGCGGGCGGCGGTCACTCCGCCGCCACCTTCCGCCGCGGGTTCAGCATCTCCTTGAGATAGCGCCCCGTGTGGCTCTCGGGGATCTTGGCCACGTCCTCGGGCGTGCCCTCGGCCACGATCATCCCGCCGCCGTCGCCGCCCTCGGGGCCGATATCGACGAGCCAGTCGGCGGTCTTGATGACGTCGAGATTGTGCTCGATGACGATCACCGTGTTGCCCGCGTCCACCAGCTCGTGCAGCACCTCCAGAAGCTTTTTCACATCCTCGAAATGCAGCCCCGTCGTCGGCTCGTCGAGAATGTAGAGCGTCCGGCCGGTCGAGCGCTTGGACAGCTCCTTCGACAGCTTCACGCGCTGCGCCTCGCCGCCCGAAAGCGTGGTCGCCTGCTGGCCGACCTTGATATAGTCGAGCCCCACCCGGTGCAGCGCGTCCATCTTGTCGCGGATCGACGGCACCGCCTTGAAGAACTCCCGCGCCTCTTCGACCGTCATGTCGAGAACGTCGGCTATGCTCTTGCCCTTGAAGGTCACTTCCAGCGTCTCGCGGTTGTAGCGCGCGCCCTTGCAGGTCTCGCACGTCACGTAAACGTCGGGCAGGAAATGCATCTCGATCTTGATGACCCCGTCGCCCTGGCACGCCTCGCAGCGCCCGCCCTTGACGTTGAAGGAGAACCGCCCCGGCTTGTAGCCGCGCGCCTTCGCCTCCGGCAGCCCGGCGAACCAGTCGCGGATCGGGGTAAAGGCCCCGGTGTAAGTGGCCGGGTTCGACCGCGGCGTGCGGCCGATGGGTCGCTGGTCGATGTCGATGACCTTGTCGAGATGCTCCAGCCCCTTGATCGTCTCGCAGGGCGCCGGCGTCTGCCGGGCGCCGTTCAGCCGCATCGAGGCGGACTTGAACAGCGTCTCGATGGTCAGCGTCGACTTGCCGCCGCCCGAGACGCCGGTGACGCAGATGAACCGGCCCAGCGGAAAGGCCGCGTCGACCTTGCGCAGGTTGTTGCCGGTGGCGCCGACGACCGTCACCTTCTTGCGGTTGCCCTTGCGGCGCGTCGCCGGCACGGCGATCTCGCGGGCGCCGGTCAGGTACTGGCCGGTGATCGAGTCCGGGTTCGCCGCGATCTCGGCGGGCGTGCCCCGGGCCACGATATGGCCGCCGTGGACGCCGGCGCCGGGGCCGATGTCGAGGACATAGTCGGCCTCGCGGATCGCCTCCTCGTCATGCTCCACCACGATCACGGTGTTGCCCTGGTCGCGCAGGTTCTTCAGCGTCTGCAACAGCCGGTCGTTGTCGCGCTGGTGCAGGCCGATAGAGGGCTCGTCCAGCACATAGAGCACGCCGGTCAGACCGCTGCCGATCTGGCTGGCCAGGCGGATGCGCTGGCTTTCGCCGCCAGACAGCGTGCCGGCATTGCGGCTGAGCGTCAGGTACTCCAGTCCGACATTGTTCAGAAACCCCAGCCGCTCGCGGATTTCCTTCAGGATGGCGCGGGCGATCTCGTTCTTCTGCTGGGTCAGATGGTCCGGGACGGTCCGGCACCAGTCGTAGGCGTCCTTGATCGACTTCTCGACCACCCACCCGATATGCATGCCGGAAATCTTCACCGCCAGCGCCTCGTCGCGCAGCCGGTGGCCGTTGCAGGCGCCGCAGGGGCGGTTGTTCTGATAGCGCTCGAACTCCTCGCGGATCCAGGCGCTGTCGGTCTCGCGGTAGCGGCGTTCCATGTTCGGGATCACGCCTTCGAAGGGGCGCGACACCTGGTAGACGCGGCCGCCCTCGTCATAGCGGAACTGGATCTCCTCCTTGCCCGAGCCGTAGAGGAAGACCTGCTGGATCCGCTCGGGGATGTCCTTCCATTTGAGGTTCTTGTCGAACTCGTAATGGCGGGCGATGGACTCGATGGTCTGCAGGAAATAGGGCGACTTGCCCTTGCGCCAGGGCGCCAGCGCGCCGTTGTAGAGCGTGAGGCCCGCATCCGGCACCACCAGCCGTTCGTCGAAGAACAGCTCCACCCCCAGCCCGTCGCATTTCGGGCAAGCCCCGAAGGGCGCGTTGAACGAGAACAGGCGCGGCTCGATCTCGGGGATCGTGAAGCCGGAGACCGGACAGGCGAAGTTCTCGGAGAAGGTGATGCGCTCCGGCGCGTCAGCCGCTGCCGCGCCTTCCTCGCCCGGCGAAGAGGCCGCGCCAGCGGCCGAAGAGCCGCCGCGCGGGGCGGTTTCCAGAACGGCAATGCCGTCGGCGAGGTCCAGCGCGGTGCGGAACGAATCCGCCAGCCGCGTCTCCAGCCCCTCGCGCACGACGATGCGGTCGACGACGACGTCGATGTCGTGGCGGTACTTCTTGTCGAGCGTCGGTGGTTCGTCCAGTTCGTAGAAGGTGCCGTCCACCTTCACCCGCTGGAAGCCCTGCTTGCGCAGCTCCAGGAACTCCTTGCGATACTCGCCCTTGCGGTCCCGGACGATCGGCGCCAGCAGGTAGCCGCGCGTGCCCTCCTCCATCGCCATGACGCGGTCGACCATGTCCTGCACCTGCTGCGCTTCGATGGGCAGGCCGGTGGCCGGCGAATAGGGCGTGCCGGCCCGCGCGAAGAGCAGGCGCAGGTAGTCGTAGATCTCGGTGACCGTGCCGACGGTGGAGCGCGGGTTCTTCGAGGTCGTCTTCTGCTCGATGGAGATCGCCGGCGACAGGCCGCTGATATGGTCGACGTCCGGCTTTTCCATCATGTCGAGGAACTGCCGCGCATAGGCCGAGAGCGACTCGACATAGCGCCGCTGCCCCTCGGCATAGATCGTGTCGAAGGCCAGCGAGGACTTGCCCGAGCCGGACAGCCCGGTGATCACCACCAGTTCGTCGCGGGGAATCTCGACGTCGATGTCCTTGAGGTTGTGCTCGCGCGCGCCGCGCACCTCAATCTTCTTCAGATCCGCCATGGGGGCCCTCTTAACCAGCGACTAACAATTAACCCAAGGCGGCCGAGTCTCCAATCGAAAATTGGAACATACCCGGAACATCCACAGGTAATCGCCTGTTTGGCAGCCGGTGTCAGGCGATCTGCCGCAAGCGCCGGCGCCGAAGCCCCACATGTACGGCGCCGCCCGCGCAAAACAAGAGGCCCAGGGCCGTCATCAGGCCGCCATAGCCGCCCAGCGCGATCACGCCGACCATCAGCGGCGTGCCGAGCGTGTTGCCGAGATTCCCGGCCTGCGCCAGCCCGCCATTGGCCAGCGCCCGGTCGTCGAGCGCGAGGTTCAGCTGCGGCACGGCCGCAAAACTCGCCCCCTGCACCAGCCCGAGCCCGGCCCCCAGCGCCAGCGCCAGCACCGGCGCGCCGGGAAAGACCGCCAGCAGGACGCAGAGCGCGGCGCAGGCGGCGAAGCCCAGCATGACCACCTGCACCGCCTCGATGTGCCGCAGAAGCCAGACGCCGAGCGTTAGCGAGGACAGGATCGACATCAGCGGCATCGCGCCCACGGTAAAGGCGCGGATGTGATCGGGCAGATAGGGCGGGATCACGGTCAGCACGGCGACGAAACAGGCGGTGTAGAAGACCCAGCCATAGGCCGGCGCGCCGATGAACGGGCTCAGGTAGATGCGCCGGTGCGCCCGCGCCAGGTCGGCCAGCCGCGGCGCCGCGGCCGGGCGCGACGTCACCCGCGGCAGGATCGGCCAGAGCACCGCGGCCATCAGCGCCATATAGGCCGCATGCGCCAGCATCAGCGCGGGCAGCCCCACCCAGTGCGCGAACGGCACCCCCGCCCAGGCCAGGATCGCGAAGGCCACGCCGAAGAACGTCCCCCAGAGGGTCAGCGCGAGCCCCCGGTCCGCCTCTGCCGTGATCTGGGCAACCATCGTCGGCCCGGCGACGACGATGGCGAGATGCGCCGCGCCCTCCACGACGCGCAGCGCGAGAAAGACGGGCATCGGCGGGAACAGGCTCTGCACGGCCGACACCGCGGCGCCGGTGATCAGCGCCGCCAGCAGCGCCCGGCGATAGCCGATGCGGGCGACCAGCACCCCGGCGACCACGCCCAGCACTATGCCCAGGAAGCCGACGAAGGACACAGCGAAGCCCAGGGCGGCGCCGGCCTGCGGGTAGACCTCCGGCAGCCGGTCGAAGATCACGCTGATCTTGCCGTATTGCGCCGCCGCCCCCAGCCCGGCGGCCCAGATCAGCAGCACCAGCCGCCAGTCGGTTCGTTGCGTCTCTGCCGCCATGAGGTCCACCGCCTATCGCCGGATCGGGGGGAAACGCACCGTCCCGCCCCCGGGCCGACTTGTAAGCGCGCCGGCCGACCTACGCCAGTCACGCAGAGTTTGGGTGACGTGCGGTCCCGGGCCCCTACCCTGTCGTGCAGGACAGATCGGAGGTGTTTCCATGATGATCGACCGTCGCCACGCGCTGGCCCTGTTCGCCGCCGGCCTCGCCACGCCCGCGCTGGCCCATCACGGCTGGCGCTGGACAGAGAGCGGCAAGTTCGAGCTCACCGGCGTGATCGAGACCGCCGATCTCGGCAACCCGCACGGCGTTCTGACGCTGACCGTCGAGGACGAGACCTGGACCGCCGAGATCGGCCAGCCCTGGCGCAACGACCGCGCGGGCCTGACCGACGCCATGCTGGCGCCGGGCACCGAGATCACCATCCTCGGCGCGCGCTCGGCCGACCCCGAGCAGCGGATGGTGAAGGCCGAAGCGATCACCATCGACGGGACGCAATACGTGCTCTACCCCGACCGGATGTGATCTGGCTGGCCGAGACGCTGGAGGCGACCGGGCTGGCGCAGTTCCTCAAGCGGTCGCGCTGGGTCTATCCGTTCGTGAACGCGGGCCACATCCTGGGGATCGCGCTGCTGGTGGGCGCCGTGCTGCCGATGGACGTGCAGGTTCTGCGGCGGCGGAACGCGGCGGTCGCCTTGCTGCGCCGCTGGGCCGCGGCGGGGCTGGCGCTGGCCGCCGCCTGCGGTGCGCTGCTGTTCGTGACACAGGCCGGGGATTATGCCGTGAACGGCTGGTTCCAGGCGAAGATGGCGCTGCTGGCCGTCGCCCTCGCCAACGCCGCCCTGCATCTGCGCCGCATTCCGCCATGGTCCGCGGCGCTGTCGCTCATGCTCTGGCCGGCGATCCTGATCTGCGGCCGGCTGATCGCCTATAGCTGACGCGACGGGATGCCGGGGCGACGGGGCCCGTGGCAGGCCCCGTCGCCCATGCGGCTCAGATGTGGATCACCCGGTCGTAAGCGTCGAGCACCGACTCGTGCATCATCTCGCTGAGCGTCGGATGCGGGAACACCGCCTCCATCAGGTCCTCTTCGGTGGTCTCCAGCTGCCGGCCCACCACGTAGCCCTGGATCAGCTCGGTCACCTCGGCGCCGACCATATGCGCGCCCAGAAGCTCGCCGGTCTTCTCGTCGAAGACCGTCTTGACCATGCCTTCGGCCTCGCCCAGCGCGATGGCCTTGCCGTTGCCGATGAACGGAAAACGGCCGACCCTGATCTTGTAGCCTTTCTCCTTGGCTTCCGCCTCGGTGTAGCCGACCGAGGCGATCTGCGGCTGGCAATAGGTGCAGCCGGCGATGCTCTCGGGCCGGACGGGATGCACGTCGTTCTGCCCGGCGATCAGCTCGGCGACCATGACGCCCTCGTGGCTGGCCTTGTGCGCGAGCCAGGGGGCACCGGCCACGTCGCCGATCGCATAAAGCCCCTCGACGCCGGTGCGGCAGTATTCGTCCACGATCACGTGGCTGCGGTCGACCTTCACGCCCAGCTCCTCAAGGCCCAGGTTCTCGGTGTTTCCGACGATTCCGACGGCCGAGATCACCGTGTCGAACTCGTGCTTCTCCACCTTGCCGCCGGTCTCGATATGCGCCGTCACCTTGCCCTTCGCCCGGTCGAGCTGCTTGACCATGGCCTTTTCCATGATCTTCATGCCCTGCTTCTGGAACGACTTCTTGGCGAAGGCGCTGATCTCGGCGTCCTCGACCGGCAGGATGCGGTCCATCACCTCGACCACCGTCGTCTCGGCGCCCAGGGTGTTGTAGAAGCTGGCGAATTCGATGCCGATGGCGCCGGAGCCGATCACCAGCAGCTTCTTCGGCATCCGCTTGGGCTCGAGCGCGTGCTTGTAGGTCCAGACCAGATCGCCGTCGGCCTCCAGCCCCGGCAGCTCACGGGCGCGGGCGCCGGTGGCGAGCACGATGTTCTTGGCCGTCAGCTCCTCGGTGCCCTTGTCGGTCTTGACCGAGACCTTGCCCTTGCCCGGCAGCGTCGCCTCGCCCATCACCACGTCGATCTTGTTCTTCTTCATCAGGTGGCCGACGCCGCCGGCCAGCTGCTTGGCCACCCCGCGCGAGCGCTTGACTACCGCGTCGAGGTCGTAACCGACGCCCTCGGCCTTCAGGCCGAAGTCCTTGGCCCGCTCCATCAGGTGGAACACCTCGGAAGAGCGCAGCATCGCCTTGGTCGGGATGCAGCCCCAGTTCAGGCAGATGCCGCCCATGTGCTCGCGCTCCACGATGGCGACCTTCTTGCCCAGCTGCGCGCCGCGGATCGCGGAGACGTAGCCTCCGGGCCCTGACCCGATCACGATCATGTCGTAGGATTTTCCGGCCATGTTCTCCTCCGCCCGGGACATTGTTTAACGTTGAACAATCCCCCATTACCTGACCATGGGGCAAGTTCCAATCCCCGCACGGTCAGGCCCGGGTTTCGCTCCGCGCATGGCTCAGAATAGCAAAAGAGCCCGCGAATGCAGGCTCTTTCTTCGGCGGCATGGTCCGGGTCACTCGGCGCTCGCCGGACTGGCGCACCAGGTCAGGAACAGGCCCGCCGCACCGCTCAGCAACACGAGGAACCCAACCGGCACCAGAAGTTGCGCCGGATGGAACCCGGCGGCGGCTCCGGCCTCCTGCGCCAGCACGGGATAAGCGGCCAGCGCCGCGACCCCGGCAAGCAGCGCGGTCGTCCAGACGAGTGTCGGTTTCATGGCAGCGTCCGGTCGCACTCAGTCGTGCTTGACGCCGCGTTTCCACGTCCAGGCCAGATACAGCCCGGCCGCGCCGGCGCCGGCGATAAAGTAGCCCAGCGGGATCAGCCAGTCGGGGAAAAAGCCCGTCTCCGCCGGCGTCGCGCCGCGCGGGATCCAGGGATAGACTGCAATCACGGCGACGCCGATCAGCAGCACCACCGTCCATGTCGTCATGCGTTTCATCGGTCGAACCTCCTGCCGCTCCAACGGATGGGCGCGGCAGTTGGTTCCCGTGGCTCAGGCCGAAACCTGCTCCAGCGCCTTGCGGTAGCCGCCCTCGCCGACGAAGGCCGCCTCCGGCTGGGTCGTCGCGCGCGAGAGCACGTCGTTGCGGTAGGGAAAGCGGCCGAACTGGCGGATCACTTCGCGATGGGCCTTCGCATGCTTGAGGTTGCCGGCACCGGTCAGCGGCATCCGCGTCTTCATCAGCCGCACGCAGCGGTCCTGATCGGTCAGGCATTCCGAGTGCATCAGCGGCATGTAGAAGAACTGTCGCGCCGGCTCGTCGATCTTCATGTCGAAGCCGTGGGCGATGGACAGTTTCGCCGCGGCGAGCGCGACCGCATCGCTCGCGAACGCCTTCGCCTCGCCGCGGAACATGTTGCGCGGGAACTGGTCGGTCAGGATGATGTAGGCCAGCGCCCCGCTGGGATAGGTCAGCCACAAAGCATAGGCGCCGTCCATGGCACGCTGCCAGTCCTCGGCAAAGCGGTTGCGTATGTCGGCGTCGAGCTCTTCGCTGCTGCCGTACCAGCCTTTGGGCCCGACCTCGTCGAGCCAGTAGGCCAGGATGTCTTCAGGGTTTGCCATCGGCATACTCCATTTGCGCTCGTGTCCCCGCCAGACAGTTCGATTCGTTACAAATTCCAAACTACCTGGCAAGTATGCGATTCCTGCAAGTTCAGGACTGTTCTTCCTCTGCCTCGCTATGCTCGATGGCCCATTCCTGTGCAGCCTCGAGCGCCACCGGGGACGCAGTGGGCATCACGCTGACATAGGCGGCGGTCTCGTCGACCGGGATCGCGGGCCGCTGGGTCATCCGATAGAGCGAGTAGCCGGCGACCGCGACCATCAGCACGGCGACATACAGCCAGAACGCATGCGCGCCGAAGGCGCCCATCAGCCAGCCGGTGAAGAACGGCCCGATGATCGCCCCCACCCCGTTCACGAAGACCAGCCCGCCGGAGGCGGCGGCCATGTCGTCGGGCTCCAGGTAGTCGTTCAGATAGGCGATCAGCAGCGAATAGAGCGGGTTGGCCGTGCCGCCGACGACGAAGGCCGCGATGAGAAGGGCGGTGAAGCTGCCCGCCAGGAAATAGCCGCCGATCGCCGCCACGCCGCCGGCCAGCGCCACCAGCATGATCAGGAGGCGCCGGTCGAAGCGGTCGGAGAACCAGCCGATCGGGTATTGCAGCACCATCGGCCCGACGAAGAACATCGCGATGAAGATGGAGATCCGGCCGACCGACAGCCCGATCTCGGCCGCGTAGACCGACGACATGCCGAACACCGCCGCGAACACCCCGCCCATGATCGTCATGCCGATGAAGGACAGCGGCGAGGCGACGAACAGCTCCGACAGCTTCATCGACTTCGCCGTGCCGAAGGCCGGGGTCGGCGAGATCGACAGGAGAATCGGCGCGAAGGAGATCGAGACCAGCACCGACGGGATGATGAAGATGACGAAGCCCGACGGGTCGCCGACCGACAGGATGCCCTGCGCCGCGACGATGCCGCTCATCTGCACGATCATGTACATCGACAGCGTCTGGCCGCGCGTCTGGTTCGTGGCGGCGTTGTTCAGCCAGCTCTCGGCGGTGACATAGGCGCCCGAGAAGGAGAACCCGATGACCACCCGCAGGATCGTCCAGGCCCAGGGCTCGGTCACCACGGGAAACAGGATCAGCACGGCCGACGCGAAAGATCCCAGCGCCGCGAAGACGCGCACATGACCGACGCGGCGGATCAGCTCCGGCGTCAGCCGCGAGCCGCCGAGAAAGCCGAGGAAATAGGCCGAGGTCAGCACCGACAGCTCGAAGGTGGTGAACCCTTCGAGACTGCCCCGCACCCCCATGAGCGACGCCTGCAGCCCGTTGCCGATCATCAGCAGCCCGATCCCGAGCAACAATGCCCAGGAGCTGGCCAGCACCTGTTTCATGGCTTTTCGCCTTGTCCTGCCGTCTTGCGCTTCGGTTATCCGCGTTCCCGGACCGCTTTCCTGTCCGCGCGCGACTCGAAGCTGTCGTTTCCGGCTCCCGGTAACAAAAGCGATGCGTCGCCGTAAGAGAAGAAGCGGTAGCGTTGCCTTACGGCATGGGCGTAGAGCGCCAGCATCCGCTCGCGGCCCATCAGGGCGGAGACGAGCATCAGCAACGTCGACTTCGGCAGGTGGAAA
Source organism: Psychromarinibacter sediminicola (assembly GCF_029168335.1). Classification (GTDB taxonomy): domain Bacteria; phylum Pseudomonadota; class Alphaproteobacteria; order Rhodobacterales; family Rhodobacteraceae; genus Psychromarinibacter; species Psychromarinibacter sediminicola. The sequence goes on from NZ_JARGYC010000027.1 coordinate 29,544, forward strand.
TTGGTGATCAGCGCGTCGGTCGCGCGAAATTCGAAGCCGGGCGTGATGAAGATGTCGGTCTCGCCGGTCCAGGGCGCGATGGCGCCGGTGTCGCGGGCGGCCGTCTCGATCAGCCGCAGCGCCGTCGTGCCCACCGGGATCACCCGGCCGCCGGCGGCACGGGTGGCGGCGATCTCGGCCGCGGCGCGTTCCGTCACCTCGCCCCATTCCGCGTGCATCCTGTGGTCGCGGATGTCGTCGGCCTTGACCGGCAGGAAAGTGCCCGCGCCGACATGGAGCGTGACGCGGGTGAACGCCACGCCGCGGGCGCGCAGGGCGTCCATCAGCGCCGCGTCGAAATGCAGCGAGGCGGTGGGCGCGGCCACGGCGCCGGTGCGCTCGGCCCAGATCGTCTGGTAATCCTCGCGGTCGGCGGCATCGGCGGCCCGCCTGGCGGCGATGTAGGGCGGCAGCGGCATGGCGCCCTCGCGGTCGAGCACCCGTTCCACCGCGTCCCAGGGCCGGTCGAAGCGCAGATGCGCCTGGCCGTCGCCGCGCCCCTCGACCACCGCGCTCAGGTCGGCGGCGAAGCGCAGCGTCTCGCCGTCCCGCACCTTGCGCAGCGGCTTCAGAAGCGCCGCCCAGGTGCCGTCGGCGCGGGGCTGCAGCAGGGTGACCTCGATCCGCGCCACCGCCTCGCCCTGCCCCGTCGCGCGCCGGCGCGTCGCCTCGAGCCGCGCCGGGATCACCTTGGTGTCGTTCAGGACCAGCCGGTCGCCCGGCGCCAGCCAGGCGGGCAGGTCGCTGACATGTTCGTCGGCCGGCGTGGTCGGCCCGGCCACCAGCATGCGCGCCGACGAGCGCGGGCGCGCGGGCCGTGTGGCGATCAGCTCGTCGGGCAGGTCGAAGTCGAAATCGGAGAGTTTCATTGCGTCGGCGTGGGCGGCGGGCTGCGGAAGATATTGCGGAACATCCCCGGCGTCAGGATCGACAGCGGGTTGACCGAGACGCTGGGATTATCCGCCTGGCCGCGGATGCGAAAGCTGAATCCGAACAATCCCTCGCCGCGGCGCGAAAAGACCTGCCCGACGGCATTCAGGAAATAGACCGGCGACACCACGCCCTGCATGTTCATCTCGCCGCTCGTCAGGTTGTAGACCCCGTCCAGCGAAATCCCCAGCGACGGCCCGACCCCCGAGGACTGCAGCAGGGTCAGCCGCTCGGGCGAGAGTTGGAACCGTGCGTCGACCTCGGACATGGTGATCCCGCCCGAGTTCATCTGGTCGATCAGCCCGACAATCGAGATGGCGGACAACAGCTCGGTAATCGCGGGCGCGCGCACGATCCGGGTGTTCCGCACCCGCAGCCAGCCGTCGTAGATGCCCTCGCGCCCCGTCGGCACGAGCGTCAGCTCCAGCGAGCCGCCGCGCGCGTTCTTCAGCACGCCGGCCGCCTCCATCGCGCGCCCGGCATTGTCCGAGCGCAGGCGCACCGCGCTTCCGGTCGCCGTGTTCACGACGGTGCCGCGCACCGGCGTGCGGCCGTTGACGCGCGCGGTGAAGTTGCCCTGAAATCCGCCGCGGGTTTCGAACTCGCCCGCGAAGTCGGTGAACGCGATGCCTTCGGACACGATCAGCCGGTCGAGTTGCAGCGAAAGCGGGCCGCCCCCGCCGCCGTTGCCGGCCCCGGGGCCGAAGCTCGCTTCGCGCAGGTCGACGGTGCCGCCGGTCACCCGGACCTGCGGCGCCGCGCCGCCGCGCCCGATCAGCGTCACCGGCCCGTCCAGCCAGCCGCCCACGCGCACGCGGTCGAAGTCGGCCCGCGCCATGCTGCCGCTGTCGGTCAGGCCGATCACGCCCGACGCCGAGAGCCCCGGCGCCTCGATCTCGATCCGGTCGATGGTCGGCGCCGCGCCCATGGTGCCCGCCACCTCCAGCCGGCCGGTCCGGTTGACCGGCTTCGACCAGTTGAGCGCCGGCAGCCGAAGGCCCAGCCGGTTCAGGTCGGAGACCAGGCGGAACGCCGGCGGCGCGCCCCTGTCGAGGTCCACCCTGATCGAGCCGACGCCTTCGCCGGTGACCGAGCCCGGCGGCAGCCCGATATTGAATTCGTCGAGGAAGGCCTGGCCGAGCGCGATGGTGCCCTCGACCACGCTCTGCCCCGCGTGCTCCGGCCCGAACTGCTGCGACCAGACGACATTCGCGGGCACCTTCCCCAGCCGGCCCTTGCCCGAGATCGCGATGCCGGTCGGGTTGGCGCGCAGCTCCAGCCGCTCGGCGCTGACGACGCGGCCCTCGACCAGCCGCTCCGAGCGCAGCTCGGTCAGCGTCCCGGCGGCGTCGTACTCGATCTCCTCGATGTCGAGCTGCTTGACCAGCGCGAGGCGCACGTCGCCGCTCAGCCGCGCCCGCCCCTCGGCCACGTCGGCGTCGATCTTCGCCTTCTTCAGGATCTCGAAGGGCGGCAGGTCCATCAGCGACAGCGCGGCGGTGATCGTGCTGTCGGTCTTAACGGTGATCTCGGCCCGTCCCGGTTTCACGGTGACGTCGCGCACCCGCATGTAGCTTCCGGCGACGTCGACCGCCCCGCCCTGCGGCGCGGCGATCTCGCCCTGTTCGACGACGGCGGTGAAGGTCTCGCCGGTCAGGCTGGCATAGCCCGCCGCACCGGTGATCGGCGGCAGCGTCTTCATTGCCTTCACCGTCGCCTCGCCGAAGCTGAAGCTCAGCGACAGCATCCCCTTCGGCGTCTCTCGGTCCATCCGGAAGGCGCCGGTCAGATCCTTGAGATGCCCCGTGGAGACGTTGGTGGCCATCCACTCGCGCGCGCCCTCGGCCACGTTCACCGGCCAGAGCGCCAGCAGCCGGTCGAGCGGCACCAGGTTCAGCGCAAGGTCGAGCGAGGCGTTCCAGCCCCGGTCGTCGGCAGAGATCTCGCCGGCGCCGCGGAACCGGCGATCCTCGTCGACGAGAGACAGCTGGCCGATCTCGACGGTGAACGGGTTGAGCTGCAGCCGGAAATCCACCGCGCCCTCGGCGAAGGTCATCGGCTCGGCGAACATGCCCTCGGGCTTGACCTCGACGGCGGACAGGCGGAACTGCGTCACCATGGTCTGCGGCCACCGCCCCGCGAAGTCCTTCAGGAACGCCTGGCCCGAGGCGCGGCCCTTCGCGGCCGCCGTGGCCAGCGACAACTCCTCGAAGCGCAGGCGCTGGCGGGCGGCGTCGTAGGCCACGCGCGCCTCGGCCCCGTCGATGCGGATCGGCTTGGATTCCGGGGTCGGCTGCAGCACGCCGCCGCCAACCTCGAGCGCGCCCTCCAGACCGCCCACATCCCCGTCGGGTGCGATCTCCGCCGCGAGCGAGCCGGAGATCGGCGCGTCGAGCACCTCCAGAAAGGACAGCGCGGGCGACTGCGCCGCGATATCGGCAGCGGCGGCATTCTCGAAGACCGCGCTGAGGCTGGCCTGGGGCGAGCCCTTGTCGGTCTCGAATTCAAGGACCGTCGTGGCCAGGTCCTCGGTGCCGTTGAACACGTCGGCGGTGACGGTCAGCCGGATGCTGTTCGGGCCGTTCAGCAGGACGATACGCCCCTCCGTCACCTGCCAGAGCCGGCCCGAGCGGGCATCCTCCAGCGTGATGGTGAGCTGCGCCGCCTCGATCCGCTCCAGGCCGGACAAGGGTGCGGTGGCGAATGTCTGCTCGATCCGGTCGAGCACGCCGGCAAGCGTGCCGCTCGCGCCGATCCCGTTGCCCAGCGACAAATCGAACGTGCCGTCGGACAGCCGCCGCACGGTGATCTGCGCGCCGCGGACCCGCAGCGAGCGCATCTGCACCGCGCCCTGCAGCAGCGCCGGCGCGGTCAGCCTGGCGCTGACCTCGTTCAGCCGGGCCACTTCGGCGCCGCGACTGTCGATGATGCCGACATTGCGCAGCCGCAGCCGCGGCACCATCGCCCCGTCGACCGCGACCTCGATGCCGCCCACGGTCACGCGGCCGCCGCCAAGGCCCCTGTTCAGCCGCTTCTCCACCTCCGTGGTCACCCAGTCCGGCGCCTCGACCGGCGCCCCCGTCAGCGCCAGGAACCCCAGGCCGCTGAACACGAACAGAACGGCCACGGACAACAGCACCAGCAGTCCGGCACGGCGACGCCGGGGCCGTCCGCGCCGGGCCGGGACGGGGGCGGTCGTCGTCTGGCTGGTGTCGTTCAATCTTCCTCCGGCCGGTGGCCAATCCTCTCCCCGGACTTTATTGTGGCGCGAACCGGGCTAGAACTGAACCAAAACCCTGGCCACCTCAACTAATCGGCCAAGCAGGAGCGTTCACATGATCGAAACCGGAGCCCCCGCCCCCGATTTCACGCTTCCCCGCGACGGTGGCGACACGATCACGCTGTCGGATCTGCGCGGCAAGAAGGTCGTCCTGTATTTCTACCCGAAGGACGACACCTCGGCCTGCACCCGCGAGGCGCTCGACTTCTCCGAGGCGCTGGCGACGTTCGAAGCGGCCGGCGCGCGCGTTCTGGGCGTGAGCCGCGACACCGTGCGCCGGCACGACAATTTCCGCGACAAGCACGGTCTGGACGTGCCGCTGCTGTCCGACGCCGAGGACGAGGTCTGCGAGGATTACGGGGTCTGGGTCGAGAAGAAGATGTACGGCCGCAGCTTCATGGGGATCGAGCGGTCGACCTTCCTGATCGACGCGGACGGCCTGGTCCAGCGCATCTGGCGCAAGGTCAAGGTGCCCGGCCATGTGGCCGAGGTTCTGTCCGCCGTCAAGGCCCTGCCTTGACCACGGGCTGTGAATAATCGGCGAAAACCCGCCCATCTCGCTCGAATTTGGCACGTGTTCTTAGAAGGTTGTCAACACCTGTTGCCGTAAAGCCCCTCCGCGGGTAAGCACGTTTCAGTGCGGTGCTTGGGGACGCGCCGCGCGAAAAAGAATGGGGAACGGGACAGTGCAATCTTTTGAAGGGATCGGGCATAGGCTGCGCGGCGTACTCGAACGTGTCTTTCCGGAACAGCGCGTCTTCCTTCGCTCCGATACCGACACCAAATATATTCGCCTGAGCCCTGCCACTCAGGCCATCGCGTGGTCCGGCAGCGCCGTCTTTGTCGGCTGGGCCATCATCGCCACCGCCATCCTTCTCATGGACAGCATCGGATCGGGCTCGCTGCGCGAGCAGGCGGAGCGCGAGCGCACGCTCTACGAAGAGCGCCTTGCCGACCTGTCCGCCGAGCGCGACCTGCGCGCCGAGGAGGCGCGCGCCGCGCAGGAGCGGTTCAACGCGGCGCTCGCGGAGATCTCCGAGATGCAGTCGGCGCTTCTGGACAGCGAGGATCGGCGCAAGGAGCTGGAGACCGGGATCGACGTGATCCAGACCACCCTGCGCCGCACCATGAAGGAACGCGACGCCGCCCGCGAGGAGGCCGAGGTCGCGCTCGCGCGGCTCGACGGCGTGGTCGCCGAGACCGAGACGAGCCCGGTCGAGGATACCGAGACGACGCTCGATTTCCTGACCGCCGCGCTGCACACCGCCGCAGAAGAGCGCGACACGATGGCGATGATCGCCGCCGAGGCGAAGGCCGCCGCCGAAGAAATGGCATACGAAAAGCGGCTGATGGAAGAGCGCAACGACCGCATCTTCACCCAGCTCGAAGACGCCGTGTCGATCTCGCTGGAGCCGCTGGACGAGATCTTCGCCTCCGCCGGCCTGTCGGCGGATTCGATCATCGAGACCGTGCGCCGCGGCTATTCCGGCCAGGGCGGGCCGACGACGCCGCTGACCTTCTCCACCAAGGGGTCCGAGCCGGACCCGGACTCGCTGCGGGCCAATTCCATCCTGTCGCAGCTCGACAAGATGAACCTCTACCGCATCGCGCTGCAGAAGACGCCGTTCTCGCTGCCGCTGAAATCGTCGTTCCGCTTCACCTCGGGCTTCGGGATGCGCTGGGGGCGGATGCATAACGGCACCGACTTCGCCGCCGGCCACGGCACGCCGATCTATTCCACCGCCGACGGCGTCGTGATCCACGCCGGATGGCAGTCGGGCTACGGCCGTCTCGTGAAGATCCAGCACGAGTTCGGGATCGAGACGCGCTATGCCCATATGAGCAAAATTCGCGTGAAGGTCGGGGATCGGGTATCGCGCGGCGACCGTATCGGTGATATGGGGAACTCGGGTCGATCGACTGGCACTCACCTCCACTACGAAGTGCGGATCGGCGGCAAGCCCGTGAATCCGATGACCTATATCAAGGCAGCGAGAGATGTTTTCTAAGAGCCGAATCAACGAGCCCGGAGCGAAGCCCACCGACGAGCCGGCGGCCAAGCCTGCATCCGAGCCCGCGACGCCCTCCCGCCCCGCGGCCGAGAGCGCGCCCGCGCCGCAGCCCAAGGCGAAACCCCCCGCCTCGACGCTGTCGCAGGACATCACCATCGTCGGCAACATCAAGACGACCGGCGACATCCAGGTCGAAGGCAATGTCGAGGGCGACATCCGCGCCCACCTGCTGACCGTCGGCGAAGGCGCCACGGTGAAGGGCGAGGTCGTGGCCGACGACGTCGTCGTGAACGGCCGGATTGTCGGCCGGGTGCGCGGCCTGAAGGTGCGCCTGACCTCGACCGCCCGCGTCGAGGGCGACATCATCCACAAGACCATCGCGATCGAGAGCGGCGCCCATTTCGAGGGCTCGGTCCAGCGCCGCGACGATCCGTTGGCCAAGGAAGGCGGCGGCGGCAAGAGCGGCGGCGGCAACGCCCGCGCGTCCGGCGCCGCGCCGCAGGGTCAGGGCAAGCCCGCCTCGGCCGACGCGAACGGCTGACCGCGCTCGCAAGGGCCGAAGACCGGAACACCATGCGGGCATCGCGGGAGACTGCGATGCCCGTTTTCGTTTGAGGTCGTCGGAGCCGCGAAGCGCCGTCGGACAGGTCCGACAGGGCCGCCTCCGGGCGCGGCCTGGCTGAGTTCAGGCGGCGCCGTCCGTCCCGCTTCTGAACATCGCCACGTCCAGGGCGACCCCGTTGACGAAGACCGTCGCGTCCCGATCGAGCAGCAGGCGGGTATAGCGGACCGTGCCGTCCGTCCGGGCCGGCGCCACACCGTCCAGCCCCAGCAGGCTGCGCGCCGGCAGGATCAGCCGGCCCCGCCCCAGAAGCCGCGCCACCGGCCCGCCGCCGACCCGCACCCATTGATCCGACGCCAGGATCAGCGCGCCCCGCGGCCGCGCCGGGCCAAGCGCGCCGGGCGCGATGCGCAGCGGCACCAGCGCCGACCGGCGCCTCGGCCCCATCTCCGACAGCGCGCAGGTCTCCACCCAGCGGACCGGCAGCGCGCCCTGCCCGGCGGTCACGAGCAGGTCGCCTTCCCGCAGACCCGCCACCTCGCGCGCGCCCTCGGGCGTCAGGATCGTGGCGCCGGCCTCGAAGCACCCGGCCCGTGGCGGCCGCACCGGGACCGGCCCGGACAGGCGACCCGTGCGCGTCAGACGCTGAGCGAGATTCCAGAGGGGCGAACGCAAGGTGAGATCATCGAGTATCATCGAGGCAGGCCGGCTCCGTTCGTGTGGCGTGGTCCGGCCCTTCTGGCGGGACGGTCAGGCAGAAATGTGAAGAAGGCGGCACGACAAAAAGATTTAAATTTAACAGATGGTTAACACCGGCCTGGCCCCGCGCGGCGCGCTCCGCCAGTCCACGCCCGAACCCGTCGAACGGCAACGCCTTGGCCGGAGGAGGCTTTCCGGGCCGCCCTTGCCCCGCAGCGCAGCGGAAACAGTCTGTTCGCGACTCGGGTCTTGAAATAATCGTGATCGAACGTCGGGATAGAGAGGATTTTCGGTTCGATTTTCAGGGTGTGGGCATGATCAATTTCCTGTTCGGCGTGCGTCGCGGGCGGACGGCGCCGCGACGTCAACTGCACAAGTTTCTCCTGGCGGGTCTCCTTGGCCCATTCATCTCCCTCCCCGCGGCCGCGCTGGAGCTACCCGATCCGCTGACAGAGGCGGACTTCATCGCCGTGGATCGCAAGCAGGCCGAACTCGGACGGCTTCTGTTCTACGACAAGATCCTGTCGGGCAACCGGAACATCTCCTGCGGGACCTGCCATCATCACGACCTGGGTGGCGCGGACGGGCTGTCGCTGGGCATCGGCGAGGGCGGCGAAGGCATCGGGCCCGACCGGACGCCCGGCTATGACGACATGCAGATCCACGCCCGCATCCCGCGCAGCGCGCCGCCGATCTGGAACCTCGGGCACAAGAGCGTGACGATGGTGTTCCACGACGGGCGGCTGTCGGTCTCCGACATCTACGGCAACGGCTTCGACTCGCCCGCCGGGGCGCATCTGCCCAAGGGGCTGAACTCGATCCTCGCCGCGCAGGCGATGTTCCCGATCACCAGTCATGACGAGATGGCCGGCGGCGTGGGCGAGAACGAGATCGCCGACGCGGTCGTGGACGGGCTGCACAAGGGCTGGCCGCTGATCGAGGCGCGGGTCCGCGTCGTGCCGGGATACGGGCGGCTCTTCGCCGAGGCCTTCGCGCATATCGAGACGGCCGAGGACATCACAATCGTCGACATCGCCAACGCCATCGCCGCCTTCGAGGCCAGCGAGTGGCGCAACCACGACAGCGACTTCGACGCCTATCTCGCCGGCGAGCCGGACGCGCTGAACGACCGCGAAACGCGGGGGATGGAGCTGTTCTTCGGCGCCGCCGAATGTTCGAGCTGCCATTCCGGCCCGCTGTTCACCGACCAGTCCTTCCACGCCCTCGCCCTGCCCGAATTCGGCCCCGGCAAGACCAGGGGATGGGATCCGCTGCCGCGCGACATCGGACGGATGCTGAAGACCGACGACCTGAACGACCTTTACAGGTTCCGCACGCCGTCGCTGCGCAACGTGGCGCTGACGGCGCCCTATGGCCACAACGGCGCCATGCCGACGCTGGAGGCGATGATCCGCCACCATGTCGACCCGCTGGGCAGCCTGGACCGCTGGACGCCCGACATGGCCCGCCTGCCCGATGTCCCGTGGCTGCAGGATGCGGACTTCGCGCTGCAGGGCGACAGCGACGAGTTGGCGCGTCTGGCCGCCCGGGTGGACATCGACCTGCCGCCCCTGTCGGAGCGGGACATCTCGGACATCGTGGCCTTCCTCAACTGCCTGACCGGCCGCAGCGCCGAGGCGCGGCCCCTGGGCCGGCCCGACGCGGTGCCGAGCGGTCTGCCCGTGGACTGACGACTGACGCCGCGCCGCGTTTGACTTCGCCGCCGCATGCCGCATCGTGTCCGCCGACACGGCGGATGCGGAGGGGTCATGCACTGGTATGCCGAACTGGACGGGCTTCTGACCCGGCTGTGGGACGAACTGGACCGGGCCACGCGCGACGACAGCGTCGCGGCCCGGCAGCCGACCCTGGCCACGGTCGGGCGCGACGGGCCGGAGGCGCGGACCGTGGTGCTGCGGGACGTGTCGCGGGGCGACGGCACGGTTGCCGTCCACACCGACAACGAGTCCACCAAGTGCGGCGAGATCGCCGCCGATCCGCGCGTCAGCCTGCATGTCTGGGAGCCGCGCCTGCAGCTGCAGACCCGGCTGCGCGGGCGGATGACGGTGGCGACCGGCGCCGCCGTGTCGGGTCTTTGGCGCGCAGTGCCCGACGGCTCGCGCGCCTCCTACGGGGTGACGCCCGCCCCGGGAACGGTCCTGCCGCGGTCCGACGCCTACGACCGTGCCGCGGACCCGGCGCGCTTCGCGGTCCTGACGATGACGGTGGACGAGATCGACGCCGTGCATCTCGGCGACGACTACCACCGCCGCGCGCTCTACGCCCGGGCGGACGGCTGGCGCGGCGCGTGGCTGGCGCCATAGGCCGCATCGCCTTTCCCGCGCATCTGCTCTAGCTGTGGCCGGATGACGGAGCCCCTGCGATGATGCCTGCCGCCCCCCTGCCCCTGACCCGCGAGCTGGTACTGATCGGCGGCGGCCATGCCCATGCGCTGCTTCTGCGGCGCTGGGGGATGCGGCCGTTGCCCGGCGTGCGGGTCACGGTGATCGACCCCAACCCCGAGGCGCCCTATACCGGCATGCTGCCGGGCCATGTGGCCGGCCACTACGCGCGGGCGGAGCTGGAGATCGACCTGGTGAAGCTGGCACGCTTCGCCGGCGCGCGGGTCGTCTTCGGCCGGGCGACGGGGCTGGACCGTGCCGCGCGGGCGGTGCATGTCGCGGGCCGCCCGCCCGTGCGCTACGACGTCGCCTCGATCGACATCGGCATCTCGTCCGATCCGGCGGAGCTGCGCGGATTCGCGCCCCACGGCGCGGCCGCCAAGCCCCTCGGCCCCTATGCCCAGCGCTGGCGCGCCTTCCGCGAGTCCGTCGCCGCCGGCACGCCCCCGGAGGTCGCGGTGATCGGCGGCGGCGTGGGCGGGGTCGAGCTGTCGATGGCCATGGCCCACGCGCTGCGCACCGACGGGCACAGCCCGACGATCACCGTCCTGGACGCCGACCGCGCCCTGCCCGGCCTGGGCGACAAGGCCCGCGCCGCCCTTCTGGCCAACATGACCCGGCTGGGCGTCACCCTGCGCGAGGGCGTGCAGATCGCCGAAGTGACCGAGACGGCCGTGGTGCTGGCGGATGGCGAAACCGTGCCGTCGCACCTCACCGTCGGGGCGGCCGGGGCACGGCCGCAGGGCTGGCTGGCGGAGACCGGGCTGGACCTGACCGACGGTTTCGTGACCGTCGGCCCCACCCTGCAATCGGTCACCGACCCGGCGGTGCTCGCCGCCGGCGACTGCGCCCACCTGTCTCACGCCCCGCGCCCGAAGGCCGGGGTCTACGCGGTGCGCCAGGCGCCCTATCTCTACGACAACCTCTGCACGCTGCTCTCCGGCACGGGACGGCTCCGCCGCTACCGGCCGCAGGCGGACTACCTGAAGCTGATCTCGCTCGGCGACCGGTCGGCGCTGATGGAGAAACGGGGCCTCGTGCTGCAGGGCCGCTGGCTCTGGCGCTGGAAGGACCGGATCGACCGCAAGTTCATGCGCAAGTTCCACGAGCTGCCCGAGATGCCGCCGCCCGCCCTGCCCCGGCGCCATGCCGCCGGAATGGTCGAGGCGCGCGGCGCCAAGCCCGCCTGCGGCGGCTGCGGTGCGAAGGTCGGCGGCGCCACGCTCGGCCGGGTGCTGGCCGCGCTGCCCGGGGCCGGGCGGGACGACGTGCTCACCCGCCCCGGCGACGACGCGGCGGTGCTGGCGCTGGGCGGCGTCCGGCAAGTCGTGACCACCGACCACCTGCGCGCCTTCACCGAGGATCCCTGGACACAAACCCGCATCGCCGCGATCCACGCGATGGGCGACATCTGGGCGATGGGCGCGACCCCGCAGGCGGCGCTGGCCCAGGTGATCCTGCCGCGCCTGGCGCCGGAACTGCAGGAGGCGTGGCTGTCGGAGATCATGTCCGCCGCGGCCGAGGTCTTCGGCGCCGCCGGGGCCGAGATCGTCGGCGGGCATTCCTCGCTGGGCGCCGAACTGACCGTGGGCTTCACGGTGACCGGCCTGTGCCCGCGCGCGCCGATCACGGTCGCCGGCGCCCGCCCCGGCGACGCGCTGATCCTGACGAAGCCGCTGGGCTCCGGCACCATCCTCGCCGCGGAGATGCAGGGCAAGGCGCGCGGCGCCTGGGTCGTGGCGGCGCTGCGGCAGATGGGCATGGCGCAGGACACCGCGGCCGGCCTGCTGGCAAAGGCGCATGCGATGAGCGACGTGACGGGCTTCGGCCTTGCCGGGCACCTGATGGCGATCTGCGAGGCCTCCGGCGTGGCGGCGGAACTCGACCTCGCCGCGGTGCCGGTCATGCCGGGGGCCGAGGAGCTGGCGACGGCCGGCCTCCGCTCGACGCTCTATCCGGACAACCGCGCCGTGGCGGAGCGGATGTCGGTGCCGCTCGGACCACGGGCGGAGCTTCTGTTCGACCCGCAGACGGCGGGCGGGCTGCTGGCGGCCGTGCCCGGCGAGACGGCGGAGCGGCTGCTGTTCCGGCTGCAGGATGCCGGCGTGCCGGCCGCGCGGATCGGCCGCGTGGTCGCGGGGGCGCCGTTCGTCACCGTGCGCTGAGGCCTTTTGGGCTCGGCTGTCACGCCGCGCTGCGAGCGGCCAGGGTCTCGGCGATCCGGTCGGCCGCCACCTCCAGATCCCGGTCGGTCAGGTCCGGGACCGCGATCTCGGCCAGATCGCGGCTCTCCTGGCGGGCGCGCCACTTGGCGTAGCGCGGATCGTAGTGCTGCTGCATGAGCTGATCGGCCAGCGTCACATGCTCCCCCGCCGCGGCGAGCGCCTGCCAGCCCGCGACCGTCTCGCGCCCCTGGAACGGGATCAGCTGATCCAGCGTCGCCGCAAGCGCGTCCGGCTCCGCCGTCAGGTCGGCATAGGCCCGGGCCAGATACCGGGCGCGGGCCTCTAGGGGCGCCGCGATCCGCAGCGCAGGCGCGGCCCGCATCGCCGCCCAGACCGAGGGCGGCACCAGCAGCTCGCCGATCTTCGAGCTTTCCGCCTCCACCAGCACCGGCCGCGCCGGGTCGAGCCGCGCGAAGGCCGCCGCCAGCGCCGACTCGAACGCTTTCTGCGCCGGCTGCGGCGCGGCCACGGCCCCGAAAAGCGAGCCGCGATGCCGCGCCAGCCCTTCCAGGTCCACCACCTGCACGCCCCGCGCGGCCACCCGGTGCAACAGCTCGGTCTTCGCCGTCCCTGTATTGCCATCGAGCAGGATCAGCCGGTGCGGCAGCGCCGTGTCGTGCATCGTCGCCGCCACCAGCCGGCGATAGCTGCGATAGCCGCCCTCCACCGTCTCGGTCCGCCAGCCGATCTGGCTCAGGATCGTCGCGACCGAACCCGACCGCTGGCCGCCGCGCCAGCAATAGACCAGCGGCCGCCAGCCGCCCTCCATCTCCGCCAGCGGCCCCTCCAGATGGGCCGCGACATTGCGCGCTACGATGGCCGCCCCGATCTTGCGCGCGCGGAACGGGCTCTCCTGGGTATAGATCGTGCCGACGCGGGCGCGCTCGGCATTCGACATGGCGGGCAGCGAGATCGCGCCGGGGATGTGATCCTCGGCGTATTCGGCCGGCGACCGCACGTCGATCACCGTATCGAAGCCGTGGTCGAGAAACGAGGCGAGCGTGTCGAAGCGAACGGGCATGGCCTCTCTTCCTACGCCAGATCGGCGCGGGACGGAAGCGGCCGGGCCCCGCCGCGCCGATCAGCCGAAGGCGATCTCCACCTTGCCGAACGCCCCGAAATCCGCCGCGAACCGGCTGCCCGGCGGGGCTTCGACGGGCCGGATGAAGCTGCCGGACAGGACGATCTCCCCCGCCTCGATCCCCTGCCCGTACTGGCCCAGCCGCTCGGCCAGCCAGACGATGCCTTGCACCGGGTCGTTCAGCACCCCGGCGCCGAGGCCGGTCTCCTCCACCACGCCGTCGCGGGACACGATGGCGCCCACCCAGCGCAGATCGACCGCCTCCGGCGCATGCCGCTCGGCGCCCAGCACGATCCCGGCATTGGCCGCATTGTCGGAAATGGTATCGCAAATGCGCCGCGGCTGCCCGCTGGCCGGGTCCTGGCGCAGGATACGGGTGTCGAGGATCTCCAGGCTCGGGGCCACGTAGTCGGTCGCGGCCAGCACGTCCTCCCGCGACACGTCACCCGCGAGCCCCTCCTTCATCATGAAGGCGATCTCCGCCTCGATCCGCGGCGCGATGAACCGCCCGGCCGGCACGGTCGCCCTGGTGTCGAACAGCATGTCGTCGAACAGCACCCCGCTGTCGGGCACGTCGATCTGGAGCGCCGCCTGCATCGCGCGCGAGGTCAGCCCGATCTTCCAGCCGATCGGTTTCGCCCCTTCGGCGGCCTTGCGCGCGCAGAACGCGGCCTGCACGCGGTAGGCGTCGGCCATCTCCATCCCGGGATGCGCGACGGTCAGCAACCCGACCTGCTCGCGTGTCGCCTCCGCCTCGTAAAGCGCGTCCCCGGCTGCGGAAATCTCTTCGGGAGTCATTCGTCCGCCACCCCGTTCACCAGCGTTCCGATACCGTCGACCGTCACCTCGATCTCGTCGCCCGGCGTCAGGAAGATCGGCGGGTCGAACCGCGCCCCGGCCCCCGTCGGCGTCCCGGTCACGATGATGTCGCCCGGCACCAGCGTCGTGAAGGTCGAGATATAGGCGATCTGCCGCGGGATCGGGAACAGCATCCGGCTCGTCCGGTCCTGCTGGCGGATATCTCCGTTCACACGGGTGGTTATCTCCACGTCTTCAAGCTGCGCCCTGTCGCTGAACGGCACCAGCCAGGGCCCGATCGCCCCGGAACGGTCCCAGTTCTTGCCCTGCGTCACGTTGAACTTCGCATGCCGCACCCAGTCGCGGATCGTGCCCTCGTTGCACAGCGTCAGCGCCGCGATGTGGTCGTAGGCCTCCGCCTCCGGAATGCGCCGCCCGCCCTTGCCGATCACGACGGCGATCTCGCCCTCGTAATCCAGCTTCTCCGATTCCGGCGGCCGGATCAGCGGCTGCCCGTGCCCGGTGAACGACCGCGGAAACCGCGGGAACAGCGACATGTTCGGCGGCGCCTCCTGCCCGTCCTTGTATTCGGCATTGCGGTCGGGAAAGTTCACGCCGACGCAAAGGATCTTCTCCGGGTCGGGCACCGGTATCTCATAGGCGAAGTCGCCCTGCCGATGCGTCACGGCCAGATCCGTCGCCGCCGCCTCCAGCGCCGCGAACCCGTCCGCGGCCACCACGTCGCGCAGGCTCGGCCAGCCCGGAAAATCCCGGCTCAGCGCGATGAAACCATCCTCCATCACGGCGCCGTAGAGCCGCTCTCCCCCCGCGTTCACGGTCGCAAATCTCATGCCGTCCCCTGCTTCTTCTCGTTCAAAATACGCCTCTCCGGCCGCGTCACGGCGCGACGATCGGCTGGGCTTTCATCAGCGACGGCCGCGGCTCGGCGCCCTGGAACAGGCTGCCTTCCTCGAACCACGACCGCGGCGCCGGGGCGCCCCAGAGCGTCTGGCGCTGGGGATCCTTCAGATCCCACTTGATCGGCTCCAGATCCGGATCGACGGTCTGGTAGTCCGAGCAGTAGATCTCGATCCGGTGCCCGTCCGGGTCGAGGATGTACAAGAAAAAGGCGTTCGAAATGCCGTGCCGCCCCGGTCCGCGTTCGATATTCGAAACCCAGCCGGTCGTGGCCATCAGGTCCAGAAGATCGATGATGTTCAGCGGCGTCGGCACCCAGAAGGCCGTGTGGTGCAGCCGCGGCCCGGTGCCGTTGGTGAACGCCATGTCGTGGACGCCGCCCTTGCGGTGCATCCAGGCGGCCCAGAAATGCCCGGTCTCCTCGTCCTCGGTATATTCGGTGACGCGGAAGCCCAGCTCGTTGTAGAACGCCACGCTCTCGTCGACATTCGGCGAGAAGCAGTTGAAATGGTCGATCCGCAAGGGCTTTACACCGCGATACAGGCCGTATTGCTGGTGGATCGGCGGGAGCCGGTCCATCTTCACGTAGAATTCCAGCGGAATGCCATGCGGGTCGCGGGTGCGGAACGTCTTCGACTGGTAGGGCCGCTCGACCCATTCCACCGGCAGACCCTTGCCGCGGAAGAACGCCTCCGCCTTGTCCAGGCTGTCCTCGTCGAACAGCTTGAAGCCCAGTTCGCGGGCCTCGGCGCGGTCGCCCTTGCGCAGGATGATGCAATGGTGGCCGCGCTCTTCCATGGCACGCAGGTAGATCGCGTCGGAGTCCTCGTCGGTCACCTGCAGTCCCAGCGTGTCGACATAGAACGCGCGGGACTTCGCAAGATCCGTCACGATCAGTTCCACATGGCTCAGGCGCACGATGTTGAACGGCGGATAGAGGTTCGGGGCGGGTACGGGCATGTCGGTCTCCTTATGGCGCGCCGTCCGCCGCCCGACGCCGTTTCCTTTCAAAGGAAACGGGCCGGATTATTCGCAATAATCCGGCAACGGGCGACGGATGCGGCACGGTCTTCATGGTTCACTGAACCGGCAGGATCACGTTGGTCTGGCCGGTGCCGGAGGACGGGAAATAGTCGGTGACGACCTCGCCCTTGCCGGTATAGGCGTCCCAGCCCAGCGCGCCCAGCATCATGACGGTGTCGTGCATCGACCCTTCGCCGCAGCAGAAATCGGCGTATTCGGGCAGCATCTTCAGGAAGGTGTCCCACTCGCCGCGCTTCCACAGCTCCAGCACGTGCAGGTCGACCTGCCGGTTGAACTCCTTCGAGATGGTGAAGGTGCCGTTATTGGCGGCGTATTCGTCGTTCGGCCAGATCCGGTGCGACAACGAGCCGGACGCCACCAGCAGCACCTTCGAGTCGCTCGCCTCCACCGCCTCGCGGATCGCCTCGCCCAGCTTGCGGGACGCCTCGTGGGAATGCACCGTACACCAGGCGGCGATCGACACGACCTTCATCTCGTGCTCGCGGGACATGAAGCGCATCGGCACCAGCGTGCCGTATTCCAGCTCCAGCGAACCGAGCTGATGCGACAGGGTGTAGACGTCCTTGTCGCGCGCCTTGGCCGCGATGGCATCGCCCAGCGCCGGATTGCCCTCGTAGCGATAGGGCAGGTTCTGGATGAACTGCGGGAACTCGTTCGAGGTGAACAGCCCCTCGAAGTGATCGTTGGCGTTGATGTGATAGCCGGCATTCACCACCCAGTGGGTGTCGCAGATCACCACCGTGTCGGCGCCCAGCGCCTTGGCCCGCCGCGCGATCTCCAGGTGGCCGTCGATGGCCGCCTGGCGCGTGCCCTGCACCGGCCCCTCCTGTTCCGACATGATCATCGTCGGCACGTGCGTCATCTTGGCCGCAAGTACGATTTCGCCCATCTCTCTCTCCTCCTCCTGCGTCCGTGGGCCCTGTCAGGCCCCGAGGCGCGCGATGCCGTGTTGCCCCGTCGCAAAGCCGATATGCTTCTGCTCCATGTAGAACTCGAAGCTCCAGTCCCCGCCGTCGCGGCCGATGCCGCTTGCTTTCATGCCGCCGAAGGGGGTGGGCAGGTGGCGGACATTCTCGGAGTTCACCCAGATCATCCCCGCCTCCAGCTTGTCGGTGAAGCGCAGCGCGCGGGTCAGGTCGCTGGTCCAGACATAGCCCGTCAGCCCGTAGTCGACGCCGTTGGCGATCTCCAGCGCTTCCGCCTCGGTGTCGAACTCGATGACCGTCAGGACCGGGCCGAAGATCTCTTCCTGCGCCACGCGCATTCCCGGTTTCGCATCGGTGAACAGCGTCGGCTTCACGTAACAGCCGGCCTCGCCGGTGCGCTCGCCGCCCGCGGCGATCGTGGCGCCGTCTGCGCGCGCGATGTCGAAATAGGACGTGACCTTGTCGAGATGCTCCTTGTGGATCAGCGGGCCGATCTCGGTGGCCGGGTCCAGCGGGTGGCCGACCTTGATCCGGTTGACGCGCTCCACCAGCTTCGCCTTGAACGCCTCGGCTACCGAGGACTGCACCAGCAGCCGCGACGAGGACGTGCAGCGCTCGCCGTTCAGCGAGTAGATCATGAAAATCGCCGCATCCAGCGCGCGGTCGAGATCGGCGTCGTCGAACACCACGACGGGGTTCTTGCCGCCCAACTCGAAATGCACCCGCTTCAGCGTGTCGGCGCCCTGTTTCATGATCATCGAGCCGGTCTTCGACTCGCCGACAAAGGCGATGGCCTTGATGTCGGGATGCTCGGTCAGCGTCTTTCCGGCATCCTCGCCGAAGCCGTTCACCAGGTTCCAGACGCCCGGGGGCAGACCCGCGTCATGTGCGATACCTGCAAGAATCCGGGCCGTGACCGGCGAAAACTCGGCCGGCTTGTGCACAATCGTGCAACCAGCGGCGAGCGCCGGGGCGATCTTCCAGGTCGACAGCATGAACGGCGTGTTCCACGGCGTGATGACACCGACCGGCCCGATCGGCACCCGGGTCGTGACATTCATCAGCGTCGACGACGGCAGCATCTGCCCGTCCCGCGCCGCCGGCGCCCGGTCGGCGAAGAACCGGAAATTCTCCGCCCCCCGCAGCGCCGCCTTCGACATGAAGCGCAGCGCCTGGCCGGTGTCCCAGCATTCGCAGAACGCGATTTCCTCGGCCCGCGACTCGATGCCGTCGGCGATCCGGTGCAGCACCTTCTTGCGCTCGGCCAGCGGGAAATCCCGCCATTCGGCGAAGGCGTCCTTCGCCGCGCGTGCCGCTGCGTCGATGTCCTCGGCACCGCCCTTCGCGACCGAACAGATCACGCTGTCGTCCACGGGCGAGACGTTGTCGAAGGTCGCGCCCGACCGGGCGGGCACCGCCTGCCCGGCGATCAGGTTGGTGACGCCCTCGTCGCGAAACCGTTGCAGGTGGTCTTGCAGCTTGGCGAGATTCGCTTGCAGCTCAGCCATTTGTCTTCCTCTCGATATGGTCGCGTACGGTGTTCAGCTTCGGCGCCAGCTCGGCATCGATGTTGCGCATCTCCAGCGACAGCATCACCGGCCGGGATGCGAGCAGCGCCGAAAGGTGCTCCCGCGCCGCGGCAAAGATCGCCTCTGTCGCCGCCTGGCGCTTATCCAGCGGGCGCCCTTCGCGCAGACGCACGGAGATGTCGACGAAGCCGTTCCCGGGGTCGCCGTCGGCGATCGAGTAGACGTCCGCGCGATAGGCCCGCACCCGCACGCCGGTCAGCGGGAATATCTCCTGCGCCGCGGCCGTGCGGCGCAGAACGTCGCACAGGCCCGGCAGATCGGCCTCCGGCTCCAGGTTCCCGGAATACTCGACAATGATATGCGGCACTGGACTCTCCTCCCGCCTTCACTTAACGTGTTAAGCATAAGCACATTCCTTGTCAAGCGGATTTGCTTGACAACCGCCCGTCCATGGCATCGACTGTCACAAAAAGTGACCCAAGGTAAAGTCGCGCATGAACAAGCCCTCCCCGAAACGGCAGATCCCGCAGCGCCGCGCGACGGCGCGTTCGCTGCCGATCGCGCTTCTGCGCGCCCGCGAGAGGGTGATGCAACCGATCCGGGCGATGCTGGCCGAGGCCAATGTCACCGAGGCGCAATGGCGCGTCCTGCGGGTCCTGGAAGAGATCGGGCCCACCGATGCGACCGAGATCGCGCATGAGGCGTGCCTGCTGATGCCCAGCCTGACGCGCATCCTGCAAGGGCTTGAGGAGAAAGGCCTAACCGCGCGCTCCGCCCATCCCAGCGACGGGCGCAAGCAGCTGGTCACGATCACCCTGGAGGGCGAGGCGCTGATCGCACGACATATCGAGGAATCGAACCGGATCTACGGCGAACTGGAAGCCGCGTTCGGCGAGGACCGTGTCGAAGTGCTGCTCGACCTGTTGAACGAGCTCGCGCGGCTGGAACGCTAGCGAAACGTGCGCCGCCGCCGCACAGGGCGGCCCGCGGCAGACCGCGCCGCCCCGCTCGGGGCAACGCCAGATTGTCGCAGGCAGGCCGACGTTGGATGCCGGGTCAGGCGTCGCCCGCCTCGGCCATGTAGCGCGCGAAGACCCAGCCGGTCTTGTCCGATTCGGGCACGCGGACCGGCACCCAGCCGTTCTTCTCCGCACCGATCACCTCGGCCAGCGCGCCCTGGGCGAGACCCGCGACGACGGGATGTCCGCTGGACGGCCCGGCGCGCATGTTCAGGATCGACGCAGTGACCTTGAGCATGTCCCGGTCGGAGATCGGTGCGGGCGTCTCGGTCTCGGTCTCGGTCTCGACGCTGGCGGTGGCCTCGGGCTTCGGCGCCGGGGACTCGGCGGCCGCGGTGTCCTCTGGGCGCCGCTCCGAGGAGACCGCGCCGGCATCGTCCGCCAGCACGGCCAGGATGATCGGATCGCTGCCGCTTTCGTCGAGCGACAGCTCGCCCACCGCATCGCCGGCGGGGTCGAGCGGTTCGGAATAGGCGTCGTTCGCTTGGCCCAACGGAACGCCGTCGCGCTCGGGCGTCGGCGCAGTCGCGTTTGCGGCGGCCTCCGGGGCCGTGGGGGCCGCGGTCTGGTCCGGGGCGCCGCGCGGCGCGGCGGCCGGGGCCGAAAAGGCGGTCAGCATGCCCGACAGCCCGACCGCGCCGGTTTCGGCCATGGCGACCTCGGGGCCCGTCTCCGGCGCCGGTTCGCCATCGAAGACCCGGGTCAGACGGCCGAAGGGCGCGGCGCGGACCAGATGCAGCACGAGGCCCGGCGCCGGCAGCGGCCCGAGGGGCGCGGCGTGTGTCGTCCCGGGGCCGGGCGCTGTGTGTTCCGTCCCGGGGCCGGGCGCGGCGCGTGTCATGCCGGGGCCGGCCGCGACATCCGTCTGCACGGCCGAGGCGTCCGGCACCGCGGCCGCCGAAGGAGTCTCGGGCCTTACCGAAAGCGCGGCGGTCTCGACGGGGGCCTCCGGGCGCTCCGCGGACCCGTCCGGCATGGTCGCCATCGGCAGCGTCGCCGAACCGCCGATCAGAATTGCAAACAGAAGCAGATAGCGCATACCGCCCTCCATATCCCGCTGGTCCCGGGACCAGAATACGCCCAAAGATGGTCAAAGCTTGGCGGCGGGGCGCCGGTTTCGTGCCCCACGGCGCGCCTCGCGGTCAGAACCGCTCCCCGGCCGTCCCGAAGGCCGGCGCTAGGCGGGCCTGAACAAATCCTCGGCCCGCAGCTGCTCGAAGGTCTCGTCGATGGCGCGCCAGGCCCGATCGACCATCGTGTCGATCTCCTCGGGCGTGATCACCAGCGGCGGGCAGACGATCATCCGGTCGCCGACATGCCGCATCACGACCCCGTTGGCAAAGCACCGCTCGCGACAACGCTGGCCGACCGTCCCCTTGGGCGAGGCGAAGGCGGCGCGCCTCTCCTTGTCGGGGGTCAGCGCCACGCCCGCCAGCATCCCGAAGCTCTGCACGTCGCCCACCATCGGATGCTCGCCCAGCCTGGCCCAGGCGCGCGCCAGATGCGGCGCGGCGACCTCGCGGACGTGGCGCAGCACCTCTTCCTCCTCGATGATCCGCAGGTTCTCCAGCGCGACGGCGGCGGCGACCGGGTGGCCGGAATAGGTGTAGCCGTGGAAGAACTCGCCATGCGCGTTCAGCACCTCGGCCACGGTGTCGCGCACGATCGAGCCGCCGACGGGCTGATAGCCCGAGGTCACGCCCTTGGCGATGGTCATGATGTCGGGGCGGATGTTCATCGCCTGGCTGCCGAACCATTCGCCGGTGCGGCCGAAGCCGCAGATCACCTCGTCGGCGATCAGCAGGATCTCGTGCTCGTCGCAGATGCGCTGGATCTCGGGCCAGTAGGTCTCGGGCGGGATGATCACCCCGCCCGCGCCCTGGATCGGCTCGGCGATGAAGGCGGCGACCTTGTCCTCGCCCAGCTCCTCGATAGTCTGCTCCAGCTGGCGCGCGCGGGCGAGGCCGAATTCGGCCGGGTCCATGTCGCCCCCCTCGCCCCACCAGTAGGGCTGGTCGATATGCACGATACCCGGGATCGGCAGCCCGCCCTGCGCGTGCATCGGCTGCATCCCGCCCAGGCTGGCGCCGCCCATGGTCGAGCCGTGATAGGCGTTCTTGCGCGAGACGATCACCTGCTTGTCGGGCTTGCCCATCGCCGCCCAGTAGTGCCGCACCAGCCGGATGTTGGTGTCGTTCGCCTCGGACCCGGAAGAGGCGAAGAAGGCGTGATCCATCCCCTCGGGCGCGATCTCGGCCAGCCGGGCGGCCAGCGCGATGACCGGCACGTGGGTCGTCTGGAAGAAGGTGTTGTAATAGGGCAGCTCGCGCATCTGACGCGCCGCGACCTCGGCCAGCTCGGTGCGGCCATAGCCGATATTCACGCACCACAGGCCCGACATGGCGTCGAGAATCTCGTTGCCGTCGCTGTCGGTCAGGTACACGCCCCGCGCCCGCGTGATGATCCGCACGCCCTTTTCCTTCAGCTCGGCGCCGTGCGTGAACGGGTGCAGGTGATGCGCCGCATCCAGCGCGCGCAGGTCCTCGGTGGGCATGTGATTGGTGATCTGCAGCATCGGGCGGCTCCGGCAAGGGGTGATGCGCCGCAGAGTATGCCCATCCGCGACACCGTCAATACGCCCCCCGGCGTCAGCGCGCCCGGCGGGGCGGCGCCCGAACCGAAGGCGCTTTGCCGAGGAGTTGCGCAGCGCAGGCCGGCGTTGCCGCCTGTTGCGCGACTCCCATTGCGGGGCTGCCCGTTATCCGCTCAAATGCCCGCCAAGAGAGCAACGACTCTCCGCATGATCAACAGGGGACTGACACCATGAAGACCACCCTCGCCACGCTGGCCGCCGCGACGCTGGCCGCCGCTTCTGCCGGTGCAGAAGAAGTGCATGTCTACAACTGGTCCGACTATATCGACGAGGACCTGCTGACCAAGTTCGAGGAGGAGACCGGGATCGAGCTGATCTACGACGTCTTCGACTCCAACGAGGTGCTGGAGACCAAGATGCTCGCCGGCGGCTCCGGCTATGACGTCGTGGTGCCCACCGGCACCTTCCTGCAGCGCCAGATCGCCGCCGGCGCGTTCCAGCCGCTGGATTATGACAAGCTGCCCAATGCCGAGCATCTCTGGGACGTGATCCGCGACCGGACCGAGAAATACGACCCCGGCCACGAGTATTCCATCAACTACATGTGGGGCACCACGGGCATCGGCGCCGACGTGAACGAGGTGACGGAAATCCTGGGCGAGGACGCGCCGGTCGGCTCGCTCGACCTGATCTTCGACCCGGCGAACATGGAGCAGCTGCAGGAATGCGGCGTCCACTTCCTCGACGCCCCGACCGAGATGTTCCCGGCCGCGCTGACCTATCTGGGTCTCGATCCGGATTCCAAGGATCCCGACGAGCTGGAACAGGCCGCCGAGGTGCTGGAGGCCGTGCGCCCCTATGTCCAGAAATTCCACTCCTCCGAGTACATCAACGCGCTCGCCAACGGCGACATCTGCGTGGCCTTCGGCTGGTCCGGCGACATCCTGCAGGCGCGCGACCGCGCCGCCGAGGCGGATAACGACGTCGAGATCGTCTACAACCCGCCGAAGGAAGGCGCGCTGATGTGGTTCGACCAGATGGCGATCCCGGCCGACGCGCCGAACCCGGACGCGGCGCACGAATTCCTGAACTTCATCATGGACCCGCAGAACATGGCGCAGGCGTCGAACTACGTCTATTACGCCAACGGCAACCTCGCGTCGCAGGAATACCTCAACGAGGACGTGATCGGCGACACCGCGATCTATCCCGACCAGGCGACGCTCGACAATCTCTACACCGTCACGCCCTACCCGCCGCGCGTGCAGCGCACCGTCACGCGCCTCTGGACCCGCGTGAAGTCGGGCACCTGAGCTTGACCGCACGCATGCGGCACGGCCCGTCCCGGCTCCGACGCCGGGACGGCGCGCAAGGGAGCGCACCGGCATGAGCCCGCAGACCGTCTTCGCGCCCTGGGACGACCCGCACGAAAAGCCGCTGATCCAGTTCCGCAACGTCACCAAGCGGTTCGGCGACTTCACCGCCGTCGACAATATCGAGCTGGACATCTTCGAGCGCGAGTTCTTCGCCCTGCTGGGCCCCTCCGGCTGCGGCAAGACCACGCTGATGCGGATGCTCGCGGGGTTCGAGACGCCGACCGAGGGCACGATCCTGCTCGACGGCAAGGACATCGCCCCGATCCCGCCCAACCGGCGGGCGACCAACATGATGTTCCAGTCCTATGCGCTGTTCCCGCACCTCACCGTGCGCGACAACATCGCCTTCGGGCTGAAGCGCGAGCGCCGCCCCAAGCCCGAGATCGACGCCCGCGTCGACGAGATGCTGCGCCTCGTGCAGCTGCAGAAATTCGCCACCCGCAAGCCGCACCAGATCTCCGGCGGCCAGCGCCAGCGCGTCGCCCTCGCCCGCTGCCTCGCCAAGGCGCCCAAGCTCCTGCTGCTCGACGAGCCGCTCGGTGCGCTCGACAAGAAGCTGCGCGAGGAGACCCAGTTCGAGCTGATGGACATCCAGGAGAAGACCGGCACCACCTTCGTCATCGTCACCCACGACCAGGAAGAGGCGATGACCGTGGCCAGCCGCGTCGCGGTGATGGACCACGGCAAGCTGGTCCAGGTCGCCACGCCCGACGTGATCTACGAGCTACCAAGCTCCACCTACGTGGCCGATTTCATCGGCGACGTGAACATCCTCGAAGGCCGGATCACCGGGCAGGACGACGACCGGGTCGAGATCGCCTGGGCCGAGGATCAGCCGTCGATTCACGCCAAGGCCCGCGTCGCGCTCGCCCCCGGCTCCACCGCCTATTTCGCGATCCGGCCCGAGAAGATCGCCATTTCCGCCACCCGCCCCGAGACGGCGCCGAACGCGGTGACCGGCAAGGTGCTGGACATCGCCTATCTCGGCAACATCTCCACCTATCACGTGGAACTGCCGGGCGGGCAGGTCATCAAGGCGCAGTCCACCAACACCGACCGCATGGCCGCCCGCGAATTCACCTGGGACGACACCGTCTGGCTCGGCTGGAGCGATGCCGCCGGCGTCGTGCTGGAGCGCTGAGGATGCGCCGCTTCGTCGTCGTCGCCGTGCCGTACCTGTGGCTGCTGGCGCTGTTCCTGATCCCCTTCGTGATCGTCCTGAAGATCTCGCTGTCGGACCCCGCCATCGCGATCCCGCCCTATGCCCCCACGCTCGACCTCTCCGAGGGCTGGCAGGGGCTGAAGGACTTCTTCGCCGGGCTGGATTTCGAGAACTTCGCCTTCCTGACGACCGACGATCTCTACTGGAAGGCCTACCTCTCCAGCCTGCGCATCGCCTTCGTCGCCACGCTCTTCACCCTGCTCGTCGGCTTCCCCATCGCCTATGGCATGGCGCGGGCCGAGGAGCGCTGGCGCCCGATGCTCCTGATGCTGGTGATCCTGCCGTTCTGGACCTCGTTCCTGATCCGCGTCTATTCGTGGATGGGCATCCTCAGCTCCGAGGGCTACCTGAACCAGGTCCTGCTGGCACTCGGCGTCGTGGCCGAGCCGCTGACGATCCTGAACACCAACGCGGCGGTCTATGTCGGGATCGTCTATACCTACCTGCCGTTCATGATCCTGCCGATCTACGCGACGCTGGAAAAGCTCGACATGTCGCTCCTGGAGGCGGCGGAAGACCTCGGCTGCTCGCGCCTGTCGGCCTTCTGGCTGGTGACGATCCCGCTGTCGGTGCCCGGCATCGTCGCCGGCTGCTTTCTGGTCTTCATCCCGACCATCGGCGAGTTCGTGATCCCCTCGCTGCTGGGCGGGTCCGAGACGCTGATGATCGGCAAGGTGCTGTGGGAAGAGTTCTTCTCGAACCGCGACTGGCCGGTGGCCTCGGCGGTCGCGGTGATCCTCCTGCTGATCCTGATCGTCCCGATCATCCTGTTCCAGCGCAACGAGCAGAAACAGCGGGAGGCCGAGGGATGACCGCGCGCGGATTAGTCCCGATAGTCCGGAACGGATCATTGCCAATGATCCGGCCCGTTTTCTTTGCAAGAAAACGGGGACGGGCATGAGACGCTTCTCCTGGATCAACGCGACGTCGCTGACGCTGGGCTTCGCCTTTCTCTACCTGCCGATGCTGATCCTCGTGGTCTACAGCTTCAACGCCTCCCAGCTCGTCACCGTCTGGGCCGGCTTCTCGACCCGCTGGTACGGCGAACTGATCCGCAACGAGGCGTTCCTCGACGCCGCCTGGGTCACGCTCAAGGTCGCCGTCGTCTCCTCCACCATCGCGACCGTGCTGGGCACCATGGCGGCCTACACGCTGGTCCGCGCCGGGCGCTTCCTGGGCCGCACCCTGTTCTCCGGCATGATCTACGCGCCGCTCGTCATGCCCGAGGTGATCACCGGCCTGTCGCTGCTGCTTCTCTTCATCGGCATCGGGCTGGACCGCGGCATCCTGACCATCGTGCTGGCGCATACCACCTTCTCGATGTGCTACGTCTCGGTCGTGGTCTCGTCGCGGCTCGACAGCTTCGACCGCTCGCTGGAGGAAGCCGCGCTCGACCTCGGCTGCACCCCGTTCGAGGCCTTCCGTCTGGTCACGCTTCCGATCATCGCGCCCGCCGTGATATCCGGCTGGCTTCTCGCCTTCACCCTGTCGCTCGACGACCTGGTGATCGCTTCCTTCGTCACCGGCCCCTCGGCCACCACGTTGCCCATGAAGATCTGGTCCTCCGTCCGTCTCGGCGTCTCGCCCGAGATCAACGCCCTCTCCACCATCCTGATCGCCATCGTGACGGTCGGGGTGATCACCGCGTCGCTCGTCTCGAAACGCGCCATCGCGGCACGGCAGCGCGACGAACGCGCCGCGGCGGCCGCTGCATGAAGGGTTTTCTCGACGAGTTCGCCGCCTACGAGGCCCGGCACGGCACGCCCGACCGGCTGGAACTGCTGCTGCCCGACATCAACGCCATCCATCGCGGCAAATGGCTGCCGGGCACGGACGCGAAGAAGCTGGCCGATGGCGGCGTGCGCCTGCCGCTGTCGACCTATGCCCCCAACATCATGGGCGAGGAGATCGCCGAGACCGGGCTGGGCATGGCCGTCGGCGACCCCGACGCCGTCATGGTGCCGGTTGAGGGCACGCTGAAACCCGTCCCCTGGGCCGAGGGCCACGTGGCCCAGGTGCAATGCGAGATGACCGAGGACGGCGAGATCGTCAGCCCGCTGTCGGCCCGCGACAAGCTGTCGGCGATGCTCGCCCGGTTCGCCGACCGCGGCCTGACCCCGGTCATCGCGACCGAGCTGGAGTTCTACATCTTCTGCCCCCGCGAGACCCCCGACGAGCCGCCCAGCCCGCCGCCCCACGCGCCGGATGCGCAGAACTACGAGCTGAACGTCCTCGACCGCACGCAGGACATCCTGACCGAGATCCAGCAGGCCAGCGCCGCCCAGGGCCTCGCCACCGACTCGCTGATCGCCGAATACGGCCCCGGCCAGTACGAGATCAACTTCCACCACACCGACGACGCGCTGGAGGCGGCCGATACCGCCGTCCTGTTCCGCCGGCTGGTGCGCGGGGTGGTGGCGCGGCACGGGATGGAGGCCAGTTTCATGGCCAAGCCCTATGCCGAGCATCCGGGCAACGGGATGCACGTGCATGTCTCCGTGACCGGCGGCGACGGCAACATCTTCGCCGGCGACGGCGAGGCGATATCGGACACGCTGGGCCATGCCGTGGCGGGCGTGCTGGCGACGATGTCCGACGCGCAGGCCGTCCTCGCGCCGCATCTGAACTCGTTCCGCCGCTTCGCGCCCGGCTCCTTCTCGCCCAACCGGCCCGACTGGGGCCTCGACCACCGCGGCGCCGCGGTGCGCCTGCCCGACATCGCGGGCGCCGCGGCCCGGCTGGAACACCGGATCGGCGGGGCGGACTGCAACCCCTACCTGGCGATCACCGCGATCCTCGGCGGGGTGCTCCACGGGCTCGACGCGACGCCCGAACTGCCGCTGCCGATCGACGACCCCTCGGCCCCGGCGCCGCAGCCGCTCGCCCATGACTGGCGCACCGCCGTCGACGCCTTCGCCGCGTCCGATTTCATCGCGGAGGTCTTCGGCGACCGCTTCCGCCACATCTTCGCGACGCTGAAATACGACGAGATCGCCAAGCTGACTTCCGAGATCACCCCGGTCGAATACCGGATCTACCTGGGGCGGCTCTAGCCCGGCAAGCGTGACCCGCGCGCCCCCGCCCGGCGCCAACCTCCCGGAATTAAGACAAAATTAACGAAGTTCCACAAGCCTGCGAGCAATATCTCGAAAGGCTTTGCCGTGGAGAAGCCCGCGCACCTGAACAGCATCGAAGCGACCGGCGACGCGCCGCCGTTCCGGTCCACGCGGACATCGCGGCCACGGCTGGGGCAGGTGCTCGTCTCCTCCGGCGCGCTGTCGCCCGGCGACCGGCGTGCCGCGCTGGACCGGCAGTCCAAGGTGGACGCCCGGTTCGGCAACATCCTCCTGGCCCGGCGGCTGATCTCGCGCCCGGCGCTCTTCGCCGCCATCGCGCGGCAATACGGCGCCGTGCTGGCCGATTTCACCGCCCACCCGCCGGAGCCGGACCTGGTCGCCGCGCTCGGCGTCGACCGCTGCCTGGCGCTGGGGCTGATCCCCTGGCGCCGGGAGAAGGGCGCCGTCGCCGTGGCCAGCAGCCGGCCCGAGGAATTCGACCGCCACCGCCCGATGCTGGAGGCGCTGCTCGGCCCGGTCGTTCTGGCCGTGGCGGGCGAGGTCGAACTGCACCACGCCATCGCCGCGCAGCAGCCCGGCCAGCTGATCCGCCGCGCCGAGACCCGGGTGCCCACCGCCGAAAGCTGCCGCGACATGGCCTTTTCGCTGGCCCAGGCCCGTCCTGCCGGCATCGCCGTCGTCCTGATCGCCGCGATCCTCGTCTGCTTCAATCCGGCCCCGACCATGCGCGGGCTGACCCTCTGGGCCGTCGCCGCGCTCGTGGCCAGCGCC
The DNA here is from genome assembly GCF_029168335.1 of Psychromarinibacter sediminicola. Lineage (GTDB taxonomy): Bacteria > Pseudomonadota > Alphaproteobacteria > Rhodobacterales > Rhodobacteraceae > Psychromarinibacter > Psychromarinibacter sediminicola. Next base: position 58,047 of record NZ_JARGYC010000027.1, read on the forward strand.
GCGCTGAAATGCGCCGCCTTCGTCGCCCATCTGCGCGGCGGCCCGCCCGCGCCCGCCCCCCCCGACCCTGGCGCGCCTGCCGCGGGTGTCGGTCCTGGTGCCGCTGTTCCGCGAACGCGAGATCGCCGCACGGCTGGTCACCCGGCTGGACCGGATCGACTATCCCCGGGAACTCCTCGAAATCTGCCTCGTGGTCGAGGCCGACGACGACGTCACCCGCGCCGCGCTCGACGCGGTCGACCTGTCGCCGCACATGCGCCCCATCGTGGTGCCGGAGGGCACGCTGAAGACCAAGCCGCGGGCGCTGAACTACGCGCTGGATTTCTGCCGCGGCACGCTGATCGGCATCTACGACGCCGAGGATGCGCCCGCCCCCGACCAGATCACCCGTATCGTCGAGCGCTTTCACAGCCGCGGCCCGGAGCTCGCCTGCGTCCAGGCGGTGCTGGATTTCTACAACAGCCGGTCGAACTGGATCGCCCGCTGCTTCGCCGTGGAATACGCCGCCTGGTTCCGCGTGATCCTGCCCGGGGTCGCGCGGTTGGGCCTGGTCACGCCGCTGGGCGGCACCTCGCTGTTCTTCCGCCGCACGGTGCTGGAGGAGCTGGGCGGCTGGGACGCGCATAACGTGACCGAGGACGCGGATCTCGGCATCCGCCTGGCGCGGCACGGCTACCGGACCGAGTTCATCGGCTCGGTCACGGCGGAAGAGGCCAACTGCCGCATCTGGCCCTGGGTCAAGCAGCGGTCGCGCTGGCTCAAGGGCTACATGGTGACCTGGCTCGTCCATATGCGCCGGCCGGTACGGCTCTTCCGCCAGCTCGGCGCGTGGCGCTTTCTGGGGGTGCAACTGCTGTTTCTCGGCACGATCTCGCAGTTTCTGCTGGCGCCGTTGCTGTGGCTGTTCTGGCTGGTGCCCTTCGGCTATGCCCATCCCTTCGCCCCGGCGCTCGGGCCGGCCGAGCTGGTGCCGCTGGTCTCGGTCTTCCTGACCTCCGAGGCGATCAGCCTGGCCGTCGGCCTCTACGCCGTGCGCGGGCCCGAGCATCGCCACCTCGCGCCCTGGGTTCTCACGATGCAGTTCTATTTCCCGCTCGCCACGCTCGCGGCCTATCGCGGGCTCTGGGAACTGGTGACCTGCCCGTTCTACTGGGACAAGACGGAGCATGGCCTCTACGACGGCGCGGCGGAGGAGGCGCCCGCCGTTTCTCAGAGCGACGACACGGGGTCGCCGCGCGAAGACACGGCGCCGGCCGACAGCGCGCGTGTCGTTCCAGTGCCGTCACGCGCCGCGCTCTAACAGGCTGCTGAAAAACTCTGCCTCGACAGGGGTTTGAGAACGTGATTCACCCTTTGCACGGCATGCTGGGGGTGATGATGCGCGGGACGG
>NZ_JARGYC010000028.1 GCF_029168335.1 Psychromarinibacter sediminicola
GCCCGCCCTCGCCGCCGACTGCGATTCCTGCGCCGCGCTCTGCTGCATCGCGCTGGCCTTCGACGAGGGCGAGGATTTCGCCTTCGACAAGCCCGCCGGCCTGCCCTGCCCCAAGCTCGTGGGCCACGCCTGCTCGATCTACGAACGCCTGTCGGACGAAGGTTTCCCCGGCTGCGCCCGCTACGACTGCGAGGGCGCCGGCCAGCGCACCGTCGCGCTCTATGGCGGGGTCAGCTGGCAGGACGAGACCGAACTGACCGGCCCGATGCTGGAGACCTTCCGCCACATGCGGGTGATCCACGAGTTGATCGGACTTCTGGAAACCACCGGCCAGCTGCCGCTCGAAGACGACGAGGCCGAGCGGCGCGAGGACCTGCTGATCGCCCTCTGCCCCGACGAGATGACGCCCGAGACCGCCGAGGCGCTGGCCAGCGGCCCCCTCCCCGGCGAGGCCCGCGCCTTCCTCCGCGGCCTCGCCCACCACCTGTGAACCCTTGCGGCATAGCTGCCTGCCGCATACATCTAACAAACGTTGACCGGAGTGACGCCAATGGCAATCGAGGCCCAGGAAATCGAGAACCTGATCCGCGCGAGCTTTCCCGAAGCGAGGATCACCATCACCGACCTGGCGGGCGACGGAAACCACTATGCCGCCGAGGTCGTCGACGAGAGCTTCCGCGGCCAGAACCGGGTGCAGCAGCAGCGCGCCGTCTACGCCGCGCTCAAGGGCAAGATGGACGGCGCCCAGGGCGAGCTGCACGCGCTGGCCCTGACCACCCGCGTCCCGGACTAGCGGCCGCGATGGACGAAGGCCTCATCTTCTTCGTCACCGCGATCGTCCTGGTCCTGTTCGTGCGCGCCGCGTTCTTTGCCCCGCGCCGTCCGCCGCCTTACGATTTCCGGCCCGGCGACGCGGCCGACGACCCGAAGGACACGGCCCCGCCGGACAGCACGCCGGGCCCCGATGGCCCGCCCGATCGCCCCGGACCGCGCCCCACCTACGGCGCCGCCCGCTACCGAACGAAACGACTGAAACGAGGACCAAGCGAATGACCGCACAGGACCAGATCAAGGACACCGTCACCTCCAACGACGTCGTGCTCTACATGAAGGGCACCAAGACCATGCCGCAATGCGGCTTCTCCAGCCGCGTGGCCGGCGTGCTGAACTTCATGGGGGTCGAATACACCGACGTGAACGTGCTGTCGGACGAGGAGATCCGCCAGGGCATCAAGGACTATTCCGACTGGCCGACGATCCCGCAGCTCTACGTGAAGGGCGAATTCGTCGGCGGCTGCGACATCATCACCGAGATGACGCTCTCGGGCGAGCTGGACCAGCTCTTCGAACAGAAGGGCGTCAGCTACGACAAGGCCGCCGCCGAGAAGATCCGCGAAGCCAACGGCTGAGCCGTCGCCGGAACCCGACTGCGAAAGCGCGGCGGCCGCCCGCCGCGCTTTTTTGTGTTTCGGCAGCGCCGGTCAGACCAGCCGCACCGACATGCCGCCATCCACCGGCACCGGGCTGCCGGTCATGAAGCTCGCCCGATCCGACAGCATGAACAGCGCCGCCTGCGCGATCTCCCGCGCCGACGCCATCCGCTTCATCGGGTGCAGGCCCGCGATGAACGCCTCGGTCTCCGCGTCCATCTCGCCCATCGCCTCGGTCACGGTCCCGCCCGGCAACAGTGCGTTGACCCGGATGTTCTCCGCCGCGTGTTCGGCCGCCAGCGCCTGCACCAGCCCCAGCATACCCGCCTTCGACGCCGCGTAGGCGCCCATGCCCGGCAGGCCGCCATTGCTGTGGCCCACGAAGGACGCGGTAAAGACGATCCCGCCGCCGCCCCGGCGCCGCAAGGCCGGGATCTGCGCCCTGGCGGCGTGAAAGGCCGAGGTCAGGTTCGTGGCGATCGTATCCGACCAGTCCGCGGCGGGCATCTCCGGCACCGGGTGCATCGCCCCGACGATCCCGGCATTGTTGAAGGCCCCGTCCAGGCCGCCGTATTCCGACTCGGCCAGCGCGACCAGCGCCTCGGCATAGCCATCCTCGCGCACGTCGCCGGCCAGCGCGACCGCCCGGCCGTTGCTCTGGTTGATCTGCCCGGCGATCCGGTCCAGCTCGGCCCCGCGCCGCGCGCCCAGCACGACGGCGGCCCCTTCGGCGGCGAAGAGCAGCGCCGCGGCGGCGCCGATGCCGCTGCTGGCACCCGTGACGATCAGCGTCTTTCCCTTGAGTTCCATGATGTCCGTTCCTTTCGGTTGCAACGTGACACCCTCTCTGGACACCGGCGGCGCGGCGCTCACTCCGATTCCTGCGGCTCTCTCGCGGACGCCGCCGAAAGGCGCAGGATCCGGGTCATCACGCGGCCGGGGCTGACAGCGCCCCGGCGGTCGGCTAGCATCCCGCGCTTATGACGGTCCCGCCCGCCGGGGCCGTTCGCATTTGAGATGGGACGCTTTCATGACCGCATTCGAGATATCGCTTTTCGTACTGGCCTCCCTCGCGAGCAGCGCGCTGCTGGGCGGCGTGCTGTACCTCGCCGTCAAGCGGCGGGCCGACTACAGGGCCTTCGCCGCCGCCCGCGGCTGGACCTACCGCTACGAGGGCCACAGCGGCAGCCGCGCCGCCCGCCACATCTTTCAGGACCCGCAGGAGGGCTGGACGCTGACGATCTTCGCGCGCAGCTCCAGCACCGCCGGCGGCTCCGGCTCCACCACCCGCTGGACCGAGTTCGACGACCCCGGCCCCGCGCTTGCCGAAGGCATGGCGGTCCTCGGCCCGGAGATCCCGGAGAAGGCCGCCGCCATGGCCGACCGCGCGATGGGGATGATGGGCGGCGATTTGGGCCGCATGCTGCTGAACAAGCTGACCGGCGGGCTCGGCGCCGAGGCGCAGGACCTGCGCACCGTCGACACGCCCGGCCCGGGCCTCCTGATGGCCACGCCCGGCGCCGAGGACGCGCTGAACCCGGTGCGCGACGCGCCGGAACTGGCCGAAGCGCGGGCCGGGCGCAACGACGCGCAGCAGCCGGTGGTGATGCGCGGCCCGTTCGGGCTGCGCCTGCGCGTGGCCGGACGGCTGCGCCGCGAAACCGAGATAGAGGCCTTCGTCACCCTCGGCCGCAGCCTGGCCGACCGGCTGCGCGCCGGCTAGCCCTCGACCCCGGCGGTCTTTTCCTCGACCGTCGCGGCGATGTATTCGGCGCGCTGCACCATCTGTGCCAGCGACTCCTCAAGCCCCTCGGGCAGCACCTCGACCCGCATCGGCTCCGGCGCCTCGGGCGCGGGGGTGTTGCGCAGCGTCTCCAGCTCCGCCTCCTGCGCGCCGACGCGGGCCTCCAGCGCCTTCAGCTGCTCCTCGATGCCGGCGGCCTTGTCGGCCAGCATCAGCCCGGCCATCAGCAGCATCCGCGATTCCGGCAGGCGCCCCGCCTGCCCGGCCAGCGCCGAGGCTTCGGTGTCCAGCATCCGCGCGGCGGCGTGCAGGTACTGTTCCTCGCCTTCCTGGCAGGCGACCGCGAAGTCCCGGCCGCCGATCGAGATCGTCACCTCAGGCATCGCGCGTCTCCTCCAGCAGCGGCTTCAGCTCTCCAAGGATCGCGTCCATCTCGGCCCGGTCGCCCTCGCGCGCGACGCGCAGGCCCTCCAGCTCGGACGACATCGCCTGGTTGATCAGGTGCGGCTCGGCCACGCCCTCCTCGGCCGCCTCGCGCAGCGCCTGGATCGACTGGCGCAGCTGCGTGTTCGTCCGCCGCATCCGCTGCGCCTGGATCTCGGCATCGGCCAGCTCCTGCTTCAGCCGGTCGATCTCGGTCTGCAGCTCGCGGCCCTGGCGCTCGGTCTTCTCCTTCTGCGCGCGCACCCGCACCTCCAGCTGCGCCGTCAGTTCCTTCTCGGCCTCCAGCGCCTCGGTCAGGCGCCGAAGCTCCTCGGGATCGGCCGCGGGCGCGGCGCGCGGCGCCTCCAGCGCCTCGACCCCGCCGCCGATCCGTTCCAGCGCCTCGCTCAATCGGCGCTGCAGTTCCGCGATCTCGGTCATCTACTCGTCCCTATCCTCCTGGCACGCCCCGTGTCGCAGGCAACGGGACGCATCGCAAGTTGCAGAGGCGGGCGCCGAATCGGCCCCGGCCGGTTTTTCCCGATATTAGCCAAGCCCTCCGCGGATTGCTTCCCCCTTTTTCCGTCAAGGGCTTGCGTGGCGCGCTTGATCTTGCCCGCTTTGCTGCTATCACCCGCGCGAGGACGCGACGCGAAAAGGACAGCCCCCGATGGACATCTCCGATCTTCAGGCCCAGCACCCCGAGCACTGGCGCAAGGCCTGCGCCATCCGCGCGCTCGCGATGGATGCCGTGGCCGCCGCCAACTCCGGCCATTCCGGGATGCCGATGGGCATGGCCGACATCGCCACCGTGCTGTTCGAAAAGCACATGAAATTCGACGCCGCCGCGCCCGGCTGGCCCGACCGCGACCGCTTCATCGTGTCGAACGGCCACGGCTCGATGCTGCTCTACGCCGCGCTCTACCTCACCGGCAGCCCCGAAATCACGCTGGACGAGATCAGGAACTTCCGCCAGCTCGGCGCCAAGACCGCCGGCCACCCGGAAAACATCTTCGCCGACGGGATCGAGGTCACGACCGGCCCGCTCGGCCAGGGCATCTCGAACGCCGTCGGCATGGCCATCGCCGAGGAATCGCTGCGCGCCCGCTACGGCAAGAAGATCGTCGATCACCACACTTATGTCTTCGCCGGCGACGGCTGTCTGATGGAAGGCGTCAGCCACGAGGCGATCGGGCTCGCGGGCCGCAACCGCCTGGGCAAGCTGATCGTGTTCTTCGACCATAACGGCATCACCATCGACGGCGACGTGGCGCTGGCCGACGTCACCGACCAGGCCAAGCGCTTCGCCGCCGCCGACTGGCACGTGCAGGAGATCGACGGCCACGACCCCGACGCCATCGACGCCGCCATCGCCGAGGCCAAGAAGGCCACCCGCCCCTCGGTCATCGTCGCCAAGACCCATATCGCGCTCGGCTCCTCCGCGCAGGACACCGCCAAGGGCCACGGCGCGCTGACCGACGATCAGCTCATCGCCGACACGAAAAAGCTCTACGGCTGGGAGCACGGGCCGTTCGAGGTGCCGGCCGACCTGAAGGCCGCCTGGGAAGCCATCGGCGAACGCGGCCAGGCCGCGCATCTCGCCTGGAAGGAACGCTTCGAGGCGCTGTCGGACAACCGCAAGGCCCAGCTGACCCGCGAATGGGACCGCGGCGTGCCGAAAAAGCTCGCCAGCGCCTTGCGCAAGTTCAAGAAGGAGATGTCGCAGGAGCAGCCCAAGCTCGCCACCCGCGCCGCCTCGCAGAAGGCGCTGGAGGTGATCAACCCGATCCTGCCCGAGACCATTGGCGGCTCGGCCGACCTGACGGGCTCCAACAACACCAACACGCCGGATCTGGGCCTCTTCGGCCCCGACAACCGCAAGGGCCGCTACATCCATTACGGCATCCGCGAACACGGCATGGCCGCCGCGATGAACGGCATGGCGCTGCATGGCGGGGTGAAGCCCTATGGCGGCACCTTCTTCTGCTTCACCGACTATGCCCGGCCGGCGATGCGCCTGTCGGCGCTGTCGCACGCGCCCGTCACCTACGTGATGACCCACGACTCCATCGGCCTGGGCGAGGACGGCCCCACCCACCAGCCGGTCGAGCATCTCGCGATGCTGCGCGCCACGCCGAACATGCTGGTGATGCGCCCCGCCGACATCGTGGAAACCGCCGAGGCGTGGGAAATCGCGCTGTCGCAGACCGACCGTCCCTCGGTCCTGGTCCTCACCCGCCAGGGCGTGCCGACCGTGCGGACCGAGCACAAGACGAAGAACCTCGTCAGCCAGGGCGCCTATGTCCTGGCCGAGGCCGAGGGCAAGCGCCAGGCGATCCTGCTGGCCACCGGGTCCGAGGTCTCCGTCGCGCTGGCGGCCCGGGACAAGCTGCAGGCCGACGGCATCGGCACCCGCGTCGTCTCGATGCCCTCGTGGGAGCTGTTTTCCGAACAGGACGACAGCTATCGCCGCCGCGTCCTGCCGGGCGGTCCCGTCCGCGTGGCCGTCGAGGCGGGCGTGAAGCTCGGTTGGGAGCGCTGGCTGCTGGGCGAGCGCGGGCGCGAGGCGAAGGCCGGCTTCGTCGGCATGTCCTCCTTCGGCGCCTCGGCCCCCGCGGGCGACCTGTTCCAGCATTTCGGCATCACGCCGGAGGCGACGGCGGAGGCGGTCAAGGCACTCCTCTGAATTCGCCGGAGATGCGAAACGATGCGGCCCGCTTCGGCGGGCCGTTTTCGTTTTCGGGACAATGACACGCCCGGTCCGCGTCTTTGACAACTTTTAGTTGCATTACGGGCGCACCGAATTACACCTTAAGGTGCATTCCGACCGGGTGCATTCCGACTGGGGGTCCGAACAGAATGTCCACGCAGAACCAGACGCTCATCGTCTCGCTCGATGCCGACACGCTGAGCCGGGCGCAGGAGCTGGGGATCGACATCTCCGCCGCCGCCGAGCGCGGGCTTCGGGCGGCGATCCTCGCCAAGACCTACTGCGCCCCGGACGGGCGCGGCAAGGACGCCCGCACCCTCGCCCGCGCCACCCTCGACGCGGTGCGCGCCCGGGCGCACGCGAAACACTCAAACGGCCGCTGACCGGCAGGACGGTCAGCCCGTATCGCCCGGCCATGGGGACGCGCTACCCTCGCGTCCGGTCCCCGTTCGTTCTCGACCATGGCCGGGCGACCCTTACCCCCTCAACGCAGCCGCCAGCGCCCGCCGCCGCCCGCGGCCAGCAGCAGGCAGCCGCCCGCAATCGCCCAGTTCTTGACGAAGATCGACATCTGCCAGCCGTCTTCGGGCTGGAAGTGGAACCAGCTCGTCCCCACGCAATAGAGCGCCGCCGCCCACCCGGCCGCGCGCAGCCGCCACCCCGTCAGCAGCGCCGCCGCCAGCGCCGCATTCGCGGCCAGCGCCGGCCAGACCAGCGCCTCCGGCAGGCCGCGCATCGCCAGAAGCGCCTGCGCCGGCCCCGGATCCAGCACCTTCTGCACCGCCCCCGCCACGAACAGCGCCGCCAGCAACGCGCGCCCGGCAAATCCCGTCAGATCGTCCATCGCCTTGTCCTTTCCCGCCCGAACATCTATCGCCTGTCGTCATAACGGCCAGCCGGGAGGCCCGCATGACCAACCGCATCGCCATCGGGCTCGCCCTTCTGATCCTGGGCTTCGTCGCCTATGACGCCGCCGCGATGGACTGGTCGATGAGCGTCTATCTCGGCCGCAAGGGGCTCGAATTCGTCGAATGGCTGGCCTTCTGGCGCTGACTGCGGCGCTCTGCCCGTTGACGTCGCCTGCAAAAACCCCTTCAACGCCTCTGACGCATTAACCCAGAGGAGGTTCCGCCATGGCCGTGAAAGTCGCAATCAACGGATTCGGACGCATCGGGCGCAACGTGCTGCGCGCCATCGTCGAGTCCGGCCGCACCGATATCGAGGTGATCGCCATCAACGATCTCGGCCCGGTCGAGACCAACGCCCACCTGCTGCGCTACGACAGCGTCCACGGCCGCTTTCCCGCCGAGGTGAAGACCGGCGAGGACACGATCGACGTCGGCCGCGGCCCGATCCGCGTGACCGCCATCCGCAACCCGGCCGAACTGCCCTGGTCGGATGTCGACGTGGTGCTGGAATGCACCGGCCTCTTCGCCTCCAAGGAGAAGTGCCAGCCGCATCTGGAGAACGGCTCCAAGCGCGTGCTGATCTCGGCGCCGGGCGCGAATGCCGACAAGACCATCGTCTACGGCGTCAACCACGACCAGCTGACCGCCGACGACATCGTCGTGTCGAACGCCTCCTGCACCACCAACTGCCTGTCGCCCGTCGCCAAGGTGCTGAACGACGAGATCGGCATCGTCAAAGGCTTCATGACCACGATCCACAGCTACACCGGCGACCAGCCGACGCTGGACACGATGCACAAGGATCTCTACCGCGCCCGCGCCGCCGGGATGTCGATGATCCCCACCTCCACCGGCGCCGCCAAGGCCGTGGGGCTGGTGCTGCCGGAGCTCAACGGCAAGCTCGACGGCGTGGCGATCCGCGTGCCCACACCCAACGTGTCGGTCGTCGACCTGACCTTCGAGGCCGCCCGCACCACCAGCGTGGACGAGATCAACGACGCGATCCGCACCGCCGCGAACGGCCCGCTCAAGGGCATCCTCGGCTATACCGACGAGAAACTGGTCTCGATGGACTTCAACCACGACAGCCACTCGTCGGTGTTCCACACCGACCAGACCAAGGTGATGGAAGGCACGATGTGCCGCATCCTGACCTGGTACGACAACGAATGGGGCTTCTCCAACCGCATGTCCGACACCGCCGTCGCGATGGGCAAGCTGATCTGATCGCCCCCTGACACCCGCGTCCGAAAGGCGCCGGCGCACCGCCGGCGCCTTTTTTTCGACGTTACGTCACGCTCCAGATGCATCGAAACGGAACGCCCTGCCCGGCCCCCGCGCAACGCGCCGCCCGGGCCGCACCGGGCGATTTCCCTGTCGGGGCAGCGGGTTAGCGTCAACCCCCGGGACCCCGACGCCGCATTGCAGAACATGCATACCGCAACTGCAGAAACGTAAGTTGTCCAGCGCTAACAGCGGGTCCAAGTATGGGGCGTCGCACCGAACCACACGAACCTATGGAGCAAACGATGACCTTCTTCGACAAAGTCCGCACCGGCTACGAGAAGCGCCGCCTGTACAACCGCACCGTCAACGAGATCCAGTCGCTGCCGCGCGACGTCGCGCTCGACCTCGGCATCTTCCCCGAAGACGCCCGCCGCATCGCCCACAAAGCCGTCTACGGCTGAGCCGACGACAGGATGCAGCGGGGGGAGACCCCGGCGCACGGGGTAAGAGAATACCAGAGATTCAGACGGGCCGGTCCTCAGGAACCGGCCCGTTTTGCGTTCGGGGCTAGCGCCACCCGACGCCTCGCACCGTGATCCGTCCGTGGCGCGTCGGCTGCGCTATCCCGGCTCTATCCCGGCGCTCCGCGCGTTCGCGCCTCGAAGCGTCCACTGGACGCTTCGCCGGCTGCGCCGGTTCAGGCGCTATCCCGGCGCTCCGCGCGTTCGCGCCTCGAAGCGTCCACTGGACGCTTCGCCGGCTTCGCCGGACCGGCGCTCACCCCCCATACCCGAACACCCGGGGCAGCCACAGCACCAGCCCCGGGAACAGGATCAGCGCGAACAGCGCCGCCAGCAGCACCAGCAGGAACAGCCAGACCTCGCGGATGATCTCGGCCAGCGGAATCCGCGTCACCGCATTGATGACGAACAGCAGGATGCCGTAGGGCGGCGTGATCAGCCCGATCATGCAGTTGACCACCGCCACCACGCCGAAATGCACCAGGTCGATCCCCAGCGCCCGGCAGGTCGGCAGGAACAGCGGGATGATCACCAGGATCAGCGTCGTCGCGTCCAGCACGCAGCCCAGAAGCAGCAGGATCACGTTCACCGAAAGGAAGAACACCAGCGGATGCACGTCCAGCCCCAGCATCCGGTTGGCCAGAAGGCTCGGGATGTTCTCCGACGCCACCACGTAGTTCAGGATCAGCGCGCCCCCGATCACCAGGCCGACGGCGGCCGAGGAGCGCGCCGACTCCACCAGGATGTCGAACAGCGACCGGAGCGACAGCGCCCGGTAGAAGAACGCCGCCAGCAGCAGCGCGTAAAACGCCGCGACGGCCGCCGCCTCGGTCGGCGTCGTCACGCCGCCATAGATGCCGTAAAGCAGGATCGCCGGCATCAGGAGCGCCGGGAAGGCCCGCACGGTCAGGCGCGGCAACTCCGAGGCGGGCACCGGCTCTTCCACCGCGAAGTCGCGGCGCCAGGAGATCCAGTAGTTGATCGCCATCAGCACCACGCCCATCAGGAGGCCCGGGATGATGCCGCCCAGAAACAGGTAGCCGATGGAGGTGTTCGACACGAGCGCGTACAGCACCATCGGGATCGACGGCGGGATGATCGGCCCGATCGTGGCGCTGGCCGCCGTGATCGCCGCCGCGTAACCGCGGGTGTAATGCCCGGTGCGGGTCATCATCTCGATGATGATCTTGCCGATCCCGGCGGCATCGGCCACGGCCGAGCCGCTCATGCCGGAAAAGATCAGCGAGGCCACGACGTTGACATGCCCCATGCCGCCCCGGAACCGGCCCACCAGCGCGATGCAGAACCGCAGGAGCCGGTCGCTGATCGTGCCGGCGTTCATGATGTTGGCCGCGACGATGAACAGCGGCACCGCCAGCAGGATGAACGAGTTGTAAAGCCCGTCCATCAGCACCTTGCCGGCCACGCCCAGGCTCTCGCCCCCGGCCCAGAGATAGACCAGCGTGCCCACGATGATCGCATAGGCGATGGGCAGGCCGATGGCGGCCAGCAGGAACAGCGTGCCGAGGCACAACAGGAATTCGACGCTCATTCCTCGGCCCTCGGCAGATGTTCCTCCTTCGGCGGCGGCCGGCGGATCGCGCCGATCACCAGCCAGGCATAGCGCGCCGCCACGACGACGAGGAACAGGATGTAGACGGCGTAGACATCGCGCACCCGCACCCAGTCGCCGACCAGCTGGCTCAGCGTGGCGGTGCGCTTCAGGCGCAGGATGTCGAAGCGGTCCCAGGTCGGCGCGACCGACAGCAGCAGCGCGGCGACCACCGCCAGCCCGCCGATGATCGCGAAGGCGCGGCGCAGGTTCGGGCCGACCCCGTTATACAGAATGTCGAAGGTCACGTGGTCGCGGTCGCGCACCACGAAGGCATTGCCGAAAAAGATGATCCAGACCCAGAGCAGCAGGCAGAACTCCAGCGTCCAGCCGTATTGCGACGGCTCCAGGATCGGTATGAGCTCGGGCAGCCAGTCCAGCCGCGCCGTGTAGCGGACGGTGATCTGCAGCACGAAGGTCAGGAACATCGCCGCCATCATCACGGCGGCGAGTCCCTCGGCGATCCGGCGCAGGACATGCAGGACCTGGCGCATCTGTCCCCTCTCGTTCCGGAAGACCCGCCCGCCCGGACCGGGCGCGACGCGTGCCGCCCCGCGCCTTCCCTCCCCCTGTCGGAGGGAGGGTCAGGGAGGGGGCGCGCCCTCTCCCGTCAGGCGGTCCGGCGGGTCACGGACGGGGGCGTCCGCAGCATCCTGTTAGCGGTATCTGCAACAGGATCAACGACTTGCACCCCCGTCCAACCTCGGACGCTTACTCGCCCAGCGCGTTGATCTCTTCCAGCACGCCCTCGGGCCAGGACTCGGCGAACCGGCTGCCCTGGTACTGTTCCTGCACGTGGCTGCGGAACGCCGCCCGGTCGGGCTCGTAGATCTCCAGCCCCTCTTCCTCCAGGAAGGAGACCAGCTCCGCCTCAAGCTCCAGCTGCTTCGCCCGCGCGCTGTCGGCGGCGGCCACGGCGGCCTCGGAGACGGCCTGCTGCTGCTCTTCGCTCAGCCCGTCCCAGACCTCCTTGGAGAACGCGATATAGTTCAGGTCCACCAGATGCGCGGTCAGCGCGATCTGACAGGTCACCTCGTAGAACTTCGCGTCGACCACGGTCGGCAGCGGGTTGTCCTGCCCGTCGACCGAGCCGGTCTGCAGCGCGGTATAGACCTCGGTGAAGGCCATCGGCGTCGGGTTCGCGCCCAGCGCCTCGCCCAGGAACTGCCAGGCGTCGGTGCCCGGCATCCGCAGGTTCACGCCCGCCAGATCCTCGGGGGTCTGCACGTCCAGCTCGTCGCGGCACTGCCGCAGGTTCACGTGCCGCTTGCCCAGATACATCACGGCAAGGAGCTTCACGCCCAGCTCGTCCTCGACCTTCTGCTTGAACGGATCCATCAGCGCGTCGTTGAACACGGCCACCTGATGCTCGGCCGACTGGTGGACGTAGCCGGTGGCGAAGATCGAGAATTCCGGGAAGTACTGCGCCAGCTCCTGCGCCGAGGCGATGGACATCTCCAGATCGCCCGAGGCGATCGCCTCCAGCTCGGAACCCTGCGCGATCAGCGAGCCGTTGTAATGCGGCTCGTAGGTGGCGAATTCCGCCACGGCCGGCGCGAACACCTCTTCCAGCGCCACCGAGCGCTGGTCGGTCTCGGACGCGGGCGTGGACATCCGCAGGGTCACCATCTCCTCGTGCGAGGCGCCGAAGGCCGCCCCGGCGGTCATCAGCGCCACGGTCGCGGCGGACATCGCCAGGCGGCGGGTCAATCTCAGGGTCATGTTTTCTCCTCCTCAGTTGCAGCGGGGGCCTTGTCGCGCCCCGCCTTCGTTACAGGCCGACGGCCCGTTTTCGCGCGCTTTCGATATGCGCATGGATGGCCGATACCGTGCGGGCCGGGTTGCGGGCCTGCATGGCGTAGATGATGCCCAGGTGCTCATCCATGACGGAGACCACCAACTCGGGCAGGATCTTGGTGTCGGCATTGGCGATCAGCCGGATCTTGATCGCGTTGACGCGGTGGATGTCCGAGATGATCGCGTTGCCCAGCGCGTCGATGACATGGTCGTGAAAGCCCCAGTCCAGCCGCTGCGCCCGCGCCACCACGTCGGGCGTCGCGCCGGCCAGCGCCTCCTCGCGCATCGCACGGTGCTCCTCGGCGAAACGGTCGATCTCGGCCTCCGGCCCCTCGCGGCAGAAATGGTCGAAGGCCTCGCGTTCGATGATCTTGCGCAGCTGGAAGGCGTTGCGGATCAGGTCGAGGTCGATGGCGGGAACCTGAAGCCCGCGCTTGGGCACGGTCCGGATCAGCCCGTCCGCCTCCAGCCGCGGGATCATCTCGCGGATCGCGCCCAGCGGCATGCCGGTGATCTGCACCAGCTCGCGCTGCGACACGATCTGGCCGGGCTGGATGTCGCGGCTCATCAGCTTCTCGGTGAAGCTGGAATAGGCGCGGTCGCGCAGGAAGGCGTCGGCCTCAGCCATCGGCGGGCTCCAGCACCGCCTGGTCCAGCAGCATCGCCCGCTGCTCCGGCGTGACCGGCGTCAGCGGGGGGCGCAGCGTCTCCCAGGCCGGATCGCCCAGCATCCGCGCCATGAGCACCTTGAGCGCCGGCATCACCGGGCAGGACACCACGGCGGTGACCGCCGCCGACAGCGCCGCGTCCTCCTGCGCCGTCCCGTACACGCGCTTCAGACGCGCCGGATAGAGGTTCGCGCAGCCGGTGATCGAGCCCGCCGCGCCCAGCGCCGCGGCGCGGTGCAGCAGCCGCTCGTCGCCCACCAGAACGGGCAGATCCTCGATCTTCAGAAGCGCCTCGGCCGTCGCCCAGTCGCCCGAGCTGTCCTTGACCGCCCGCACCCGGCCGGGGAAGGCATCGACAAGCCGCATGATCAGCGCCGGCGACAGCCCGATCCCCGTGACCTGCGGGATATGGTAAAGGATGATCCGCGCCGCCGCGTCGGTGTCCGCCAGAAGCTCGGCATACCAGCGGAACAGGCCGTCGTCGTCCGGGTCGGGGAAATAGAACGGCGGCGGCACCAGGAAGCTCTGGACGCCGTGCGCGAGGCCGGTGCGCACCTGGTCGACCGCATCCGCGGCCGCCGTGGCATAGACCGTGAAGGTCACCGCCTCGGTCGGCACGCCGGCGGAGAGCACGGCGTCCAGGCCGGCCGCACGCTCGCCCGCCGTCAGCGACGCGCCCTCGCCCGTCGTGCCGAACAGCGTCACGCCGTCGGCCCCGTCGTGCAGCAGGCGCGTGGCATGCGCCGACAAACGCGCCGTGTCCAGAGCGCCGCCTTCGGTGAACGGCGACAGCATCGCCACGGATATCCCGATTGCCGACATGGTCCCTCCCACGGTGGCGGATTCGCGCACCTTTCTGCCATAGTAATGTGAAAACAGGGAAAAAAGCAACTGACATGTCTATAACATGTCAGATGGCGCCTTCACGGGCCGCGAATTGGCGGGTGTTCCGGGCGTTCGATTCTTCGCGCCGGAGACCTGGGCAGAGACTTGGGCAGAGGCCCGACCAGAGACCTGGCCACAGACCTGGCCGGGCGGCCCTAGCGGCCCAGCTGCCGATACAGCCGGTCCCGCACCGCGGGGGTCACGAAGGTCGACACGTCGCCGCCCAGCCGCGCGATCTCCTTGACCAGCTTGGAGGCGATGGCCTGGTACTTCGCCTCGGCCATCAGGAACACGGTCTCGATATTATCGTCGAGCGCCCGGTTCATGCCGACCATCTGGTACTCGTACTCGAAATCCGACACCGCCCGCAGGCCGCGGATGATGACCGAGGCGCCCACGTCGCGGGCGCAGTCGATCAGCAGGTTCTCGAACGGATGCACCACAATCTCGGTGCCGTGGGCGCGCAGGCTTTCCACCTCGGGCGCGATCATCTCCACCCGCTCGTCCAGGTCGAACAACGGCCCCTTGTCGCGGTTGATCGCAACGCCGATCACCAGCCGGTCCACCAGCTTGGCCGCGCGCTGGATGATGTCGATATGGCCCAGCGTCAGCGGATCGAACGTGCCCGCATAAAGACCGGTGCGCATGCTATGTCCCCCGTGGCTCCGGTGGCACGCAACAATATTACCGGACGGGTTTCAAGTGCGAATGCGACCGCCCGCGGCCGGCGGGGGTCAGTGCCCCATGATCATCCCTTCCAGCGACTCCTTCTCCATCGCCAGTTCGCTGAGCCGCGCCTTGACCACGTCGCCGATCGAGATCAGGCCGATCATCTTCTGCCCGTCCATCACCGGCAGGTGGCGGAACCGGCCCTCGGTCATCTTGCCAAGCACCTGCTCGCCGGATTCGTCGCCTCTGCAGGTGACGAGATCGGCCGTCATCATCGTGTCGACCGTGTCGTCCAGGCAGGACGCCCCGCGCTTACCCAGCTCGCGCACGATGTCGCGCTCGGACAGGATACCGTCGGGCGTGGTGCCGTCCGAGGACACCACCACCGCGCCGATCCGTTTCTCGGACATGGTCGCGGCCGCCTCCGCCACGCGCGTCCCCGGCGTGATCGTGAAGATCTCGCCGCTGGGCTTGGACTTGAGTATCTGGTGAACGAGCATGACCGCCTCCTGGGAACCTGCTGACGCCTGTATGTTTTCCAAGGGTCACCCTCCCGGGCGCACCTGTCAAGCCGCGGCTTCGGCTTCCAGCCTGGCGACCTCGGCGCGCAGTTCGGTCGCCACCGCCTCGGCCACCCGGTTCAGCCGCTCGACGCGCCGGTCGTCGGGGTGCCGGATCAGGTAGAAGCTGCGGGTCAGCGAGAAGCTGTCGGCCAGCACCTTGCGCATCCCCGGCGCGAAGGGCAGCGCGAAGTCGTGGACGATGCCGATGCCGCCCTTCTGGCGGATCATGTGCAGCTGCACCATGACCGAGTTGGAGCCCAGCGTGACCTGCTCGATCCCCGCCTCGCTGAGATAGTCCAGCTCCTTGTCGTAGATCATGTCGGGGATGTAGCCGATGATCGGATGCTGCGTCAGGTCGTCCAGCGTGCGGATCGGCGGGCCTCCGCGCAGATAGCTGCGATGCGCGGCCAGGTGCAGGTGATAGTCGGTGATCTTCTGCACCGTCAGCCGGCCGGAGACGGGCGCCGAGACGGTGATCGCCATGTCGGCCTCGCGCTTGGACAGGTTCACCACGCGGGGCAGCGCGAGCACCTGGATCTCCAGCCCCGGATTGGCCTCGGACAGGCGGGTGCAGATCTGCGGCAGGAGGTAGTTGGCGCAGCCGTCCGGCGCGCCGATGCGCACCTGCCCGGTCAGCTGGCCGGCCTGGCCGCCGACCTCTTCCGCTGCGCCGGTCACCGCCTGCTCGGCGCGCTCGGCATGGTCCAGGAGCCGCTGCCCGTCGACGGTCAGCGCATAGCCCTGGGGCGACTTGGCGAAGAGCGGCGCGCCCACCGCCGTCTCCAGCCGCTGCATCCGCCGCCCGACCGTCGCCGGGTCGAGCCGCAGCTGCCGCCCTGCCCCGCTGAGCGACTCGGTCCGCGCCACCGCGAGGAAGACACGCAGGTCGTCCCACTGAATATCCATGACCGTCCCTTAAAAAATGCAAAACCCTTTTGGAAAACTCACCCTTTTTCCGGCGATTTTGCAAGCCTATGGTCCGCGCAACCAGTCTGGAGGAGCCGACCATGGAAGACCTTACCCATTACATCGACGGCCAGCGCGTAAAGGGCACGTCGGGCCGTTTCGCCGATGTCATGAACCCCGCCACCGGCGAGGTGCAGGCCAGAGTGCCGCTGGCCACGACGGCCGAGCTGAACGCGGCCGTGGAGAAGGCCGCGGCGGCGCAGGTCGCCTGGGGCGCCACCAACCCGCAGCGCCGCGCGCGGGTGATGATGAAGTTCGGCGCGCTGATCAACGAGCACATGGACGAGCTGGCCGAGCTGGTCAGCCGCGAGCACGGCAAGACCCTGCCCGACGGGCGCGGCGACGTGCAGCGCGGGCTGGAGGTGGTCGAGGTCTGCATGGGCGGGCCGGCGATGCTGAAGGGCGAGTTCACCGACAATGGCGGCCCCGGCATCGACCTTTACTCGATGCGCCAGCCGCTGGGGGTGGTCGCGGGCATCACGCCGTTCAACTTCCCCGCCATGATCCCGCTGTGGAAGATGGCGCCGGCGCTGACCTGCGGCAACGCGATGATCCTGAAGCCGTCCGAACGCTGTCCCTCCACCGCGCTGCGGCTGGCGGAGCTTCTGAAAGAAGCCGGCCTGCCCGACGGCGTGCTGCAGGTCGTCAACGGCGACAAGGAGGCGGTCGACGCGATCCTCGACCACGAGACCGTCCAGGCCGTGGGCTTCGTCGGCTCCACCCCCATCGCGCAGTACATCTACGGCCGCGCCTGCAGCAACGGCAAGCGCGCGCAATGCTTCGGCGGTGCCAAGAACCACATGATCGTCATGCCCGACGCCGACATGGACAAGGCAGCCGACGCGCTGGTGGGCGCGGGCTACGGCGCGGCGGGCGAACGCTGCATGGCGGTGTCTGTCGCGGTGCCGGTGGGCGAGGAGACCGCCGACGCGCTGGTCGAAAAGCTGGTGCCGCGGATCGAGAAGCTGAAGGTCGGCCCCTACACCGCCGGCGAGGACGTGGATTACGGCCCGGTCATCACCAAGCAGGCCGAAGAGCGTATCCGCGGGCTGATCGACAGCGGCGTGCAGCAGGGCGCAGAACTCGTCGTCGACGGCCGCGACTTCACCCTGCAGGGCTACGAGAACGGCTATTTCGTGGGCCCGTCGCTGTTCGACCGCGTCACGCCCGAGATGGACATCTACAAAGAAGAGATCTTCGGCCCCGTCCTCAGCCAGGTGCGCGCCGGCTCTTACGAGGAAGCACTGAAGCTGACGATGGACAACCCCTACGGCAACGGCACCGCGATCTTCACCGCCGACGGCGACACGGCGCGCGACTTCGCCCATCGGGTCAATGTCGGTATGGTCGGCATCAACTTCCCGATCCCGGTGCCGCTGAGCTATCACACCTTCGGCGGCTGGAAGAAATCGGCCTTCGGCGACCTGAACCAGTACGGCCCCGACGCCTTCCGGTTCTACACCAAGACCAAGACCGTCACGGCGCGCTGGTTCTCGGGCATCAAGGAAGGCGGCGAGTTCAACTTCAAAGCCATGGAGTGACGTTCAGGAAGATGTTAAGGAGCGGCGTCCCGGTCCGGCCGGGCGCCGTTTCGTTTCTTCGTGAAGTCCCGTCATGCCCGTCACCTACCGCATTCACCGCGACCTCGGCCTGGTTCACATTCGCTATGAGGGGGTCGCGTGGATATCGGAGAGTTTCGAGGCCGTCGAGCGCTACATGCAGGATCCCGATTTCCGGCCGGCACAGAAGCAGCTCGTCGACCTGTCGGCCCTGACCGAGATCAAGATGGTCTACGCGCAGCTCTTCGCGCTGCAGGCCAAGAAGGCAGAGGCGTTTCTGCGGGGACCGGAAAACCTGATCGTCTATTACGCGCCGACCGATTACGCGCAGTCCCTGGCGCGGATGATCTCTCGGTCCTGGGACGATGTGGGGGATGTGGTCCCGGTCGTTCACGACGACGAGGCCGAGGCGCTGGCGCTTCTGGGGCTGAGCGAAACGACGCTCGACGCCCTTCAGAAACGGTCGGCCTGAGCCGGCCCGCCGGCGGCCGGGTCAGCCGTGCGCGGCCGCCGCGACGCGGCCGGTCTGGGCATAGACCCGGCGCGGCATGACCTTGCGCCGCGGCAGTTCCACGACATTCGCATCCTCGCGGGTGCGGGCGGCGACGAAATCGCGCGCCAGCTTGCGCTGCAGCGCGGTCACTTCGCCTTCCGGCCCGCGCAGGGCGTGGAACTCGGCGGCGCCGGTCACGCGCACGATCAGCCAGGCGAAGCCGTCGCCCTGGTCGACGCGGCGCACATAGAGCGACTCGATCCAGTCCAGCGGCAGACGGGTCGAGACCGTCTCCTGCCCGCCGGCGCCCAGCTTCGCCAGGTGCAGCTCTCGGGTGTTCGGGTCGAACCGGACCGACCGGCGCTTGCCGCGACCGGACAGCAGGATCATCGCCACACCCAGCCCCACCAGCAGCGCCGCGCCCGATCCGCGCAGAAGCATCTCGTCCAGGCTGCCCATGGGGGCCAGCAGCCAGGACATCGCGCCGGCCACGAGCATGGCGAAACCGGCGAAGCGCAGCATGCACAGCGACCGCATCTCGCAGCCGATCGCTTCTCGCACCGCATAGCCGGCGCCGGTTTCGCAGAACGACAGCGACTTCCATTCCGATGCGGGCAGCAGTTCCGTTTTTTGCCGAGTTGCCATCGTTCCGGCTCCCAATACTGTACCTAAGGTTAGGTTTCGACGCGAATCGTGGCGGGATTTGGCCCGAAAGCGCACCTTTCTTCGAAATTCGCGAGAGTTCCGAGCGGTCTTCGCCCGTTCAGATTGTGCGGCCCGGCCGCGCGGCCGATCCTGTGCGCTGCCCCGCGGCGGGGCTTGCCGCGCCCCGGGGGCTCTGCTTTCATCGCCGGACCAAGGAGGGGCGGGATGGCGCGGAGTCCGAGTTTCACCATCGGAATCGAGGAGGAGTACCTGCTCGTCGACCGCGAGACGCTCGCGCTGTCCGATGCCCCGCAGGCGCTGATGGATCAGTGCACCGAGGCGCTGGGCGAACAGGTCTCGCCGGAGTTCCTGCGCTGTCAGGTGGAGATCGGGACCGGCGTCTGCCGCACGATCGACGAGGCCCGCACCGACCTGAAGCGGCTGCGCGAGACGGTGGCCGAGCTGGCGGGGCGGCACGGGCTGGCGCCGCTGGCGGTCTCCTGCCACCCCACGGCCCGCTGGCGCGACCAGCATCACACCGACAAGGAACGCTACAACGTGCTGGAGCACGACCTGGCCGGCGTGGCGCGGCGGCTGTTGATCTCGGGGATGCACGTGCATGTCGGGATCGAGGACGAGGACCTGCGCATCGACCTGATGAGCCAGGCCTCCTATTTCCTGCCGCACATGCTGGCGCTCAGCTGTTCCTCGCCGTTCTGGCAGGGGCAGGATACCGGCCTGTCGAGCTATCGGCTGACGATCTTCGACAACCTGCCCCGCACCGGGCTGCCGCCGGTCTTCCATGCCTGGGCCGAATACCAGCGCTCGCTGGACGCGATCGTGCGGACCGGGGCCATCGAGGACGGAAGCAAGGTGTGGTGGGACCTGCGGCCCTCGGCGCGCTTTCCGACGGTGGAGGTGCGGATCTGCGACAACTCGCCGAGGCTGGAGCATGCGCTGACCGTCGCGGCGCTGTTCCAGGCGACGATGCGGATGCTGTGGCGGCTGAGGATGCGGAACCAGCGCTGGCGGGTCTACGACCGGTTCCTGGTGGGCGAGAACCGCTGGCGGGCGCAGCGCTACGGCATGGCCGAGGGGCTGATCGACTTCGGGCGGGGCGAGGTTCTGCCCTATGCCCAGCTGATCGAGGAATGGATCGAGCTGGTGGCCGAGGATGCCGAGGCCTTGGGCTGCATGGCCGAGGTCGCGGCGGCGCGGGACATCGTGGAGAGCGGCAACGGCGCCGACCGGCAGCGGGCGATCCGGGCCGGAGAGCTGGAGGTCTCGGGCGACGAGGACAAGGCGATGGCGGCGGTGATCCGGGCGATGATGGACGAGTTTACGGCCGATCTTTAGGGGTGTCCGAGGTTGGACAGGGGGTTAAGTCCCTGGAGTCGTTGGCGATACCGCTAACAGGAGACTGCGGACGCGCACTGCACGACACCGGGTCAGCCGTGGGACATTTCCACCTGCATCGCGCGGCGGAAGGCCGCGGCGCGCCGCGCGCGGCCGGCGGACACCGTCTTCGGCCGCTCCGCTCTCATACCTTGCGCATCGCCGCTCCGCGCCCCTTGCATTTCGCCGCCGCCTGGCGGAAACCGGTCCGGTATCCGGCTTTGGGAGGAGCCCCATGGATTTCGCGCTGAGCGAGGAACAGACCGCCATCTTCGACATGGCCCGCACCTTCGCCGAGGACCACATCGCGCCGCACGCCCGCGCCTGGGAAGCGGCGGGCACGATCCCGAAGGACCTGTGGCCCAGACTGGCCGAGCTGGGCTTCGGCGGGCTCTACGTGTCCGACGAGTACGGCGGCTCGGGCCTGACCCGGCTCGACGCGGCGCTGGTCTTCGAGGCGCTCAGCCGCTCCTGCGCCTCGGTCGCGGCCTTCCTGTCGATCCACAACATGTGCGCCGGCATGATCGACCGCCACGCCTCAGACGAGATGAAGGCGCGCGTCCTGCCGCGCATGGTGACGATGGAGACGGTGTTCTCCTATTGCCTGACCGAACCCGGCAGCGGCTCCGACGCGGCGGCACTGAAGACCCGGGCCGCGCGCACCAACGAGGGCTGGCGGCTGAACGGCGTGAAGGCGTTCATCTCCGGCGGCGGCTACTCGGACGCCTACCTGACGATGGCGCGCACCGGCGCGGACGGGCCGCGCGGCATCTCGGCCGTGATCGTCGAGGCGGGCACGCCGGGGCTCAGCTTCGGCGGCCCCGAGGACAAGATGGGCTGGCGGTCGCAGCCCACCTCCCAGGTCCAGTTCGACGACTGCGACATCCCGGCCGAGAACCTGATCGGCGAGGAAGGCAAGGGCTTCGCCTATGCGATGGCGGGGCTGGACGGCGGACGGCTGAACATCTCGGCCTGCTCGCTCGGCGCAGCGCAGGCGGGGCTGGAGGCGACGCTGGCCTATATGGGCGAGCGCACGGCCTTCGGCCAGAGCATCGACCGCTTCCAGGCGCTGCAGTTCCGGCTGGCCGACATGGAGACCGAATTGCAGGCCGCCCGCACCTTCCTGCGCCAGGCGGCGTGGAAGCTGGACACCGGCGCGCCGGACGCCACCAAGTTCTGTGCGATGGCGAAGAAATTCGTCACCGAGGCCGGCAGCCGCGTCGCCGACCAGTGCCTGCAGCTGCACGGCGGCTACGGCTACCTCGCCGATTACGGGATCGAGAAGATCGTCCGCGACCTGCGGGTGCATCAGATCCTGGAGGGCACCAACGAGATCATGCGCCTGATCGTGGCCCGGACGATGCTGGCGGAGCGCGGATGAGCGAGATCGACATCCGCATCGAGGGCCGTGCCGGGCGCATCACCCTGACGCGGCCCAAGGCGCTGAACGCGCTGACCTGGGACATGGCGCTGGCGATCGAGCGGGCGCTGGAGGCGTGGCGCGACGACGACGCGGTGGCGCTGGTGCTGATCGACGGCGACGGCGACAAGGCGTTCTGCGCCGGCGGCGACATCGCCGAGCTGTACCGCACCGGGCGGGCGGGCGATTACGACTACGGCCGCCGCTTCTGGCTCGACGAATACCGGATGAACGCCCGGCTCGCGCGTTTTCCGAAACCCGTGGTCGCCTTCCTGCACGGCTTCGTCATGGGCGGCGGCGTCGGCGTGGGCTGTCACGTCTCGCACCGCGTGGTCTGCGAGTCGTCGCGCATGGCGATGCCGGAATGCGGGATCGGGCTGGTCCCCGATGTCGGCGGCTCGCTGCTGCTGTCCCGGGCGCCGGGGCGGCTGGGTGCCTATCTGGGGCTGACGGGCGACCGGATGCGCCCCGGCGACGCGCTGCATGCGGGCTTTGCGGATGCGTTCGTGCCGGAGGACGGCTGGGCCGCCCTGAAGGCCGAGCTGTGCCGGACCGGGCGCGCGGCCGCCATCGCCGAGGCGGCCGCCCCGGCCCCGGAGTCGCCGCTGGCGGCGCGGCAGGGCTGGATCGACGGCTGCTTCGGCGCGGGATCGGTCGCGGCGATCCTGGAGGCGGTGGGCGAGGACGAGGCAGCGACGGCGCTGCGGCGCGGCTCGCCGCTGTCGCTGGCCTGCACGCTGGAGATGCTGCGGCGGCACCGGGCGCAGGACGCCGGGATCGAGGCGGCGCTGACGCTGGAATACCGTTTCACGGCCCGGGCGATGGAACGCGGCGATTTCCTGGAAGGCGTGCGCGCGGCGATCATCGACAAGGACCGCACGCCGGTCTGGCGCCACGCCCCGGGCGAGGTGACACCCGAGGAGGTCGCCGTGATGCTGGCGCCGCTGGGCGCGGACGAGCTGAACTGGGAGGACAAGCCATGAAGATCGGGTTCATCGGGCTGGGCAACATGGGCGCGCCGATGGCGGCCAACCTGGCCGCGGCCGGGCACGACGTGACGGGGTTCGACCTGGCCGCCCCGGTGCCAGAGGGCGTGACGGCGGCGGACTCGGCGGCCGAGGCGGCGGCGGGGCGCGACGTGGCGATCACCATGCTGCCCAACGGCGACATCCTGCGCCACGTCGCGGCCGAGATCGTGCCGGCGATGGAGCCCGGCGCCGTGTTCCTCGACTGCTCGACGGTCGACGTGGACAGCGCCCGCGCCGTCGCCGACATGGCCGAGGCCGCCGGCCTGCGCCCGCTCGACGCGCCGGTCTCCGGCGGCATCAGCGGCGCCGCGGCCGGCACGCTCACCTTCATGGTCGGCGGCGCCGAGGACGCCTTCGCCGAGGCCAGGCCGCTCTTCGACATCATGGGCCAAAAGGCGGTGCATTGCGGCCCCTCCGGCAACGGCCAGGCGGCGAAGATCTGCAACAACATGATCCTCGGCGCCACGATGATCGTCACCTGCGAGGCCTTCGCCCTGGCCGACCGGCTTGGGCTGGAGCGGCAGGCGATGTACGACGTGGTCTCCACCTCCTCGGGCCAGAGCTGGTCGATGACCACCTACTGCCCGGCGCCGGGGATCGGGCCGACATCTCCGGCCGACAACGGCTATACCCCCGGCTTCGCCGCCGACCTGATGCTCAAGGACCTGCGGCTGGCGCAACAGGCGGCCGAGACGGCAGATGCCGACACGCCGATCGGCCGGGCGGCCCTGAATCTCTACGCCCAGTTCGTGGAGGCGGAGGACGGCGCCGGCAAGGATTTCTCCGCCATGCTGCCCCGGTTCGAGAGCCGGCGCCGGGGCTGACCCCGGCGAAAGGAGCCTGCCATGTCGCTGCACCGCCAGATTCGCCAGACGCATCGCTGGACATCCATGGTCTTCGCCCTGCTGGTCGCCGCGCTCTTCGCCACGCAAGCGATGGGATGGGAAACCCCCGAGTGGGTCTTCTACCTGCCGCTGGCGCCGCTCGCGCTCCTGCTCTTCACCGGCCTCTACCTCTTTGCCCTGCCCTATTTCCGCAAGCGCTGACCCGTCCCAAAAACACCACCCCGAACTTCTTCTCGTTCCAAATACGCAAAATCCGGCATCGAAAAAGGCGACGCCCCCGGACAGGAGCGTCGCCTCACCGATTTCAGAGAAAAGAACGCGCGGAAGCGCTCCTTCTATTCACCCTAATTCGTGATGATCTCCGGCCCCATGAAGGTCGTGGGCAGGAAGGTCGAGATCGGCGGGATGTAGGTGATCATGATCAGGAAGACGAACAGGATCGCCAGGAACGGCAGCGCCGCCTTCACCACCCGCATCATCGGCATCCCGGCGACGCCGGAAGTAACGAACAGGTTCAGCCCCACCGGCGGCGTGATCATCCCGATCTCCATGTTCACCACCATGATGACGCCCAGGTGGATCGGGTCGATCCCCAGCTCGATGGCGATCGGGAAGACCAGCGGCGCCACGATGACGATCAGGCCCGAGGGCTCCATGAACTGACCGCCGATCAGCAGGATCACGTTCACGATCACCAGGAACATGATCGGCCCGAACCCGGCCGAGATCATCGAGGCCGCGATATGCTGCGGGATCTGCTCGTCGGTCAGCACGTGCTTGAGGATCAGCGCGTTGGCGATGATGAACATCAGCATGACGGTCAGCTTGCCCGCCTCGAACAGCGTCTCCTTGGTGTCGCGGTGGAAGAACACCGTGATCAGCGCCCAGGGCTTCTGCAGGAGCGACAGGTTGCGCCCGGCCGCCGGCGCCGCGGCGGCGTTCAGCGATCCCTCGCCCGCCTCCAGGTAGTCCGACGAGGCCGGCGTCGCGTTCTTCGCCGCCAAAGGCCCCATGTCGCGATAGACGAAGGAGGCGATGAAGAAGGCGTAGATCGCCGCCACCGCCGCGGCCTCGGTCGGCGTGAAGATGCCGCCATAGATGCCGCCCAGGATGATGACGATCAGGAACAGCCCCCAGGCCGCCTCGCGCCCCGAGCGCCAGATCTCGCCCCAGCCCAGCCAGTCGCCCTTGGGCAGGTTGCGGGTGACGGCGATGAAGTAGATCGCCCCCATCAGCATCCCGCCGGCCAGCAGCCCCGGGATCACGCCCGCCAGGAACATCCGCCCCACCGACACGTCGGTCGCCGAGGCATAGACCACCATCACGATGGACGGCGGAATGAGGATGCCCAGCGTCCCCGCGTTACAGATCACGCCGGCGGCGAAGTCCTTGGAATAGCCCACCTGCCGCATGCCGGCGATGACGATGGAGCCGATGGCGACCACGGTGGCGGGCGACGAGCCCGACAGCGCCGCGAAGAGCATGCAGGCGAAGACCCCGGCGATGGCCAGCCCGCCGGGCAGGTGCCCGACGCAGGCGATGGAGAAGCGGATGATCCGCTGCGCCACGCCGCCCGTCGACATGAAGGACGAGGCCAGGATGAAGAACGGGATCGCCAGCAGCGTGTAGTGCCCGGCCATCGCCTGGTACATCGACTGCGCGATCGAGGCCAGCGAGGTGTCGGAATAGACCAGCAGGAAGATGATCGACGACAGGCCCAGCGACACCGCGATCGGCACGCCGATCAGCAGCAGGCCGATCACCATCAGAAACAGAATTACGACGTCCATGGGCTCAGTCCTTGTCGGCGCGGGAGGAGGCCTCGGCGACCTCTTCCTCGGCTTCGTGGCTCACGATCAGGCTGTCGCGGCGGCCGGTGAACAGCTCCACCGTCGCCTGCAGCACGCGGAACAGGATCAGCGCCGCGGCCACGGGCAGCATCGTGTAGGGAATGACGCGCGGGAGCTTTTCGTACTCCTCGCCGTAGTTGATGGCGTCCTCCAGCCAGCGGAAGATGCCCAGCATCGGCACCTGGTCGGTGACATAGAAGGCCCGGTCGCGGACGCCCTCGGCAAAGCCCGTGGGGAACCAGCGGCCCTCGGTCGGCTGCAGCGCGGCGAACGGCGCCCAGTAGTCCCACGCCCCCTTCAGAAGCAGGAAGGCATAGGCGATGCAGACCGCCGCCGAGATCAGCGCCAGCGCCTTGCGGCCGGCCGGCGGGAACAGGTTGGTCAGCGCGTCGACGCCCAGATGCGCCGTCACCTTGAACCCGTAGCTGATGCCGAACAGCACCAGCCAGGCGAACAGGATCAGCGTGACCTCCAGCCCCCAGATCAGCGAGGAGTTGAAGCCGTAGCGCAGCACGACATTGGTGAATGTCACCAGCGTCATCAGCCCGAGAAGGATCGCGATGATGCTTTCCTCGAGCGTGTTGACGATGTGCCAGAGCCGGCTGCGGTTTGCGTGAATGGAATGGCCGCTCATGGCGGTGCCCCCCTCCCTGAATGCGCGGTGCGGACCGGGCCTCCCAACCCGGTCCGCACCCGTGGTCTCAAGATCGGATCACATCGTCTCGTTGATCGACTGCGCCGCTTCGATGTTCTCGGCGCCGACGTCGCCCTCGAACTGGTCCCAGACGGGCTTCATCGCGTCGACCCACTGCTGGCGCTGCTCCGGCGTCAGCTGGCGCACTTCGCCGCCGGCGTCGATGATCGACTGCTTGGCCTCCTGGTTGACCTCGTAGCTCTCGGCGTTGCGCGCGGTCGTCACCTCGCCCAGGATCGTCAGGAACTGGTCGCGCACGTCGGGCTCCAGGCTGTCCAGCCAGTCGACCGAGGTCACGACGAGATAGTCGATGATGCCGTGGTTGGTCTCGGTGATGCCGTCCTGCACCTCGAAGAACTTCTGGCCCCAGATGTTCGACCAGGTGTTCTCCTGCCCGTCGACGACGCCGGTCTGCAGCGCGCCGTAGACTTCCGAGAAGGCCATCGGCTGCGGCGAGGCGTCGAGCGCCTCCATCTGCGCCACCAGCACGTCGGAGGGCTGCACGCGGAACTTCAGGCCGGCGGCATCGTCGGGGGTCAGGAGCGGCACGTTGGCCGAGAACTGCTTCATCCCGTTATGCCAGTAGGCCAGGCCCTGCAGCCCGCGCCGGGTCATCGAGTCCAGCATCGACTGGCCGGCATCCGAGGCCTGGAAGGCATCCACGGCGTCGATGTTCTTGAACATGAACGGCAGGTCGAAGATGCGGAACACCTTGGTGAAGGTCTCGAACTTCGACAGCGACGGCGCGGCCAGCTGCACGTCGCCCTGCAGCATCGCCTCCAGCACCTGGTCGTCGTTGTAGAGCGTGGAGTTCGGATAGACCTCCATGCACATGGTGCCGTCCATCTCCTCGTTCACGCGGTTCTTCAGCAGCTCGGCCGCGATGCCCTTGGGGTGACGGTCGGTGTTGGTGACATGGGCGAACTTGACGACGATCTCGCCGTCGTCGCAGGCGTCCTCCTGCGCGGTGGCGGCGCCGGCCGCCATGACGAGGGCGATGGCCGTCGTGGCCAGGGTGGTGACTTTCATGGGGTCCTCCCGAAAGTGGATATGAATTTCCTCCGTGGACCCGGCGGACCGGGCCTCGCCGGGATAGAACTGCCGTGGCGTCGCTTGGGCAAGTATTCGCTGGGCGTTCCGGTGCAATCAAGATTCTTTCCCTGTTTTCAGGGCGTTGGAAGGGTCGCCAAAGGCGCATGGCAGCCGCGCGTTTTGCGAATGGGTGAATCCCCGCACAGGCGCATCGCCGGTCTGTGCGGGATTCCGCACAGCGCGTCGGCCGTCCATAGGCGGGTTTGCGGTGTCCGGGCGCCGGCCGGCCCCGCCACGGTCGCCGCGATTCGCCCTGGGCGCGGAGACCGGGCGGACGCGCGCCGCCCGGCCAGTGTGGTTCAGCGATAGGCCTCGGCCCGCAGCCCGTGGCGGGCCAGCTTGTCGTAGAAGGTCTTGCGCGGCAGCTTCAGCGCCCGCGCCGCCTCGGTCGCGTTGCCGCCGTGCCCCTGCAGCGCCTCGATCAGGAGCGAGCGTTCCACCTGCGCCAGGCGTTCGGCCAGGCCCAGCTCCTCCTCCGGCTCCGCCTCGCCCAGCCCCATCGCGAAGCGCATGGCCGCGTTCATCAGCGCGCGCGCGTTGCCGGGCCAGTCCTGCGCCATCAGACGGGCGACGACGTCGGAGGGGATCTCGGGCACCGGCAGCGCCGCCTGTTCGCAGGCGATCTGCACGTAATGCCGGAACAGCACCGGGATGTCGTCGGGCCGCTCGCGGATCGACGGGATCCGCACGCGCATCACGTCGAGCTTGTAGAACAGATCCGGGTTGAACCGGCCCTCGCGCGCC
This sequence comes from Psychromarinibacter sediminicola, assembly GCF_029168335.1. GTDB lineage: Bacteria > Pseudomonadota > Alphaproteobacteria > Rhodobacterales > Rhodobacteraceae > Psychromarinibacter > Psychromarinibacter sediminicola. The sequence goes on from NZ_JARGYC010000028.1 coordinate 27,889, forward strand.
TCCGCCTCCAGGTCGCGATAGGTTCCGGCGAGGATGCGGGCGCCGGGGTTGTCCTCCAGCAGTTCCAGCGCGGCGAACTGCGCGGCCGGGGGCAGCGCGGCCACCTCGTCCAGGAACAGCGAGCCGCCCTTCGCGGCCTCGAAGGCGGCCGACAGGGTCTCGGGCGTCTGGGTCGCCGCCGCGAGCTTCTGGAACGGCCGCTGCGCGGCGCCCGAGAGCAGGTGGATGACCTCGGCCACCTTGGAGGTGCCGGTGCCCGGCTCGCCGGTGATCAGCACCTCGGCCGAGGTCCGCGCCACGGCGCGCACCCGGTCGCGCAGCGCCTCGGCCACCTGGCTTTCGCCGTAGAGCAGCCGCGCCGCCGCGTCGCCGCGGGTCAGCTGTTCCTTCAGCCGCCGGTTCTCCAGCACCAGCGCCCGGGTCTTCAGCGCCTTCTCCACCACCGCCAGCAGGTCCTTCGGCGCGCAGGGTTTCTCCAAGAAGTCGAAGGCCCCCTCGCTCATCCCGCGCACCGCCATCGGGATATCCCCCTCGCCGGTCAGCAGGATCACCGGCAGGTCGGCATCGACCGCCTGCACATGCTCCAGCAGGTGAAACCCGTCGCGCCCGGGCATGCGGATGTCCGACACGACGACGCCGTCGAAGCCGGGCGCGATATGGTCCTTCGCCTCGATGAACGACCCCGCGAGCACCGGGTCCAGATCCGCCAGCTCCAGCGTCTGGCCCAGCGCCTCGCGCACCTGGCGGTCGTCGTCGACCAGCAGCACCCGCGCCGTCATGCCGCCGCCTCCGCCCCGACCGGCGCCAGTTCCACGCGGAACACCGCGCCGCCGTCGGGGTGGTTGCGGCCGCGGATCGCGCCGCCGAAGCTCTGCACCAGCCCGTAGGAGATCGACAGGCCCAGCCCCATGCCCTCGCCCTGCCCCACCGCCTTGGTGGTGTAGAACGGGTCGAATATCTTCTCCGGCTCGGCGATGCCCGGGCCGGTGTCGCGCACCGTCAGCACCACCGGGTCGCCGGGCGCGACCGACAGCTCCAGCCGCCGTTCCGCCGCCCCGTCCATCGCGTCCACCGCGTTGGAGACCAGGTTCATCACCACCTGCTGCAGCCGCACCTCGCCGCCGCGCACCATCACCGGGCCCTCGGGGCGGTCCCAGGCGACGGTCACGCCGGCCCGCGCCGCCTTGGCCTCTGAAATCTCCAGCGCGGCGTCGACCACCGCCACGAGGTCCACATCCACCACGTCGGCCCGCTCCTGCCGGGCGAAGGCGCGCAGGTTGCGGATGATCCGGCCCATGCGGCGGGCCAGCTCGCCGATCCGCGTCAGGTTCTCGGCCGCGCGCTCGGGCTTGCCGCGTTCGACGAAGACCGCGCCGTTGTCGGCGAAGGACTGGATCGCCATCAGCGGCTGGTTCAGCTCGTGGCTGATCCCGGCCGACATCTGCCCCAGCGCCGACAGCTTGCCCGCCTGCACCAGATCCGCCTGCGCCCGTTTCAGCGCCGCCTCCGCCTCGCGCCGCTCGCCCACCTCGCGCCGCAGGTCGGCGTTCACCGCCGAAAGCGCCTCGGTCCGCTCGGCCACCCGCGCCTCCAGCGCCGCGTTGGCGCGTTCCTCGATATCCAGCCGCTCCGCCAGCGCCCGGCGCCGCTCGGCCAGGTAGAACAGCAGCGCGCCGAAGGCCAGGCACAGCGCCGCCGCCACCGCCGCCTGCAGCGAGGCCAGCCGCAGCGCCGGCGCGAGGTTCACCAGGATCTCGGCCGTCATCCCGATCACCGGGCGCGGCTGCGTCAGGTGCAGCGCGTAGCGCGGCAGGTAGGGGCTGTCCTCCAGCGCCCAGAGGTCGTGCCCCCGAACCACCCGCTGCGCGCGCGCCGGAAAGGGCGAGAGCACGGCGCCGACATAGACCTCGTCGGGCATGTCGCCGTCGGGCGGCGCGGCGCGCACGCTCAGGGTCAGGTCGGAGCGGTTGGAGACGAAGACCACGCCGCGGGCGTCGGTGAAGATCACCGGCGAGGGGTCGGCGGGCCAGTTCCATTCCAGCTCGTCGACATTCACCCGCACCATGACGGCCCCGGCGGCCGGCCCCTCGGGCGAGAAGACCGGCGCGGCATAGGTGAAAAAGCGCTGCGCGCTGTCGGCATCGACGCCGTGCTCCAGCCCCAGCGCCCCGTCCATCGCGCGGCGGAAGGCGCCGCTGCCGCCCACGTGGCGCGCCGCGAACGGGTCCGAGGCGGCGAGCACGCGGCCGGTGTCGTCGGCCAGCCACAGCCGCTGCGCGCCGCTGCGGTCGGCGAAGGCCTGAAGCAGCGCGTCGGCGGCGGCCTCGTCGCCGCCGGTGCCCAGCACCAGCGGCACCAGCACCGGGTGGTCGGCCACCAGCACGGCCACGTCCCGCACCCGCCGCAACTGCCCCGTCAGCCGGTCGGCGGCGAGCGACAGGTCGGCATGCCCGCGCTCCTCCAGCTGATCCAGCGCGGCGGCGAAGGCGATCCACCAGATCACCGCCGCGAATCCGGCGACGGCCAGGAGGAACCCGGCCAGCACCGCCATGCGTCGTCGCAGCAATCGCCTCATGCCCGATGTCTAAGTCGCCACGCTTGCAATGGCCAGATTCTTCGGGACAGGCTCGGGCCCATGACCGAGCCCAAGCCTGACCCCATGCCCGAGATGCCGCGCCTGTCGCAATCCCCCACCGCACCCGCCTTCGTGCAGGACCCCTACCCGTTCTACGACCGGATGCGCGCCATGGGCCCGCTGGTCTGGTGGGAGGACTACGCGATGCCCTGCGCCGCTGGCGCCGCCGAGGTGAACGCGCTGCTGCGCGACCGGCGGCTGGGCCGGGAAGTGCCGGCCGAGACGGCGCCGGACATCCCGGACCGGCTCCGGCCGTTCTACGACATCGAGGCGCATTCGATGCTGGAGCTGGAACCGCCCCGCCATACGCGGCTTCGCTCCCTCGTGCTGCGCGCCTTCACCTCGCGCCGCATCGCCGGCATGGCCCCCGAGATCGAGACCCTCTGTCACCGGCTGGTCGATGCCCTTCCCGCCGGCGAGGTCGACCTGCTGCCGGCCTATTGCACGCAGGTTCCGGTGATCGTGATCGCCCGGCTCCTGGGCGTGCCCGACAGCATGGCGCCCGAGCTCTTGTCCTGGTCGAACGCCATGGTCGCCATGTACCAGGCCCGCCGCGACCGCGCGGTCGAGGACGCGGCCTGTGCCGCCGCCGCCGAATTCTCGGACTTCATGCGCGGCTATGTCGCCGAGCGCCGCTCGCGCCCCGCCGACGACCTGATCACCCACCTGATCGCGGCCGAGGAGGACGGGGAACGCCTGACCACCGACGAACTCATCACCACCTGCATCCTGCTTTTGAACGCGGGCCACGAGGCCACGGTCCACGCCATGGGCAACGGGGTGAAGGCACTGTTGGACCACGGCACGCCCCCGGACCGGCTGGCCTCCGACACGGTGGAGGCCACGGTCGAGGAGATCTTGCGCTACGACCCGCCGCTGCAAATGTTCACGCGCTACGCTTACGACGACCTCGACCTCTTCGGTCACCGCCTGACCCGCGGCGACCAGGTGGCGCTGCTCCTCGGCGCCGCCAACCGCGATCCGGCGGTGTGGCCGGACCCGGCCCGGTTCGATCCGGCGCGTCCGGTGAAATCGAACGTCGCCTTCGGGGCGGGGCTGCATTTCTGCGTCGGCGCGCCGCTCGCGCGGCTGGAACTGCAGGTCGCGCTGCGGGTGCTCTTCGACCGCCTGCCGGGCCTGCGGCTGGCCGCCCCGCCGCGCTATGCCGATCTCTACCATTTCCATGGACTCTCGGCGCTCCCCGTCGTACCGGGCTGAGCCGCCCCACGCCGGACCGGGTCGGGCCGCCGACGGGGCGGCGCCTCTTGCCAAAAGTCCTACCGCGTGAGCAGATGCGCGCCATGAATCACGACGATCTGAGAGACTGGTCGAAACGCGCCGCCGACTGGGCGCACGACTATCACATGACCCTGCGCGACCGCCCCGTGCGCGCGCAGGTCAGCCCCGGCGAGACCGCCGCGAAGCTCCCCGCGTCGCCGCCCGAGGCGCCGGAGAGCCCCGAGGCGATCTTTGCCGATTTCGAGCGCATCGTGCCCGACGCGATGACGCATTGGCAGCACCCGCGCTTCTTCGCCTATTTCCCGGCCAACGCCGCGCCCGCCTCGATGTGGGCCGAGCAGCTGGCCAACGCGATGGCGTCGAACTGCCTGATCTGGCAGGCCAGCCCGGCCGCCACCGAGATCGAGCAGGTCACCACCGACTGGCTGCGCCAGGCCCTCGGGCTGCCGGAGGGGTTCACCGGCACGATCCACGACAGCGCCTCCACCTGCACCCTGTCGGCGGTCATCACCATGCGCGACCGCGCGACCGGCTGGGACAGCGTGCAGGACGGGCTGACCGGCCAGGCGCTGCGGGTCTATGCCTCCGCCCAGACCCACAGCTCGGTGGACAAGGCGGTGCGACTGGCGGGCATCGGCCAGCGCAACCTGGTGAAGATCGACACCGACGCCGCGTACCGGATGGACCCCGCGGCGCTGGAGCGGGCGATCGAGGAAGACCGGGCGGCGGGACGCATCCCGGCGGGGCTGGTGATCTGCACCGGCGGGACCGGCATCGGCGCGCTGGACCCTGCGGCCGAGTGCATCGCGGTGGCGAAGAAGCACGACCTCTATGTCCATGTCGATGCCGCCTGGGCCGGTTCGGCCATGATCTGCCCGGAGTTCCGCGCGCTCTGGGCCGGCGTCGAGGGGGCCGACAGCATCGTCTTCAACCCGCACAAGTGGCTTGGCGTGCAGTTCGACTGCTCGGTCCAGTTCCTGGCGGACCCGGCCCCGCAGATCCGCTCGCTGGGGCTGCGCCCCGACTACCTGCAGACGCAGGGCCGGGACGAGATCGTCAACTTCAACGAATGGACCGTCGCGCTCGGCCGCCGGTTCCGGGCGCTGAAGCTGTGGTTCGTGCTGCGCGCCTATGGGCTGGAGGACCTGCGGACCCGCATCCGCAACCACGTCGCCTGGACCGAGGAGCTGGCCGAGGCGTTCCGCGCGACGCCCGGCTTCGAGATCGTGACCGAGCCGCGGCTGGCGCTGTTCTCGTTCCGCTACGCGCCCGAGGGCGGCGACGCGAACGCGGCGACCGAGGCGCTCCTGGCGCGGATCAACGACGACGGGCGGGTCTATCTGACCCAGACCGTACACGAGGGCAAGTTCGTGATCCGGGTGACGGCGGGAACCTTCGACTGCACCCGCGACGACGTGATGGCGGTGCATGAGGTGGTCACGGAGCTTGCGCGCGCCTGACGCGGTGCGCGGTGCGCGGCGGCCGGGGCGCGGCAAAGGCCCCGAAAACGAAAACGGGCCGGGGCGGCAATTGCCCCGGCCCGTCCGGTTCTAGGGAGGGGTGAGGTTCAGAACCGGTAGCTCACGCGCGCCGCGACGGTCGTGCCGCCGAAATCGATGCCCGTGCCGTCAAAATTGTCGAAGACGTGGTACAGCGCTTCGCCGGCGATCGAGACCTTCTCGTTGACGCGGTATTCCGCGCCCGCCCCGGCGAACCAGCCGTTGTCGCTATAGTCGGTGCCGCTGAAGCTGCCCTGCGCCCAAGCGGCCCCGCCGGTGCCGTAGAACAGGACCTTGCCGACATCGTAGCCCGCGCGGAGCTTGGCGCGCGCCACGTTGTCGAGCGTGGCGTTGCCGCTGTTGGATTCGATCGCGGTGAGGTCGTAGTCGGCTGCGACGCCGACGACGATATCGCCGAAGTCCCAGTCATAGCCGGCGTGAACACCGCCGCCGAAGCCGTTGGCATCGTTGTTGCCGTTCTCCACATGGCCCCAGCCGAGCTGGGCACCGGCATAGAAGCCGGTCCAGTCGTAGCCGACCGGCGTCGCCGGCGCGGGCGGCGGGGTCACGACCGGATCGGGGTCGGCGGGCGTGAGGTTGCCGGCGAAGGCCGGCGCGGTGGCAAGGGCGGCGACCGATGCGATGACGAGCGTTTTCATCTCTGCTCTCCTGTTTTTCGTTCCGTGGCGCCGTGCAATCCGCAGGACGCTCTGGATTGTTAAATGACACACCCGCGCGGGCGTGCCAGTCACGGGATCGGGAGGCGGCCATGTGCCGCCGATCCGTCCATGGGTCAACCGGCGAGAACCCGCGCGGTTCCACGGCCGCCGCCACGGAAAGCCGGACAACCCCTTGAAACGGCGGCATTTCGCTCACACCGCAAGACGCCCGGCAGGTTTCCGCCGGGCGCCCGATGCGAAGCGGCGCGGGATCAGTTCGGGATCAGGTCGGGAACGATCGTCACCACGCCGGGGAACAGCCACAGAAGCGCGAGCCCCACCACCTGGATCACCACGAAGGGCGCCACGCCGCGATAGATGTGGCCCGTCGTGACCGACGGCGGCGCGACGCCGCGCAGGTAGAACAGCGCGAAGCCGAAGGGCGGCGTCAGGAACGAGGTCTGCAGGTTCACCGCGATCATGATCGTCACCCATTTCGGGTCCATCGTGCCGCCATAGATCACCGGTCCGACGATCGGGATGACGATGTAGATGATCTCCAGGAAGTCCAGCACGAAGCCCAGGACGAACAGCACCAGCATCACGATCAGGAAGACCGTGAACTCGTTGTCGTAGCTCTTCAGGAAGTCCTGGATATAGTGCTCGCCCCCGAAGGAGATGACGACGAGGTTCAGCAGCTGCGAGCCGATCAGGATGGTGAAGACCATCGAGGTGACCTTGGCCGTCTCGCGCACCACCGGCCCCAGCACGTGACTGCGCAGCAGCGTCCAGAGCGCGAAGAGCAGGCCGAAGACGGCATAGAGATAGCACGCCAGCGCCACGAGATAGGCGACCCAGGTCTCGAACGGCACCTCCGCCTGGTCGACCCGCAGATCGAAGTTCATGCCGGCGAGGATCATGATCACGATGGCGAAGGTCGACCAGATGATGATCCTGCCCGACCCGCCCTCGTCCTTCAGCTTGCGATAGGCGGCCAGCATGATGGCCCCGGCGGCGCCCAGCGCCGCGGCGGGCGTCGGGTTGGTGATGCCGCCCAGGATCGAGCCCAGCACGGCGACGATCAGCACCAGCGGCGGGAAGACCACGCGCAGCAGGTCGTTCTGCGCCAGCCGGCGCACGGCGAAGGACGCGCCGTAGAGCGTGATGGCGAGCGGAATGGCCAGGATCAGCACCGTGGTGCCGGCCGAGGTCGCCGGGGTGATGAACAGGATGTCGGCCAGGACGCCGAGGATCACGCCCACGGCCCCGATCATCAGCGGCCGCGGGTCGCCCAGGGGCGAGATGCCCCGCGCCGTGGTCAGCACCAGCGCCAGCAGCAGGAACAGCGTGACCACGCCCGAGCCGAGGACCGGCGCGTTGGCGATGCGCTCGGCCAGCGCGGCCGCTTCCTCTTCGGGGGTCAGCTCCTCGGGCTCTTCGGTCTCGCCGGCGGCGACGGCGGCGGCATTGGCCTCGCGTACCTCGACCGCGCGGTCCCAGGCCGCCTGGCCGTGCAGCTCGATCATCGCCTCCTGGCAGTCCGGCGAGACGTTGGTGCGCAGCACGGATTCCCGGTCGTACCCGTCGAAATCGGCAAAGCGCACGTCCTGGCTGCCCACCAGCCCGACCTGCACCGCAAGGATCACGCCGCCGATCAGCAGGATCGGGGCGCCCACGAACCAGGCCATCGCGTCCTGCTTGGTGATCGGCTCGCTGTTGGCGGTGCCCAGCGCGACCGGCGGCGCCTTGGACGGGTTCAGGATCGCATAGCCCAGCGCGTAGAGCGCATAGAGCATCGCCAGCATCACGCCCGGCAGCATCGCCGCCTGGAACAGCGTGCCCACCGAGACGACCGCCGGTTCGCCCAGATAGGTCAGCGCGTCGGTGCAGCCCACCGACTGCGCCCGCGCCTCCTGCGCCGTGGCATAGAGATCGCCCGCCAGCGTGCCCAGCAGCACGATGACGATGGACGGCGGGATGATCTGGCCCAGCGTGCCCGAGGCCGAGATCACGCCCGTCGCCAGCTCGGGCGAGTAGTTGTTGCGCAGCATCGTGGGCAGCGACAGAAGCCCCATCGTCACCACCGTGGCGCCGACGATGCCGGTCGAGGCGGCCAGGAAGGCGCCGACGACCACCACGGACACGGCCAGGCCGCCCGGCAGCGGGCCGAAGACGCGCGCCATCGTGGTCAAGAGATCCTCGGCGATCTTCGAGCGTTCCAGCGTGATGCCCATCATCACGAACATCAGCACCGCCAGCAGCGTCTCGATGGACTGGCCGGCCAGCACCCGTTCGTTGATGCGGTTGACGATGAAGCTGATGTTGCGGTCGAGCGCCGTCTCCCAGCCCTGCGGGAAGACGGGCATGCCTATGCGCGGCAGGTCGGGATGTCGGAATATCGAGATGTTGTCGGGCTTGACCCCGCTCGCCACGAGATCGGCATAGGCCTGGCTGCGCGTGTCGATGGCCTGGTGGATCAGCAGCCCGGCCGTGTCGAGCCCGGCGATGATCCCGAAGGAGATGACGCCGGCGCCGCCGATGGCGAAGGCCACCGGAAAGCCCGACAGGATTCCGCCGAAGAGGCAGAGAAAGACGATGATCAGGCCGATCTCGATGCCGTCGAGTCCGAAAAGCATTTCCCTGCCCCTCTAGAATTCCGCGTGGTCGTAGGCTTCTTCGCCTTTTTCGAGCCAGTCGTGATCGTGATACTTGCCCTCGCTCTCGGGTCCTTCGACGAATTCGAGATAGGAGCGGTAGAAGAAGGCCACGGCCTGCAGGAACACCATGGCCGCGAAACAGGCCAGAAGGATCTTGAACAGGAAATAGCCGTTGAAGCCGTTGGGCGAGAAACCGATGGTCTCGACGTTCCAGCGCAGCGCCCGCGACTTCAGCAGGAGCCGGTCCAGCGTGTCCGACGCCGACGGCTTCGGCACGACGAGATGCCGCCACAGGAAATACCAGCCGTACATCCAGATCAGGATCGCGGCCGGCATCATGAAGACGATGGAGCCGAACATGTCGATCGCCTTCTTGGTGCGGTACTTCGCCGTGGCATAGAACAGGTCGACCCGGACATGCCCGCCCTGGATGAACGTGTAGGCGCAGCACAGCGCCACGACCATCGCGTTGTAGAGCTTCAGCTCCTCGGAGAACCAGCCCACCGACTGGGTGAAGCCCACGCCGAAAGGCGCGATGGTCAGGTTGCCCATGCGGAAGACCGACTGCAGGAAGACCACGATCACCTGCTGCAGCACCATCAGAAGGCCCGCCCAGGCAAAGAAGCGGCCCACGGCGTTGCCGAACCCCTCCAGCACCCGCACCGCGCCCCACATGATGGAATGGCGCCAGATGCCGAGGCCGGTGACGATCAGGAAGGCCACGAAGACCACGAAGAAGAACTCGACCGAGCCGCCATAGTAGATGACGCGCATGATCGCTTCGCTGTTCGACCAGTCGAGCCACAGGCCCGGATGCGTGATCGCATAGCCGAAATTGTAGAAGGCCATGCCGATGTTGGAGAAAAACCAGATCAGTGCGTCGCCCATGCGCCCCGTCGCCCCTGCATGTGCCGGCCGGATAAGCCGAAGGGCCGCGCGCGTCTCCCGCGCGCGGCCGTGTCCTCAAGCCGCGTCCGGCTTACATCGCCTGCAGCACGCGGTTGCGCTGGTTCACGTAGGCGTTGTCCGACCGCGACAGCCAGCCCGACGACGCCCGCATCGAGGCCTGCGCCGAGTCGTGGATCTTCTTGAAGATATCGTCGTCGGTGTACTGGCTCAGCACTTCCATCGACGCGGAGCCGAAGGCGTCCCAGATGTCGTTGGAGAATTCCTCGATCTGGGTGCCGCCCGAGATCAGCCGCTCCAGCGCCGGGCCGTTATTCGCGATGAACTGGGCATAGTTGGCCTGGTGCGCGTCGGCGGCGGCCAGCTCGATCGCCTTCTGCTGCGCCCCGGTCAGGCCCTCGAAGACCTCCAGGTTGGTGGCCACCGACAGCGCCGCGCCGGGCTCGTGGAAGCCGGCCGGGTAGTAGTAGTCGCAGACCTCCTGCAGGCCCAGCTTCTCGTCCGACCACGGCCCGATCCACTCGGTCGCGTCCAGCGCGCCGGTCGACAGCGCCTGGTAAATCTCGCCGCCCGGCACGTTCTGGACCGACGCGCCCAGCTTCGACAGCGCCTCGCCGCCGAGGCCCGGCATGCGGAACTTCAGGCCGTTGAAGTCGTCGGCCGAGGAGACGGGCTCGCGGAACCAGCCGCCGCCCTGGGCGCCGGTCTGGCCGGCGATGAACGAGCGCAGGCCGAAGATCTCGCCCAGCTCGTGATGCAGCGCCATGCCGTCCTGGCCGTAATACCAAGTCATCAGCTCCGGCACCGTCATGCCGAAGGGCACGGCGGTGAAGTAGGCGAAGGCCGGGTGCTGGCCGACGAAGTAGTAGTCGGCGCCGTGATACATGTCGGCCTGGCCGGCGGTAACGGCGTCGAACACCTCGAACGCGCCGACGAGCTCGCCCGCGGCCTTCGGCTCGACGGTGATCTGGCCGTCGGTGGCCGCGGTGATGTTGTTGGCGACGCGCTCGACCGAGTCCCACACGCCGGCGAGACCGCGCGGCCAGGTCGTGACCATGGTGAGCGTCCGGCGCCCCTGGGCATAGGCCGGCGCGGCAAGCCCGGCCGCGGCGGCGGCACCGCCGCCAAGCGCGGAATTCCTTAGGAATGAACGACGATCCATGTTTGTTATCCTCCCGTTTTCGCTGGACGTTGACCGGGCTCCCTGTGCCCGGCCGGATCGTTGAAGTGCCGGCACCGTAGCCGCGCCGCCCCGCCAAATAAAGACCTGTCTTTGGGCCTTTGCGCGCGGTTTTTGTCGCATTACGCAAAGGAATTCCGCAACCGCACGGATCGGAACGTTCCTTCCCGGGCGAAACAATGTTTCGCACGTTAACGACACGGCGACATTTTCGACTTCGCCCGGCGCCCGATTCCCGCGGCAATTCCCGCCGAAATTCCCGGCACCGGGGTGCCCCCGCGGCGGGTCTTCGCCACGGCTTGCCACGTCCCGCCGGGTCTTTCATCCTTCGGGCGATGACCTTGCGCCAGCATATCCGCTTCTGCCGGACCGCCGACGGCACCCGGATTGCCGTCGCCGAGGTCGGCTCCGGACCGCCGCTCCTGCGGGCGGCGCACTGGCTGAGCCATGTCGAATACGACCTGGAAAGCCCGATCTGGCGCCACTGGCTCGAGGCGCTCGCGGCGCGCAACCGCTTCGTCCGCTACGACCAGCGCGGCTGCGGCCTGTCGGACCGCGAGGTGACGAACTTCTCGCTGGACGCCTGGCTCGCCGATATGGAGGCGGTGGCCGACACGATGGGGCCCGAGCCGTTCCCGGTGATCGGCATGTCGCAGGGCGGGGCCGTCGCGATCCGCTTCGCGCTGCGCCATCCCGGCCGCGTGTCGCGGCTGATCCTGCTGGGCGCCTATGCCCGCGGCGGGCTGCGCCGGGGCAACGACCCCGAGATCGGGGTCGAGGCGGAGACGCTCGTCAACCTGATCCGCCTGGGCTGGGGCCGGAACGACCCGGTCTTCGGGCAGGCCTTCTCGCGCCGCTTCGTTCCCGGCGGCACCGACGACCAGATCAGGTGGTGGAGCGAGATGGAGCGCCGCACCTCCAGCCCCGAGACCGCCATCGCCACGCTGCGCGGCTTCCAGCGGATCGACGTGACCGAGGAGGCGCAGGCCCTCGACCTGCCGGTGCTGATCCTGCACGCCCGCGGCGACGCCTGCGTGCCGTTCGCCGAGGGGCGGCTGCTGGCCACGCTGATCCCCGGCGCGCGTTTCGTGCCGCTGGAAAGCGACAACCATGTCCTGCTGCCGGACGAGCCGGCCTGGCGGGTCTTCGACGACGAGCTGCACGGCTTCCTCGGCGCCGACGCGGCGCCGGATGCCGAGGCCGCCGATGCCGGGCTCACGCCGGCGGAGGCAGAGGTGCTGACGCTCGTCGCCGAGGGGCTCGACAACGCCGCCATCGCGGAGCGGCTGGGCAAGAGCGCCAAGACGGTGCGCAACCAGGTGTCGGTCATTCTGCACAAGCTCGGCGTCGGCAGCCGGTCCGAGGCGATCGTGCGCGCCCGGCGCCACCTGGAGCGCTGAGGCGGGACCGCCGTCCCACGCCGGTCCCGCCCTGCCCCGCCACGCCGGGACATCCGCCTCATGCGCGCGGCGGTGCGTCGGCGCAGACTCTGCCCAGTGAATTCAGGGAGAGACCCATGACCTACGACACCACCGACGCCGCCGGCCCGACCGGTGCATCGCGCGGGGGCCGGCTATTCGCGCTGCTCTACGGCGTGGCCGCCTACCTGTTCTTCTTCGCCACGTTCCTGTGGTTCATCTTCTTCACCGGCGGGATCCTGCTGCCCAAGACCGTCGACTCCGGCGCGCTGATCGACGCGCCGCTGCCGGCGCTCGTCAATCTCGGCCTGATCGCCCTGTTCGGGCTGCAGCACAGCATCATGGCCCGGCAGGGGTTCAAGCGGGCCTGGACCAGGGTCGTGCCCAAGCCGGCGGAGCGCAGCACCTACGTGCTGGCCTCGACGCTGGTGCTGATCCTCGTCATCGCGCTGTGGCAGCCGCTGCCGACGCCGGTCTGGACCGTCACCGCACCGCTGCCCTACTGGGGCCTCTGGGCGCTGTTCGGGCTGGGCTGGGCGGTGCTGCTGGCGTCGACCTTCATGACCGACCATTTCGACCTGTTCGGTCTGCGGCAGGTCTGGTTCCACTATACGGGGCGCAGCTACACGCCGGTTCAGTTCCGCGCCCGCTGGCTCTACCGCCACATGCGCCACCCGCTCTATACCGGTTTTCTCATCGCGTTCTGGGCGACGCCGGAGATGACCGTGGGCCATCTTGTCCTGGCCGCGGGCTTCAGTACCTATATCGTGATCGGCACGCTCTGCGAGGAGCGCGACCTCAAGGCGTTCTTCGGCGAGCGCTATCGCCGCTACTGCGCCGCGATGCCGCGCTACCTGCCGCGCCTGCGGCCCTGGCGCGACGACGCCTGACGGACCGGGCCGACCGGCCCGGACCTCGCGCCCGGAACACGCGCTTTTTACATCGCGCCCGGCAAACCGCGCAACATTCGCAAAGCGCGGCCGCCGGGCGCGACATTTTCTACAGCGATTGCGGTTGACGCCCCCCGCGCGCGTGCATAATGTCCGCGCACGCTGACGAAGGAGCCCCGGGGTCATGAGCCTCATTCCCGTACTCGTAGGAGAAAGGCGCATGGGCCGGTAACCGCCGGAGACCCGATCAGGATCCCATGCGCCCCCGGACTGACCCTCGGGGGCTTTTTCATGTCTCGTACCCAGAAATGACGTCACAAGGACCAGGAAGATGACACGTCAGATGACCGGAGCGAAAATGGTGGTTCAGGCCCTGAAGGATCAGGGTGTGGACACGGTATTCGGCTATCCCGGCGGCGCCGTGCTTCCGATCTACGACGAGATCTTCCTGCAGAACGACATCCGTCACTACCTGGTCCGCCACGAACAGGGCGCGGTGCATGCCGCCGAGGGCTATGCCCGCTCGACCGGCAAGCCGGGCGTCGTGCTGGTCACCTCCGGTCCCGGGGCGACGAACGCCGTCACCGGGATCACCGACGCGCTGATGGATTCGATCCCGCTCATCGTGCTGACCGGGCAGGTCCCGACCTTCCTGATCGGCACCGACGGCTTCCAGGAGGCCGACACCGTCGGCATCACCCGCCCCTGCACCAAGCACAACTGGCTGGTGAAGGACCCCGAGACCCTGTCGGACACGATCCACCAGGCGTTTCACGTCGCCACCCAGGGCCGGCCCGGCCCGGTGCTGATCGACATCCCGAAGGACGTGCAGTTCGCCACCGGCACCTATACCCCGCCGGAACAGGCGCGCACCCAGCATTACCGCCCGAAGACCGACGGCGACGCCGACGCGATCGAGGCGCTGGTCGATCTGATGGAACAGGCGGAGCGGCCGATCTTCTATACCGGCGGCGGCGTGATCAACTCCGGCCGGCCCGCCTGCGCCACCCTGCGCGAGCTGGTGGACGCCACCGGCTTCCCGATCACCTCGACCCTGATGGGGCTGGGCGCCTATCCCGCGTCGGGCAAGAACTGGCTGGGGATGCTGGGGATGCACGGGCTCTACGAGGCCAACCTGGCGATGCACGACTGCGACCTGATGATCAACGTCGGCGCCCGGTTCGACGACCGGATCACCGGGCGCATCCAGGATTTCTCGCCCGGCTCGCGCAAGGCGCATATCGACATCGACCCCTCCTCGATCAACAAGGTGATCCGCGTCGACGTGCCGATCATCGGCGATGTGGGCACCGTTCTGGCCGAGGTGCTGAAGCGCTGGAAGGCGCGCGGCGGCAAGACCCAGGCGCCGAAGGTGCTGGACTGGTGGCACCAGATCAAGGAGTGGCGCAAGGTCGACTGCCTGGCCTTCACCGCCTCGGAAAAGACGATCAAGCCGCAGCACGCCCTGGCCCGGCTGGAGGCGCTGACCAGGGACCACCCCGACCGCTATATCTGCACCGAGGTCGGCCAGCACCAGATGTGGGCCGCGCAGTACATGGGCTTCGAGGATCCGCATCGCTGGATGACCTCCGGCGGGCTGGGCACGATGGGCTACGGCTTCCCGGCCTCGATCGGCGTGCAGGTGGCGCATCCCGACGCGCTGGTCATCAACGTCGCCGGCGAGGCGTCCTGGCTGATGAACATGCAGGAGCTGGGCACCGCGGCGCAGTACATGCTGCCGGTGAAGCAGTTCATCCTGAACAACGAGCGCCTCGGCATGGTCCGCCAGTGGCAGGAGCTTCTGCACGGCGAGCGGTATTCGCACAGCTGGTCGGAATCACTGCCGGACTTCGTCAAGCTGGCCGAGGCGTTCGGGGCGAAGGGGATCATGGTGTCGGATCCCGCCGACCTGGACGACGCGATCATGGAGATGCTGCGCCACGACGGGCCGGTGATCTTCGACTGCCTGGTCGAGAAGCACGAGAACTGCTACCCGATGATCCCCTCGGGCAAGCCGCATAACGAGATGCTGCTGGGCGAGAACGTCTCGACCGGCGACGCGATCGGGACTTCGGGGGCGGTTCTGGTGTAACACGGCGGACCGGGGGCCAGCCCGTCGCCATTGCCGCTTGAACCAATGGCGCGACACGGGCGACCCCCGGAGTATTTTGGCAAGATGAAGAATGAAAGCTGAGACAGGATGTCGGCACTAAACCTGAAGCAGGGCCTTTCGAAGCATTCGGCCTATGACCTGCGCGATCCGCACATGGAGGCGCAGGAGCGGCACACGCTGGCCGTGGTGGTGGACAACGAGGCCGGGGTGCTGGCGCGCGTCATCGGGCTGTTCTCGGGGCGCGGCTATAATATCGAAAGCCTCACGGTGGCCGAGACGGACCATACCGGGCATGTCAGCCGGATCACCATCGTGACGACGGGCACGCCCTCGGTGATCGACCAGATCAAGGCGCAGCTCGGCCGGATCGTGCCGGTCCACGAGGTCCACGACCTGACGGTCGAGGGGCCGGCGGTGGAGCGGGAGCTGGCGCTGTTCAAGGTGGCCGGCACCGGCAACGACCGGATCGAGGCGCTGCGGCTGGCGGAGATCTTCCGGGCGAACGTGGTCGACTCGACGCTGGAGAGCTTCGTGTTCGAGATCACGGGGACGCCGCAGAAGGTAGATGCCTTCGCCGACCTGATGCGGCCCCTGGGGATGATCGAGATGGCCCGGACGGGCGTCGCGGCGCTGGCGCGCGGGGCGGAGTGAGCCGTAGTGTCCGAGGTTGGACAGGGGGCCAAGGCGCTGATATCGTTATAGATAGCGGTAACTGTCCGGGTTTGGACGGGGGAGCGGCGCTACGTCCTTGGCTTTGCCGGATAGGGGCCCCGGTCGAGCGGAACGCCGTGCAGCGCCGACCCGCCGGGGCGCGGTCGAGCTTTGCGATGCCGGAGACATAAGCATGTACGTCGGACTCTTTGCACCGTCCTCGCCGGAAGCGCCGCGCCGGGGGGGCGGGTCTCTCGGGCATTTCGAAACGAATTGCCCTGACGACAGGCGATTGCAGGGCAATCGCCGAGAGGCGGCGCTGCACGGCGTTCCGCCGTGCGTGACATGTGATATCTGGCGTTCAAGGGCCTGCTGTCGCGCAGTTTGGCACCAGTCCAGGCAATGACCGCCCCCGACTTCGACATCTTCCTCGCCTGCCCGCCGGGGCTGGAGGCGGTGCTGGCGGGCGAGGCGCGCGCCGCCGGCTTCGCCTTGCCGGAGACGACCGCCGGCGGCGTCACCACGCGGGGCGGCTGGCCGGAGGTCTGGCGGGCCAACCTGAGCCTGCGCGGCGCGGGCCGGGTGCTGGTGCGGATCGCCGCGTTTCGGGCGTTTCACCTGGCGCAGCTCGACAAGCGGGCGCGGAAGGTGCCCTGGGGCGACTACCTGCGCGGGGACGTGCCGTTTCGCGTGGAGGCGGTCTGCCGGAAGTCGAAGATCTATCACAATGGCGCCGCCGCGCAGCGGGTGGCCCGCGCGATCGGCGAGACGCTGGGGGCGCCGGAGGACCGGGACGGCACGGTCGCCGAGACCGTCACGGTGATGGTCAGGATCGAGGACAACCTCGTGACCGTCAGCCTCGACAGCTCGGGCGCGCCGCTGCACAAGCGCGGCCACAAGGAGGCCGTCGGCAAGGCGCCGCTGCGCGAGACGCTGGCGGCGCTGGTCCTGCGGGCCTGCGGCTATGACGGGAGCGAGCCGGTGGTGGACCCGATGTGCGGCTCGGGCACCTTCCCGATCGAGGCGGCGGAGATCGCGATGGGGCTGGCACCGGGGCGGGCGCGGGCCTTCGCCTTCGAGCGCCTCGCCGGGTTCGACTCCGACGCCTGGGCGGCGATGAAGGCTTCGCTGCCGGGGCATTCGACCGAGTTGCGGTTTCACGGCTACGACCGCGACGCGGGCGCGGTGCGGATGGCGACGGCGAACGCGGCGCGGGCCGGGGTGGACAGGGTGTGCAGCTTCGCCTGTCAGCCGGTCAGCGCGCTTGAGCGGCCCGCGGGGTCGCCGGGGCTGGTCGTGGTCAACCCGCCCTATGGCGGGCGGATCGGCAACCGGAAGCTGCTGTTCGGGCTCTACGGCGCGCTGGGCGCCGTGCTGAAGGAGCGGTTCCGCGGCTGGCGCGTGGGGCTGGTGACCAACGACGGCGGTCTGGCGAAGGCCACGGGGCTGCCGTTCGAGCCGCCGGGGCCGCCGGTGGCGCATGGCGGGCTGAATGTGACGCTGTGGCGGACGGCGGCGTTGTAGGGTCGGCGGGCGCCTGGGCAGATTGCTCACCCTACGAAACGGGGCCGCCCGAAGGCAGCCCCGTCCATCGGCTATCGAAGGGGCTCAGCGCACTTGGCCGGCGGGGATCAGCACGGTGTCGATCACGTGGACCACGCCGTTCGACTGGTCGACATCGGCGGTGGTGACGGTGGCCACGCGGCCGTTCTCGTCGCGCAGCTTCAGCATGCCGCCCTCCATATAGGCCGTCAGGGTGCAGCCGCCGACGGTCTCGACCGGGTGCATGCCGCCGTCATCGGCGATCATCCCGGCGATGTCGGTGGAGAACGCCTCGGCCGCGACGACGTGGCAGCCCAGCACCTGCTGCAGCTGCGCCTTGTTGGCCAGCAGCGCTTCGAGCGAGGCGTCCGAGATCCGGTCGAAGGCGGCGTTGGTCGGGGCGAAGACGGTAAACGGGCCGTCGCCCATCAGCGTGCCGGCCATGTCGGCCTCGCCCACGGCGGTGACCAGCGTGGTCAGGTTCGGCGCGTTCGAGGCATTCTCGGCGATGGTCATGTCGGCCATCATCGGCGCCCCGCCGACGGTGGGGTTGCCCTGGGCCTGGGCGAGGCCCGCGGCGGCGACGAGAGCGGTGGCGGTGAGGGTCGTCTTGAACATTGTGTCCTCCTTGCTTGTCTTCCGGGCCCGTTTGCGCCCGGTTGCAAGGAGGTACGGAGGGGGTGGCGCGGAAGTTTCAGATTTCTTTCTGTGTTTCGGTAGGGGGCTGAAAAGTGGGAGTCTTTTCTTCCGGGTCGCATCTGCGACAAGCCGAAGGTGCCGCGCGAGGGCCGACGCGCGCGGTGGCGCTCCAATGGCTGAGCTTTGTACTTTATGGCTGCCAGGTCCGGATGACCTCAGAGCTCTGCGATAACGTCAGCCACAGCGCCGCCGCGTGGGGGCGCGTCGGCGCTCGCGCGGCGCCTTCGGCTTGTTCCGCGCGACACCTTGTTCGAAGCGTATGGCGTAACCTCGGCCCAACCGCGCAAAAGAGAAGGGGCGCCCGAAGGCGCCCCAGTTTTGCTGATCAGGCTCATCCTTACGACCGCCCGGTTTCTGCCTGCGGCCTGATCCGCATTCAGGGCGAGCGCACCCGCCCCGGAAGAGAGTGAGCGAGCCAACAAAAAACGCTGCCCCACCCTGTTCTGCTCGCGCTACCGCCAGAGTCCTGTTTCTTGACCCTTCGCGTAGACACCAAGGCCCTTCGACGCGAGGCCCACGACGGACGTCGTGGCCATAAGCGCCTTCGCCAGGTGGCCCTTCTCTTGCTTGCTCGGCGACCGCTCTGCGATCACGTCTTTGGCTACCAGCCGCCTAGTCCTCTTGGCGGTCACTGCGCGATCAAATCCAGCAGTTCTAACGCGCTCAAGATGGACGTTTTCGCAGTCTTCGAGATGGATACCGCTGCTCGGCATTGCTCGATCTCCTCAGCTACAGCCCGAGGTCGACCCGCAGGTGTTGCACTTCATGCAGGTGCCGTTGCGCACCAGCGTGTAGTTGCCGCAATCGCCGCAGGGGTCGCCCTCGTAGCCCTGCATCCGGGCCTTGGTGCGGGCGTCCATCGACGTCGCCCCCGAGGACACCGCCGCCGTCGCGGTGGTCGCGGCCAGGCTGTCGCCCGCCCCCGGCACCAGCGTCTGCAGCGTCGCCACCGGGTCGCCGGCCCCGTCCAGCGCCACCGCGCCCGACTGGCCGCCCTGCAGCACCACCAGCTCCTGCGGCAGCCGCTTGCGGGTATAGCCGGCCGAGGCGACCTGCTTGAGCACGTCGATCGGCGAGGCGCCGGCGCGTTCGGGCACCTCGCGGATGTTCGACTTGCCCTCTTCCTCGCCGCGGCCCAGCTCGTCGAAGCTGACGCCGGTCGGCGCCACATGCGCCAGGTCGGTGCGGTCGAGGTAGGAGACGGCCAGCTCGCGGAAGATGTAGTCGAGGATCGAGGTCGCGTTCTTGATCGTCTCGTTGCCCTGCACCATCCCCGCGGGCTCGAACTTGGTGAAGGTGAAGGCGTCGACGAATTCCTCCAGCGGCACCCCGTATTGCAGCCCGACCGACACCGCGATGGCGAAGTTGTTCATCATCGCGCGGAAGCCGGCACCTTCCTTGTGCATGTCGATGAAGATCTCGCCCAGCTTGCCGTCCTGGTACTCCCCGGTGCGCAGATAGACCTTGTGGCCGCCGACCACCGCCTTCTGCGTGTAGCCGCGGCGGCGTTCGGGCATCTTGGTGCGGCCGGCGGGAACCTCCTTGGCCACCTCCTTGACGATCACCTTCTCGACGATCTTCTCGGCCAGAACCTGCGCCTTCTCGTGCGCGCTGCCGGATTCCAGCACCTCGGCGGCCTCGTCGTCATCCTCGATCAGCGCGGCGGCCAGCGGCTGCGACAGCTTGGAGCCGTCGCGATACAGCGCGTTGGCCTTCACCCCCAGCGACCACGACAGCTCGTAGGCCGCCTGGCAGTCCTCGATGGTGGCGTCGTTGGGCATGTTGATCGTCTTCGAGATCGCCCCCGAGATGAAGCTCTGCGCCGCCGCCATCATGGTGATGTGGCTGTCGACGGACAGGAAGCGCTTGCCCGTCTTGCCGCAGGGGTTGGCGCAGTCGAAGACGTGGTAGTGTTCCTCCTTCAGGAACGGCGCGCCTTCCAGCGTCATGGTTCCGCAGACGTGGTCGTTCGCCGCCTCGATCTGCGCCCGGGTGAAGCCCAGATGCCGCAGCAGGTCGAAGGACGGGTCGGTCAGCTTCTCGGCCGGGATGCCCAGCGTGTCGCGGCAGAACTCCTCGCCCAGCGTCCACTGGTTGAACACGAAGCGGATGTCGAAGGCCGACGGCAGCGCCGCCTCGATCTTCTCCAGCTCCTTGGGGCCGAAGCCGTGGCCCACCAGCGAGGCGTGGTTGACGGCCGGGCAGTTGCCGAGGGTCCCGTGACCGACGGCGTAGGAGACGATCTCTTCGATCTGGGAGGAGGGATACCCGAGCGTCTCCAACGCCGCCGGCACCGAGCGGTTGATGATCTTGAAGTATCCGCCGCCCGCGAGTTTCTTGAACTTCACCAGGGCGAAGTCCGGTTCGATTCCTGTGGTGTCGCAATCCATCACCAGCCCGATCGTGCCGGTCGGCGCGATCACCGTCGCCTGCGCGTTGCGATAGCCGTGCTGCTCGCCCAGCCGCAGCGCCTCGTCCCAGGACGCCATGGCCAGCGACACCAGCTCCTGGTCGGGGCAGTTGGCGTGGTCGAGCGCCACCGGCCGGACCGCCAGTTCCTCGTAGCCGGTGACATGCCCGTGCGCCGCGTTGCGGTGGTTGCGGATGACCCGCAGCATGTGGTCGGCGTTGCGCTCGTAGCTGGCGAACGGCCCCAGCTCTCCGGCGATCTCGGCCGAAGTGGCATAGGACACGCCCGTCATGATCGCGGTCAGCGCGCCGCAGAGCGCCCGGCCGTCGTCGGAGTCGTAGCCGATCCCCATGCTCATCAGCAGCCCGCCGATATTGGCATAGCCCAGGCCCAGCGTGCGGAAGTCGTAGGAAAGCTGCGCGATCTCCTTGGACGGGAACTGCGCCATCATCACCGAGATTTCCAGCGTCAGGGTCCACAGCCGCGTGGCGTGCATGTAGTCCTCGGCCCGGAACTTGGCGCCGTCCCAGAAGGTCAGCAGGTTCATCGAGGCCAGGTTGCAGGCCGTGTCGTCGAGGAACATGTATTCCGAGCACGGGTTCGAGCCGCGGATCGGCCCGTCCTCGGGGCAGGTGTGCCAGGCGTTGACGGTGTCGTGGAACTGGATGCCCGGATCGGCGCAGGCCCAGGCGGCATGGCCGATGTCTTCCCACAGGTCGCGCGCCTTGATGGTCTTGGCGACCTTGCCGTCGGTGCGGCGAATGAGCTCCCAGTCGGCGTCGTCGCGAACCGCCTGCAGGAAGGCGTCGGTGACGCGCACCGAGTTGTTCGAGTTCTGCCCGGCCACGGTGTTGTAGGCTTCCGAATCCCAGTCGGTGTCGTAGGTCGGAAACTCGATCGAGGCATAGCCCTGGCGGGCGTATTGCAGCACGCGGTTGATGTAGGTCTCCGGGATCGCCGCCTTCTTGGCCGAGCGGATCGCGGCTTTCAGCGCGTCATTGGCCTTGGGGTCGTATGCATCCTCCCCGCGCCCGTCCCAGGTGCGGATCGCGGCGAAGATCTCGTTGAGCTGCCGCTCGTGCATCTTCGAGCCGGCCACCAGCGAGGCGACCTTCTGCTCTTCCTTCACCTTCCAGTTGATGAACTCCTCGATGTCCGGATGGTCGGCATCGCAGATCACCATCTTGGCGGCCCGGCGGGTCGTGCCGCCCGACTTGATGGCGCCCGCCGCGCGGTCGCCGATCTTCAGAAAGCCCATCAGCCCCGACGACCTGCCGCCGCCCGACAGCGCCTCGCCCTCGGCGCGCAGGCTGGAGAAGTTGGTGCCGGTGCCCGAGCCGTACTTGAACAGCCGCGCCTCGCGGACCCACAGGTCCATGATGCCGCCCTCGTTCACCAGGTCGTCGGCGACGGACTGGATGAAGCAGGCATGCGGCTGCGGATGCTCGTAGGCGGACTTCGACTTGGTCAGCTTGCCGGTCTTGTAGTCGACGTAGTAATGGCCCTGCCCCGGCCCGTCGATGCCGTAGGCCCAGTGCAGCCCGGTGTTGAACCATTGCGGGCTGTTCGGCGCGCCCTGCTGGGTGGCCAGCATGAAGCGCATCTCGTCGAAATAGGCGCGCGCGTCTTCCTCGTCGGTGAAATAGCCGCCCTTCCAGCCCCAATAGGCCCAGGCGCCGGCCAGCCGGTCGAAGACCTGGCGCGCGCTGGTCTCGCCGACGCGGCGGTCTTCCTCGGGCAGCGTCTCCAGCGCCGCCTCGTCGGGGACCGAGCGCCACAGGAACTCGGGCACGCCCTTTTCCTTCACCTTCTTCAGCCGCGCCGGCACGCCGGCCTTGCGGAAGTATTTCTGCGCGATCACGTCGCTCGCGACCTGGCTCCAGCCGGCCGGCACCTCGACGGACTCGTTGCGGAACACCACCGTGCCGTCGGGATTGCGGATCTCGGAGGTGGTGAGCGTGAACTCGATATCGGCGTACGCGTCGAAACCTGCCTTGGTAAACTTGCGTTCGATCTTCATGTCGTGAGGAGCCCCGTCACTTTTGTTTTTTCGCGTCCATCCGGCCGCCCGTCTGTTGCGGGCTGACCGGTCCTCTGATGCCGAGGGGGAGGAAAAAGAGACAAGCGGTCCCGCGTCGGCGGGCGTGGCCCCCACCGGCTGCCGCGATGAGCGCCCGCGGCGTAGACTATGCTGGTCTGTCCCTTTTGCCGCCCCGCGCCACTATATGTAGTGGTCTATCGCTCGGCCCTAACAATCTGGCGTAGATGCCCCCCACCGGTCAACCAAATAGACAGGGTTATCCCCCACATTTTTCCGTTGCACGCGGCCACCGTGTTCACCGGGAGTTAACCCTGTTTCGCGGCACGCCCGGAATCGCGACACGCGCGAGCCCGAATATCCCCGCGACCGCACGGGGTTAGCGGAAATTTCTCCGGAAATGCCTGCCCCGAGCCTGTGGATAACTCGCTCCGCCGCGAATCGCAGAGGCGTTGCAAGAGCGCCACGGGAGAGTTTCGAGACGCATCTGGTGTCGCCGCCGCCCCCGCCGCCTACATGATGTGGCTGTGGAGCGCTCCCGGAAAGACCGATGTCCTGTGGATGGTCGGGGCGGCGAGATTCGAACTCACGACCTTCTGTACCCAAAACAGACGCGCTACCAGGCTGCGCTACGCCCCGACGACGGCGCTCTTACCGCACCGGCCGGACACAGGAAAGACCTGCGCGCTTCTTCTCGTCCGAAATACGCCGGGGGGCGCGCGCAGCGCGCGGGGGCAGCGCCCCCTCCGGCCCCGCCGTCAGCGCAGGTTCACCCGCAACGCCGCCGCCGCCGCGAACGGCAGCAGCGCCACGGTCCCCAGCGTGATCGCCGCCAGCAGGATCAGCGGCGTCTCCACCGCCAGCCCGGCCGCGCCGCGCCGCACCACTTCCGCTCCGAAGATCAGCGTCGGCACGTAGAGCGGCAGCACCAGGAGCGACAGCAAGAGCCCCCCGCGCTTCAGCCCCACCGTCAGCGCCGCGCCGAAGGCCCCGATCATCGACAGCGCCGGGGTGCCCAGCGCCAGCGACGCCACGAGCCAGCCATAGCCGGCGCCCTCCAGGTTCAGCAGAACCCCCAGCGCCGGCGCGGCCAGCACCAGCGGCAGGCCGGTGGTCATCCAGTGCGCCGCGGCCTTCATCGCCACCACCGCCTCCAGCGGGATCGGCGCGGTGGCCAGCAGGTCGAGCGAGCCGTCCTCGTAGTCGAGCTGGAAGATCCGGTCGAGCGACAGCAGGCAGGCGAGCAGCGCCCCGACCCACAGGATGCCCGGCGCGATGACCCGCAGCGTCGCCGATTCGGGTCCCACGCCGAAGGGCACCAGCACGGTGACGATCAGGAAGAAGGCAAGCCCCAGACCGAACCCGCCGCCCGCCCGCACCGCGAGCGTCAGATCGCGCAGGAACAGGCGGATCACAGGAAGGCCCCCTCGAAGGAGTCGTCGAACCGGCCCGCGTCCTCCGGCGGCATCGCCCGGTACGGCCCCAGATCCAGCTCGCGCGCCTCGAAACCGAGGTCGATATGCGTGGCGATGAGCGCCGCGCCGCCGGCGGCGCAATGCCGCCGGACGGCCTGCGCGAAGAGCCCCACGCTGGCCGTGTCGAGCGACACGGTCGGCTCGTCCAGCGCCCAGACCGGCCGGCCCGTCACCAGCAGCCGCGCCAGCCCCAGCCGCCGCTTCTGCCCCGCCGACAGGTTCTGCGCCGCCCGGTCGCGCAAGCCGTCCAGGTTGAAGTCGCGCAAGGCCGGCGCGATGTCCTGGCCGCCATAGATCCCGGCCCAGAAGGACAGGTTCTCGGCCACGGTCAGCTGCGCCTTCAGCCCGTCGGCATGGGCGCCATAGGCGATGGCGTCGGGGGCGCAGTCCACCGCGCCGGCCAGCGGCGGCTGCAGCCGGGCGACGGTGCGCAACAGCGTCGTCTTGCCGATCCCGTTGGGCCCGCGCAGCAGCAGAACCTCGCCCGCCGCCAGCGCGAAGCTGACGCCTTCCAGCACGGGCAGCCCGCCCCGCGCCACGGCGATATCGGTGACCGTCAGAACCATCCCGGCCCGCTTAGCCGATCCCGCCGGGGGGCGAAAGATCAGACCGGCAGCAGCGCCACTCCGACGCGGCGGCCCTCGCTGAGCAGCACGTTGTAGGTGCGCGCGGCCGGCGCCGAGGCCATCGCCTCGACGCCCAGCCCCGCCTCCTCCAGCGCGCGGCGCAGCTCCGAGGGGATATGCGCGATCTCCGCGCCGGTGCCCACGAACAACACGTCGAGCTGGCCGACGGCCTGCATCAGCGTCTCGCGATCGTCGTAGCCGCCCCAGGCCACGACGCCCGTGGGCAGCACCAGCACGGCGCCGCGATGCACCTCGCCGCCGATGCGGAAGAACCCGGGGCCGTAGCCGTCAACCGGCGGGCCGTCGAAGTCGCGAATCTCGTTGATGCGCATGGGCGTGGCTCCCGGATCAGTCCCAGAACGGCAGGCCGGAGACGGCCGACGCCGCGATGATCGCGTAGGCGGTCCAGCGGTAGACCTGCGCGTGCTTCGGATCGAAGAGGCGCGACCCGACCATCACGGCGGCAAGGTAGGGCAGGATCAGCACGATGCCAACCAGCACCGGCTCCGCCGTCAGCAACCCGCGCAGCCCGAAGATGGTGAAGACGACGATGTCGGCCAGAAACAGGAACAACAGCACCGAGGCGCGGATCACCTGCACCGGCAGCGGCCGCGCCATGTAGAGCAGGATCACCGGCGGCCCCGGCAGCCCCGCGGCGCCGTGCAACAGCCCCGCCAGCGCGCCGATGGCATAGATCATCGGGCGGGTGACCGTGCCGTGATAGCGAAACCCCGAGACCAGCGCCGCCAGCAGCCCCAGCGCGATCACCGAGACGGCCGTCCGGAAGACATCGGGCGACAGGATCAGCAGCACCGCGACCCCGACCGGCGCCCCGACCACCAGCCCCGCGACCAGCCGCAGCACGTCGCGCGGATGCCCCTCGCGCACGGCGCGGGGCACCGCCGGGATCGGGCCGATGAAGTCGATGATGACCAGCGTGACCAGCGCCGCGACGGGGTCCAGCACCTGCCCCGCGACGGGCAGGTAGACCATGGCGGTGCCGAAACCGGTGAACCCCCGCACCAGCCCGGCCAGGACGGCCGCCCCCACCAGCAGCCACAGCCCGGGCATCGCGAGGGTGTCGGCCAGCAGACTCACCGCGCGTCGCCCCCTGCCGGGCGCTCCTTGCGGCCCCGCCGCCGCGGGCGAGAAGGCCCCGGGAGGGGCCGCCGAGCCGGCGCCATGTCAGGCGTCGACGTTGGCGAACTGATTGCCCTCGGTCTTGTCGGGCTTCGACCAGTCGCGCTTGGTCCCCAGCCACAGCAGGATGTTCGAGGCCACGAAGACCGACGAATAGGTCCCCACGACCACGCCCCAGGTCATCGCGAAGACGAAGCCGCGGATCACGTCGCCGCCCAGCACCAGTAGCGCGATCAGCGCGATCAGCGTGGTCCCCGAGGTCATCACCGTCCGGCTCAGCGTCTCGTTGATCGAGAGGTTCATCACCTCCTTCAGGGGCTTCGTCTTGTACTTGATCAGGTTCTCGCGCACCCGGTCGAACACCACGACGGTGTCGTTCAGCGAATAGCCCACGATGGTCAGAAGCGCCGCGATGATCGCCAGGTCGAACTGGATCTGCAGGATCGAGAAGATGCCGATGGTCAGGATCACGTCGTGGATCAGCGCCGCCACCGCGCCCAGCGAGAACTGCCACTCGAACCTGAGCCAGATGTAGAACAGCACCGCGCCGATCGCGAGCAGCACCGCAATGATGGCGGTCTGGATCAACTCCCCCGACACTTTCGGCCCCACCGATTCCACCGACGGGAAGGTGATCGTCGGATCGACCTCCTGCAGCGCCGCCTCGACCTCGGCGACGGTCTCGGCGGTCACGCTCTCCTCGCCTTCCTGCGCCTGGATGCGCACCTGCGCCACGTGCTGGTCGGCGTCGAAGGTGGGGTCGAACACCTCGGTGATCGAGATGTCGCCCAGCTCCAGCGCCTGCAGCGCGTCGCGGTATTCGCCGACATCGACCGCGCTGTGGCTCTCGGTCCGGATCGTGGTGCCGCCGCGGAAGTCGATCCCGAGGTTCAGCCCCATGACGAGGAACAGTGCGATGGAGGCCACCACCAGCACCATCGACGCCCCGAAGGTCGCCTTGGCGCGGCGGAAGAAGTCCCAGTTCGTCTCTTCGGGTACGAGTCTCAGGCGCATCCTACACCTCGATGGTTTTCGGGCGGCGGCGGTCGAACCAGATGACGATCAGCGCGCGGGTGACGAAGACGGCGGTGAAGACCGAGGTCAGGATCCCCAGCCCCAGCGTCACGGCAAAGCCGCGCACCGGGCCCGAGCCCATCAAGAACAGGATCGTCGCCGTGATGAAGGTGGTGATATTGGCGTCCAGGATCGCCGAGAGCGCCTTTTCATAGCCCAGCTCGATGGCGCGCGACGGCCCCCGCGCGGTCTTCAGTTCCTCGCGAATGCGCTCGAAGACCAGCACGTTGGCATCCACCGCCATGCCGATGGTCAGCACGATCCCCGCGATCCCCGGCAGGGTCAGCGTCGCCCCGATGGCCGACAACAGCCCGAAGATCATCCCGATATTCAGGATCAGCGCGACGTTCGCCAGAAGCCCGAACCAGCCATAGCTCAGCCCCATGAATACCAGCACCGCGACGAACGCCACGATACAGGCGATCTTGCCCGCCTCGATCGAATCCGCGCCCAGCTCCGGCCCGATGGTCCGTTCCTCCAGGAAGGTCATCTCCGCCGGCAGCGCGCCGGCCCGGAGCAAGACCGCGAGCTGGGTCGACTCCTCCACCGAGAAGCTGCCGGTGATCTGCCCCGACCCGCCCGGGATCGCCTCGCGGATCTGCGGCGCCGAGATCACCTCCTCGTCCAGCACGATGGCAAACAGCGAGCCCACGTTCTCGGCCGTGTACTGCCCGAACTTGCGCCCGCCCGAGGGGTTGAACCGGAACGTGACGGAGGGCGAGCCGTTCTGGTCGAAGGCCGGCTGCGCGTCGGTCAGCTCCTCGCCCGAGACAACCGGCGTCTCCTCCAGCACGTACCACACGCCCTCCTCGTCCATCGACGGATAGGCGACGTTGCGCGCGCCGGGGTTGTCCGGCGGCTCGGAGGTGCGGCGCACCACCGGGTGGAAGGTCAGCTTCGCCGTGGTCCCGATCAGCTCCTTCAACTCGTCGGCCGAGCCGATGCCGGGCACCTGGATCAGGATGCGGTCCTCGCCCTGCCGCTGGATCGTGGGCTCGCGCGTGCCGACCTCGTCGACCCGGCGACGGATGATTTCCAGCGACTGCTGCAGGGTGCGGTTGTCGGTGGCCCGGCGTTCGGCGTCGGTCAGCTGCACGACGATCTCGTCGCCCTGCCCGGCCACCTCGATGTCGTTCGAGCCCGCGCCCGACAGCGACACGACCGGCCGCGCCAGCGCGCGCACCACCTCCAGCGCCGTGGCCATGCCCTCGGGGCGCGAGATGCGCACCCGCAGCACGCCGGGCTCCGAGTCCTGCCGGCGGATCGTGCCGACCTCGTCGCGGACCTCGCGCAGCGCGTCGCGGACCTCCGGCCAGTAGCCGTTCATCCGCTCTTCGTAGACGTCCTCGACCTGCACCTCGGCCAGCAGATGCGCCCCGCCCCGCAGGTCGAGCCCGAGATTCACCAGCGTCGAGGGCAGCCACGAGGGCCAGACCCCGGCCGCCGCCTCGCGCTCGGGGGTGGCGCCCTGCGCCTCGATGGCGCTGACGGCGTCGTTGTGCTGTTCCACGCGGCTGTAGAACAGGTTGGGCATGGCAAACAGCAGCCCCAGCGCCACCAGGCCGAAGATGACGACCCGTTTCCACAGCGGAATGTGCAGCATCGCGCGCGCCCTTCTGTCGGGGGATTTACTCTTCGGCCGGTTCGGTCTTGGACATGACCTGCGCGACGGTGGACTTGATGACGCGGACCTTCACGCCCTGGGCGATCTCGACCTCGATCTCGCCGTCGTCCTTGACCTTGGTCACCTTGCCGACCACGCCGCCCTGCGTGACCACCTGGTCGCCCCGGCGCAGCGCCTCGACCATCTTCTGGTGTTCCTTGACCTTCTTCTGCTGCGGACGGATCAGCAGGAAGTACATGATCGCGAAGATCAGGATGAGCGGCACGAAGGAGGTAAAGGCGCTCCCGGCCCCTCCGGCACCTTGCGCGAAGGCAGGCGTAACGAACATGAGGTCTTCCCTTGGCTGCGAGGGCTCTGCCGGCCCCCTGGAATTGCGGCGCGCACCCTATCCGCGCGGCAGGGGATGCACAAGCGGAGGGCACGGTTGGGGGACAGATACGCATTTGGGCTGGGGGCGCAAGGCGAAGCCGCGGAAATGTTCGTGAGCGGGGATGCGGCGCGGTGCCTGCGGCCAGCCGCCGCTCTGCCCCGGCAGAGGGCCGCGCACGGCCGCGGACGGGCGCCCCGACGCCAGTGGGTCTCGCTTTATCTCACTGCCCCGTCCGTCGCCCGAGCGGCGTGCAAACCGAGACGACGCGCCCGGCCGTGGGGGCGGCCGTGCGCGGCCCGGGCCGCTTCGCGGCTGTTCCGGGCGAGGCGCGGGACTTGGCAGCCATCCGCAACCAGTGCACACTGCATGAACAGATTTCGCAGAGTGACTTTGTGGCCGGTCTGAAACGCAACATCAATCCAGCACGCGCCGGGCAGCGCACGCGCGACGAAAATGACGTCCCGCCACAGGAACACGAGGATTTCATCGACCGCGTCGAAACGCTGACAAAGACGGCGCGCGCCAGTTGGTACACCATGCTCGGCTACCTCGCCTTTGTGAGTGTCACGCTCTTGGGGGTCGAGGATGCCGATTTCTTCATAGCCGAACGCCAGACCGAATTGCCACTGATCGGAGTATCGATCCCGACCTTTCGGTTCTTCTGGGTCGCCCCAGTTCTCGGCGCGACGCTCTACGTGTATTTTCACCTGCAGTTGCTAAAGCTCTTCGACACGCTCGGCGACGGACCGACCGAAATCGACAGTGGACCTGTCTCCGAGCGGATCGCGCCATGGCTGGTGACCGACCTCGCGCTCAACAACCGCAAAAAGGCCCTTCAACCAAGACCCTTGAGCGGTCTGTCGCTGGGGGTCACATTACTTCTGTCACATCTCGGGATGCCGATCGTCCTTGGCTTCATGTGGTGGGTGTCCATGCCCGCTCACAACGAATGGCTGACGATGATCGGCTGCGGCCTGCCACTCTCCGTTTCGGTCTATGCCGGGCTCGTCAGCTGGGGCTATCTGCGACGCTGCATGTCGGACCGAGATCCGCTGCCGAGTCGCGCGGTACGCCTAAGCCTTGGCGTCGCTGCACTTGTCGTCCTCTCGGTTTTCGGATGGCTGAAGACCGAGGGCACGCTCGATCACTACGCCCGGCACGGCTTCGGGTTCGAGCGCTTCGTGCGGAGCGAGGAAGGGCTCGAGGCCGCGTGGTCGTCGGGCACGCCGTTTCCTCGTCTCATTGCACCTGCAGAACTCGCCGGAGTCGACTTCGCAGGCTTGCCCGTGGACTGGCAAGACCGCAAGAGCGCCGAAAAGGCGTTCCGACTAGCATGGTGCCGGGATGCCGGCATCCCGGCATCAGCATGTTATTATGACCCGTCTGGGTCGACTTATGAAAGGCAACTTGTTGAAATTGAAAGAAAGCATTTGTGCTCCAATTGGCGTGAAAGAGGTATGCAGAATTGTGAGCGAGCTTTTGACGAGATTGAGGGCCTACAAACGGAGGCATGGCACCGGCACCGAAACTCACGGATTTCCGCACTGAAAGACGTCGATTTATCTGGTCATCCGTGAACTATAGCTGGCAACGCTCATGAGCGTCACGCCGCGGCCTTTTCCTGTGCACATGATGGGCTGCGGCCGTAGAAAACGG
>NZ_JARGYC010000029.1 GCF_029168335.1 Psychromarinibacter sediminicola
TGCTGGATGTCGCCGCGGAGGAGGACGCGGCGGCGGAGGTGCAGATCCAGGCGCTGGGCCAGCAGCTGAACGCGGCGCTGGCGCGGGCGGCGCAGCAGGAGCGGCTGCGCGCCGAGGCGGAGAAGGCGCGGGCGGATGCCGAGGCGGCTTTGCGCGAGGAGCTGGAGGAGCGGCAGCAGGAGCTGGAGCGCTACCGGTCGGAATTCTTCGGGCAGCTCGTGCAGCTTCTGGAGGGGCGCGAGGGCGTGCGGATCGAGGGCGACCGCTTCGTGTTCTCCTCCGAGGTCTTGTTCGAGGTGGGCGAGGCGGAGCTGTCCGATCCCGGCCGCGACCAGATCGCGCGGGTGGTGTCGATCCTGCGCGACGTGTCGGACCAGATTCCGGAGAATATCGACTGGGTGCTGCGGGTGGACGGGCATACCGACAGCGCGCCGATCCGGGGCGGGCGCTGGGAGGACAACTGGGAGCTCAGCCAGGCGCGGGCGCTGTCGGTGGTGCGGTTCATGATCGACGAGCTAGGCTTCCCGCCCGAGCGGCTGGCGGCGACGGGGTTCGGGCAGTGGCAGCCGATCGCGGAGGGCGACACGCCGGAGGCGCGGGCCCAGAACCGGCGGATCGAGTTGAAGCTGACGGAGAAGTAGGCCGGCGGGCGGGCGCTCGCTGCCCGGTGGGCAGCGTCGCCCCGCCCGCCGTCCCGTGGGGGCGCGGGATGGGCATGCGTTTGCGCGTGGCCGCGAAAGGAAAAGGCCCCGCTGGGGCGGGGCCTTTCGTTAGAGCATCTGTGCCGGGTCAGTCGGCCGTCAGGAGCGGCGGCTTCTTGGACTGCAGCCGCGGCGGCTTGGTCTCTTCGATGCGCAGGTCGATCTCGCCGTCCTTGACACCGACCTTGACCACGCCGCCCTTGGCCAGCTTGCCGAACAGAAGTTCCTCGGCCAGCGGCTTCTTGATGTTCTCCTGGATCACGCGGCCCAGCGGGCGGGCGCCCATCTTGTCGTCGTAGCCCTTCTCGGCCAGCCATTCGGCCGCGGGCTTGGTGAGTTCGATGGTCACGCCGCGATCCATGAGCTGGGCTTCCAGCTGCAGGACGAACTTCTCGACCACCTGCAGGATGACCTCTTTCGGCAGCGCGCCGAAGGAGATGACCGCGTCCAGGCGGTTGCGGAATTCCGGCGTGAACATCCGCTCGATCGCGGCGGTATCCTCGCCCTCGCGCCGGTCGCGGCCGAAGCCGATGGCTTCCTTGGCCTGCTCGGCGGCGCCCGCGTTGGTGGTCATGATCAGCACGACGTTGCGGAAATCCACCGTCCGGCCGTTATGGTCGGTCAGCTTGCCGTGGTCCATCACCTGCAACAGGATGTTGTAGACATCCGGATGCGCCTTCTCGATCTCGTCGAGCAGGAGCACGCAATGCGGGTGCTGGTCGACGCCGTCGGTCAGAAGACCGCCCTGGTCGAAGCCCACGTAGCCCGGGGGCGCGCCGATCAGGCGCGAGACGGCGTGCTTCTCCATGTATTCCGACATGTCGAAGCGCAGAAGCTCGACGCCCAGCGAATCCGCCAGCTGGCGCGCGACCTCGGTCTTGCCGACGCCGGTGGGGCCGGCGAACAGGTAGTTGCCGATCGGCTTTTCCGGCTCGCGCAGGCCGGCGCGGGACAGCTTGATCGCCGAGGACAGCGCCTCGATCGCCGGATCCTGGCCGAAGACCACGCGCTTCAGCGTGCCTTCGAGATCCTTCAGCACCTCGGCATCGTCCTTGGAGACGTTCTTCGGCGGGATGCGGGCGATCTTGGCGACCACGGCCTCGATCTCCTTGGCGCCGATGGTCTTGCGGCGTTTCGAATCCGCGACCAGGTGCTGCGCCGCGCCGGCCTCGTCGATGACGTCGATGGCCTTGTCGGGCAGCTTGCGGTCGTGGATGTAGCGCGCCGAAAGCTCGACCGCCGTCTTGATCGCGTCCGAGGTATACTTGATCTCGTGGTGCTTCTCGAAATAGGGCTTCAGGCCCTTGAGGATCTTCACCGCGTCGTCGACCGTCGGCTCGGTCACGTCGATCTTCTGGAACCGGCGCGACAGCGCGCGGTCCTTCTCGAAGTGCTGGCGGAACTCCTTGTAGGTCGTCGAGCCCATGCAGCGCAGCTTGCCGCCCTGCAGCGCGGGCTTCAGCAGGTTCGAGGCGTCCATCGCGCCGCCCGAGGTGGCGCCGGCACCGATGACGGTGTGAATCTCGTCGATGAACAGGATCGCGTCGGGGTGATCCTCCAGCTCGGCGACGACGGCCTTCAGCCGTTCCTCGAAATCGCCGCGATAGCGGGTGCCCGCGAGCAGCGCGCCCATGTCGAGCGAGTAGATCGTGGCGCCCTTAAGCACGTCGGGCGTGTCGCCCCCGACGATCTTGTGCGCGAGGCCCTCGGCGATGGCGGTCTTGCCGACGCCGGGATCGCCCACCAGGAGCGGGTTGTTCTTGCGCCGGCGGCAGAGCACCTGGATGCAGCGCTCGACCTCCTGGGCGCGGCCGATCAGCGGGTCGACATCGCCCTTCTTCGACTTGGCGTTCAGATCCACGCAGTATTTCGCCAGGGCGCTTTCGCCTTTCTGGTCGTCGTCCTGCGTCTGGGCCTCTTCCTCGACCTCCTGGGCGCCCTGGACGGGGCGCGATTCGCCAAAGGACGGATCCTTCGCCACGCCGTGGGCGATGAAGTTGACCGCGTCGTAGCGGGTCATGTCCTGCTCCTGCAGGAAATAGGCCGCGTTCGATTCGCGCTCGGCGAAGATGGCGACGAGGACGTTGGCGCCGGTGACCTCCGTGCGGCCGGACGACTGCACGTGGATCGCCGCGCGCTGGATCACGCGCTGGAAGGCCGCGGTCGGCACGGCCTCGGACCCGTCGACATCCGTCACAAGGGTCGACAGATCGTCGTCGATGAATTCCACAAGGGTCTTGCGCAGCGCGTCGAGATCGACGCTGCAGGCCTGCATGACCTTGGCGGCGTCGGGTTCGTCGACCAAGGCCAGCAGCAGATGCTCCAGCGTCGCCAGTTCATGGCGGCGGGCATTGGCCAGCGCCAGGGCGGAGTGGATTGCCTGCTCGAGGGTGTTCGAAAATGACGGCACCTGATCGTGCTCCTTCGCTGTGGCGGAGAGGGCCGCGAAGGCCCCGACCCCACCGTGACCTCATACGCTTAAGGTTCGGTTGTCCCTGCTAGCGCTTCAAGGGTTTTCTTCTCACGGCCGGTCACATTTTTTGTTGATCGACCGCTTTCTGGGCAGATGGGCAACGGGTGTTGCCGCTTGGGCATGCGCTGTCCGGCGCCAGTCGCTCGGAGCCGGTGGCTCAGAAGCTGTCCTTGCGTCGGCGGATCTCGGCAAAGACGTCGGCGTCGGAAGCATGCCCCATATTTAGGCCGTCCTTGACCGTCTGCAAGTGGGCTCTGAGGAAGGGGTTCGTCGCCTTTTCCTCGCCGATGGTCGAGGGCACCGTGGGCGCGCCGCGGGCGCGCGTCTCCTCGATCTCGGCGGCGCGGGCCTTGAGGGCGTCGTTGTCGGGTTCGACGGTCAGCGCGAAGCGGGCGTTGTTGGCGGTGTATTCGTGGCCGGAATAGACCCGGGTGTCGTCGGGCAGGGCGAGGAACTTCTGCATGGTCTGCCACATCATCTCGGGCGTGCCCTCGAACACCCGGCCGCAGCCCAGCGCCATCAGGCTGTCGGCAGAGAACACGGCCTTCGCCTCGGGGAAGTGAAAGGCCATGTGGCCCAGCGTGTGGCCGGGGACGTGGAGCGGCACGGTATAGCCGTCGCCCGCGCCGCCGTTCATGCCCTCTTCCAGCGCCATG
Organism: Psychromarinibacter sediminicola; assembly: GCF_029168335.1. Lineage (GTDB taxonomy): Bacteria > Pseudomonadota > Alphaproteobacteria > Rhodobacterales > Rhodobacteraceae > Psychromarinibacter > Psychromarinibacter sediminicola. Next base: position 3,831 of record NZ_JARGYC010000029.1, read on the forward strand.
TCGAGCGGCGGGAGCTTGGCCTCTTCGGCTTTCGGCCCCATCACCTTGCAGCCGTATTTCGCCTTGAGCGCGTCGACGCCGCCGACATGGTCGTGGTGGTGGTGGGTGATCATGATCACGCCGGGGGTCCAGCCGCGCTCGTCCAGCGCGGCGATGATCGGGCCGGCCTCGGGCGCGTCGATGACGCAGACGCCGTCTGGACCTTTGACGAGATACGCATAATTGTCGCTCAGGCAGGGGACGGTGACGATGTCGAGGGGCATGGCGTTTCCTCCGGACGTAGGTCATGCTTTGCCCCGACCCTTGCCGATGATGGACCGGGCCGCAATGCATCTGGACGTTCTGGACCTTCGGAATTTCTACTACCGCACCGGGCTGGGGCGCGCGGCGCAGCGGGCGATCCGCGAGCAGGTGGCGTATCTGTGGCCCGCCGCGAAGAACGAGACGGTGGTGGGGTTCGGCTTTGCCGTGCCGCTGCTCAGGCCGTTCCTGCCGGAGGCCGAGCGGGTGATCGCGCTGATGCCCGGCCAGCAGGGGGTGATGCCCTGGCCCAACGCGCAGCCGAACCTGTCGGTGCTGTGCGAAGAGACGCTGTGGCCGCTGCAGACCGGGCTGGCGGACAAGCTGATCCTGCTGCACGGGCTGGAGACGAGCGAGAACCCGTCGCGGCTCATGGACGAATCCCAGAGGGTGCTGGTGCCGGGGGGCCGGGCGCTGTTCATCGTGCCGAACCGGGCGGGGCTGTGGGCGCGGCGCGACATCACGCCGTTCGGCTTCGGGCGGCCCTATTCGCAGACGCAGCTGGAGACGCAGCTGGAGCGGCACGGCTTCGAGGTGACGCGCCACGCGGCGGCGCTGTTCCAGCCGCCCTCGGACAAGCGGTTCTGGCTGAAGACCGGCGGGTTCTGGGAGCGGACCGGGCGGCGGCTGTCGATGCGGTTCGCCGGCGGAGTGCTGATCGTGGAGGCGACGAAGCGGGTGAAGGCGCCGACCAACGGGCTGAAGGAGCGGGTGCGCAAGCCCCTGCGGGTGCTGGAGGGGCTGACCCAGCCGGAGCCGAAACCGGTGTGAGCGGCGCGGCCGGACGCCGGCCGGGGACCGGGGCGCGCGGCCGGGATCGGCGGGTTTCCGGCTGTTTGCGCAAACATCGCTGCACCGCGGCGACGGATTCGATTGCCCCGGCTTTCACTATTCCTGCAGTTTGTGTTGCGGAAATGCGGCGCATTCGGTCGCACCTTTTTCGGGCCCTTATTTTGAAGGGCCTGATGCCGCCGCGAAACGATCCCAAGAATGTTGCGGGTCGGTAAAGGCTCTGCTAGACCGACGCCGATTTTGGGGGCAGGACCGTCGGTCCTGCTGACAGGGCTGCCTTGGCTCGCGAGACCTCGCGGGGGGGAACCGGGGCCAACAACATCGGAAGGATCGACGTGTCCGAAACAGCTTCGATTTCGACCGGCATCGCGGCGCGATACGCCACGGCCGTCTTTGAACTGGCCAAGGAAGACAACTCCCTTTCCACCCTCGAAAGCGACGTGGACGCGCTGGAGGCCGCGCTGGCCGACAGCGCCGACCTGCGCGACCTGATCCATTCGCCGGTCTACAGCCGCGACGCGCAGGGCCGGGCGATCACCGCGGTCGCCAAGAAGATGGAACTGTCTTCCACGATGACCAACACGCTGGCGCTGATGGCCGGCAAGCGCCGCCTGTTCGTGGTGCCGCAGATGCTGCGCGCCCTGCGCGAGCGCATCGCCGCCGAGAAGGGCGAGGTGACGGCCGACGTCGTCTCGGCCAAGGCGCTGACCAAGACCCAGTCGGAGAAACTGGCCAAGACGCTGGCCGGCTCCGTGGGCAAGGACGTGAAGATCAATGCGACCGTCGACGAAAGCCTCATCGGCGGTCTTGTCGTCAAGGTGGGCTCGAAGATGATCGATACCTCGATCCGGTCGAAGCTTGCGAACCTACAGAATGCAATGAAAGAGGTCGGATAAGATGGCGATCCAAGCTGCGGAAATTTCCGCAATCCTGAAGGACCAGATCAAGAACTTCGGCCAGGAGGCCGAAGTGGCCGAGGTCGGCCGCGTGCTGTCCGTCGGTGACGGGATCGCCCGCGTCTTCGGCCTGGACAACGTGCAGGCCGGCGAGATGGTCGAGTTTCCGGGCGGCATCATGGGGATGGCGCTGAACCTCGAACAGGACAATGTCGGCGTCGTGATCTTCGGCTCGGACCGCGACATCAAGGAAGGCGACACCGTCAAGCGCACCAACGACATCGTGTCGGTCGGCGCGGGCGACGCGCTGCTGGGCCGCGTGGTGGACGCGCTGGGCAACCCGATCGACGGCAAGGGGCCGATCGAGACGAAGGAAACCCGCGTCGCCGACGTGAAGGCCCCGGGCATCATCCCGCGCAAGTCGGTGCACGAGCCGATGGCGACCGGCCTGAAGGCGATCGACGCGATGATCCCGATCGGCCGCGGCCAGCGCGAGCTGATCATCGGCGACCGTCAGACCGGCAAGACCGCCGTGGCGCTCGACACGATCCTGAACCAGAAGACCTATAACGACGCCGCCGGCGACGACGAGTCGAAGAAGCTCTACTGCGTCTATGTCGCCGTGGGCCAGAAGCGCTCGACCGTCGCGCAGCTGGTGAAGCGCCTGGAAGAGACCGGGGCCATCGAATACTCGATCGTTGTGGCCGCCACCGCGTCGGACCCGGCGCCGATGCAGTACCTGGCGCCCTACACCGCCACCGCGATGGCCGAGTTCTACCGCGACAACGGCCGTCACGCGCTGGTGGTCTACGACGACCTGTCGAAACAGGCCGTGGCCTATCGCCAGATGTCGCTGCTGTTGCGCCGCCCGCCGGGGCGCGAAGCCTATCCGGGCGACGTGTTCTACCTGCACTCCCGCCTGCTGGAGCGCTCGGCGAAGCTGAACGAGGACAACGGCGCCGGCTCGCTGACCGCGCTGCCGATCATCGAGACCCAGGGCGGCGACGTGTCGGCCTTCATCCCGACCAACGTGATCTCGATCACCGACGGCCAGATCTTCCTGGAGACCGAGCTGTTCTTCCAGGGCATCCGCCCGGCGGTGAACACCGGCCTGTCGGTGTCGCGGGTGGGCTCGTCGGCGCAGACGAGCGCCATGTCGTCGGTGGCCGGCCCGGTGAAGCTGAGCCTCGCGCAGTACCGCGAGATGGCGGCGTTTGCGCAGTTCGGCTCGGACCTCGACGCCTCGACCCAGCAGCTTCTGAACCGGGGCGCGCGGCTGACCGAGATCATGAAGCAGCCGCAGTATTCGCCGCTGACCAACGCGGAGATCGTCTGTGTCATCTTCGCCGGCACCAACGGCTTTCTCGACAAGCTGCCGCTGGACCGGGTGAAGGCGTTCGAGGACGGGCTGCTGAACCACATGCGGAACAACCGCAAGGACATCCTCGACTGGATCGCGGACGAGGATCCGAAGATCAAGGGCGAGCCGGCGGACAAGCTGAAGGCCGCAATCGAGGAATTCGCCAAAGACTTCGCGTAAGGGGGAAGGCGCATGCCGTCTCTGAAGGACCTGAAGAACCGGATCGACTCCGTCAAGTCGACCCGGAAGATCACCAAGGCCATGCAGATGGTGGCCGCGGCCAAGCTGCGCCGGGCGCAGGATGCCGCGGAAGCCGCGCGTCCCTATGCCGAGCGGTTCAACGCGGTGATGTCGGGGCTGGCGGCCTCGGCCAGGGAAATGGGGCAGGGGCCGAAGCTCCTGCTGGGCACCGGATCGGACCAGGTGCAGCTTCTGGTCGTGATGACGGCCGAGCGGGGGCTGTGCGGCGGCTTCAACTCGTCCATCGTGCGGCTGGTGCGCGGCAAGATCGCCGAGCTGGAAGCAGCCGGGAAGACGGTGAAGATCCTCACCGTCGGCAAGAAGGGCCGCGAACAGCTGAAGCGGGACCACGAGGCCAAGTTCGTCGGGCACGTGGATCTGAGCGAGGTCAAGCGCATCGGCTATGCCGACGCGCAGGGCGTCGCCAAGGACGTGCTGGCCCGCTTCGACGCCGAGGAGTTCGACGTCTGCAAGATCTACTACTCGAAGTTCCATTCGGTGATCAGCCAGGAGCCGACCGAGCTTCAGGTGATCCCGGCGACCTTCGACGAGGACGACGCGCCGCAAAACGCGAGCTTCTACGAGTACGAGCCGAGCGAGGAGGGCATCCTGGCCGAGCTTCTGCCGAAGAGCGTGGCGACGCAGATCTTCGCGGGCCTGCTGGAGAACGGCGCGTCGGAACAGGGCGCGCGGATGACCGCGATGGACAACGCGACGCGCAACGCGGGCGACATGATCGACCGTCTGACGATCCAGTACAACCGCTCGCGCCAGGCCGTGATCACCAACGAGCTGATCGAAATTATCTCTGGGGCGGAGGCGCTGTGATGAATCTGTTCGTCAGTGCAAATGTCAATCTGATCCAAAGCGGTGGTGCAGTTCGTCCGACAAGTACGTCTTCGGTAAGTTTCGACATAGCAAGAGATCGAACCTATGAGAAAACCGATGATCTGGTAGCGGTTTTGCGGAAGTTGGCAGATGCTGTGGAGGCGAAGAAGGGCGAAATTTCCTCTGCCTTTAGCGAACTTGATGAGGGAAAGGGCGACCTCCGTGATAAGCTTCGCGAGCTGGGCATTAGTCCGGACGCATTGGGTCAAAAGGGTGACAATGCGGCGAAGTTGATCGGGTATGCTTTGGCTCTCGTGGCAATGCCAAATGACCCGCTGAGGTAAAATGGCTGACGAAGAACATCCGATTGAGGACATGACGGTCCCGTTGCTGCGCCAAATTCAGGGTCAGCTTGCCCGGATCGAGAGTGACTTGTCCGATGTTAAGGAACGTCTTACTGCGATTGAGCTCCTGAATGCCAATACAAATCAGCGGCTTGATCGTTTCGAAACCCGACTAATGAGAATAGAACGGCGGCTTGAAATCCTCGACGAATGAGCATCTTGGGCCGCATTGGGAACTGGAGATAACCAAATGGCAAACGCGAAAGGCAAAGTGACCCAGGTCATCGGCGCCGTCGTCGACGTGCAGTTCGACGATCACCTGCCCGAAATCCTGAACGCGCTGGAAACCGACAACCACGGCAACCGGCTGGTTCTGGAGGTCGCGCAGCATCTGGGCGAGAACACGGTCCGCTGCATCGCGATGGACGCGACCGAGGGGCTGGTGCGCGGCCAGGAGGTGACCGACATGGACGGGCCGATCACCGTTCCGGTCGGCAACGCCACGCTGGGCCGTATCCTGAACGTCATCGGCGCGCCGGTGGACGAGGGCGCCGAGGTCAAGGCCGAGGAGCGCCGCCCGATCCACCAGCCCGCCCCGCAATTCGAGGAGCAGGCGACCGAGTCGGAGATCCTGGTCACCGGCATCAAGGTGGTGGACCTGCTGGCGCCCTATTCCAAGGGCGGCAAGATCGGCCTGTTCGGCGGCGCCGGGGTGGGCAAGACCGTGCTCATCATGGAGCTGATCAACAACATCGCCAAGGTGCACTCGGGCTTCTCGGTCTTCGCCGGCGTCGGCGAACGGACCCGCGAGGGCAACGACCTGTATCACGAGATGATCGAGTCGGGCGTCATCAAGCCGGACAACCTGCCCGAAAGCCAGGTGGCCCTGGTCTACGGCCAGATGAACGAGCCGCCGGGGGCGCGCGCCCGCGTCGCGCTGACCGGCCTGACGCTGGCCGAGCAGTTCCGCGACCAGTCCGGCACCGACGTTCTGTTCTTCGTCGACAACATCTTCCGCTTCACGCAGGCGGGCTCCGAGGTGTCGGCGCTGCTGGGCCGGATTCCCTCGGCGGTGGGCTATCAGCCGACGCTGGCCACCGACATGGGCCAGATGCAGGAGCGGATTACCTCCACGAAGGCGGGCTCGATCACCTCGATCCAGGCCGTCTACGTGCCCGCGGACGACCTGACCGACCCGGCGCCGGCCACGACCTTCGCCCACCTCGATGCCACCACGGTGCTGAGCCGGGCGATCTCGGAGCTGGGCATCTACCCGGCGGTGGACCCGCTCGACTCCAACTCGCGGATCCTCGACCCGGCGGTCGTGGGCGAGGAGCACTACCAGGTGGCGCGCGACGTGCAGGGGATCCTGCAGCGCTACAAGTCGCTGCAGGACATCATCGCCATTCTCGGGATGGACGAGCTGTCGGAAGAGGACAAGCTGACCGTGGCCCGCGCCCGGAAAATCCAGCGCTTCCTGTCGCAGCCGTTCGATGTGGCCAAGGTGTTCACCGGCTCGGACGGCATCCAGGTGCCGCTGGAGGACACGATCAAGTCGTTCAAGGCGGTGGTCGCCGGCGAATACGACCACCTGCCCGAGGGCGCCTTCTACATGGTCGGCGGCATCGACGACGTGGTCGCCAAGGCCGAGCGCATGGCCGCGGACGCGGCGTAAGGTAGGGCGAGATGGCCGATACGATGCAATTCGACCTTGTCTCGCCGGAGCGGATGCTGGCCTCTTACGAGGCCAGCGCCATCCGCATCCCGGCGATGGAAGGCGACATGACGGCGATGCCCGGCCACATGCCGGTCATCACCACGCTGCGGCCCGGCGTGCTGCATGTCGAGGGCGCCGAAGGCACGCAGGAATTCGTCGTGTCGGGCGGCTTCGCCGAGGTCAACGCCGCCTCGACCTCGGTCCTGGCCGAGCGGGCGATCCCGCGCAGCGAGGTGACGCAGGACTTCATCGAGGAACTGCGCCGCGAGGCGGAGAAGGCGCATGAAGCGGCCGAACCGCACGAGAAGGACGCCACGGCGAAGGCGCTGTCCGACCTGGCGCATCTGGCCGAGGACATGGTCTGAGGCGACTGCGCGCCGCGCGGCAGGAATAGTGAACGGTCCCGGTGGTTTACCGCCGGGGCTTTTTCATGTCCTGTCCGTATTTCCGCCTTAAACAGCGCCTAGCCAGTCCCTGGGGAGTGGACAATGAAACGGCTTCGCAATCACCATATCGGCGTCGATCAGGGCAGCGTCCTGATGTTCTCGGATTTCGAGAACGGCGGGCGCATGTGGTCCGGCGACGGCGCGCGCCAGCGGCGCAAGAAGGTGAAGTTCGCCGAAAGCTACCGTGCGCCGCCGGCGGTCCACGTGTCGATCGCCATGTGGGACACGGACGGCAACACCAACCAGCGCGCGGACATCGCGGCCGAGAAGATCACCGAGACCGGGTTCGAGCTAGTGTTCCGGACCTGGGGCGACAGCCGGGTGGCGCGGGTCCGGGCGGACTGGATGGCGGTGGGCGAGCTGCGGCACGCGGACGATTGGGAGTTGTATTGAGGGGCGCGATGACCCGGCGCGATGGGTGAACCCGCCCGTTGGGCGGAACCACCCATCCTACGGCGAATGGGTGCCGCGCGGGACGCGCCGTTCGGCGGGCCGTCCGGACCAACGCACCGCAAACGGCTTGCCAAGCGCGTCGTGGCGGGGAAGAAGACGCCATGGCGCGCCCGACCGGACCCTATCTGTTCATCCTCGCGACCCTGATGATCGACGCCATCGGGATCGGCATCGTGTTTCCGATCATGCCCGACCTGATGGAGCGCGTCGGCGCGCATGACAGCGCCGAGGGCTCGGTCTGGGCCGGCGTGCTGATGGCGGCCTATGCCGGGGCGCAGTTCGTCTTCGGCCCCATCGTCGGCTCGATCTCGGACGCCTGGGGCCGCAAGCCGGTGTTGCTGGCGGCGCTGGTGTTCCTGGCGCTGGATTACGTGCTGATGGCGCTGGCGGGGACGTTCTGGCTGTTGCTCCTGGGCCGGACGCTGGCGGGGCTGGCGGGCGCCACCTACATCACCGCGACGGCCTATATCTCGGACATCACGCCGCGGGAGCAGCGCGCGGCGCGGTTCGGGATGATCGGGGCGGCGTTCGGCATCGGCTTCGTGCTGGGGCCGGCGCTGGGCGGGATCGTCGCGGCGTGGCACGTGACGGCGCCGTTCTGGCTGGCCGCGGCGATGGCGGCGGTGAACGTGGCCTTCGGCCTGTTCGTGCTGCCCGAGTCGCTGAAGCCCGAGCATCGGCGGCCGTTCGGCGCGCGCGACCTGAACCCCTTCGCCAGCTTTCTGCGCGCCTGGGCGATGCCGGGTATGGCGATCCCGCTGGTCTGCATCGGGCTGTTCGAGTTCGCGAACATGGTCTACCCGACGCTCTGGGCCTTCTGGGGGCGCGAGACCTTCGGCTGGTCGGCGCTGGTGATCGGCCTGTCGCTGTCGGCCTACGGAGTGCTGGTGGCGCTGGTGCAGGCGGTGGCGATGCCGGTGGCTGTGGAACGGCTGCGCGAGCGGCGGCTGGTGCTATGGGGCCTGGCGGTGGCGGTGGTGTCGCTGGTGGGCTTCGGCTTTACCACGGCGGTCTGGGCCGTGGTGCTGTTCCTGCCGCTGGCCTCGCTGTCGGACCTGGTGCCGCCGACGCTGACCGCGCTGGCCGCGAACGCCGCCGACGAGGACCGGCAGGGCATGGTGCAGGGGGTCATCGCCTCGCTCAGCTCGCTGGCCGCGGTGGCGGGGCCGCTGGTCTTCACGCCGGTCTTCTCCGTCTTCGTGGCGCCGGACGCGGCGGTGCGGATGCCCGGCGCGCCGTTCCTCTTGTCGGCGGTGCTGGTGGCCGCGATCCTGCCGCTGGCGTGGCGGCTGGCGCGCGCGGCGCCTCAGAGCGTGGCGTAGGTGCCTTCGTAGATCGGATGCAGCGTCTCGGTCTCGAAGAGCGACGAGACCGAGGTGCCGTTCCAGATGTTCAGGATCGCCTGCGCGAAGATCGGCGCGGTGGGCACGATGCGGATGTTCTGGGCGTTGCGGACGGATTCGGTCGCCTCGATCGTGTCGGTGATCACCAGCGACTTCATCGAGGAATTGGTCACCCGCTCGACCGCGGGGCCGGACAGGACGCCGTGGGTGATATAGGAATGCACCTCGGTCGCGCCTTCGCGGATCAGCAGGTCGGCGGCCTTGCAGAGCGTGCCGGCGGTGTCGCAGATGTCGTCGACGATGATGCAGGTCTTGCCCTCGACATTGCCGATCACCGTCATCTCGGCCACTTCGCCGGGCTTCTCGCGGCGCTTGTCGACGATGGCCAGCGCGCAGCCGATCCGCTTGGCCAGCTCGCGCGCGCGGGCCACGCCGCCCACGTCGGGCGAGACGACGACCACGTCCTGCAGCTTGCCCTGGAACTGGTGCTCGATGTCCAGCGCGAAGATCGGCGAGGCATAGAGGTTGTCGACGGGGATGTCGAAGAAACCCTGGATCTGCGCGGCGTGCAGATCCATGGTCAGCACCCGCTCGATCCCGGCGCCGACGATCATGTTGGCCACCAGCTTGGCCGAGATCGGCGTGCGCGCCTTGGTGCGGCGGTCCTGGCGGGCATAGCCGAAATAGGGGATCACCGCGGTGATGCGCCGCGCCGAGGACCGGCGCAGCGCGTCGGCCATGATCAGCAGTTCCATCAGGTTGTCGTTGGCGGGGTTCGAGGTCGACTGCAGGATGAACATGTCCTCGCCGCGGACGTTCTCGAACACCTCGACGAAGATCTCGCCGTCGTTGAAGCGCTCGACCCTGGCGTCGACGAGTCCGACATTGACCCCCCGGTGCATCGACATCCGTCGCGAGACGGCGGCGGCGAGGGACTTGTTGGCGTTGCCGGACATGAGTTTGGGTTCGTGAAGAGCGGGCATGGCAGGCGGATCTCTGGCTGATGCGGCGGAGTGACGGATTCGTGACGAGGGATTACCACCCTGATAGGGTCTTGCAAACACGATGGACAGGCGGAGGGACCGGATGCCCCAGATCGACTACTTCTTTTCGACGACCTCGCCCTTCGCCTATCTGGCCGGGACGCGGCTGGAGGCGGTGGCGGCGAAACACGGCGCGGCGGTGACCTACAAGCCGTTCGACCTGCGCGCGGCCTTCCCGCGAACCGGGGGCACGCCGCCGGACCAGCGGTTCGAGGGGCGGCAGGTCTACCGACTGCAGGAGATGCAGCGGCAGGCGAAGAAGGCCGGGCTGCCGATCAACCTGAAGCCGGCGCACTGGCCGACCAACGGGGCGCCGTCCTCCTATGCGATCATCGCGGCGCAGGCGGCGGGCGGCGGCGATCTGGGGGCGCTGACGCACGGGCTGCTCCGGGCCTGCTGGGCCGAGGAGACGGACATCGCGGAGGACGGCGTGATCCGCGCCTGCCTGGAGGCGGCGGGGTTCGACCCTGGGCTGGCCGATAGCGGGCTGCTGGCCGGGGCGGAGGCCTATGCGCAGAACCTGGAGGAGGCCGTGACCCGAGGGGTCTTCGGCTCTCCGTTCTACATCACCGAGACGGACGAGCGGTTCTGGGGGCAGGACAGGATCGACGACCTGGACCTGCACCTGTCGGGGGAGCTGTAGGGCTTCGGGCCCCGGTCGGGGATCCTGGATTCCGACGGTCATGACAGGCTGCACGCGGTCGCGTGCGGTCTTTGCGGGCTGCAGTCGGGTGGTGTCCGCAGTATTGACAATATATTTGTCATTATGACATCTACATTGTCATGAGCAAGGCAAAGCAGCTTCACGGGTTTCTCTGGCTGACCCGTCCGCTGATGCAGCGGGTGGAGGACATGGTGCGGCGGGGACTGGAGGGGACCGGGCTGACCGTGCGGATGCGCGCGGTGCTGGAAATCCTCGACGCCCGCGGCGCGCTGTCGGTGCCCGATATCGCGCGGGCGCTGGAAGTGAAGCGGCAATATGTACAGCTCATGGTCAACGACGTGATCGAGGCGGGGCTGGCCGAGAAACGGGACAATCCCCGGCACCGCGCGTCGCCGCTCATCGCGCTGACGGAGGCGGGGGCGGCGCTGATCTCGGAGGTGCTGGCGGCCGAGAGGACGCGGGCCGGCGACCTGGCCGACGATTTCACTGAGGAAGAGCTGGAAACCGCGCTGCGGGTGGCCGAGCGGCTGACCGGCGCGCTCTCGGACGGCGACCGGACCTGACGCGCCGTTCCTATCCCCTCAAATCGAGCGAGGAACCATGCCCCTGCCCCTGCTGATCGTCGTCATCCTTGTCGCTCTGGCAACGGCCGGGGTGCTCGTCGTGCTCGGCATGGTCCTGTGGCCGCGGCGGCGCGCAATGGCCGGACAGCGGACCAACGAGATGGCAGGGCAGACAAGCGAGGCGGCGCGGGCGGCGGACGAGACCGCGAGCTATCGCCGGCGGGATTTCGCGATGTCCGACGGCGGGCGCATCGCGGCGCGGGTCTTCGGCGATGCGGCGGCCGAAACCGTGATCGTGCTGGTGCACGGGATCGGCGTGGCCGGCGACAGGTGGATCGGCGCCGCCGGGAAGCTGGCCGGTGCAGCAGGCGCGCGCGTGGTGCTGATCGACCTGCGGGGGCACGGCGAGTCGAGCGGGCGGCGCTATGACCTCGACCGGATCGGGCAGTACGAAGACGACCTCGCGGAGATCGTCGGCGCGCTGCGGGACGAGCGGCCGGAGGCCCGCATGGTGCTGGCCGGGCATTCCATGGGCGGCGGCATTGCGCTTCGTTTCGCGCTGAAGCGGGACCGGCCGCCTGTCGACGGCTATCTCCTGTTCGCGCCGGTGTTCGGGCCGGGGCCGACCGCGCCGCCGCGCGACGCGCAGGAGGCCGGCGCGCTTCGGATCGACCGGGCGCGGATGACCGGGCTGGTGCTCTTGAACATGGCAGGAATCCGCGCGTTCAACCGCCTGCCCGTGGCCTTTCTGGACCTGCCGCCGGACGACCCCGCCTACAGCTTCACGGCGATGGCTTCCGGGCTGCCGCTGCCGCCGACGACCGCGGTCGACGCGCTGCGCGCGATGGAGGCCCCGCTTCTAGTATTGGTCGGGGCGGAGGATACGGCGGTCGTGCCGGGCGGCTATGCCGAGGTGTTGACGGCGGCGGGGACGGGCCAGGTCGAGGTCGTCCCCGCGCTGGGGCACGACTCGCTACTGGAGAGCGCGGAGGTCCATGCGCGGTCCGCCCGGTGGCTCTCGGCCCTGCCCGTCAGCCCTTGAAGGTGGAGAGGACGGCGTCGACGTCGTCCTCGGTCGTGCACCAGGAACAGACGAGGCGGGCGGAGACGGGTTCGTCGTCGGGACCGTCGAGCGACTGGTCGCCGGGCCAGATGTTGTATTGTGCGCCGGCCGCCTTGGCCTTGCGGTGCAGGGCGCGGGGCAGCGATGGGAACGCCATGTTGGCATCGGCCGGATGCACGAGCGCGGCGCCGTCCAGATACATCAGCTCGTCCGACAGAAGCTGGCCGGCATGGTTGGCGTCGCGCGCCATCTGCAGCCAGAGGTCGTCTTCGAGATAGGCCAGCATCTGCGCCGACAGGTAGCGATGCTTGGAGAACAGGTGGCCGCCGCGCTTGCGCCGAAGCTCGAACTCCCACGCCTTGTCCGGGTCGAAGATCACCACCGCCTCGACCCCCATCAGGCCGTTCTTGGTGCCGCCGAAGGACAGCACGTCGACCCCGGCCCGCCAGGTCATCTCGGCCGGCGTGGCGTTGGTGGCGACGATGGCATTGGCGAAGCGGGCGCCGTCCATGTGGACCGGCAGGCCGAATTCCCGGGCGGTGCGCGCGATCTCCTCGACCTGGGCGACGGTATAGACCGTGCCGGCCTCGGTCACGTTGGTCAGCGTGACCATGCCGCGCTGGACGTTGTGGACGCCGCCGCGCCCGGTGAAGCGGATGGCGTGGCGCAGCGCGTCCGGATCCATCCGGCCATGGGCGCCGTCGACCAGGGTCAGCTTGGCGCCGCCGGTGTAGAATTCGGGCGCGCCGCATTCGTCCTCTTCCACATGCGAGATGCGGTGGCAGAAGATCGCGGTCCACGGATCGGTGAAGGTGGCCAGCGACAGGGCGTTCGCGGTGGACCCGGTGGCGACGAGGTAGACCGCGGCCTCGGGCGCCTCGAACCGGTCGCGGATGCGGTCGCGCACCTCGTCCATGATCGGGTCGGCGCCGTAGGAGGGCATGTAGCCCTCGTTGGCCTTCGCGAGGGCGTCGAGGACCTTGGGGTGCGCGGGCGAGGTGTTGTCGGAGGCGAAGTACATCGGGCGTCCGTCCTGTTCGTGGCCGTGCCAGCGTCAGAGCATATCGCGCGCGGGATGGCAAATGCCGGGCCGCGCCTTTCGGAGAGCGCCCGCCCGCCCGCCCCGCTCTCCGAAAGGCGCGGGGGGCATTTCCGGCGCGCCGGCGCGGATCGGTCGGTGGGGGTCAGACGGGTTCGTCGACGATGTGGTCTTCCCACTCTTCCTCGGGCACCTCGAATTCCGGCACGGTCCAGCCGCGCACCGAGACGCCGGCGGCGTGGACCGTCTCGGGCGTGCCGGAGATCAGCGGGTGCCAGTCGTAAAGCGCCTTGCCCTCGTAGAGCAGGCGGTAGGCGCAGGTCGCCGGCATCCAGTAGGCGTGCTCGGCGATGTTCTTCGGCGTCAGCACCACGCAGTCGGGGACGAAATGCTTGCGAATCTCGTATTGCGCGCAGCGGCAGGTCGAGTCGTCCAGCAGCCGGCAGGCGACGCGGGTGAGGGCGACCTCGTTGGTGTCGGGGTCTTCCAGCTTGTTCAGGCAGCACTTGCCGCAGCCGTCGCAGAGCGCCTCCCATTCGCGGGCGGTCATGTTCTTCAACGGCACGCGCTCCCAGTAGCGGTCGCGCAGGCCCGCGCGGTCGATCGGGTCGCGGTCGGACGAGTCGGTCATGGGATGTCAGCTAGGATCGCGCGGGCCTCCCGGCAATCCCGGGCCATCTGCTCGGTGAGCGCGTCGAGGCCGTCGAACCTGACCTCGGGGCGCAGGAAGTCGACGAGCGCGATGGACAGGTGTTCGCCGTAGAGATCGCCGTCGAAATCGAACAGGAAGGTTTCGAGGTTGGGCACGTTCGTTCCGAACATCGGCCGGACGCCGATGCTGGCGGCGCCGTCATGCGTGCCCTGATGCGGCCCCGTGAGGATATCGGCCTTGACGGCGTAGACCCCGAATTTCGGCGGGTGCAGGCCGGCGATGGACATGTTGGCGGTGGGATAGCCCAGCTCCTTTCCGCGCTTGTCGCCGTGGATCACCTCGCCGTCGACGCGGTGCCAGTGGCCCAGCATGGCGGCGGCGTCGCGGGGGCGGCCCTCGGCCAGCGCGGTGCGGATGTTGGTCGAGGAGACCTCCTTGCCGTCGGTGGCCACGATGTCGGCGACGGTGACGTCGAAGCCGTGCGCGGCGCCGCAGCGTTGCAGGTCCTGCACGGTGCCCTTGCGGCCCTTGCCGAAGCAGAAGTCCCGGCCGACGACGACATGGGACAAGCCGAGCCCGCCGGCGATCACGTCGCGGGCGAAGGCCTCCGGCGTCAGGCCGGCGAGCGTGGCGTCGAAGGGCAGCTGGTAGAGATGGTCGATGCCGAGCTTCTCCAACCGGTGGGACTTGGTCTCGGCGCTCATCAGGCGGAAGGGCGGGGCCGTGGGGGCGAAGTATTCGCGCGGGTGCGGCTCGAAGGTGACGATGCCGAGGGGGGCGTCCGTGCGGACGGCCGCGGCGCGGGCGATGTCGATGACGGCCTGGTGGCCCAGATGGACGCCGTCGAAATTGCCGATGGCGGCGGCGGCGCCCTTGTCGGCGGCGCCCGGCACTGTCCAGTGGGTGAAGGTCTTCATGGTCCCCCGAAGGCGGGCGCGGCCCGGTCGCACTGATCGCAGCGGCCGCCGCCCGTCGTTCGGCCGCCGCGACGCGAGCTATCGCCCAGTGTGGCCGGACAATCAAGCGGGTGGGCGGCTTCGGCGCGGGTGGAGGATGTATAACACGTCGATGACGGCGCCGTCGGTTCGGTAGTAGATAAGGTATTGGTATCTGGGTTCGAGGCAGTAGCGCAGGTTGCCATGGCGGCTTTTCGGTCCGAGATGAGGAAAATCCGACAGCAGATCGAGCGTGTGACGGATCGACCCGATCACACGTCGCGCCGCTTCCGGATTTCGTTCCGCCAGGTAGGCGTCGATGCTGCGGAGGTCGTCCAGCGCACGGACGGACAGGCGGAGGTCAGCCAAGAACCCTCTTGAAGAAGGCGTCGACCTCGGCCTGCGGCGCGGCTGCGAAGGAGTCCTGCATCCGGCGGCGCAGTTCCGTCGCCTGCTCGACAGACAGGTCCGGCTCGGCGCTGTGCCGGGCCGTGAAGGCCTCGACCAGATCGGCCAGTTCGTCCTGGGCACGGGGCGGCAGGACGGACTGCGCTTCATCGATCAGGATGGAAAGGCGCGTGCGCATAGCGTGAAGATAGGCGGCGGCGCGAATGCAGGCAAGGTCAGTCGAACTTGCGGCTGGGCGCCAGGACCAGCGCTTCGCCTTTCAGGACGACCGTATCGCCCACGGCGCAGTGACAATCAAGCGTGACACGGCGGCGGGAATGGTCGATCTCGCGCACCTGGACCTCGGCATAGACCATGTCGCCGGGGCGCACCGGCGACATGAACTTCAGCGTCTGGCCGAGATAGACGGTGCCGTGACCCGGGAGCTGTTCGCCGATCACCGCCGAGATCAGGGCGGCGGTCAGCATGCCGTGGGCGATGCGGCCCTCGAAGATGGTGTCCCGGGCGTAGGCATCGTCCAGATGGACCGGGTTGCGGTCGGTCGAGACCTCGGCGAACAGCGCGATGTCGTGGTCGGTGACCTCTTTGCGCAGGTAGCGGCGCATGCCGATCTCGATATCCTCGATGCAGATCGTGCCGCGTTCCATGTTGTCCAGCATGTCCGGTCTCCGCGCTTTCGTTGCAGTGCAGCATATAGCGCCGAAGCGGACCGATCTCAATCGGAAAAGTAATTTATGTCACGGAGGGTCGCGGAAATTGTAATTTTGTTGCTGCGCCGGTTTTCAGCGCAGGTAGCCGATGCTGTAGGTCGGCGTGAGATTTTCCTTGTCCAGGTAGGCGCTTAGACGGTCGGGATGCGGGTGCTCGCCGTGCAGGGTCTCTTCCGCGGCGAGGCCGCCGGCGACGAACAGGACATCGAGGTTCTCGCCCAGGGCGCCGGCCACGTCGGTGTGAATGCCGTCGCCGATGCAGAGGATGCGGGAGTCGGGGACGGCGGCGCCGAGATGGGCGAGTCGCTGGCGGGCGAGGTCGTAGATCGGCGGGTGCGGCTTGCCGAAATAGAGGCTCTCGCCGCCCATCTCGGTGTAGAGCTGCGCCAGCGCGCCGGCGCACCATTGCCGTTTCGTGCCGACATCCACGATCACGTCGGGGTTCAGGCAGAGAAGCTTCATCCCCCGGTCGCGGGCGAAGGCGAAATCGTCGCGGTAGACGGACGGATCGGCATAGGGGTCTTCTGGACCGGCGCAGACGATGCCCTGGGCCTGTCGCAGCGGCACGCGCTGCACGTCGACCGGGTTCTCGACGATGTGGATCGGCTCGAACACGCTCAGGTCGGATTCGTAGCCGATGAAATGCACCTTCTCGCCCACGGCGCCTTGGAACAGGGCGGCGCGGCCGGCGTCGCCCGAGGTGGCGATCACGTCCCAGCAGTCGCGCGGGGTGCCGATGCGGTCGAGCTGTTTCGCCACCTCGGCGCGGGCGCGGGGCGCGTTGGTGACGAGCACCACCCGGCCGCCGGCCTCGCGGAAGGCGCGCAGCCCGGCGACGGCCTCGGGGAACGGTTCGCGGCCGTTGTGCAGACAGCCCCAGACGTCGCAGAAGACGGCGTCGTAGGACCGGGAGATCTCGGAGAGCGCGTGGATGATGCGGGTCATTGGGGCCCCTGTCGCGACTGGTCGGCCCCGCCTATCGCACGAAGCCGCGCGGGCGGAAAGACCGGGCGGCGGCGCGGATCAGGAGACGTAGCCGACGCCTTCGCTCTCGCGCCAGAGGGCGCGCAGCGCGTCGCCCTGGCCGGCGAAGCGGTCCTCCAGCGGCTTGCAGGCCCAGATGCGGTCGGTCCGGAAATGGCGGAAGCCCGAGCGCAGCTCGCACCAGGCGGCGACCATGACGCATTCGATGTGATAGACGAGCGCGACCGGCCGGATGATTCGGCAGGTCTCGACGCCGTCGCCGTCGCGGTAGAGGATCGACAGCTTGCGCTCCTCGCGCACGGCCTGGCGGAAGACGGTGAGTTCGGTGCAGCCGTTGGCCGGGTCGTCGGGCGGCACGCCCCAGGGCGCGACCTGCAGCCACTCGGCCGGGGCGTTCAGCGCGGCGACCTTGTCGCAGACCCGCCGCGCGGCGCGCTGCAGCCCTGTATCGCCCGAGCGCGCCAGCATCGACAGGCCGACGCGCAGCGCCTCCAGTTCCTCGGCGTCGAAGTTCAGCGGCGGCAGGTCGTAGCCGCGCCGCATCACATAGCCGATCCCGGCCTCGCCCTCGATCGGGGTGCCCATCGCCTGCAGCGCGGCGATGTCGCGGTAGATCGTGCGGGGTGAGACCTCCAATTGGTCCGACAGATCCTCGGCGCGCAGCGGGCGGGGGCTGGCGCGCAGGATCTGGATCACTTCGAACAGGCGGTTGAGGCGTTGCATGGGGTGAGGGGCATGGACGGCTTTGCATGGACGGGGGGTCCGGTCTGCTGACAGCATAGCGGACCCTGCTGACAGCTGTCTGTCAGGAGGCATGCGGTCTTCTTCGGCGAAACGCAAGGAGGGCGCGGCCATGGCCTATTACGATCACGCGACGATGATGGCGTTCCGGCTGGGACGCTGGGACGACCGGGCGACGGGGCCGCGGCAGGTCCGGCGGGTGTGGTGGCCGTCCTGGGCCTGGCCGCTGTTCTGAGCGGGGCGCATCCGAACGGAGCGCTTCCGCGCGAGTCGTTTCGCGATATCGGCGCCGCGACGCGCCGCTCCGGCGTGGGCGCGGGTTGCGGGGTCCGGTCGCCTCCGGCGGGAGTATTTTCGGCCAGAAGAAGGGGTCAGCGGCGCGCGTAGGTCCGGGCGGCGTGCAGGAGGCGGGCGAGGTCGGGGTCGTCGATCTTCAGCTCGGCGAAATGGGCGGCGAGGTTTTCCAGGTAGTCGAGGCTGGAGCCGAGAAAGCCGGTGCCGGTGGCGGCGTATTCGACCTGCTTGTCGAAGGGCAGGTCGGGGACGATCATGTCGGCCCCGCGGTCGGCGGTGAAGGCCAGCACCTCGATCGGGCCCTGGTCGGTCTCGGCCGTCAGGAAGCTTTCGTGGTAGGCGGGCGCGATGCGCTCGCGGCGCCAGAGGATTTCCGTTTCCGTCTCCAGCCGGTCGGCGGCGATGCGAAAGGCAAGGCCGTGGCAGCCGGGGCCGTGCGGGTCGCGGTCGAGCGCGGCCATGACGCCGGGACGGTCGGCGGTGCCGCGGCCGCCCAGCGTGTCGAGCAGGATGAAGCGGCGGGACTGGCCCGGCAGGATGGCGCGGCGCGCCTCTTCGAACCGGATGGCCGGGTTCCACATCAGCGAGCCGTAGGCGAAGACCCAGAGATCGCGGCCCCGGCGGCCCGCGAGGGCGGTCTGGCGGAAGGCCTCGCGCTCCGCGTCGCTGTGGCGCCAGCCCGGGCCGACGCCGTGTTCCGCCACGCGGGCGTCCATCTCTTCCGTGGTGAAATTGCGGAAGAAGGAGGTGTCCGGATCCTCGATCAGGCCGCGCAGGCCGGGGTGGTGGCGGAACGGGTCGTCTGTCATCGCGGTTTGGCCTGCGGGTACGGCCCCCCCCCCCGCCCGCAGGCCATCACCAGGCCATTACAGCGTCAGCGCCGGGATGATCTGTTTCTTGCGGCTCATGATGCCGGGCAGGACGACGGTGTCGCCGGTGACGCTGGCGCCAAAGCTCTTTTCCGCCACGGTCTTCACGGTGTCGTTGGGGACCAGCAGCGTCGCCTCTTCCTTCAGGATGTCGACGATGAACAGCAGCACCTCGTCGACGCCGTCCTCCTGTGCGACCTGCGGCATGGTTTGCATCAGGCTGTCCTTGCGCTTCAGCGGCATCTCGGGGGCCGTGGTTTCCAGCACCGAGACGCGGAATTTCTTGCCGCCGACCTCGTTGATCTTGGAATCCATGCGGATCAGCTCGGCATCCGAGAAGGCGGAGACATCGGACTTGGCGGCGAACATCTCGGCGGCATAGGCGGAGAGGTCGAGGTCCAGCTCGGCGGCCAGCTTGCCGGCGAGCGCCTTGTCCTGTTCCGTCGTGGTGGGCGAGCGGAATTCCAGCGTGTCCGACAGGATGCAGGACAGCATCAGGCCCTTGATCTCGTCGGTCATCATCTTCTCGTGGTCGCCCATCAGGTTGTGCATGATGGTCGCGGTGCAGGCCAAGGGCTTGATGGTGATGTCGATCGGGCCCGAGGTCTGCAGCCCGCCGGTCAGCTTGTGATGGTCGATGATCTGGACGATGTCGGCGTCGTTGACGTTCGCGGGCAGCTCGTCGGGGTTGTTGGTGTCGACGATCACGACGGGCTCGCCGGCGGCGACGCCGTCGATGATCTCGGGCTGGTCGACGCCCCAGCGGTCGAGCACGAACTTCGCCTCGGAGTTGGGCTCGCCCAGAAGCTTGGCCTGCGCGTCCTGGCCGCGATGCTCGCGCATGTACCAGGCCCAGATGAGGGGCGATCCGGTGGAGTCGGTGTCGGGCGATTTGTGGCCGAAGACTTTGATGGTCATGTGCACTGTCCGTTCGTCGGGAGGATTTTCGCGCGCCTTATAGGGCCGCGGTCGGGCAATGTCATGGGGCGTTTGGGCGCAATCGGGGCGGGCCGGCCGTTGCCTGCGCTCTTGCCTTTACGGCCGCGGCGGCGCCAGATGGGCGGATGGGACCGATGCGCGAGACCGATCTGTACCCGCCGGTGAAGGGGTTCCTGGAAGGCCAGGGCTACGAGGTGAAGGGCGAGGTCGCCGAGGCCGATGTGGTGGCCTGCCGCGCGGGCGACCCGCCGGTGATCGTGGAGCTGAAGACCGGGTTCTCGCTGGCGCTGTTGCAGCAGGGCGTGGCGCGGCTGTCGGTGACCGATGCCGTCTATGTCTGCGTGCCGCGCAGGGCGGGCCGCGTCGCGCAGCGGGCGCTGGCGGAGAACGTGCGGCTGTGCCGGCGGCTGGGGCTGGGCGTGCTGACGGTGCGGCTCTCGGACGGGCTGGTGGAGGTTCACTGCGACCCGGGGCCGTACCGGCCGCGCAAGTCCGCCGCGCGCAAGGGGCGGCTGCTGCGCGAGTTCGCGCGGCGCGCGGGCGATCCGGCGCGGGGCGGGGCCATGCGCAGCGGGCTGGTGACGGCCTATCGGCAGGACGCGCTGCGGGTGGCGGCGTTCCTGGCGGCGGCGGGGCCGAGCAAGGGCGCCGTGGTGGCGCGCGAGACCGGGGTGGCGCGGGCGACGCGGATCATGGCCGACGATCACTATGGCTGGTTCGAGCGGGTGTCGCCGGGGATCTACCGGCTGACGCCGACAGGGGCCGACGGGCTGGCCCGCTATGGTGCTGACGACGCCGAGGGCGCAGCCTGCCCGGCCGCGCCGATGCCGGAGCGCTGAGCGCCGGACTACGCTTTTTTCGCCACGGGTGTGCGCCGATCCGCGCGGCCGGAGCGTCGCGTGCGTTGCGGTTTTCCGAAAATCGGGCATGAATGCGGCCGATACCTGAAAAAGCGCCCGGTCAGAGGCGCGGATGAGGCAGTCACGGGCCATGCCCAATCGAATTCACGGAACCTGGCGGGACGACTCGCTGTCCGGAACCGACGATGACGACATCATCGACGGCCGTTCGGGCGAGGACCGCCTGGAGGGCGGCGACGGCGACGATACGCTGCACGGCGACTCGGCGGACGACACGCTGTCCGGCGGGGACGGCAACGACCGTCTCGACGGCGGCTCGCAGGACGATGACCTGATCGGCGGCGACGGCGACGACACGCTGGAGGGGTCGAGCGGCTCGGACCTGCTGTCGGGCGGCGACGGCAACGACTCTCTCGACGGTGGCAGCCAGGACGATTCGCTTTATGGCGGGGCGGGCGACGACACGCTGTTCGGCGACCACGATTCCGATCTGATGGACGGCGGGGCGGGCAACGATCTGATCCTGGCCGGGGAATACGACGGGGGAAGCGATACCATCGTCTTCGGGCCGGAGAGCGGCCACGACACGGTGGACGGGTTCAGCCCGGTCCGCGACGAGATCCATATCGGCGGGGTGCCGCTGGAGGATGTGCTGCTCACGCCGACCGGCGACCCGCAGATCTGGGTTCTGACGCTGGATGGGGTGCCGGATGCCAGCCTGACGCTGGACTTCACCTATTACTGGGATACCGGCGTCAGCCTGTCGGAGCTGCAGGGGCAGGTGGTCAACGACGACGACTACACGCTGCCCGAGGACCCGTATGCGACGCCGGTCTGCCTGACCAGCGGGGCGGTCGTCGACACGCCGGGCGGCCCGCGGCCGGTGGAGGCCTTGCGGGCCGGGGACCTGGTGGCGACCTACGATGCCGGGCCGCAGCCGGTGCGCGTGGTGCTGCGCAACCGGATTCCGGCGGCGGCGATGGCGGCCGACCCGGCGCTGCGCCCGGTGCGGATCGCGGCCGGGGCGTTCGGCGGCGGCCTGCCGGCGCGGGACATGCTGGTGTCGCTGCAGCATGCCTTCCTCGCCTGGGACGGGCGGCCGAACGGCAAGGGCGAGGTGCTGATCCGGGCGCGGCATATCGCCGAGGAAATGGGCCGCGCGGAACTGGTGGCGCGGCCGGCGCGGGCGGTGACCTACTGGCATCTGCTGATGGACCGGCATCACCTGATCCGGGCGGACGGCGTGTGGACCGAGACGGTGTTTACCGGGCCGGAGGCGCTGGCCGCGGACCCGGTGCTGCGGCGGATAGTCGAGGGCCACGGCGTCGGCCGGATGGCGGCGCGGGTGCGGAAACTGTTGCTGCGCAAGCATCTGCGGCGCTATCGGGGGCTCGCGCTGGGCGTGGGGGCGCCCGCCGGGGCAACGTTCGGGCTGGCGCGGGGCGGCGTCGCGGCGTGAGGCGGGGTCGGGGCGCTGCGCGGTCCGGCCGGACGACGCCCGGGGATTATTGCGCGAGCGGCAGGCGGGTGACGGTGTAGCCCGCATCTTCGAGCTGCCGCAGGAGGCCGGATTCGCCGGGCAGGTGCATCGCGCCCACGGCGACGAGTGTGGGGCCGTCCACGGACAGGATGCGGTCGATCCAGGCGGCGTTGCGGGCGGTGACGAAGACCTGCTCGAACCGGTCGATCTGCGACTTCAGGTCTTCGGGCGCCGCGTCGGGATGCGCCGCCATCTGGCGCATGGAGAATTCCCAGATCAGCTGGATCTCCTCGCGGAAATAGGCCTCGGCCAGGGTCACGGCCTGGTCGGCGCTGTCCTGCGCCTGCTGCGCGAGGCCGAGGCGCAGCATGTCGAGCTGTTCCGCCTGGCTGAACGCGGCGAAGAGCGACAGCGCGGTGTCGAGCGGCTCCAGCGCCTCGGCCGCCTTGCCCATCTCGGCGGCGTCCTCGATCACCATGCCGTCCAGCCCGCGGCGGCCTGCCTTGAGATCCTGCAGGTCGCATGCGGTCACGGCGAGGTTGGCCATCGCCATCCAGGGCTTCATCTTGGCGGCGAGAAACCCCGGCACGCCACGCTCGGACAGCGCCGCGCGCAGGCGGTCCCAGTCCGCTTTGCCCAGCAGGTCGGGCAGGGTCGGCCCCTCGGTGATGAAGGCAAGCTCCGGCTGTTCGGCGACCATGCGCTGCAGCCGCGCCTCGTCGCCCTCGCCGAATTCGAGGAAGACATGCTCGGCCGCGTCGAGGACCGGTCTGATCCGGTCGAGCGTGGCGGCGTGGCGCGGGTCGGGCACGTGCATCGTGCCGACGAGGTGGATCATGCGGCCGTCCTTCTCGGCCCGCCAGAGCAGCCCCTCGGAATGCGGGTGGGTTGCGGCCTCGGCCCGCAGCGCGGCGCGTTCGGCCGCCGGCAGGGCGGCGACCAGGTCGGTGCCGTCGCACGCGGCCATGGCCGGGCCGGCGCAGAGCGACAGGAACAGAACGAGACGGCGCAGCATCGGAAGCCTCCTGGTGTCGCGGCAGAGCCTAGGCGGCCCCGGACGCGATGCAAGCGGGATTCGTGGCCTCGTCTTGATCGGCGTCATGGTCGCGTCGTCGCGCCGCGGGTAGAGTCCGCGCCGGGTGCATCGGGTATCCAGGAGGCTGCGATGGAAGATGTGGAACGGCTGCTGAAGGGCACCGTGGAAGAGCTCGACAGGCTGCTCAACGCGAAGAACGTGCTGGGCGCGCCGATCGAGAAGGATGGCGCGACGGTGATCCCGATCGTCAGCTACGGCTTCGGGTTCGGCGCCGGCGGCGGCTCCGGCGGCGAAGGTGCGAAGGCCGGCACCGGCGGCGGCACCGCGGGCGGCGGCGGGATCAAGCCTCTGGGTGCGATCATCATCGACAAGGACGGCGCACGGGTCGAGGCCGTGAAGGGCGCGGTGTCCAGCCTGGCCGAGGTGATCGGCGCCTCGGCCGCGCGGGCCATCGACAAGTGCGCCGGCGGCAAGAGCGGGGAATGATCCTGCAGGGGCTTCTGTGGCTCCTGTTGATCCTGGTGCTGGGTGTCGTGGCCGTGCTGGCGCTGCCGGTGCGGTTGCGCGTCGTCGGCCGGACGCAGCCGGAGCGGTGGGTGCGGGTGGAGCTGGGCCTGCTGGGCGGGCTGGTGCCGCGCTTTGCGGTGTTCGATTCGGTTCGGTCGGGAGGCGGGGAGGCGCCGCCCGACCAGCCGGCGGCGCCGAAGCCGGGCCGACGGCGCAAGCGCGGGACGTCGGGGAAGCGACGCGGCCGGCGAATGATCCGGGCCGCGCCGCGCCTGCTGCAGGATCTGCTGCGGCAGGTGCGGATCGAGCGGCTGGACCTCGACGGCTGCTTCGGGCTCGGCGATCCGGCGGAGACCGGCCAGGTCTTCGGGATGCTGGCGCCGCTGGCCTATGGCGGCGGCTGGATGCTGGGGCCGGGCGCACGGCTGGCGGTGACGCCGGTCTTCGACCGCGCCTGCCTGGAGGGGCGCGGCGACGTGATGGTCGCGGTGGTGCCGCTCGCGCTGGTGCCGCCGGCGATCCGCTTCGCCTGGGCCGTGTTCGGGCCGCGGCGATGAAGGTGGCGCTGGACAGCACGGTCGTCGCGGGCGGCGTGCGGATCGCGGCGATCTGCCGGCGGCACGTCGGCGGCCGCGCGGGACGCGCCGGCCTGGCGGCTGCGGCGGAGAAGACGCCGCTGGCGATCCTGATCGACGCGGGGCAGGGCACGCGGGCCGTCGACATGGCCGGAGACCCGCTGGACTTTGCCGCCGTGGAGGCGTTATGCCCCGGGGCCTGGCGCCGGTTTGAGGACGGGCATTAACGCTCCCGACAGGCCGCCGCTCATTTTGCACGCGATGGTTATTGACAGCCGTTCGGGCTTTCCCTAAATGCGGCGCGTTAGCACTCGACCCAGGTGAGTGCTAACGCTGGGAGACAATGAACCAAGGAGCGTTCAGAAATGGCATTCACCCCGTTGCACGACCGTGTGCTGGTCCGCCGCGTGGAGTCCGAGGACAAGACCAAGGGCGGCCTGATCATCCCCGACAGCGCCAAGGAGAAGCCCGCCGAGGGCGAGGTCGTGGCGGTCGGTGCCGGTGCGAAGGACGATGATGGCGACCGCGTCGCCATGGACGTCAAGGCCGGCGACAAGGTGCTGTTCGGCAAGTGGTCTGGCACCGAGATCACGCTGGACGGCGAAGAGCTGCTGATCATGAAGGAAAGCGACATCCTCGGCATCATCGCCTGAGGCCCGCCTTCCCCCGAGACCGGTGCGCGGAACACGCGCACCCGACGCAACATTCATACGAGGTAAGCAAACATGGCTGCCAAGGACGTACGTTTCGAAACCGACGCCCGCAACCGCATGCTCAAGGGCGTCAACACGCTCGCCGATGCGGTCAAGGTGACCCTGGGCCCGAAAGGCCGCAACGTGGTCATCGAGAAATCCTTCGGCGCGCCCCGCATCACCAAAGACGGTGTGACGGTCGCCAAGGAAATCGAGCTTGAGGACAAGTTCGAGAACATGGGTGCGCAGATGGTCAAGGAAGTGGCCAGCCGCACCAACGACGAGGCCGGCGACGGCACCACCACCGCCACTGTGCTGGCCCAGTCCATCGCGCGCGAAGGCTTCAAGTCGGTCGCGGCGGGCATGAACCCGATGGACCTGAAGCGCGGCATCGACCTGGCCTGCTCGAAGGTCGTCGAGCACATCCGCAACGCCGCCCGCGAAGTCAGCGACTCCGCCGAGGTCGCGCAGGTCGGCACCGTGTCGGCCAACGGCGAGACCGATATCGGCCAGATGATCGCGGACGCGATGCAGAAGGTCGGCAACGACGGCGTCATCACCGTGGAAGAGAACAAGGGCCTGGAGACCGAGACCGAGGTCGTCGAAGGCATGCAGTTCGACCGCGGCTACCTGTCGCCCTACTTCGTGACCAACTCCGAGAAGATGGTCGCCGAGCTGGACGACTGCCTGATCCTGCTGCACGAGAAGAAGCTCTCGTCGCTGCAGCCGCTGGTTCCGCTGCTGGAGCAGGTGATCCAGTCGCAGAAGCCGCTGCTGATCATCGCCGAGGACGTCGAGGGCGAAGCCCTGGCCACCCTCGTCGTGAACAAGCTGCGGGGCGGCCTGAAGATCGCCGCCGTCAAGGCGCCGGGCTTCGGCGATCGCCGCAAGGCCATGCTGCAGGACATCGCGATCCTGACCGGCGGTCAGGTGATCTCGGAAGACCTGGGCATGAAGCTCGAGAATGTCACCATGGACATGCTCGGCACCGCCAAGACCGTGTCGATCACCAAGGACGAAACCACCATCGTCGACGGTCACGGCGAGAAGGAAGAGATCGAGGCCCGCGTCAACCAGATCCGTCAGCAGATCGAAGAGACCACCTCGGACTACGACCGCGAGAAGCTGCAGGAGCGTGTCGCGAAGCTGGCCGGCGGCGTTGCCGTCATCCGCGTCGGCGGCATGACCGAGGTCGAAGTCAAGGAGCGCAAGGACCGTGTGGACGACGCGCTGAACGCGACCCGGGCCGCGGTTCAGGAAGGCATCGTGGTCGGCGGCGGCGTGTCGCTGGTCCAGGGCGCCAAGGCGCTTGACGGTCTGACCGGTGCGAACGCCGACCAGAACGCCGGCATCGCCATCGTGCGCAAGGCGCTGGAATCGCCGCTGCGCCAGATCGCCGAGAACGCCGGTGTCGACGGCTCGGTCGTCGCGGGCAAGATCCGCGAGTCGGACGACCTGAAGTTCGGCTTCAACGCCCAGACCGAAGAGTACGGCGACATGTTCAAGTTCGGCGTCATCGACCCGGCGAAGGTCGTGCGCACCGCGCTGGAAGACGCCGCGTCCGTGGCCGGCCTGCTGATCACCACCGAAGCGATGGTGGCCGACAAGCCGAAGAAGGACGACGGCGCCGGTGCCGGCGGCGGCATGCCCGACATGGGCGGCATGGGCGGCATGATGTAAGCTGCCCTGTCCACAGGACAGACGGGAAGGGGTCGCTTCGGCGGCCCCTTTTCTTGTCTGGCACCGCCCCCCGTCAGTCCGCCTGACGGCGAAGCTGCCAGGCGACGACGCCGGAGAAGTCCTGCGCCTCGGACGCGAAGCGGAAGCTGCCGTGCAGCGTGTCGGCGTCGCGGATCACCAGGCAGATATCGGCCGCCAGCGGCGCGCCGTCCCGGCTGCTCCAGCCGAAGCTGCCCGCCAGCCGCGGCAGATCCTCCGGCCCGCAGCCCTCCGCCGGGGCGACCGGGTCCGGGGTCAGCGCCGCGGCCTCGGTTTCGTCGAGCCCGACGCAGCCGTCCTCCTCCGGGCCGACCACGCGCAGCGGCGCCGCGCCGATATCCGGCAGCGGCTGCAGCACGAGGGCGCCGGCCGTGCCTTCGGGCGCCGGCCGCAGCTCCACACCGGTCGTGCCGCGCGACGTGGCGTCCTGCCGCGTGGCGCCCTGGATCGTCATAAGCGTGTCGCTGGCCGACAGCGTGAAGGCGCCGGCGATCTCTTCGGGCGCGGGCACGCGGTTGCACATGCTGTCCTGCGCCTGTCCCGGCAGGCCGGGCAGCGCCAGCAGGCAGGCCAGCACGGCGCGGCTCGCGCGCGGTCCCGGTCGGGTCATGGCGGTCTCCTTTCGCCTCGGGTGCCGACAGCCTAAGGGCGGGGCGCGCGCCCGATCAACCGGGGCGGGGGTCGGGTTTCCATGACCCGTGTCCGCCGGTTCCGCCGGGCCGGACGTGGCGTCACGCGCGGTCCGCGCTTGATACGGGCCAATGCACGCGGCGGGCACGACAGTTAGCCTGCGCGGCGAATCGCATGGAGGCGCAAGATGAAACGCATTCTCACGACCCTGATCCTGATCTGCCTGTCCGGCGCGGTGGCCGCGCAGGAGGAGGCGGCGGTCTTCGACTTTGGCGGCGACGCCTTCCGCGCGGGGGCGACGGTGGAGTTCGGCACCGACGGTGCGGACGACCTGTTCCTGGCGGGCGAGACGGTGCGCGGGCGGGCCGACATCGCCGGCTCGGCGCATCTGGCGGGCCGGCGGGTCGAGATGACCGGCGCGGTCGGCGGCGACGTCTATGCCGCGGGGATGAACGTGGAGCTTGCCGGCGCGGTGACCGGGGACGCGACGCTGACCGGCTATACCGTCCGTGTCGGCGAGGTCGGCGGCGACCTGCGCGCCACGGGCTCCGACGTCACCGTGCGCGGGCCGGTGGCGGGCTATGCGCTGCTGGCCGGCGACACGGTGCGGATCGAGGGCACGGTCGCGGGCGACGTGAACGTCACGGCGCGGACGCTGGATTTCGGTCCCGAGGCGTCGATCGCGGGAGTGCTGACGCTCTACGAGGAGACACCGGGCGCCATGGAGATCCCCGAGCGCGTGATCCCGGCCGACCGGGTGCAGCGGCGCGAAAAGGAGGCGTGGCAGCGCGATGTCGGCGACATGGCGCCGGTGACCCTTTGGGGCGCGCTGTGGCGCTTCGTCGCCGGGGTGCTGGTGGTCGCGGCGGTGGCCGCCCTGGCCGCGGCCGTCCTGCCCGAGAGCCTCGCGGCGATGCGGCGGCGTATCCTCGACCGGCCGCTGGGCACGCTTTGGCTGGGCTTCCTGCTGCTCTCGGCGCTGATCGGGTCGGCCGTGGTCTTTGCGCTGACGATCGTCGGGATATTCGTCAGCCCGGCGGCGATTTTCCTGGCCGTCGTGGCCGGGTTCGTCGGTTACGTGCTGGGGGCCTATGCCTTCGGCGTGGGCTTGATGCTGCTCGCGGGCCGGCCGGAGCCCGCAACCCTGGGCGCACGCGCGCTGGCCGGCGGGCTCGGGGCGCTGCTGGCCGGGCTGCTGGCGCTGATCCCGTTCCTGGGCTGGTTGTTCGTGCTGGCGCTCACGCTGGCCGGGGTCGGGGCGATGACGGCGCGGCTGTTCCGGCCGCGGTTCTTCGCCGATGCCTGAGCGGCCGTGTCAGCCGGTCGCGCGGTGCCGCCGCGCGGCCAGCCGCTCGCGGTGCAGGGTGTAGAGGCCCGAGGCGACGATCAGCGCCGCGCCGACCCAGGTCCAGCCGTCGGGGAACTGCGAAAACAACAGCCAGCCATAGAAGGTGCCCCACAACAGCATCGTGTACTGCATCGGCGCGATCACCGCGGCCTGCCCGACCTCCAGCGCCTTGATCAGGGTGAACTCGCCCAGACCGGCGAGGATCGCGGTGCCGGCGAGCAGCAGAAGCTCGGTCCCCGTGGCCGGCCATTGCCAGACGAAGGGCAGCGCCAGCGACAGCAGCGCGCTGCCGGTGAGCGCGGTATAGGCCACCGTGGTGATCGTGCGGTCCGAAGCGGCGAGATAGCGCGACACGATCTGGCGCGCCGCGAACAGCGAGGCGGCCAGCACCACGAGCAGGATCGCGGGATGCACGACCCCGGCGCCCGGCCGGATCACGATCAGCGTCCCGGCAAAGCCCAGCGACACCGCGGCCCAGCGGTGAAACCCAACCGGCTCGCGCAGGATCAACGCGCCGAGCACCGTCACCATGAACGGTGCGATGAAGGCCACGGCAACGGCGTCGGCCAGCGGCACGTAGCTGACCCCGAAGATGAAGGCCGCCGCCGACAGCCCCGCCAGCGCCCCGCGCGCCAGCTGCAGCCGGGGATGGGCCGTGCGTAGGATCGACACGCCCTGCGCGGCCAGAAGGCCCAGCACCGCCACCAGAAGGCCGAGCTGGCGGAACCACACCACCTGCAGCGGATGCAGCGTCTGGGTGAGGTATTTCGCCTGCGCGTCGACGGCCGAGAACAGGAAGAACGCAAGCAGCATCAGCGCCAGGCCGCGCAGGTTGCCGGCGCGGACCTCGGCGGAAGACGGCGGAAAGGGTGTGGCGGGCAGTGGAATCGGCGGGCTCCTTGGCGGGACCGGCAAGGCCGGGCACCAGACAAGGGCTACGCGAGGATGGCGGTCGGGTCCAGCCGATCCGCGCGATGCCGGATTCGTGGCTGGTGCCGCCGCCCCGGCGGGCCTATCTCTGCCGCATGCGATTGCTCGTCCTTCTTCTGCTGCTGTCCCTGCCCGTGTCGTCGCGGGCCGATTGCGTCGTGCTGCTGCACGGGCTGGCGCGGACCGAGGCGAGCATGGCGATCATGGCCGAGGCGTTCGAGGCGAACGGCTACCGCGTGGTGAACCGCGGCTATCCGTCGACCGAACGGCGGATCGAGGCGCTGGTGGAGCGCGCGGTGACGCCGGCGGTCCAGGCCTGCGGCGCGCGGCGGGTGCATTTCGTGACGCATTCGATGGGGGGCATCCTGCTGCGCATGTGGCTGTCGCGGAAGCGGCCGGCCGAGATGGGGCGCGTTGTGATGCTGGCGCCGCCGAACCAGGGCTCGCAGCTGGTCGATGCGTTCGGCGATCTGGCACCGTTCGAGTGGATCCACGGGCCGGCGGGGCTGCAGCTGGGCACCGATGCGGAAAGCGTGCCGAACCAGCTGGGCCTGCCGCATTTCGAGCTGGGGATCATCGCGGGCACGCGGTCGCTGAACCCGGTCTATTCCAGCGTGATCGACGGGCCGGACGACGGAAAGGTCTCGGTCGCCTCGACGCGCGTGGTGGGGATGACCGACCACCTGACGCTGCCCGTCACGCATACCTTCATGATGATGAACCCGCTGGTGATCGCCGAGGCGATGGAATTCATCGAGCGGGGCGAATTCCGGCCCGAGATGCGCTTCGGCGAGGCGCTGGACCGGGTGAGCGGGCGGTAGGGGCGGTCAAGATGTGCGCTTCCGCGCGAGCCTGTTTCTGCCCGTGGCGCCGCGACGCGCCGGGGCATCCGGTTGTGCCTGTGGCGGGGGCGGGAGCCTCCGGCGGGGATATTTCGGGCCAGAAGAAGCCTGGGGGTCAGCTTTTCGGCCCCAGGCGGCGGTTAATGTGGCCCATCTTGCGGCCGGGGCGGGCCTCGGCCTTGCCGTAGAGGTGGATGGCGATGGCCGGATCCTTCGCCAGGTCGGGCACGCGCAGGATGTCGTCGCCGATCAGGTTTTCCATCTGGATGTCCGAATGCCGGCTGCCGTCGCCCAGCGGCCAGCCGGCGATGGCGCGGATATGCTGTTCGAACTGGCAGATGGTGCAGCCGTTCTGCGTCCAGTGGCCGGAATTGTGGACGCGCGGCGCGATTTCGTTGACCAGCAGCCCCTCGGGCGTGACGAAGAGCTCGACGCCCAGCGTGCCCACGTAGTCCAGCGCGTTCAGGATGCGGCCGGCGAGCAGGATCGCGTCGGTGCGCTGCGCGGTGGACAGGCGCGCCGGGATCGTCGTGGTGTGCAGGATGCCGGAATCGTGCATGTTCTCGCCGGGGTCGAAGGCGGCGACCTCGCCGGTCAGGCCGCGGGTGGCGATGACGCTGATCTCGGCGGAGAAGTCGACGAAGCCTTCGAGGATCGCCGGGGCGCCGGCCATGTCGGCCAGCGCGCGGTCGGCCTCGTCCGGTGTGCCGAGCCGGGCCTGGCCCTTGCCGTCATAGCCGAAGCGGCGGGTCTTCAGGATCGAGGGCGTTCCGATTTCGGCCAGCGCCGCGGAAAGGTCTGCGGCGGTGTCGACGCCGGCGAAGGGCGCAGTCTGCAGGCCCAGCTCGGCGAGGAAGGTCTTTTCGTGCAGCCGGTCCTGGCTGACCGCCAGTGCGCGGCGCCCCGGTCGGATCGGGCGGTGCGCCTCCAGGAGATCGAGGGCGGCGGTGGGGATGTTCTCGAACTCGTAGGTGATCACGTCGACGGAATGGGCGAAGGCGGTCAGCGCCTTTTCGTCGTCGTAGGGTGCGGTCGTGACGCGGTGGGCGACCTGGCCCGCCGGGGGTTCGGCGCCCGGCTCGTAGATATGGGTCGAAAACCCCAGCCGCGCGGCGGCGACCGAGAGCATCCGGCCCAGCTGGCCGCCGCCGAGGATGCCGATCGTCGCGCCGGGGGTCAGCACCTCTGTCGGGTCAGTCATCTGCCGGCGTCTCCGGGATCGAGGCGGAGAGGGCGGCGCGCCAGGCGTCGAGGCGTTCCGCGACGGCCGGGTCGGAGGTGGCGAGGATCTGCGCGGCCATCAGCCCGGCATTGGCCGCGCCGCCGATGGCCATGGTGGCGACCGGGAAGCCGCGCGGCATCTGCACGATGGAATAGAGCGAATCGACCCCCGACAGCGCCCGGGTCTGCACCGGCACGCCGACGACCGGCACCCGGGTCTTCGAGGCCATCATGCCGGGCAGGTGCGCCGCGCCGCCCGCGCCCGCGACGATCGCCTTCAGCCCGCGCTCGGCGGCGGTCCTGCCGTAGTCCCACAGCCGGTCCGGTGTGCGGTGGGCCGACACGATGCGGGCCTCGTAGGGGATGTCCAACTCGTCCAGGATCTCGGCGGCGGCCTTCATGGTGGGCCAGTCGCTCTGACTGCCCATGATGATGCCCACTTCGATACGCATGCGCTGCTCGTCCCCCGCGGTTCGGAGAGGGCACTATACCGGGCGCGCGAGGCTACGCAATGATGTCGGGAAACAGGCGGTCCTCGATCTGGCGGATCTGGTCCTTGATCGCCAGTTTCTGCCGTTTCAGCCGGCTCAGCCGAAACTGGTCGGCGCGCTGGGTGTCCTGCAGGGCCGAGATCGCGTCGTCGAGGTCGCGATGCTCGCGGCGCAGCACTTCGAGTTCGACCTTGAGGATCTCCTGAAGGTCCATCTGTGCGGAATCGTTCATAACCGATGCCCCGAGTCGGTTGGATGTGGTTCATCGAAAATACAGCGAGTCCGCGGTTTCTCAAAGCGCTACCGGATGCACGCCCCTTGCTGCGGCCGCATTTCGCCCCATATCTTTCCTGAGGTCGCCGAAACGGGGCCGCGTGCTGTGTCGCTTTGAAAGGGCAAGGCCATGACGAAAATGAGCTTGGGCTCGCACCCCTACCTGTTGGGGTTCGAGCAGCTGGAACGGCTGATGGAGCGGACGGCGAAGTCCGAGAACAACGGGTATCCCCCGTTCAACATCGAGCAGACCAGCGCCAATTCCTACCGGATCACGCTTGCGGTGGCAGGGTTCGCCGAGGACGATCTGTCGATCACTGTCGAGGACCGGCAGCTGGTGATCCGCGGCCGTCAGAGCGAAGAAGACGATGGCCGGGTGTTTCTGCACCGTGGCATTGCGGCGCGGCAGTTCCAGCGCAGTTTCGTGCTGGCCGAAGGCGTCGAGGTGAACGGCGCCGCGCTTGAGAACGGTCTGTTGCATGTCGATCTGTCCCGGGCCGAGCCCGAGAAGGTCGTGCAGACCATCGAGATCAACCGCAGCTGACCGGGGGTGGCAACATGAATACGGAATACGAGCTCGAAACCGATACCGAGAGCAAGATCGTCTACGTGCGGCCGGTCGACGTGGCCGACCTGCCCGAGGAAGTGCGCGAGCAAGCCGACGGGCTGGACCAGATCTTTGCCGTCCACAACTCCGAGGGCGAGCGTCTGGCGCTGGTCCGGGACGAGAAGATGGCGTTCGCGCTGGCGCGGCAGAACGACCTTGCGCCCGTGCATGTCCACTGAAGCGTGGAGCCGGGCGCGGACGACCGGGCCCGCCGACTGAATGCCGATAGAATTCGATTGGGTCGACGCCTTCACGGCCGCACCGTTCGGCGGCAACGGCTGTGCGGTGGTGTATGACGACGGCGCGCTGAGCGACGAAAGCTGCATGGCGCTGGTGCGCGAGACGAGCCTGTCGGAATGCACCTTCGTCGGCCCGTCCGACAGCGCCGATGCGGCCGTGCGGTATTTCCTGGCCGACCGCGAGGTTCCCTTCGCCGGGCATCCGACCATCGCGACGGTCGCCTCGATGCTGGAGCGCGGGCGCCTGGCCGAAACGGGCGGCCGCTTGGAAACCGGCGCCGGCGTGATTCCGATCGACGTGGCGGCGCCGCCGAACGGGGGCGGGCCGGTCATCACCATGACCCAGAACGCGCCGGTCTTCGGGCCGCGGCTGGACCCGGGCCTGGTGGCTGCGGTGGGCGGCCTGTCGCCCGACGATTTCCTCGCCCCGCCGCGTATCGTCTCCACCGGCCTGCCGTTCTGCATCGCTGTTCTGAAGGACCGCGCGGCGCTGCGGCGCGTGGCGTTGCAGCCCGAGGGTCTGCGCCGGTTCCAGGCCGAGGCCGACGTGATGGAGCCGTTCTGGGTCACGCTCGGCGGCGAGACCGAGGCGGGCGACACCTTCGCGCGCCTGCTCCTGCCGCCGCCGCTGCCGCCGGAGGATCCGTTCACCGGGTCGGCCACCGGTGCGATGGCGGCGTTCCTGTGGGCCGAGGGCCTGTTCGACGGCCCGCAATTCGTGGCCGAGCAGGGGCACTGGATGGGCCGGCCGGGCCGGGCGCAGGTCGAGGTTCTGGGATCGCCCGACGCGATCGAGGGCGTGCGCGTGGGCGGGCAGGGGCATATCCTGATGCGCGGCTACCTGACCCTGTAGGGCGCGCTCACGGCCAGACGCCGTAGGTCTTTCGCATGTAGTCGAAGCACCGGCGATCCGCGGTGCGCCGGTCCGCGCCGTCCAGCACCGCCTGGTAGAGCGGCGCCTCGGCATGGGCCGACAGCAGGCGCGGCCCCTTGATCCGCGCCGGGGCCCAGATCGGCGTGCCGGCCTTGGCGAGCATCCCCGACAGCCAGATATCGTCGACCGACCACAGGACCGGCGGGATGTCGAAGACGTCGTCGTCGAAGAAGTCGGGCCGCACCATTACCCCGCCGTAGCCCTGGAAGATGTCGCGGTAGCCGGCCGTGCGGATATGCGCGTGGCTCGGCGCCTCGCCCCGGTAGCCGAACAGGGCGGCCAGCGACCAAACCGCGTGTTTGGCCTGATAGGGCAGGTCGAGCGGCTTGTTGGCGCGGATCGCCTGCGGTTGCGGGCGGTCGCGTTGGTCGGAGGTGAACAGCTCGTCGGCGGCCCAGGAGATCGGCGCGATGGCGGCGTCCGGGACGTGGCTGCGCGCCTCGAAGAACGCCATCGTCCAGTCGGGCCGGTAGAGCCGGTCGTCGTCGCAGAACAGGATTTCCACGGGCGTCCCGCGATAGGCCCGCACCGCGTGCAGGACCTTGCTGGCCGGGCCGAAATCCGCCTCGGGCCGCTTGATCGTGATGCCCTCGGGAACGTCGGGCAGGCGGC
Source organism: Psychromarinibacter sediminicola (assembly GCF_029168335.1). GTDB lineage: Bacteria > Pseudomonadota > Alphaproteobacteria > Rhodobacterales > Rhodobacteraceae > Psychromarinibacter > Psychromarinibacter sediminicola. The sequence goes on from NZ_JARGYC010000029.1 coordinate 38,450, forward strand.
CGTCGTAATCCGGAAAACGGCGGTAGTGGCGCGGGATATACAGATGAACCTCGTCCGCCGGGCTGTCCTGCCGCAAAAGCGAGCGCAGGGTCGGCCCGATCCTGTCGAACCGCGGCGGAATCGTGGTCAATGTGATGATGCGCATCGGGCCGGAACGGTGGCGGGTGTCCGGGGCCTGTTACCGCTGCATGCAGGCGTTGTCACCCTGCCAGATGCCGAAACGCGCGCGCAGATCGGCGGCGACCGTCCGGTTCAGCTCGGCCCGCGTCATGCCGTGGAGGCGCGCATCCTGAAGCGCGTCGGGCGCCGCATGCGCCTGGGTGTGGGCGCGCATCTCGGCGTAGTGGACGATCTCGATCCCGGCCAGCGCCAGATGCGCCGAGAGCCAGATGTCGTCGACCCATTGCGCGGGCGCGTCCGGCGTCAGCACCGACGGCGACAACCGGTCGGGGCGCAGCATGAGCCCGGCAAAGCCCTGCACGATGCTGTATCCGCTGGGCAGCCCCAGGCGGGCGCTGTCGAAGACACTCGCTGAAATCGCGGCCTCGGGGTGCAGGGCGCGGGCGGCGCGGAAGGCGGGCAGGAGTCCGGGGCCATAGGTGCAATCGTCATCCAGAAGCAGGACGTCCCGATCCGGATACATCTGAAACGCAGTCAGGAACTTCGTCGCCGGGCCCGCGTCGTCGGCTCGGTACAGGGTGACCCCGGCGGGCAAGGCGGGCAGCCGGCCGTCCCAGTCGGGAAAGCGTTCGAAGCTGCGGGGAATCGTCAGGCAGAGCGCCTGCGGGCGCTGCCCCAACAGCGCCTCCAGACGCGGCCCGAGCGCGGCGAACCGCGATGGCACCGAGGTGAGGGCAAGTACTGGCATTCATCCGCGCTACGTGTCGCAGCGGAGTCTCGCACGCCGTAGCGTCAACCGAAAAGGATGAAATTTCCGGTCGGCCAATCCCGGGCGCTTCGATCGTCGCTGTGCCGACAATCCCGCCGCCCGGCGTGGAAACCGGGCAGCGGAAGAACCGGTCAGGCGGCGATCAGGCCCATCGATTCGAGCTTCAGGATCACCTGGTGGGCGCAGTTGTCCACGTCCACATTCTCGGTATCCAGCCGCAGTTCCGGGTTTTCCGGCTCGTCGTAGGGGTCGGAGATGCCGGTGAATTCCTTGATCTTGCCCTCGCGCGCCAGCTTGTAGAGCCCCTTGCGGTCGCGGCGCTCGCATTCCTCCAGCGAGGTGGCGACGTGGATCTCTACGAAGGCGCCGTATTGCTCGATCTCCTCGCGCACTGCGCGGCGCGTCGCGGAATAGGGCGCGATGGGTGCGCAGATCGCGATGCCGCCGTTCTTGGTGATCTCGGACGCGACATAGCCGATGCGGCGGATGTTCAGGTCGCGGTGCTCCTTGGAAAAGCCCAGCTCGGACGACAGGTTCTTTCGCACGATGTCGCCGTCCAGGAGCGTCACCGGCCGGCCGCCCATCTCCATCAGCTTGACCATCAGCGCGTTGGCGATGGTCGACTTGCCCGAGCCGGAGAAGCCGGTGAAGAACACGGTAAAGCCCTGCTGCGCCCGCGGCGGGCGGGTGCGGCGCAGTTCCCTGACGACCTCGGGGAACGAGAACCAGTCGGGGATCTCCAGCCCCTCGGACAGGCGGCGGCGCAGCTCCGTGCCCGAGATGTTCAGCACGGTCACGCCGTCCTCGATCTCGTCGGCGGGCTCGTACTGGGCGCGTTCCTGGACGTAGACCATGTGCTTGAACGGCACCATCTCGATGCCGATCTCGTCCTTGTATTCCTTGAACAGCTCCTGCGCGTCGTAGGGGCCGTAGAAATCCTCGCCCGCGCTGTTCTTGCCCGGGCCGGCGTGGTCGCGGCCGACGATGAAGTGGGTGCAGCCGTGGTTGGCGCGGATCAGCCCGTGCCAGACCGCCTCGCGCGGGCCGGCCATCCGCATCGCCAGGTTCAGAAGCGACATCGTGGTCGTGGAGCCGGGGTACTTGTCCAGCACCGCCTCGTAGCAGCGCACGCGGGTGAAGTGGTCGACGTCGCCCGGCTTGGTCAGGCCGACGATCGGGTGGATCAGCAGGTTGGCCTGCGCCTCCTTGGCGGCGCGGAAGGTCAGCTCCTGGTGGGCGCGGTGCAGCGGGTTGCGCGTCTGGAACGCGACGACGCGGCGCCAGCCCAGCTTGCGGAAGGTCGCGCGCAGCTCGTTCGGCGTGTCGCGGCGGGCGCGGAAGTCGTAATGCACCGGCTGCTGGATGCCGGTGATCGGGCCGCCCAGATAGACGGTGCCGGCATGGTTGTGCAGGTAGTTGACGGCCGGGTGCGCGCTGTCGTCGGCGCCGAACACCTTCTCGGCCTCGCGCGCCTTGTTCGGCACCCATTTGTCGGTGACCGTCATCGTCGCGAGGATCACGCCCTCCTGGTCGCGCAGCGCGATGTCCTGGCCGGTCTCGATCCCCTCGGCGAACTTTTCGGACACGTCCAGCGTGATCGGCATCGGCCACAGCGACCCGTCGGCCAGGCGCATGTTCTCGACGACGCTGTCGTAGTCCTCCTCGCTCAGAAAGCCCTTCAGCGGGTTGAACCCGCCGTTCATCAGAAGCTCCAGGTCGCAGATCTGGCGCGGGGTCAGGTCCCAGCTGGACAGCTCGCCGGCCTCGACCTTCAGTTTCTGAGCGCTTTCGTATGAGACATAGAGCTCCGGAATCGGAGCGAGGTTCTTCAATTGCATTTTGAGCCTACTCGTTCGACTGCGCGCCCCGGACGGGCACTGGGGAGGGATCGCGCGCCCTCTAGACCCGGAACGCGGGAAAGTGCAAGGGACCGGGCGAATTGACGAGCAGGTGCGGCATCTTTTCCGCACTGCAGCATCCGCCTCCGGCGCAATTGCGCCGATCACGGTCCGACCCCGGTCCGTCCGGGACGGGGCCTCAGGCCACCGCGTCCTCTTTCGCCGGGGCCGCCGCCGTTTCCCTCCGCGGCTCCAGCACGATCGGTAGACCGCCCTTCGGCCAGGGGATCGGCACCATCTGCCAGGTCGCCGGCGCGTCCGTGGCCGATTGCATCCGCCGGTGCCGCAGCAGGTGGGCGGTGAACAGCTTCACCTGCACCATCGCGAAATGCATCCCCAGGCACTTGTGCGCGCCGCCGCCGAACGGCGACCAGGCGAACTTGTGGCGCCGGTCCTCGGCCCGGTTGGGCGAGAACCGGTCGGGATCGAAGCTGTCGGGGTCGGTCCAGAGGTCCGGCTGCAGCTGCACGATCCCGGGGCAGACCGAGACATGCGTGCCCTTCGGCAGCGTCACGCCCTGCCATTCGACGTCGCGCACGGTGCGGCGCGGGATGAACGGCACCGGCGGCACCAGACGCAGCGCCTCCTTGAAGGCGCGCTCGGTCACCGGCATCGCGTTCAGCGCCGCGTCGTCCAGCGGCCCCTCGGGCAGCGCGTCGACCTCGGCGATGATGCGCTCCTGCCAATCGGGCCAGGTGGTCAGCGCCCAGGCCATGGTGGCCAGACCGCTGGCGGTGGTGTCATGCGCGGCCATCAGCAGGAAGTTGAAGTGATCGACGATCTCTTCCTCGGTCCAGCGGTCGCCGTCGTCGTCCGTCGCGCGGCACATCTGGCTGAAGAAGTCCTCGCCGCCGCCGTCGCGCCGCTCGGCGATCAGCTCCTTGAAGGTCTGGATCAGGTAGCGCCGGCCGCGGATGCCGTGCCACATCTTGGTCAGCGGCACCGGCTTGCGGACGAGGCCGTAGGTCGCCGCGATCTCGTCCACGAACGCCTTGTTCAGCGCCGGCACCCGCGGATCGTCCGGGTCCATCCCCATGAAGACCGACGCGCCCAGGCGCAGCGTCAGCTCCTTGACGGCGGGGTAGAAGGCGAACCGCTTGCCCACCGGCCATTCCGCCAGAAGCCGCGGCAGCTCGGCGTTCATCCGGGCGACGTATTCCTCCATCGCCTTGCTGCGGAACGCCGCCTGCATGATCCGGCGATGGCGGCGATGCTCGTCGAAGTCGCGCATCAACAGCCCGCCGTCGAACAGGTTGCGCAGCGGCAGCCAGCCCTCCTGGTTCGAGAAGTTGCGGTCCCGGTCGATCAGCACAAACTCCAGCGCGTCGGCGCCGTGCAGCAGCACCCGCCACTGGCCGATCAGCTTGGTCTTGTAGATGTCGCCATGGGCCTCGCGCGCCGCCAGCGTGAAGCCGTAGCAGTCGCGCATGATCTTCAGCGTGTGCCCGAGAAGCGGGTCCGGTCGCGGACCGGGAATATGCGCCAGTTCGGCGGGGCCGTAGTGTGCCATGCTCAATCCTTCGAATCGGCCGGTACTGTGCCGCGATTCGACACGTCTGGCGAGCATTTCCCGGCCCCGACCCGCCGCACGGGCGAGGCCGTGCCCGATCCGCACGCGGGCCGTCGGCCCCCTGCGCCGGGCCGCTTACTCGGCGGCGTCCTGCGGCACCTCGGCGCCGTAGCCCAGCGGCTCGGTCTCGACCTTGCCCTCGTCGACGCCGATCTCGGCCAGGAAACGCTCCGCTTCCAGCGCCGCCATGCAGCCCATGCCGGCCGACGTCACCGCCTGCCGGTAGACGTGGTCGGTCAGGTCGCCCGCGGCGAAGACGCCGGGAATCGAGGTGGCGGTCGAGTCGGGCTTGGTCACCACATAGCCGCCCATATGCGTCTCCAGCTGGTCCTTCACCAGCTCCGAGGCGGGGGCGTGGCCGATGGCGACGAAGAAGCCGGCGCAGGGGATCTCGGTGATCTCGCCGGTCTCGACGTGCTTGACGCGCACGCCTTCGACGCCCAGCGGATTCTCGGCGCCGACGACCTCCTCGACGGTGTGGTTCCACAGCATCTCGACCTTGGGGTTGTCGAACAGCCGCTTCTGCAGGATCTTCTCGGCGCGCAGCTCGTCGCGGCGATGCACCACCGTGACCTTGCTGGCGAAATTGGTCAGGAACAGCGCCTCTTCCACGGCGGTGTTGCCGCCGCCGATGACGACCACTTCCTTGCCGCGATAGAAGAATCCGTCGCAGGTGGCGCAGGCCGAGACGCCGAAGCCCTTGAACTTCTCCTCCGAGGGCAGGCCCAGCCACTTCGCCTGCGCGCCGGTCGCGAGGATCACCGAGTCGGCGGTATAGGTCGTGCCGCCGTCGCCTTGCGCGGTGAACGGCCGCTTCGACAGGTCGATGCTGCTGATATGGTCCGAGATGATTTCGGTCCCGACCGAGCGCGCATGCTCCTCCATCCGCACCATCAGGTCGGGGCCCTGCACCTCGGTGTCGCCGGGCCAGTTCTCGACCTCGGTGGTGATCGTCAGCTGGCCGCCGGGCTGGATGCCCTGGACGAGCACCGGTTCCAGCATCGCGCGGCTGGCATAGACGCCGGCGGTATAGCCGGCCGGGCCGGAGCCGATGATCAGGACCTTGGAGTGTTTGGTGTCGGCCATCGCGGACCTCCTGCATTCTGCGGCGGATTCGGGTTCCACCGGATATAGCTATCGCGGAAAGAGTCCGAAAGGGCTGCGACAGGACGCGCCAGTTTGTCCGGATCCGTTAAGGAAATTGCGCAATTGTGAAAGAATATTGCGCCTTCGGCCGTAGATCGGTAAAGATTGCAAAAAAGCCCGAGGGAGAGGCCATGCCCGGAACCAAGCTCGACCCGATCGACCGCCAGATCCTGGCGGAATTGCAGGCGGACGGCCGGATGACGAATGTCGAACTGGCCAAGCGCGTCGGGATTTCCGCGCCGCCCTGCCTGCGCCGCGTCCGGACGCTGGAAGAGGCGGGCTATATCCGGGGCTATCACGCCCAGGTCGACGCGCGGCTTCTGGGATTCGAGGTGCAGGTCTTCGCCATGGTCGGGCTGCAGAGCCAGGCGGAGGCGGATCTGTCGGCCTTCGAGCAGCGCTGCCGCGATTGGCCCTTGGTGCGCGAGTGCCACATGCTGAACGGCGAGGTCGACTTCGTCCTGAAATGCGTGGCGCCGGATCTGTCGACCTTCCAGACATTCCTGACCGAGGAGCTGACGGCGGCGCAGAACGTGATAAGCGTGAAGACCTCGCTGGTGATCCGCGGCGCGAAGGATCAGCCGGGCGTGCCGTTCGAGGTGCTGGAGGACCGGTTGAGCCAGACGGCCTGACACGCAAGACGGTCCCCGGTGGCCGTGCCGCAAGGGCCTTGGAAGGCCCTTGCCCGCGGTCGGCAGACCGCGGGGCCAAGCCGCTTGCAAGCGGCTTGCGCCTCAGGCCGCGGTCACCGCGTCGTATTCCTCGGCCGACAGGCGCGGCGCGCAGAGCGGGCCGAAATCCGCGACCGTCTCCAGGTGCGGGAAGAAGGACATGAACAGCCGCAGCCCGTCGGGTCCGATCCGCTGCACCAGGTCGGGGCCGGGATGGAAGCTTTCGATCTCGATGCCGTTGGCGCGCAGGATGTGGTGGTCGCGGAACGCCAGGTGGTAGGTGCTGACCGGCGAGGCGGGCGCCACGCGGATCACGCTCATCCCGTCCTCGAAGGCCGGGATCGGCGTCAGCGCCGCGTCGTCCTGCACGATCTCGCGCAGCCGGGCGTTCCGGTGCAGCAGGCGCGCATGCGGCGCCAGCATCAGATCCGGCATCGGGCGCTGCGGGCCGAAGCTGTCCACCGGGATGCGGAACAGCCGCGGCGGCGTCTGGCCCAACTGCTGGCCGGGGACCAGGGTGATCGTGCCGATCCACAGAAGCGGCTGATAGCCCGCGTCGCGCGTCTCGATCCGGGTGCCGGGCATCAGGTCCTCGACGGCGACGGGGCCGTCCTCGGTCGCTATGATCGTCCCGCGCGCCAGGGCGCAGAAGGCGTTCTCGAAGACCGGGTGCGCCGGGGCGCGCTTGATGACCTCGGCCAGCGAGTTGTCGGGCAGCAGCGACAGCGCCTCGAACCGGCGCATCGGGAAATTCGCCTGCGGCGCGGCGCCGGGCCGGCGGGCGGTCCAGGCGCCCTGGCCCGGCTGGGTCACAGAGCGGGCGACGGCAGGTAAGCCGGGGCGATGGGGATACGTCATCAAATCCTTCCTTCTCGAGTCCGGTACGGTCGCCATGCCCCCACCGGTCCGGCCACCGCGGGATGGAACCGCGGCGCGGCGGCCGCGGCGTCTGTGCAGGCCCCGGCCCGTCTGCGGCCCGGGGCGGTTCGTTTCTCTGGGAGTCCCGTCGCGCGGGACGTCCGCCGGATGCCGGCGGCCCGTGGTCTTGCCCGTGGTCTAGGCGTTCGCCGCGCGCATCGACTTGGATGCGCTGCGCTTGGCGATGAACGCCGCGCGCCGGGCGCCGCGCGTCCAGGGCATCTTGATCTCCACCTTGGCGGCTTCCTGCGTCACCGAGGTGATCCAGCGTTTGTCCCGTGCCATCCTGTCGCTCCTTCCATCTGCGCGGCGGCGTCGTTTCCGCATGGGCGGCAATCCGCGTGTGTCGAGACGACTATCGGCACGCAATTGGGCTGCAGAATGACCTGCTGGCGGCTTTTTGGGGCGCGATGCGGACGGGAATGTGACGCCGCCCGGCACCGCGCGTCAGATCCGGATGACCGAGATCAGCCGGCCGTAATCGGCCTCGCGCTGGTGCTGGCTGCGGCGGTAGGAATAGAAGCGCGCGGGGTCGGCATAGGTGCACAGGCCGATCCACTCCACCGTACCCACGCCGGCGGCGCGCAGCCGGTCGGCGCCATAGGCGGGCAGGTCGAAATACTGCCGGTCGCCCTCGCCGGGGGCGAAGTAGCGGCGGTTGTCGGGGTCGTGGGCAAGGAAGGTGTCGACGAATTCCGGCCCGACCTCGTAGGCGTCCTGGCTGATCGTCGGGCCGATGGCCGCCGCGATCCGGCCGCGCCCGGCGCCCAGCCCCTCCATCGCCTCGACCGTCGCCTCCAGCACGCCGTTCAGCGCCCCGCGCCAGCCCGCATGCGCGGCGCCGATCACGCCGCTTTCGGCATCGGCGAAGAGCACCGGCTGGCAATCCGCCGTCAGGACCGACAGCGCCAGCCCCGGCGTCGCGGTCACCATGGCGTCGGCGCGCGGCGGGGCGTCGGCCGTGACCGTGTCGGCCTGCACCACATCCGTCGAATGGACCTGGTTGACCGAGATCAGCGCCTCGGGCGTCACCTGCATCGCCTCGGCCACGCGCGCGCGGTTGATCGCCACCGCCTCCGACTGGTCCGACGAGCCGGGGCCGCAGTTCAGCCCGGCGAATATGCCGGACGAGGCGCCGCCGCGCCGGGTGAAGAACCCGTGCCGCAGCGCCTGGAGCACGGGAGAGGTCAGGATTTCGAGCGTCATGGCTGCAATCCGGCGGGCGGTGCGGTGGTGCTTGAGTGGAAGCCTGTCACCTTGAACAGGCTCCCCATTTCGTCGGGATGGGTCAAGCGGCGATGTGCGGCGACATGCGCGTCAAGCGCCGCACCGTCGAGCCCGCGCGCCAGCGCCTGTGCCCGCTGCGTGATGCCCAGCCGCTCCAGGAACACGCCCTGCGGCGTCATCTCGGTGGCGGTCAGGGGACTCGCGGCCCGCGCCAGCGCCTCGAAGTCCACATGCGCCGTCAGGTCGGCCTCGCCGGGATGCGCCAGCGGATCCTCCGGTTGGTGCCCCCGCACCGCCTGCAACGTGTCTCCCAGCGAGCGCCAGCCGCCGTAGTCGATCACCAGCGCCGCGCCGCCGTGGCCGGCAATCCGCTCCGCCAGCGCCTGCATCACCGGCCCCGCGGCGGCGCAGGTCTCCACGATGTCGCCCGGCGCGGTCTCCTCCAGCCGGTGCTCCAGCTCGGCCAGCGGCGCCGGCGCGCTCAGCCCGAAGATCAGCCGCCCGTCCTCGACCGCCACCTGCCGCTCGCGCCAGCCGTGGGCGTCGCGCTGGAACTGACGGATCGGCAAAGCGTCGAAGAACTCGTTGGCGACCAGGAACAGCGGCGCCTCGGGCAGCGCGTCGGCGCTGTCCCGCCAGCGCAGCTCGTAGCCCTCCAACGTCTCCCGCTGCCGGTCCCGCAACGTGGCCGAGGCCTCCACCAGATGCACTCGCGCCGCGGCGTGGAACCCCGGCACGCTGCGCGTCGCCCGCAGCGCATCGGCCATCAGCGTCCCGCGCCCCGGCCCCAACTCGGCCAGCGTGAACGGCGCCGGCGCCCCCTGATCCATCCAGCTCTGCGCCAGCGACAGGCCGATCAGCTCGCCGAACATCTGGCTGATCTCCGGCGCCGTGATGAAGTCGCCGCCCGTGCCGAACGGGTCGCGCGTGGCGTAATAGCCATGCTCGGGGTCCATCAGGCTTTCCGCCATGAACTCGGCCACGGTCATCGGCCCGGCGGCGGCGATGCGCCGGATCATCCGGTCGGTCAGCGGCGTCATGCCCGCCTGCGCGCCCAGATCAGCAGGATCAGCCCCGCCAGGATCATCGGCGTCGACAGAAGCTGTCCCATCTTCAGCCCCCAGTCGCCCAGCGCGACGACATAGCCCATCGGGTTCGCGGCGGTGATGTATTGCGGGTCCGCCTGCCGGAAGAATTCCACGAAGAACCGCGCGATGCCGTAGCCCGCGATGAAAGTGCCGGTGATCGCCCAGGGCGTCTTCAGCCAGCCGCGCGCCAACGCCAGCCACAGCAGCAGCGCGCCCAGCACCAGCCCCTCCAGCCCCGCCTCGTAGAGCTGCGAGGGATGCCGCGCGCAGGCGCCCTCGACCATCGGGCAGTTCTGCGCCGCGGCGCCTGGAAACACCACGCCCCAGGGCACCGAGGTCGGCAGACCCCACAGCTCGGCGTTGATGAAATTCGCGATCCGGCCCAGCAGCAGCCCCGGCGGCGTGCAGGTGACCAGCATGTCGGCGACGCTCCCCGCCGGCGAGCCGACGCGCCAGGCGAACCCGAAGATCGCCAGCATGACGCCGATGAACCCGCCGTGGAACGACATGCCGCCCTGCCAGATCATCGGGATCTCCAGCGGGTTCTGCAGGTAGTATCCCGGCTGGTAGAAGAGCACGAAGCCCAGCCGCCCGCCCAGGATGATCCCCAGGATGACCCAGGTCATGAAGTCGTCGACCTGGTCCTTGGTCATCGGCGGGGTGCCGTCCCACAAGGCCGGGCGCTTCACCAGCGCGACCGCCATGCGCCAGCCGATGATGATGCCCACGATATAGGCCATCGCGTACCAGCGCAGCGCGAAGGTGAAATCGCCGATGTCGATCGAGAAGATCTCGGGCGAGATGGCGGGGAACTGGATCACGGCCTGCATGGGCTTCCTTGGGCATGGGGGTCCGGCGAAGTCAACCTTGTCCGCCGCGGCGCGGCGGCCCATATAGGGGCGAACGGCAACGGAGCGATGACATGCAGAGCCGCAACAAGGTGTTCGACGATATCGGCCAGCTGATGACCAACGCCATGGGCGTGGCCCAGGGCGCCCGGCAAGAGGCCGAGACCGCGATGAAAAGCTGGGTCGACCGCTGGCTGGCCGACCGCGATTTCGTCACCCGCGAAGAGTTCGACGCCGTCCGCGCCATGGCGCAGAAGGCGCGCGAGGAGAACGAGGCGCTGAAGGCCCGGATCGAGGCGCTGGAGGCCGGCGCCAAGGACTGACCCTGCGGTCCGCCTCGGGCGCCGTCATCCGTCCGACACCCCTCTGTTACCGCATTGTCGCGCGATGCTGTGGCGATTCGCGTGAAGTCCACAACTTATTGCGGATATCCCCGAGATAGTGCTTTACACCGCGAATCACCTGCCCTTACCATATCTCGTAGGGCGCGGGGCAACGACCGCCGCCCCTTGAGCAGGCACCTAGTTCTGGGATGGACTCGCGTCCCCCGGGACGAGACAAAGAGAGGCCGGGGCATGTCACTCGCAGAGCAGTTCCATTCGGAAGATCTCCATCCCATCGATATCGTGGAGCATATCGCCGAGCATCATTCCTGGGAGTTCGACCGCGTCGGCGACGACCAGATCGCGATGGCGGTCGAGGGGCAGTGGCGGACCTATTCGATCACGCTCGCCTGGTCCGGCTTCGACGAGACGCTGCGGCTGATCTGCACCTTCGAGATGGAGCCGCCCGAGGACCGGATGGCCGAGGTCTACGAGGTGCTGAACCGGGCCAACGACCTGTGCTGGACCGGCGCCTTCACCTACTGGGCGGAACAGCGGCTGATGGTCTATCGCTACGGGCTGGTGATGGCCGGCGGGCAGATGGCCAACCCCGAACAGATCGACCGGCTGATCGCCGCCGCCGTCGGCGCGTCCGAGCGGTTCTACCCGGCGTTCCAGCTGGTGGCCTGGGGCGACCAGTCGCCGGAAAGCGCGATGAACGTGGCGATCTCCGAGGCCTACGGCCGCGCCTGAGAACCGGGTTTTCCCGGCAACGATTGCGATCTAGTCTGCGCCCCCGAAGCAAGGGGGCGTTTTCATGTTCGAAGAGATCGCGCGGCGCGGGCTGGTGCTTTTGGGCTGCGGCAAGATGGGCTCGGCGATGCTGGAGGGCTGGCTGACGCAGGGGCTGGAGCCGGGAGCGGTCTGGGTGATCGACCCGAAGCCGTCGGACTGGGTGACGGGCACCGGGGTTCATGTGAACGAGGCGCTGCCGGAGAGCCCGGCGGTGGTCCTGATCGCGGTCAAGCCGCAGATGATGGGCGATGCGCTGCCGGATATCGATCGGTACGGCAATGGGTCGACCCTGTACGTGTCGATCGCGGCGGGGACGACGCTGGGCTTCTTCGAGGACCTCCTGGGCGAGGCCTCGCCCATCGTGCGGGCGATGCCGAATACGCCGGCCGCGGTGGGGCGGGGGATCACGGCCATCGTGGGCAACCCGCGCGTCGCGCCGGCGCAGATGGACATGGCAGAGGGGCTGCTGGACGCCATCGGGCAGGTGGTGCGGCTGGAAGACGAGGGGCAGATGGATGCGGTCACGGCCGTCTCGGGCTCCGGGCCGGCCTATGTCTTCCACCTGATCGAGACGATGGCGGCGGCCGGCGTCGCCGAGGGGCTGCCGGAAGAGCTGGCGATGCGGCTGGCGACGGCGACCGTGGCCGGGGCCGGGGCGCTGGCCGAGACGTCGGGGGAGGACCCGGGGCAGCTGCGGGTGAACGTGACCTCGCCGGGCGGGACCACGGCGGCGGCGCTGGAGGTTCTGATGGAGGAAGAGGCCGGGTTTCCGGGGCTTCTGAAGCGGGCCGTCAAGGCGGCGGCAGAGCGGTCGCGGGAGCTGGCGGGGTGAGTGTCCGAGGTTGGACGGTAGGCTAGGATGCTGTTTTTGTTGTAGATAGCGCTAACAGTGCTCCTGGACGTCCGCGCGCCGGCCGGCTGCTGCGCGCGGCGGTCCGCGGAAGCCGGGGGCGCCATCCGGCACCTTCAAATGCGGTATGGCGTGGAGTGGGGGCAATGAGCGAGATTACGTTCGACGACTTTCTCAAGGTGGATATCCGCGTGGGCGTCGTGACCCGCGCCGAGACGTTTCCGGAAGCGCGGAAACCGGCGCTCAAGCTGTGGGTCGATTACGGCCCGGAGATCGGCGAAAGGAAATCCTCGGCGCAGGTCACGGTGCATTACACGCCGGAGGCGCTGATCGGCCGCCGGGTGCTGGCGGTGGTCAACTTCCCGCCGCGCCAGATCGGCAAGTTCATGTCCGAGGCGCTGGTGCTGGGCGTGCCGGACGACAACGGCGATGTCGTGCTGGTGCGGCCGGACCGCGACGTGCCGGTCGGCGGGCGGCTGCACTGATGGCCGGGGCCGCCGGCCCGTCCCGCCCCCGAGATCCGCTTCGTCCGCCTGACCGAGGGCTGGCGCGGATGGGCGCCCGGCCGCTGGGCGAAGTGGACTATGACGGCAGCCGCTTTCTGAAGGTCCGGCTGGACACGGCGTGACCGAAAGGAGCGCTACCGCGCGCGGTCTTTTCCGAAATCGGCGAGGCGACGCATCGGTCCGGGCGGGGGCGCGGACCCCCGGGGCGGGAGCCTCCGGCGGGGATATTTTCAGTCAGAAGAAGTAACGGTTCGTTAACGCATGCCTGGCAATGTGTGCGTGCGGTACAGGCGGGGACGCCGATGGCCGTGTCAGGAGAAGGCCCCCTGCTTCCCCGTCGCGGGACAGGGGGCTGGACCCTGCCCCCACATGCGCCGGGGAAGGGTCTTCTTCTGACCGAAAATATCCCCGCCGGAGGCATGAAAACTCATGGCATGCCGGTCCGGCCGGGCGCGCCGGCGGTCAGGAGGGCGCGCGGGCGCCGTCGCGGTACATCTTCTCGATCAGGTTGACGTCGACCAGGCCGCGCAGGTCGGTGCCGCCATACATGAAGCCGAACGCCTTGCAGCCGGCGGAGAAGACGACGATCGAGGCGGAACTGCCGTCGTTGAACCCCACCCGGGCGATGATGTGGTGGACGTTGTCGCCGCGCACGGCCGGGTGATCGGCCAGCCGCGCCTCGACGCCGGCCGTGCCGCCGCCGTGCTCGCGGCGTTTCTTGGCCATCAGCGAGAAGTATTCGTAGAGCGCCAGCCGCTTGATCTCGGCGTTGTCGCCCCAGTCCAGCCAGGCGCGCTTGAAGTTGTAGCGGCCGAACTGGTCGACATTGATGTTGGCGAGGAAATATTCGAACAGCGCCCGGTCGGTGGTGCGGGCCGCGTCGAAGATGCCGGCGAGGCTGCGCTTGAAGCACTGGTCGATGCTGGGCGGCAGCTCGGTCCTGACAGAGACGGCGGCCGCGGCGGGTTGGGCGGTGACGGAGATCGAAAGGGAGACGGCGAAGGCCATGGTGGCGAGCGAGCGAAGCATTGGTCATATCCTCCATATCAACGGATATATGACGTCGCGGCAGGCCCGATCGTTCAATCTTGTTCAGGCGGGGCTGCGGTCGCCCACGGCCTCGCGCCAGTGGCGGCGGCAGAGCGAGACATAGGTCTCGTTGCCGCCGATCTGCACCTGCGCGCCCTCGCGCAGCGCTTGGCCGGCCTCGTCCATCCGCACCACCATCGTCGCCTTCTTGCCGCAATGGCAGATCGTGCGGACCTCGCGCATCTCGTCGGCCAGGGCGAGAAGCGCGGCCGAGCCGGGAAACAGCTCTCCGCGGAAATCCACCCGCAGGCCGTAGCACATCACCGGCACGTTCAGGTCGTCGACGATGCGGACCAACTGCCAGACCTGCTCCGTCGTCAGGAACTGCGCCTCGTCGACGAAGATGCAGGCCAGGTCGTCCTGCGCCAGCCGCGCCTCGATCCGGGCGAAGAGGTCGTCCTCGGGCGTGAACGTCTCGGCCTCCTCGCCGATGCCGATGCGCGAGGCGATGCGCCCCTCGCCGGCGCGGTCGTCGAGCCGGGCGGTCAGCAGGCAGGTCTGCATCCCGCGTTCGCGGTAGTTGTAGGACGCCTGCAGCAGGATCGTCGACTTGCCCGCGTTCATCGTCGAGTAGTGGAAGTAGAGCTTGGCCATGGGCGGCTTTTGCCCCGGCCGCGCGGGGGCTTCAAGCGCCGGTTGCCACGTTCAGCTCCAGCACCTCGCGAAAGCGCAGGCGCGGCGCGATCTTTGCCGGGGCCAGCAGTTCCAGCTTCGGAAACCGGCGGAACAGCTTGCCGAAGGCGATGACCGCCTCGACCCGGGCCAGGTTGTTGCCGGCGCAGATATGGATGCCGAGCGCGAAGGACAGGTGCCGGTTCGGCCGGCGGGCGATGTCGAAGCGGTCGGGGTCGGGGAACTGCGCCGGGTCGCGGTTGGCCGCCGCGACGATCATGTGGACGATGCTGCCCGCCGGCAGGTCGGTGTCGCCGATGCGGGTGTCGGCCGTGGCGCGGCGGTTGTTGATCTGGATCGGCGCCTGATAGCGCAGCACCTCCTCGACCATCGGGTCGATCAGCTCGGGCTCGGCGTTGAGCCGGGCGATCTGGTCGGGGTTGCGCAGCATCTCGTGGATGCCGTGCGAGATCATGTTGGTCGAGGTCTCGTGGCCGGCGTTCAGCATGAAGATGCACTGGTGCAGAAGCTCGATCTCGGTCAGGCGCTCGCCGTCCGCCTCGGCATCCGCCAGCACCGTCAGCACCTCGCCGGGCTGCGCCGTTTCGGGGTGGGCGCGGCGGTGGGCGAGGAGGTCGCGCAGGTACTGCTTGAAGTCGGTGACGGCCCGGTTGCCGGTGTCGAGCTGTTCCTGGGTCAGCTTCGGCTCCAGCGCGGTCAGGATCGCCACGGCCCAGTCGCGGATCAGCCCGCGGTCGGCGGTGGGCACGCCCAGCATGTCACAGACCACCTCGATCGGCAGGCGGAAGGAGAAATCCTCGACCACCTCCATGCGGCCCTCGTCCTCGAAGCGGTCGAGCGCGGTGTCGACGAGGCTTTCGATCCGCGGTTTCAGGTCGTTCAGCGCCTTGCGGGTGAAGGCGTGCTGGAACAGGGCGCGGATGCGGGTGTGGTCCGGCGGGTCGGTGAACACCACCGAGGTCGTGTGATGCTCGTAGAGCGGAGAGCCGGGGCCGAACTTGGGCGCGAAGTCGATTGTCTTGTCCGACGACCAGAGCTTCGGGTCGCGGTAGACCTGCACCAGGTCGTCGTAGCGGGTCAGCACATAGGTGCCGTCGGGGTTGCGGTGGACCGGCGCCGTCTCGCGCAGACGCGCGAGGTAGGGGTAGGGATCGGCCGCGTAATCGGCGGGCACGTGCAACAGGTCGAATGCGGTGATGTCGTCGAGCATGGGCCTCCCCTCCCTTGCGCAGGGGCATCCTAGGGCAGGGGGGCGGCCTGTGCCAGAGGGCCGCGGTTGCCACGGGGGCCCTTTCCGGGTTTGATGCGCCCGGGGACGAGGAGGAACGCATGCTGGGCGAGCGGATCGAGAGCGGCTGGATCGACGCCTTTGCCGAGGTCTTCGGGATGTGCGCGATGCGCGCCGGGGAAGAGATCGTGATCCTGTCGGAAAGCCGGTCGCGGGCGGTCAACGTGCATCTGGCGGAGCTGGCGCTGGGGCGGATGGGGCTGCGGTTCTGTCACCTGCAGGTGCCGTCGCCGCCGCATCCGGCGGGGCCGGTGATCCGCTCGACCGGGGCGTGCCAGGCGCTGGCCGGGCAGGCGCTGGCGGTGCGGGCGATGGCGGCGGGGGATGTCGTCGTGGACCTGACGGTCGAGGGGCTGATGCATGCGCCCGAGACGGCCGAGATCCTGAAGGGCGGGGCGCGGATCCTGAACGTGTCGAACGAGCATCCCGAGGCGCTGGCGCGGACGATCCCGACGCCGGAGTTGAAGGACCGCGCGAAGGAGGCGGTGAAGCAGTGCCGGGCGGCGCGCGAGATGCTGGTGCGGTCGGATGCCGGAACCGAGCTGCGGGTCGACATGGAGGGCGCGTCGACCGTGGGCGTCTGGGGCTGGACCGACCGGCCGGGGACGCTGGCGCATTGGCCCGGGGGGATCGTGGTGTCGTTTCCGGCGAAAGGCGCGGTGAACGGGCGGCTCGCCTACCGGCCGGGGGACATCAACCTGACCTTCAAGCGGTATTTCGACAGTCCCGTCGACCTGGTGCTGGAGGACGACTACGTCACCCGGATCGAGGGGACCGGCACCGATGCCTGGCTGATGCGCGACTATCTGGAAGGGTTCGGCGAGCGCGACGCCTATGCGACGTCGCATGTTGGCTGGGGCTTCAACCCGGCCGCGCGCTACGAGGCGCTGGAGATGTACGACAAGGCCGACACGAACGGGACCGAGCTGCGCGCGGTGGCGGGGAACTTCCTGTACTCGACCGGTGCCAACGAGTTCGCGGGGCGGTTCACGCGCGGGCATTTCGACCTGCCGATGATGGGCTGCGACATCCGGCTGGACGGGGTGCCGGTGGTGAGCGGAGGGCGGCTGGCATGATCGTCGGCGGAATCGAGTATTTCGAGGCGGGCGAGGGCCCGGCGGTGGTGTTCCTGCACGGGATCGGCGGCGAGGCGGAGCTGTTCGGCCCGCATCTGGAGCTGCCGGGGTTCCGCGGCGTGGCCTGGAACATGCCGGGCTACGGCCAGAGCGAGACCGGCGCCTGGCCGCCGAGCTTCGCGTCGCTGTCGCTGTCGCTGGCCGGGTTCGTCGGGGCGCTGGGCGCCGACCGGGTGCATCTGGTGGGCCATTCGATCGGCGGGATGCTGGCGCTGGAACACGCGGTGCGGCGGCCCGAGCAGGTGGCGAGCCTGACCCTGATCGGGACGACGCCGGCCTTCGGCGGGCCCGACGAGTCGTTCAAGCGCGACTTCCTGGAGGCGCGGCTCGGCCCGCTCGACGCCGGGCAGACGATGGAGGAGATGGCCGAGCACGCGGCGCCGGGCCTGGTGGGGCCGGAGGCGGAACCGGGCTGCGTGTCGGATATCGCCCGGGCGATGGGCCGCGTGCCGGAGGCGACGTGGCGTGGGATCCTGGAATGCCTGGTGACCTTCAACCGGCGCGACGATCTGGGCGCGGTCGAGGTGCCGGTCTGCCTGATCGCCGGGTCCGAGGACCGCAACGCGCCGGCGCGGACGATGGCGCGGATGGCCGAGAAGATGTCCGGTGCGGAGTATCACGAGCTGGAGGGGATCGGGCACATGATCGCCCAGGAGGCGCCGGGCCAGGTGGCGGAGATCCTGCGAGACTTCCTGCGGAGGCGGGGGTGAGCCTGGGGCGGCATGTCTCGGATCGCTGCGCGATCCG
>NZ_JARGYC010000002.1 GCF_029168335.1 Psychromarinibacter sediminicola
GTGCTGACATGAAACATCCTCCTGAACAGGATGAATCACAAACAGTCCCACAAGGGAATCCCCCGCGACTCAGGGTTGCCCCGAAATGCTCTAGACCCGTTTTCTTTGAAAGAAGACGGGCCGGAATATTCGCAATAGTCCGGCGCCCAGGGCCGCCTACTCGACCAGCGTCACCAGCGCGTGCCGCTTCCTGCCCGCCGACAGCTTCACCGGCTGCGCCAGCGCCGCGGCGTCCAGCATCAGCCCGGCATCGGTCAGCGGCGCATCGTCCAGCCGCGCGCCGTTATCCGCGATCAGCCGCTTGGCCTCCTTGCCCGACTTCGCCAGCCCCGACCGCACGATCAGCTGCACGACGGATATCCCGTCGCCCACCTCCTCGGCCGACAGCGCCAGCGTCGGCAGGTCGTCGCCCACGCCGCCCTTCTCGAACACCTCGCGCGCCGTCGCCTCCGCGGCCTCCGCCGCCGCACGGCCGTGGCACAGCGCGGTCACCTCGTTGGCCAGGATCACCTTCGCCGCGTTGATTTCGGAGCCCGACAGCGCGCCCAGCCGCTCGCATTCCGCCACCGGCAGCTCGGTATAGAGCTTGGCGAACCGCCCCACATCGGCATCCGTGGTGTTCCGCCAGAACTGCCAGAACTCGTAAGGGCTCAGCATGTCGGCGTTCAGCCACATCGCGCCGCCCGCGCTCTTGCCCATCTTGCGCCCGTCCGAGGTGGTCAGCAGCGGCGTCGTCGCGCCGAAGATCTCCTGGTCCAGCACCCGCCGCGTCAGGTCGATCCCGTTGACGATGTTGCCCCACTGGTCCGACCCGCCCATCTGCAGCCGGCAGCCATAGCGCCGGTTCAGCTCCAGGAAGTCGTAGGCCTGCAGGATCATGTAGTTGAATTCCAGAAACGACAGCGACTGCTCGCGGTCCAGCCGCGACTTCACCGACTCGAAGGACAGCATCCGGTTGATCGAGAAGTGCCGCCCGATGTCGCGCAGAAATTCCAGGTAGTTCAGGTCGTCCAGCCACTCCGCGTTGTTCAGCATCAGCGCGTCGGACGGCCCGTCGCCATAGGTCAGGTACTTGGCAAAGACCTGGCGGATCCCCTCGATATTGGCGTCGATCGCCTCGGGCGTCATCAGGCTGCGCTCGGTGTCGCGCCCCGAAGGATCGCCCACTTTCGTCGTCCCGCCGCCCATCAGCGTGATCGGCTTGTGGCCGCATTTCTGGTACCAGCGCAGCAGCATGATGTTCAGCAGATGCCCCACATGCAGCGAATGCGCCGTCGCGTCATAGCCGATATAGGCGGGCACGACCCCCGCCATCAGCGCGTCGTCCAGGCCCTGGAGGTCGGTGCAATCGGCAAGGAAGCCCCGCTCGATCATCACCCCCAGAAACTCCGATTTCGGGTGGTAGGTCATCGCGTTTCGGTCCATCGTGGATGTCGTGCGGCGCCGGGTATAACCGCGGCGCCGGTGAAGGGGAAGGCATGAAGAACGGGTCATGAAGATCGTGGGACCGGTCTGGACCCTCGGCACGATGTCGGGCACCTCGCTGGACGGGGTCGATGCCGCCATGGTCCTGACCGACGGCGAACGCATCGTCGAGATCGGCGAAGGCGGCTACCGCCCCTATTCCGAGGCCGAGCGCGAGGTGCTACGCGCCGCCCTCGGGTGCTGGCCGGGCGAGCCGGGCGTCGACGCGGCCGCCGAAGTGGTCGAGACGGCCCATGCCGAGTTGATGGCGCGGTTCCCCGAGGCCGCGCTCGTCGCCTTCCACGGCCAGACCCTGGCCCACGACCCCCGCGGCCGCGGCACCCACCAGGCCGGCAACGGCGCCCTGCTGGCCGAGGCGCTGGGCAAGCCGGTGGTCTGGGACTTCCGCTCCTCCGACGTGGAACTGGGCGGCGAGGGCGCGCCGCTGGCGCCGTTCTACCATTTCGCCGCCGCCCGCTTCATCGGCGCCGACGCGCCCTTGGCCTTTCTCAACCTCGGCGGGGTTGGCAACCTGACCTGGCTCGACCCGGCGCAGCCGGGGCCCGACATCCCCGGCGCCTGCCTCGCCTTCGACACCGGCCCCGCCAACGCACCGCTGAACGACCTGATGCTGGCCCGCCGCGGTGCGTCCCATGACGAGGGCGGCGCGCTGGCCGCCTCCGGCACGCCCGAGGCGCGCATCGTCGCCCGCTTCCTCGACCATGCCTATTTCCTGCGCATCCCGCCCAAGTCGCTGGACCGCAACGCCTTTCCCGACCTGGTCCCACAGGTCCGCGACCTGCCGGACGCCGATGCCGCCGCCACGCTCGTGGCCTGCGCCACCGCCGCCGTCGCGCGCGGGATGGAACATTGCCCGTCGCCGCCGGCCCGCCTCCTCGTCACCGGCGGCGGCCGATTCAACGGCGCGATGATGGCCGGCCTCGCCGCCGCCCTGCCCTGCCCGGTCGAGCCGGTGGAGGCCGCCGGTCTCGACGGCGACCTCCTGGAGGCGCAGGCCTTCGCCTACCTCGCCACCCGTGTCCTGCGCGGCCTGCCCACGACCGCCCCCGGCACCACCGGCGTCGCCGCCCCGGTCGGCGGCGGCCGCGTCAGCCACCCGTCGACCGCCTGACCCGCGCGCCGGCGGCCGAACCATCGCACCACCCCAGGGCTTCTTCTCGTTCCAAATACGCAAATCCGCCCGCACCACCCCACGATGCCCCGTCCCCTCTCGCGCCGCGCCTGCGGGGCCGCGGGTGGGCGGCGGGGCGGCCCCGTAGGCGCGGCGCTACCGGGCCGTCAGAAGCTCCGTCAGCCCCACCGCGCCGACCTCGCCGGTCAGCCGCGCGCGGTAGACCGGCACGCTCTCGGTGACCCGCATCACATAGTTCCGCGTCTCGCGGAACGGGATATGCTCCACCCAGTCCACCGGATCGGTCCCCGGATCGCGCGGGTCGCCGTACAGCTCGACCCAACGCCGCGGCCGCCCCGGCCCGGCATTGTACCCAGCCGAAACCAGCGCATAGTTCGGCCCGAATTCCTCGATCAGATCCGCCAGATAGGCGCTCCCCAGGGTCGCGTTATACACCGCATCCGTGGTCAGCGCCCCCAGCCGATAGGCCAGTCCCAGCTGCCCCGAGACCAGCCGCGCGGTCCCCGGCATCAGCTGCATCAGCCCGCGCGCGCCCGCCGGGCTGACGGCGGCGACGTTGAACTCGCTCTCGCGCCGCGCGACGGCCAGCGCCAGCGCCTCCTCGACCGGCAGGTCGACGCCCAGATCCTGCAGCGGGAAATAGGCGCGGATCGGCACCGCCCCCTCGCGCACGATCTGCTTGGACACCCGGACCGCGACGAACGGGTCGCCCAGCGACAGCGCGAACTCGCCCAGCGCCTCCAGCTCCTCGACCGGCGTGCTCTCGGCCAGATGCGACAGGAAGCGCACCGTCTCCCACCGCTCGCCCGCGTCGAACCACAGCACCGCCGCCGCGAAGACCGAGGAGTCCACGAACCCCGCCTCGCGCCAGTCCGGCGGCTCCGCGCGCCCGGTCAGCGCGGGGTCGAGCGGCACGCCCGCCTTCTCCGCGGATAACTGCCCGTAAAAGGCTGTCTGATGCACCGCGCCGCGCTGCCAGGCCGCCATCGCCGCCTCGGCATCGCCCATCGCCGCCAGCGCGCGGCCCTCCCAGTAATGCCCGCGGCTCAGGCTGATCGGCGTGTCGACCACCGCCGTGTGCCGCCGGAAATGCGCCAGCGCCGTTTCCGGATCGTCCAGGTAGGTCAGCGCCAGGTAGCCCGCCAGCCATTCCAGATCGGCATAGGGGTAGAAGTCGTCCGTCTTCTCGATGTGGTGGTTCGCGGCCAGGTCGTAGGCTCGCTGCCCGTTCCCTGCGCGCATCTCCTGCCGCGCCAGAACCCGGCGCCATTCGGCCCATTCCTGCGGCCGGCCCAGCCGCTCGGCGCTGGTGCTCTGCGAGATGATCAGGTCGGCCGCCTCGTCGCGGCGCCGCTTCTCGATCCGCCAGATCATCCGGTCATAGGCCAGCCCGCCATGGTCGCGCAGCGCCTCCGGCACCGCCTCGATCGCCGCGTCGACGCCGGCCTCTTCGCGCTGCAGCGCGATACGCGCCTCGGCCAGCGCCTTCCGGCCCGCGTCGACCCGCGCCATCGCGCGGAGCACCCCGCTCCGGTCGCCGCGCCACAGCAGCAGGTCCAGCCGCGCCGCATGGGCCGGCGCGACCGTGTCGCCGTAGGCGTCCAGGATCGCCGCTTCCTCGGTCGCCCCCATCTCCAGCTCGCGCCAGGCGCGCAGCACGGTGGTCTCCGCGTCGTCGGTCCGTCCCGACGCCGCCAGCGCCTCGGCCAGGCGCAGCGCGCCGTGTCCGGTCTGCGGCGGCTGCGCCGCGAAATAGGCAAGCACGTCCGCCGGGGCGGCGCCTTCGGGAATCGACGACTCGCCGCGCCGGCGCAACAGCGCCAGCCCCGGCCAGTTCCCGTTCTCCGACAGGAATGCCAGATAGTCCGCGAACTCCCCGCGTCCCCGGCGCAGCCGCTGCCACTCCACGATATCCGCGGCCGCCGGGCCGCGCTGCTCGGCCAGCGCCGCCGCGATGTCCCAGTCGCCCCGCGCCGCGGCCGCCAGCGCGAGCCGCAACTCGTGGCCCTGCAACAGATCCTCCGGCCGCGGCGCCGGAACACGCGCGCTCGCCTCGACCGCCAGCTCGGTCGCCGGCGTCTCCGGCTCGGCGGAGGTGGAGGCCACGACCTCGCCCGTCCCCGGTCGCGGCGGCGGGCGCATGTTCTCCTGCGCGGCGGCCGGCGCCGCAACAAGTGTCAGCCCCGCCAGCGCGGCGATCAAACCTTTACGTCTCATGATTCACGGCCCTTGACGCAACCCGCACCAAAGGGTAGCGGGCCGCGGGCCCTTGTAAAACACACAAACTTGGCAACTGGCCGGACAACGCCTAGGGTCCGGACCATACCGCGCCCGACCATACCGCGCCCGGCCCGCGCGGGTGAGGAGGAGCCACGAGAAAAAGGATGCGCATCATGATCAAGGGGTCCATGCCCGCTCTGGTGACGCCGTACGCGAAGGACGGCTCGGTTGATCTGGATGCGCTCAAACGCCTCGTGGACTGGCAGATCGACCAGGGCAGCCACGGGCTGGTCCCCGTCGGCACCACGGGCGAAAGCCCGACCCTGTCGCACCAGGAACACGAGATGGTCGTGGAAGAGGTGGTGAAGGCCGCCGGCGGCCGCGTGCCGGTGATCGCCGGCGCCGGGTCGAACAACACCGACGAGGCGATCCGCTTCATGCGCCACGCCGAAAGCGTCGGCGCCGATGCCGCGCTGGTGGTCACGCCCTATTACAACAAGCCGACGCAGCGCGGGCTCTACGCCCATTTCAAGGCGCTGCACGACTGCTGCGACCTGCCGATCGTCATCTACAACATCCCCGGCCGCTCGGCGATCGACATGCTGCCCGACACGATGGGCGAACTGGCGAAGCTGCCGCGCATCATCGGGGTGAAGGACGCCACCGGCGACCTGGCGCGGGTGTCCTGGCAGCGGATCACCTGCGGCGCCGACTTCATCCAGATCTCGGGCGAGGACGCCACCGCCCACGGCTTCAACGCCCAGGGCGGCGTCGGCTGCATCTCGGTGACGGCGAACGTGGCGCCCAAGCTCTGCGCCGAGCTGCAGGAGGCCTGCCTGGCCAACGACTATGCCACGGCGCTGACCCTGCAGGACCGGCTGATGCCGCTGCACAAGGCGATCTTCACCGAGCCGGGGCTGTGCGGCGCCAAATACGGCCTGTCGGTGCTGGGCATGTGCGACGACAGCGTCCGCTCGCCGCTGACCGAGCTGGCCGACAGCACCAAGGCGATGGTGCGCGACGGCATGGTCCATGCCGGGCTGATCAACTGATAAGGCCGGCCTCCGGGCCGGCAGCCGACCAAAGCGCGGCCGGGTGGGGGCGCGTCGGCGCTCGCGCCGTCGCCGCTCACCCCAGCCGGTCGCGCCCCTCGGACTGGATGATCCGCACGCGGCGCAGCACCTCGACGAGGATCGCGCCCAGCAGGCCGATCATCAAAAGACCGTTCACCGCCGCCATCCCCGCCAGCAGACGCCAGTCCTGCGGCAGCAGGATGTCGCCGAAGCCCAGCGTGGTGAAGGCGACGATCGAGAAATAGACCGACGCCTCCAGCGTGATGAAGATCTCCAGCCACAGGAAGACGAAGGCCCAGACCCAGACCGCCACGGTCACGATCCCCAGCACGGCCACCACCGCCAGCCCCATCAGCGCGAGCAGCTTCGGCGCGTGCGGCCGGCGCACGAACCAGTAGCCGCGGCGGATCAACACCTGCTCCAGCCCCAGGAAGGCGAGCCCGGCCGCCAGCGTGGTGATCAGGATCAGGACGGTGCCGATGGCGATCTGCAGAACCATGGCGCCGCATGTTCCGCGCCCGCCCGGCGCGGTCAACCCGCCAAGACGTGTCGGGCCACTGGACAGATGCGGCCGATCCGCCTATTTCGTGGTCGCCATGGCCAAACCGAAGGACAACCCCAACTACAAGGTCGTCGCCGAGAACCGGCGCGCGCGCTTCGACTATGCCATCGAGGACGACCTGGAATGCGGCATCGTCCTGGAAGGCTCCGAGGTGAAGTCGCTGCGCGAGGGCCAGGCCAACATCGCCGAGAGCTATGCGGCGGTGGAGGACGGCGAGCTGTGGCTGGTGAACGGCTATATCGCGCCCTACAAGCAGGCAAAGACCTTCGGCCACGACGAGCGGCGCAAGCGCAAGCTGCTGGTGTCGAAGAAGGAACTGGCGCGGCTGTGGTCCGAGACCCAGCGCAAGGGGCTGACGCTGGTGCCGCTGGTGCTGTACTTCAACCATCGCGGCATCGCCAAGCTGAAGATCGGCATCGCCAAGGGCAAGAAGATCGCCGACAAGCGCGAGACGGCGGCCAAGCGCGACTGGAACCGGCAAAAGCAGCGGCTGCTGAAGGAGCACGGCTGACGCCCGGCCGCTAGCCGAAGACCCCCTCCGCCTCCAGCTCCGCGATCTCCGCCTCGGTCATGCCGGCCGCACCTAGGACGGCGTCGCGGTCGGTGCCCGGCAGCACGGCCGCCCGGTCCGTCCCGTCCCGCGCGAGGCCCGGCCCGAGCGGCAGGGACAATTGCCGGATCGCCTCGCCCCCGGCCGCGACCTCGCGCACCATGCCGCGGGCCCGGTTGTGCGGATCCTCGAAGGCTTCGGCCACGCTCAGGACGGGGGCGAACTGCGTCCCCGCCTCGGCCAGCACCGTTTCCCACTCGGCCCGGGTGCGGGTCCGGAACAGCGCCGCGATCTCCTCGGCGATCCCGTCGCGCGCCGCCGGGTCGATCTGCAGCGGCACCCAGTCGGGCCGCCCCGCGAGCCGGCAGAACCGCTCCCAATAGGCGGGCTCCATGTCCGAGGTGGCGATGAACCCGCCGTCCTTGGTCTCCCAGATGCCGCAATCCACCCGGCGCTTCCCCCGCGCCGGAATGTCGTCGGGGTCCGGGTGCCGCGCGATCACGTTGGCGTTCAGGCACATCGCCGTATCCGACATCGCGATGTCCAGGTGCCGGCCCGTGCCCGTCCGCGCGCGCTCTGCCAGCGCCGCCGTCACCGCGAGCGCCGCGTTGGTCCCGGTCAGCACGTCCGCCGCGGCCAGGCCCAGCGACGACGGCCGCTCCGCCCGGTCCCCCGCCCGGCTCATCGCGCCGGAGACCGCCAGTGCCAGCGGGTCGTGCCCCGCCCGCTCGCGATACGGCCCGGTCTGGCCGCATAGCGTGATCGAACAGGTGACGAGCCGCGGGTTCACCTCGGCCAGATCGTCATGCCCCAGCCCCAGCCGCGCCAGAACGCCGGGCCGGTAATCCTCGACCACAACGTCCATGCCGGCCACCAGCCGCCGCACGACCTCGCGCGCCCGCGCATGCCCGATATCCAGCCGCAAGGACTGCTTGTTCCGCGCCAGCATGTCCTGCGCCCGCATCCGCGCGCGGCCGACGGCATCCAGCCTGTCCCAGCCGAACACCTTCGCCTGCTTGGCAATCTCGCGCGGGTTCTCGATGCGGGTCACCTGCGCCCCCATCTCGGACAGCAGCCAGGTGCAGTAGGGGCCGGGCAGAAGGCGGGAGAAGTCGAGGATCTTCAGGTCGGGATAGGCAGTCATCGCGGCCTCGGTATGGCGAATTGCAGGGCGATGCCGGCGGCGAACAGGAAGGCGCCGAACCCGGCGATGGCCAGCGCGTAAGTGCCGGTCGTGTCGTGGACCCAGCCGGCGACGATGGGGCCGGCCATGGTGCCGGGGACCTGCAGGAACATGAAGCTTCCCTGGATCGCCCCCATGCTCGCCTGGCCGAACTGCGCCACGGCGATCATCAGGATCATCACCGTGGGCACGCCCGTCGCCACCCCCTTGGCCAGCATCATCGTCAGCACGGTGCCGTCGCTGCGCAGGACCGCGTCGGCGAACAGCGTCAGGCTGAGCGCGACCAGCACCGCCCCCAGCACGCGCGGCAGGGCGAAGGGTGGCAGCCGGTCGGAATAGAACCCGGTGAGCAGCCGCGCCGGGATCGACAGCAGGATCAACAGCCCCACGACCCCGCCGGCCCCGGCCACGGTCCAGCCGCGGTCGGTCAGCATCGGGATGGCATGCACCGAGACGCCCGCGATGGTGCCGGCGGTGGACATGTAGGCGAAGGCGATGACCCAGTAGCCCCGCGTCCGCATCGCGTCGCGCAGGGTCATCGAAGGCTCCGGCGCGGCGCCCCCGGCGCGCGTCGCCGCACCCGTCTCGAACAGCAGAAGCGGCAGCGGCAGGGTGCAGAGCAGCAGCACCGCCCAGACCGAACAGGCGCTGCGCCAGCCGAAGCTGGTGATCAGCCAGACGATGACGGGAAGCTGCGCCGTGGTCACCAGCGCGACGATCGTGAACCGGATCGCCAGGGCGACGCCGCGGCCGCTGGTGGCATGGGCGACGACCGTCCGGTCCATCGCCACGGTGAAGGCAAAGGCCGTGCCGGCCGACACGACGACGCCCCAGGACAGGTAGAGCCCCAGCGGCCCGGTCACCAGCGCCGTCAGAAAAAGCCCCAGGGCGATCACCAGCGTCCCCGCGACCACCACCACGCGCGCGCCGAAGCGGTCGACCGAATGCCCCGCCGCCAGCGACGTGGCCCCGCCCACCAGCCGGCCCAGCGAGATGGCCGAGGACACGCCCGCGCGGCTCATCTCCAGCTCTGCCGCGATGGGTTTCAGCAGGGCCGACACCGCCACCTGCACGAAACCGTGCCCCATGCCGGTCAGCAGCCCCGAGCTGCCGACGACGGCCCATTTCCGGCGCGCGCTACGCGAGGCGTCGTCGGTGGCGCCGGTCAGCCAGCCGAACCGGGGCGCGTCACTCACGCGGCGACCCGCTCTTCGATGAAGGCGGCCACCCGCGCCCGCTGCGCGTCGTCGTCCCATTGCCGGGCGTCGACGGCCGAGGCGCGGATTTCCAGCACCGGAATCCCCGCCGCCTCCAGCGCCAGCTTGCAGAACCTGGTGCCCATCGAGGCCATGCGGTCGCTGTCGGGCGTCAGCATCACCGCCCCGTGCGCGCCGAAGTCGCGCGCCTGCTTGACGATCCATTCGGCCATCCAGCCCGGCAGGTGCAGCTGCTCGTTCATCGAGATGTGCCGGGCCGCCAGCGCGCGCAGCGGATCGTCGGTGAAATACTTGCGGTAGCCGTCCGAGAGGAAGTTGGAATACATCGACCAGACGAACACGGCGCCGTGGCTCTCCTCGAAATAGCGGTAGAAGCCGGTGTTGAACCACAGCCCGTTGTTCAGCCACAGAAGCCGCACCCGCTCGTCGCCGCAGATACCGACGCCCGCCTCGGCCCGCGCCTTCACCTCGTCGCGGTACTTGGTGGCATGGTCGATGGCCCACTGGCTGCCGCGCTGCCAGGTGCAGGCCATGACGTTGGTCAGCTGTTCCGACAGCGGCACCGGCAGCGGCGCCGTGCGGGCGATGATGTCGCGGGTCTCGGCGATCAGCTCGCCCAGGCGGTTCACGTTGTGCATCTCCCGGGTGAACCGGGTGTGGGAGAAGACCTTGCCCGTCGCATCCTCGGCGGCGCGGATCAGGGCCTTGAGCTGCTCGACCTGGAAATCCAGCCGATGCGTTTCGTACAGGTCCTCCCAGTCGTGCTGCGCCCGGTCGAACCAGCCGGGCCGAAGGCGGGTCAGCGCCGGACTGTCGAGGACGAAGGCGGGACAGCCATATTCGCCGGCCCAGAGCTCCGCCACCCGCTGTGCATAGTCCGACCGCAGCCGTTCCAGGATCATCGCCGGCTTCGGCAGGCCGCCATAGGGCGCGCGCTCGGGGTCGTTGTCGACGGTGGAGAAGTAGGGCAGCGTGTTGTAGCGCGGCAGGCCGTCGTGAAAGCCCATCTCGTCCATCAGCGAGAAGTAGTAGGGCGACTGCTGCTTGGCGCTGATGACGGCGGAATACCACGGGATCGAGACGACGGGCACGTCCATCGTGTGAAAGATCTCGTGCGGGCTGACGGCGGAGGCGATGACATATGTCTCGCCCTGCTCCATCACCCGGGCGCGGAAGCCCTGGAACCACGCCTTCTGTTTCGCGCGGGCCTCGGCCGTGACGGCGAGCGGCTCTTCGGCGACACTCATGCCGCGCCCTCCCTGGCGTCCTGCAGCAAAGCCGCGAGCGCCGATGTCTGCGCCGCGCGGTCCGGGCGGAAGTCGTCCTGCGCGATCAGCAGGCGCGAGGGAATTCCCATCTCGCGCAGCCGGTCGCGGCGCCCGGGCCAGTCCCAGCCCAGCGTATCGTCGCCCGCGTTCAGCACGCAGAGGTCGGCGTCGACCCGCGCGTCTCGGCAGATGGCGAGGAAACGGTCGTCCAGGGTCTTCTGCGGGTATTGCCGCAGACCCGGGGCGTGAAGCTGGTAATGCTCGGCCAAGGCGTCGTACGGATCGGCCGCCGGGTCCACGAGATGGGCGAAGACACGCTCGCCGGTCACATGGTCGTCGGCGGCGACATGGACGCCCTCGGCCTCGATCAGCTCGTAGAGCGACGGATCGTCCTGCTGGCAGCCCGACAGCATGAGACGGGGCGCGTCGCCGGCCTTCGGGCCGGGATCGGCGGCAAGCGCCTCGGTCAGCGACAGGAACTCGCCGGGCGACAGCGCGCCGAACAGGGCCGTGGCGCGGTAGAGGTCGCTGCCCTTCAACCGGCTCTCGCGGCGCAAGGCGTTCAGGGCCTGGAGGCGCTCGCGCATCCGGTTGACCGTGTGGATCGCCGCGCGTAGCGCGTCCTCCGTGACGGGCTCACCGATCCCGCCGAGGCGATCGGCCAGTTCCACCAGCCGGGCGCGGACATAGCGGCCGGTGGACCAGAAGGCGGTCTGCATGATGTCCACCAACTGCACCGGCGGGATGTCGGCCTCCGGCTCCCATGTCCGGACCTCGGCCAGGTAATAATGCAGCTGCAGATGCGGCTCGGACATACGCGGCAGCAGCACCAGCGGCAGGCCCGCGAAGGCACCCGCGACCATGCGGTCGAAGAGCGAGCGCACCTCGCCGTCGATCTCCGCCTCCATGTAGCGGTCGCCGCGGGTCGGCGGGCGCGAGGGGTCGGGAAACAGGCGGACGGGGCGCAGGCCGGCGGCGAGGACCAGTTCCAGCGGCACCGTCTGGGTGATGCAGCCGATGCAGGCGCCACGCTCGGCGGGCAGGTCGAAACGGGCGGCATAGGCCGCGTGCAGGTCGTCGCGCGCCGCCATCAAATCGCGCCCGCGCCGCGCATCCGGGCGATGGCGTCGGCGTCATAGCCCAGCTCCGCCAGCACCTCGTCGGTCGAGGCCCCGAGCGCCGGCGTCGGGCCGCGCACGCCGGTCGGCGAGCCGTCCAGCCGGAAGGCGGCGCCGACGGCCTCGATCTCGCCCGTCTCGGTGCCGAAGGTCTCGGTCAGGCCGCGCTGTTGCGCGTGCTCGGTCGCGGC
Organism: Psychromarinibacter sediminicola; assembly: GCF_029168335.1. Classification (GTDB taxonomy): domain Bacteria; phylum Pseudomonadota; class Alphaproteobacteria; order Rhodobacterales; family Rhodobacteraceae; genus Psychromarinibacter; species Psychromarinibacter sediminicola. The sequence continues at coordinate 12,000 of NZ_JARGYC010000002.1, forward strand.
GAATTCGGTGAAGCTCCGGCAGGCGCCCGCGGGGATGCCCTCGGCGACCAGCAGCGCCTCCCAGTCCAGCGCCGTCTTCGCGGCGAGCTTCTCCTCCAGCGCCGCGACGAGCGCCTCCGCGTTCGCCTCGCGCGCCTCGTGGTCGGCAAAGCGCGGATCCTCCGGCAAGTCCGGCGCGTCGATCAGCCGACAGAGCCGGTCGAACCAGCGCGGGTGCAGCGAGGCGATGAAGATGCGCCCCTCCTTCGTGCGATAGCGTGCCATCGTGGGGCGGCGGCCCAGGCTGACCGGCCCGCCCAGCAGGGCCGCGGCGATGGCGTTGGCGCCCAGCAGGAAGGCGGTGTCGATCATCGCCACGTCGATCCGCCCGCCCTCGCCGGTCTGGGTCCGCCGGTACAGCGCGGCGACGATGGCCGAGAACGCCATGAAGCCGGTGCCGGGGTCCAGCATCCCGATGCCGAGATCCATCGCGTCGTCATTGTCGGACAGATAGGCGTCGGCGATGCCCGACACCGACTGCGCCGACCACTCGATGGCGGGCATGTCGCGCATCGGGCCGGACTGTCCGAAGCCGGAAATCGAACAGTAGATCAGCCGCGGATTGGCGGCCTTCATCGCCTCCCAGTCCAGCCCGAACGCGGCGGCGACGCCGGGGCGGAAGTTCTCCACCACCACATCCGCCTCCGCCATCATCCGCGCCAGGACCGCCCGCGCCTCGGCCGACTTCAGGTTCAGCGTCACCGACTTCTTGCCGCCGTTGATGCAGTCGAACCGCCCGAAGGGACGCGCGCGGAAATCGTCGCCGCGGCCCGGCGGCTCGACCTTGATCACCTCGGCGCCGTGGCAATGGAGCTGATGGGTGCAGAGCGGCCCGGCCAGCGCGTGGGTCAGGTCCACGACCCGGACGCCATGCAGCAGCGCGGTGGACGCGGCATCGAACATTCTCTCCTCCCCGGCTCTCGGCCATTTCGGCTCGTCGATTGACAGGAGATTAATCGCCGCCTACGCTTTGTTGCAAGAGATAAGACGTTGTTTCATAGAATGAAACACACGACAGGGAGGAGCCGCATGGACGGCAGCGACCGCACCGGCGACGGGCCGGCCTACAAGGTCAACGTGCTCGACCGGGCGATCTCGGTTCTGCAGGCGTTCAGCGTGGGCGCGCCGCACATGACGCTGGCGCAGCTGTCGCGCGCCACCGGGCTGCACCGCTCGACCGTGCTGCGGCTGCTGTCGACGCTGGCGCATTCCGGGCTGGTGATCCGCGACGACGAGACAGGTCAGTACTCGCTGGGCTACGAGCTGATCGCGATGGCCGAGGTGGCGAAGGCCGGCAGCGGCATCGCCGACTGGGCGCGCCCGGTGATGAAGGAGATCCGCGACCGCCTGAACGAGACCGTGGCGCTGTCGGTCCGGTCGGGCGACTACCGGGTGGACATCGACCAGCTGGTGGCGAACCAGCCGATCCGCCGGGTCATCGCGATGGGAGAGCACAAGCTGCTGACCTTCGGCGCCCCGTCGCTGGCGATCATGTCCGCCCTGCCCGAGGCGGAGGCCGAGGCGATCGTCGAACGGCTGATGCCGAAGACGCGCGAGGCGTTTCCCGACTTCGACATCGGCGCGTTCCGCGCCCAGCTGCAGAAGGTCCGCGAGCGCGGCTATCACGAGCAGCATTTCCAGTTCGGTCCGGGCAGCTGGTCCGGCTCGGTCGGGTTCGCCGGCCCGGTCTTCGGGCGGCGCGGCGAGGTCGTGGCGGCGATGGGCGTGTCGGTCCCGTCGGGCCGGATGAACGACGAATTGCGCGCCCGAGCCATTGCCGAGGTGGTCGAGGGCTGCGCCGCCATCGGCGCGCGGCTGGGCCGCGGGGGCTCGGCCGCATGAACCGCGCGCAGCCCGAGACGCAGGCAAAGGCGCCGGGGGCGCTGGCCGGCGTGCGGGTCTGCGATTTCTCCTGGGTCGGTGCCGGGCCGCGGGCCACCAAGGAACTGGCCGACCATGGCGCCGAGGTCATCAAGATCGAATCGCGCGCCCGGCTGGACCCGTCGCGCCGCATACCGCCCTTCGTGAACGGCGACGGGCCCGACAACAGCGCCTTCTTCGTGATGTCGAACACTTCGAAGAAGTCGGTCACGATCAACCTCTCCGAACCGCGCGGGGTGGAGATCGCCAAGCGCCTCGCGCTGGCCTCGGACATGGTGGTGGAGAATTTCGGGCACGGCTTCCTCGACCGGCTGGGCCTGGGCTGGGAGACGCTGTCGGCGGAGCGGCCCGACCTGGTGATGGTGTCGATCTCGATCGCCGGGCGGACCGGGCCGCTGGCCGCCTATCGGGGGTTCGGGAACTCCGCCGCCGCGACGTCGGGCCAGTCCTTCGTGACGGGGTTCCCGGGCGGGCCGCCGCATCTGACGAACTATGCCTTCGGCGACGTGGCCACGCCGCTTTTCGGGGCCGTCGCCATGGTCGCGGCGCTGGACCACCGGCGCCGGACCGGCAAGGGGCTGTTCGTCGACTGCTGCCAGCTGGAATCGATGATGCAGCTTCTGTCGCCGGCGCTGCTGGCGGAGGCGGCGGGCCTCAAGCAGGGCGCGATCGGCAACCGCGAGACCTGGTGCGCGCCGAACGGGGTGTTTCCCTGCGCGGGCGACGACGCATGGGTCGCCGTGTCGATCCGGACGGACGCAGAGTGGCAGGCCTTCCTGGACCTGGCCGGGCTGGACACGGACCCGGCGCTCGCGACGGTGGCGGGCCGGCTGGCCGCGCCGGAGCGGGCGGAGACCCTGGTGGCCGACTGGACCCGGCAGCGCAGCCGCGACGCGGCGGAGACGGCTCTGCTGGCCGCCGGCATCCCCGCCGGGCGGGTGCAGGACGGCCGGGAGGTCAGCGAGGATCCGCAGCTCGAACATCGCCACATCGCCGACCGGATCGAACATCCCGCGATGGGACAGGTGCGCCATGTCGCGCCGGCGTTCCGGATGTCGCGGACCCCGTCGCGGGTAGGCGCTGCGCCGCTGCTCGGGGCCGATACCGGGGACGTCCTGCGCCATGTGCTCGGCCTGACCCGGGACGATATAGAGACGCTTCAGGCCGACGGGGTGCTGCAATGAGCCTGCTCGGCCCGATCCGCGTGCTGGAGCTGGGCGGCGACTGGAGCGGCCTTGCGGGCATGCTGCTGGCGCAGATGGGGGCCGAGGTGATCCGGGTCGAGCCGCCGGGCGGCGAGCCGGCGCGGACGCGCGCGCCGGTCGCCCATGGCGTGTCGCTGCCCTGGGCGGCGTTCAACCTGTCGAAGCAGGCCGTCACGGCGGACCTTGCGCAGCCGGACGGGCGCGCGCTGTTCCTGGAGCTTCTGGCCGGCGCCGACGTCGTGCTGGAGAGCTTCCCGCCGCGGCATCTCGCAGCGCTGGACCTGGCGCCGCAGGCCCTGATCGCACGGCATCCCGGGCTGATCGTCACCTCGCTGACGGCGTTCGGCCAGGACGGCCCGCGCGCCGGCAACGCGGCGACGGACACGACGGTGATGGCACTGTCGGGGCTGATGGCGGTGACCGGCTTCGCCGAGATGCCGCCGCTGCGGCTTGGCTTCGACCAGATCGGCTCGCTGGGCGGGCTGCAGGCGGCGCTGGGCACGCTGATAGCGCTCTATGCCCGGGGCGCCGACGGGCTGGGGCAGCACGTGGACGTCTCGGTGCTGGACGCCGCGCGGCTGGCCAACTACCGCGAACCGCTACGCTGGGAGTTCGAGCAGGCGGTGGAAACCCGCCGCGGCAACACGGCGCGGCGCGGGCGGGGCGGCTTCACCTCCAACGTCTGGCGCTGCCGCGACGGCTGGGTGACGTGGTCGGCCAGCGACGACCCCAGGCGGGCGCGGTCGTTCTTCGACGCAGCAAACGAAATGGGGATCGCGCTGGATTGGCGCGACCACGACTTCGCCCAGGAGCTGCCCGCCGACATGGACCAGGCCCGCCTCGACGCGCTGGAGGCGGCGGTCGCGCCGTTCTTCGAGCTCTATACGCGGGCGGAACTGGAAGAGATGGCGCGCGAGAAGGGGTGGATCCTGATCGGATTCCTCGACCTGTCGGAGGCCGCCGCACAGCCGCAACTGGCGGCGCGCGGCTACTGGACCGAGGCGCGCTTCGGAGACGCCACGCTGCCGATCCCGGCCTACCCGTTCAAGACCTCGGCGGAGCAGCCCGGCCCGACCGGCCCCGCCCCCGCGCCGGGGCAGGACAACGCGCGGGTCTATGGCGCGCTGGGCCGGTCCGCCGCGGATCTGGAACGGCTGCGGGCGGAGGGGGCGATCTGATGCCGCTCTCCGGTCTGACCGTGCTCGACCTCTCGCGCTACCTGCCCGGCCCGCAGGCGGCGGCGCTGCTGGGGGACTACGGGGCAAGGGTCATCCGGATCGAGACGCCGCGCCACGCCGCCGCGCGGGACCGGGCGCAAGGGATCGACGGGATGGACGCCGCGGCGCGCGACCGGGCGCGGGCCGCGGATGTCACCGGGCGGAACAAGGCGCAGGTTCTCGTCGACATCTTCTCGGGCGAGGGCCGGGCAGAGGTGCTGCGGCTGGTGCGCGGGGCGGATGTGCTGATCCACGACTACCGCGCGGCGACCATAGCGACGGCGGGGCTGACGCCGGAAACCTGCCGGGACGCGAACCCCCGGCTGGTCTATGCCGCGATCTCCGCCACCGGCACGACCGGGCCGCGCGCCGGTGCGGCGGGGCACGATCCGCTGGCGCTGGCCCTGTCCGGCGCGCTGTCGCGCATGGGCCCGGCGCCGCACCTTCCGGGGTTTCCGCCCGCCGACATGCTGACCGCGGCGCATACCGCCTTTGCCGTCATGGTCGCGCTGTGGCGGCGGGCCGAGACCGGGACGGGCGCCGTCCTGGACGCGGCGATGAGCGACTCGGCCCTGGCGCTGATGGCGTCGGTCTTCGGCCGGATGCAGCGGACCGGAGAGGCGCCGCCGCTGGACCATCCGATCGCCGACAACGCGGTGTTCGAAACGGCGGATGGCGGCCACGTGGTGGCCACCAACATGGAACGCGCCTTCTGGGACCGCTTCTGCGACGCGGTGGACCGGCCCGACCTGAAGCCACGATTCGCCGGCGGCGACCGGCCGGGGCTGCTGGCGGAGCTGAACCGTCTCTATGCCACCCGAACGCGGGCGGAATGGGAGGATCTGGCGGCGCTCCACGATCTCCAGATCGCGCCGGTGCTGTCGCCCGCCGAGGCCCTGCGCGAGCCGCATCACCATGCGCGCGGGGCGCTGACCGAGGGGCTCGCGGTGCTTCCCGGGCGCCCGGTGCGGATCGCGGGACTGCCGCCGGCCCGGCCGCGCCCCGCCGGCGAACCGGGACGGGACCAGGCGGTGCTGCGGGAGGCGGTGGAATGACCGCCTTCGCGCCCTTCGACGCGGCCTGGGCCGACCCCGGTGCCGAGGCGAGGGCGTGGGGCGCGGCCGTGGGGTATCTGGCCAATACGGTCCCCGTCGAGCTGATCCGCGCCGCCGGGTTTTTCGCACAGCAGGTGACCGGCTCCCCCGCCGACGCCACGCCCGACGCGCTGCACCACATGGAACCGGTGATCGACGGCGCCGTGCTGTCGGTGTTCCAGAGATGGCTCGACGGCCGGCTGAACCACCTCGCCGCGCTCGTCGTGCCGCGCTCGTCCGAGGGGCTTTTGCAGCTCTACTACCATATGCGGGAAATCGTCCGCACCGACGGGCTCGCCGGGCGGCCCGAGCCGATCCTGTTCGACATCCTGCATACGCCCCACGAGGCGACGGCGCGGTACAATGCCGGCCGGCTGGACCGCCTGAAAGCGCGGCTGGAGGCCCTGTCGGGGCGACCGATCGCCGACGCGGACGTGGCGACCGCGATCCACGAGGCGAACGGGGTGCGCCAGGCGCTCTCCGCGCTGAACGCGCTGCGGGTGCAGGACCGGCCGCGGCTGACGGGCACGCAGATGCTGCGGATCGCCCACGCCGCCACCGTCATGGCGCCGGGCCGGTTCCGCGCGGCTGCGGAGCAGGGTCTCGCGGCGACGCGGACCCTGCCGGAGCGCGACGGCCCCCGCCTGCTGCTGACCGGCAGCGGGCACGACGACGACGGCTTCCACCGGCTGGTGGAGGCCATGGGCGCCACGATCGCCGGCGACGATCACGCGAGCGGCGACTGGTGGTTTCTGGACCCGGTCGGCCCCGGCGACCCTATGCAGGCGCTGCTGCTGCACTACCACCGGCACGCGCCCTCGCCGCGCAGCTTCCCGCGCGAGAAAGGCGACCGTCGGCTGTTGCAGGCCGCCGAGCGGAGCCGGCCGGACGGCGCGATCTTCTTCACCGAAGCGCATGACGACACGCTGGGCTTCGACTATCCCACCCAGCGCGACCTGCTGCGAGAGCGCGGTATCCCGGTCATGTTCCTGAAGGAACAGAGCTATCGCCGGCCCGACCGCGCCGCACAGGCCGCGGCGGTGTCGCCGTTTCTGGCCGCCCTGCCGCAGCGGGAGGCCGCCCGATGACCGAACGCCCGCGCGACCTGCACGCCGACGACGCGCTCGCCTGCACGCGGGACGCGCGGGACTGGCGCCGGCGCTGGCTGTCGGACCTGCGGCAGCGGGTGTTCGACGAGGGCGAGCCCTATGTCATCGCCGACGGCGTGGCGCCGCACGAGATCTGCCACGCGATGGGCGTGCCGGTCGTGTCGGTGCCGTGGTACTCCGCCGTGATCTCGGCAAAGCGGCTGTCGGCAACCTATTTCGACTTTCTGGAGGATCAGGGCTACCACGCCGGGCTGCCCCGCTACGTCTCGCTGCCGCTGGCCTCCACCCTGCATGGCGACCCCGACGTCGCGCCCTATGGCGGCCTGCCGAAGCCGGCCTTCCTGATGGCGCGGCTCCGGGGCGATGCCGGGCAGCGGGTGATGGAACTGTGGGCGAAGGCGCTGGACTGCCCGCTCTACGTCATCGACGCCTCCTCGCCCGAGGCGCTGGACCCGCGGTGGTGGGAGCGGGGGCAGACCGACTGGGAGACGCTCTACGGCACCGAGCGGCTGGATTTCCAGGTGGCGCAGCTGGAGGGGCTGGTGACCTTCGCCGAGGCGCGCCTGGGCCGCCGCTTCGACCGGGACGTGTTCGCCCGGCAGATGCAGCGGGTCAACGAACTGGGCGAGGCCGCGGACGCGGCGAAACGGGTCCTGGCCGCGGCGCCGAAGCTGCCCGTCTCGGTGCCCGAGCAGCTGCAGAACATCATGACGCCCACATGGTTCCGCGGCGACCAATGGGCCACCGACCACGTCCGCCGCTACCGCGACGAGGTGCAGGCGCATGCGCAGGCGGGCGGCGCCGTCTGCGACGACGAGAACATCCGGCTTTTGTGGCTGAACAACGGGCTCTGGCACGACACCCAGTTCTACCGCGCCTTCGAGGAGAGCCACGGCGCGGTGTTCGTCTGGACGATGTACACGAACTTCCTGTCGGACGGCTATCGCAAGTACGGCGACGACCCGATGCGCGCGCTCGCGGCGCGGCACATCTCGATGAACGAACAGCTGCACACGAACCCGTGGATGGCCGACTGGATCCTGCAGATGGCCGAGGATTTCCGCGCCGACGGGGCGGTGATGCTGACCCCGGTGGGCGACCGGCTCCAGGCCTACGGCACCCGCGGCACGATCAACCGCTGCGAGGCGGCGGGGCTGCCGGTGGTCGAGCTGAAGGCCAGCATGGTCGACGCGCGCGGCTGGGACGGCGCCGCGGCGCGGGCGCGCGTGGCGGAGTTCATCGAGACCCGCGTGGCGCCGGGCGCCGCGCGGCGCAGGGCACGGGAATCCGGCGCGGGCTGATCCGCGCCGCAGCGAGGGAAGCCGGGAGGAGACGGCTTCCGACAAGAGCGCCGGCGCAGCCGGCCACAATAGGGAGGAAGACATGCCAATCCTTGAACTGACCCGCCGCGGCTTCGCGGCGCTGGCCCTGACGGCGGCGATGGGCACCGCCGCGAGCGCCGCCGACTACACGATCCGTTACGCCTCGCCCTACCCGCCGAACCACATCTTCTCGCAGGCCGATCAGGAATACTTCAAGAAGGTCGAAGAGGAATCCGGCGGCCGGGTGGCGTTTCAGCCCTACTGGGCCGGCACGCTGATCTCCGACCGCGAGGGGATGGACCAGCTGGCCTCGGGCGTGGCGGACATGGCCTTCATCGCGCCGATCTACAGCCGCACGGGCAAGGACATCACCAAGTCGATGTCCGGCTGGCTCGACCCGCGGCTGAACCCGGTGCAGAAGGTCGAGCTGTTCTGGCGCATCTGGGACAAGTACGAGGCGCTGCGCGACGAATACGACAGCATCCACCTGATCGCGGCCCATGCCGGCGACAACATGCACATCCAGACGGCGGACCGCGCGGTGCGGTCGGTGGCGGATCTGGACGGCCTGCGGCTGAAGGCCACCGGCGAATCCGTCACCGTGCTGAACGAGCTGGGGGCCGCGGCCGTGGCGATGCCGATGGGCGAGGTCTACGTCGCGCTGCAGAAGGGCATCCTCGACGGCACGGTCGCGCCCTATGAAACGCTGATCGGCTTCAAGTTCGCCGAGGTGATCAATTACTACACCACGATCCCGATGCCCCGGTCCGCCTATGGCTCGCGCGCGATGAACATCGACAGCTGGAACGCGCTGCCCGAGGACATCCAGGCGATCCTGACGGAGAACCGGATCTACTGGGCCGAACAGGTCGACAAGTTCGCCGCCGCGCAGGACGAGGAGGGCAAGGCCTACGGCATGGAGCAGGGCGTCGAGTTCATCGAACCCGACCAGGAGACGCTCGACGCCGTGCTGGCCGCGCAGAACAAGGTCTGGAGCGCGCGCGCCGAAGAGCTCGACGCCAAGGGCCTGCCGGGGACCGAGATCATGAACGACATGGCGAAATGGTCCAAGGAAATCCTCGCCGCCGACGGCGAAGGCTGAGCGCTGACGGCCCGGTCCCGCCGCGGGGCCGGGCCATTCGACGACACGGAACGGGGAAGGGAGTGCGGCCATGCACATGCTGCGCCGGCTGGCAGGATGGGTGTATCTGGGAACCCAGATCGTAGGGTCCATCGGGCTTCTGGGCCTGATGCTCGTGGTGGGCGGAACGGTGATCTACCGCTGGTTCGGCGGCACCTTCCAGGGCAGCTACGAGGTGGCCGAGACCTTCACGATCCTCACCATCACCATGGCGATCTTCATGGCCACGGTGCAGCAGGCGCATGTGGACGTGCGGCTGATCTACGACCGGTTCTCGCACGGGGTCCGGCGCGCGCTGCGCATCGTGCTGGGGCTGATGGCCGTGGCCTTCTGGGCCACCGTGACCTGGTCCGCCTATCGCATGGCGCTGTCGCTGACCGGGCGCGGCGAGATCACCGACGTCCTGCGCATCAACATCGTGCCCTTCCGCTGGGTGACGGTCGTCGGGCTTGGCGCCGTCACGCTGATGCTGGCCTGGTATACCTGGCGCTGGATCGCGGGCCACGCCACCGACGAGGCCGGCCACCACGGCGCCTCCGACCCGGAGGACCGCTGAGATGCTGTCGCCGGAGATCGCCGGCCTGATCGGCTTCATCATCCTGTTCGGGCTGATCGCGCTCAGGATGCCCATCGCCTTCGCCATGGGGATCGTGGGGTTCGGCGGCTTCTGGTACATGACCTCGTGGACGGCGGTGACCAACCGCATGGCCTCGGTCGTGTTCGAGCTTCTGTCCAACTTCACCTTCGGCGTGCTGCCGCTGTTCCTGCTGATGGCGCAGGTCACCTTCAAGTCGGGCATCGGCAAGGATCTCTACGATCTTGCCGCGCGCTGGCTGGGGCACCGGCCCGGCGGGCTGGCGATGGCGACGGTCTTCGGCTGTGCCGGCTTCGCCGCCGTCTCGGCCTCGTCCATCGCCACGGCGGCCACCTTCGGCCTCGTCGCGCTGCCCGAGATGAAGCGCTACAAGTACTCGCCCAAGCTCGCCACGGGCTGCATCGCGGCGGGCGGCACCATCGGCTCGCTGATCCCACCCTCGGGCATCCTGATCATCTACGGCATCCTGACCGAAAGCTCGATCGGCAAGCTGTTCCTGGCCGGGCTGATCCCCGGCATCCTGGAAGCCTTCGTCTATGTCATGGTCATCGCGCTGATGTGCTGGCGCGACCCCAAGCTGGGGCCGCCCGCGCCGAAGGCGTCGATGCGCGAGCGGTTGCGCGCCTTTCTGAAGGTGGGCGAGATCACGCTCCTGATCGTCCTGGTCCTCGGCGGGCTGATGATCGGCTGGTTCACCCCGACCGAGGCGGCGGCCATCGGCTCGGGCGGCGCGATCCTGATCACCGTGCTGCGCGGGCGGCTGTCCTGGCCGCAGTTCCGCGACGCCGTGGTCTCGACGCTGACCACCAGCGGGTTCATCTTCACGATCCTGATCATGGCGTTCATGCTGAACGGCTTCGTGGCGCTGACCAACATCCCCTACGCGATCACCGACTTCGTGCAGTCGCTGGCCTTCCCCGCCTGGGGCGTGGTGCTGGTGATCATGGTGATCTACTTCTTCCTGGGCATGGTGCTGGACACCGCGGGGATGATGGCGCTGACCGTGCCGATCTTCTTTCCCATCGTGCAGGCGCTGGGAGTCGACCCGATCTGGTTCGGCATTCTCGTGGTCCGCGCCATGGAGGTCGCGATGATCACGCCGCCCATTGGCATCACCGTCTACGTGATGTCGGGCATCGCGCCGGACGTGCCGCTGACGACGATCTTCAAGGGGATCATCCCCTTCGTCATCGCCGACCTGATCCATATCGCGCTGTTGTTCATGTTCCCGATGATCGTCCTGTTCCTGGTCACACTCTGAGGTCCCATGCCCCAACCGCTCGAAGGCATCCGCGTCGTCGATTTCACCCATGTCGTGGCGGGCCCGCTCGCCACCCACTTCCTGCGCCTCCTCGGCGCCGAGGTCGTCAAGGTCGAGACACCGCAGGGCGACCCGCTGCGGAACTACTCGCTGGTGCCGGAGGAGCGCGGCATGGCGCCGGCCTTCGTCGGGATCAACGCCGGGAAGAAATCGGTCGTGCTGGACCTGAAATCCGAGGACGGCCAGCGCGCGGCGCGGCGGCTGATCCGGTCGGCCGACATCGTGGTCGAGAACTTCCGCCCCGGCGTGATGGACCGGCTGGGCTTCGGGTTCGAGGCGGCGAAGGCGCTGAAGCCCGATATCCTCTATTGCTCGGTCTCCGGCTTCGGCCAGGTCAGCCCGCTGCGCGATCACCCGGCCATCGACCAGATCGTGCAGTCGATGTCGGGGCTGATGAACGTCTCGGGGCTGGAAGAGGACGGGCCGATCCGCATCGGCATCCCCATCGTCGACACGTTCTGCGGCGTACTGGCCGCGCTGGCGATGCTGGCCGCGGTGATCCAGCGCGACCGCTTCGGCGGCGAGGGCCGGATGATCGACGTGGCGATGCTGGACGCGACGATGGTGATGATGCTTTCGGTGGTGAACCCGTTCCTGCTGAACGGCACGCCCTACGAGCGCTGCGGCAATCGCGGCTTTTCCCGCGCCCCGACCGCCGACACCTTTTCCTGCGCCGAGGGGCAGATCACCATCGGCGCGGTGCAGGACAACCAGGTGCGCCGGCTGTTCGAGGCGCTGGGCCGGCCCGATCTGTCGGACGACCCGCGCTTCGCCGACCGCGACTCGCGCATGGCGCATGACGAGGTGCTCCAGGCCGAGATCCGCGACGCGCTCGCCGCCCGCCCCGCCGCGGAATGGGGGACGATTCTGGCCGCCGCCGGGGTGCCGGCGGGCGAGGTTCTGTATTTCGGCGACGTGCTCGACCGCGGATGGGTCGACGAGCGCGACTTGTTCCTGTCGATCCCGTTCGGCGGGGGCCAGGCGCAGGTGCTGAACGCCGGCTTCCGGTTCGACGCCGCCGGTCCCGGCCACGACCGCCCCGCACCGAAGCTGGGCGCGGACACGGATGCGGTCCTGTCCGCGACCCCCTGACCCGATGTGCGGTTCTCCGCCGATGCCGTAGCGCGGCGCGGCAGGCGGTCGCTCCCGCCCGGAACAGTTCTCCCGACTGCGCGTTGGCAAGGCAACGGCGGGTCACGCGGCCCGCCAGCAATCCTTTGGGAGACTGAGATGCGCAAGCTGATGATGACGACCGCCGTCGCGGTGGCGATGACCACGCCCGCAATGGCGCAGAATGCCGAGCCCTTCATGACCGATATCGCCGCCGGCGACCGCTATGGCAGCGAGCTGATCGGCAAGCGGCTCTACGTGTCCGAGGCCGCGATCGACGACGGCACCAACTGGGACACCGAGGCCCGCGGCGAGTGGGACAATGTCGGCGAGATCCACGACATCCTGATCGGCGAAGACGGCGACGTGAAGGCGGTTCTGCTGGATATCGGCGGCTTCCTGGGCATCGGCGAGAAGACCGTGGCCGTGACCATGGACCAGTTGCACTTCGTGACCGAGGGCAACGATGCCGAGGAATACTTCGTCGTGGTGCAGGGCAGCGAGAGCATGCTCGAGGACGCCCCGGAATTCGACATGAGCGCCACCGTCGCCGAGGCGGCGAGCGATGCCGAGACCATGGCCGAGGACGCCGCGAATGACGTCGAGATGGCGGCCGAAGAGGCCGGCCAGTCGGTGGAAAACGCCGCCGAGGAGGTCGCGAGCGAGACCGAGCAAGCGGCCGAAGAGATCGAAACCGCCGCCGAGACCACCGCCGAAGATGTCGAACAGGCGACCGAGGAGGTGGCCAGCGACGCCGAGGCCGCGGCCGAAAACACCGCCGAAGACGTCGAGACGGCGGCCGAGACCACCGCCGAGGACGTCGAGCAGACGGCCGAAAACATGGCCAATGAGGTCGAGACCGACGCGCCCGCCGAAGGCGCCGAGGCCGGCGAGCTGACCGTCGAAAGCGAGGTCACCGGCGAAGCTGAGGCCGGCAACGTGGAAATGGCGCAGTCCGGCGAGACGGCCGAAGACAGCATGACCCCCGCCGAGGTGGCCGAGTCCCCCTCGATGTGGGACGCGCCGGAAGTGCAGCGTGACGGCTACGAGACCGTCGCGATGGAGGATCTGACCGCCGACATGCTGACCGGCACGCGCGTCTACGGTCCGCAGGAGGAAAGCGTCGGCGAAGTCGCCGAGCTGGTCCTTTCCGAGGACGGCGCGGTCGACAAGGCGATCGTCGATGTCGGCGGCTTCCTGGGCATTGGCGAGCATCGTATCGCCATTGACTTCGAAGAGCTGCAGGTTATCCGCGATCCGGATTTCGGCAGCGTCGAGGTCCATGTGGGCGCCAGCCAGGACCAACTGGAAGAGCGCCCGGAATACGACGGGTGAACCGACCCGACATTCGGTGAAAGGTGCACTTGGGGGCCGTGGTTCGCCACGGTCCCCTTTTTCGTGCTCAGCCCGCCGGCTTCTTCGGCTTGAACGGCGCCATGCCGGCGCGGGCCAGCGCGTCGGCCTTCTCGTTCTCGGGGTGGCCCGCGTGGCCCTTGATCCACTCCCACGTCACCCGGTGCCGCCCCTGCGCCTCGTCGAGCCGCTGCCACAGCTCGACGTTCTTCACCGGCTTCTTCGCCGCGGTCTTCCAGCCGTTGCGCTTCCAGCCGTGGATCCAGCCGGTGACGCCGTTCTTCACATAGGCGCTGTCGGTGACCACGGTGATGTCGCTGGGCCGGCCCAGCGTCTCCAGCGCCTTGATCGCGGCCATCAGCTCCATGCGGTTGTTGGTCGTCTCGGCCTCGCCGCCCTTCAACTCGCGCTGCTTCACGACGGTGTCGCCGTCCTTGGCCTGCAGCAGCACGCCCCAGCCGCCGGGGCCGGGATTGCCGGAGCAGGCTCCGTCGGTATAGGCGTAGAGATCGGGCATGCCGCGCCGCTTATCCGGGGCGTGGTCAGATGACAAGCACGACCGTCAGGCAGGCGACGACCACCGCCGTCAGACCGATCCGCAGCCGCATCCACCAGGGCGGCGCGAGGTCGTGGCGCCAGAACACCCAGTCGATCCCGAGGATGCCGACGAACCCGGTGATCAGGTAGATCGCCGCGCTCTGCACGCCGCCGCCCACGAAGACGAAGGCCCAGAGCGCCGGGATGACGCTCAGCGCGTAGCCCGTGGCGGCCGCCCGTGCCTCCGCCCGCGTGGCGAAGCCCCAGAGCACGCCGGACATGAACGACAGGATCACCGTGCCGTAGGAGAGCAGCACATAGGGCCCGACGAAACGCGGGCCGGCCCAGATCAGCGTCAGGCCCGACAGCCGGTCCGACACCATCGTCAGGGCGCCCCAGACGAAGGGCAGAAGGCCGGCGATGCCCAGGGCAAGCGCGGCGCGGGGAATGCGGGTCTCAGGCATGGGACAGCAGGACGATCCAAGGTTCGGGGATGCCGGCCAGCCCGGCATTCTCGCCGGTCTTCGCATCGGTCACGGTAAAGCCGGACAGCGCCAGCAGATCGCGCAGCCCCTCCTCGGAATAATAGGTGTAGAAGCGGCCGAGGCTGTCGGTCCCCTCGCCCTCGCCCAGCTTCATGCCCAGCCCGAAAGCCGCGCCGGGGGCGCAGGCGGCGTGCAGGTCGCGCAGGTGGCGCGCGAAGTCGGCGCGGGGGGCATGGAGCAGCGAGAAGCTCGCCCAGATCCCGCCGAACCGCCCGAGCGTCGCGATATCGTCGAACCGCGCCTGCCGCGCCGCGACGCCGTCGCGCCGCGCGGCCATCGCCGCCATCTCGGCCGAGGCATCGACCGCCAGAACCTCGTGCCCGGCGGCTGCGATCCTCTCGGCGTCGTGGCCGGGGCCGCAGCCCAGGTCCAGCACGCGGGCGCCCGGCGGCAAAGCGGCCAGGAACCTGCCCAGCCCGGGCGACGCGCTGTCCTTCACCATCTCCAGATAATCCGCCGCCAGCCGGTCGTAGGCCGCCAGCGTCGCGTCGGTGGTCATGCGGGCTCGCGCAGCACGCGCGGCACCTTGAACTCGACGTTTTCCTGCGCGGTTTCCACCGGCGTCAGCGTCACGTCGAACCGGGCGCGGAAGGCGTCGATGACCTCGTTCACCAGCACCTCCGGCGCGCTGGCCCCGGCGGTGATGCCCACGGTCGACACGCCCTCCAGCGCGCGCCAGTCGATATCGGCCGCCCGCTGCACCAGCTGCGAATAGGAACAACCCGCCGCCGCGCCGACCTCGACCAGCCGTTGCGAGTTGGACGAATTCGGCGCCCCGATCACCAGGATCGCGTCCACCTTGGGCGCCATCGCCTTCACCGACTCCTGCCGGTTGGTGGTGGCGTAGCAGATGTCTTCCTTGTGCGGGCCGATGATCTTCGGAAACCGCGCCTTCAGCGCCGCGACGATGCCGGCCGTGTCGTCCACCGACAGCGTCGTCTGGGTGATGAAGGCCAGCTTTTCCGGGTCACGCGGCTCCAGCCCCGCCACATCCGCCTCGGTCTCGACCAGCAGCACCTCGCCGTCGGGCAGCTGGCCCATCGTGCCCAGCGTCTCGGGATGGCCTGCATGGCCGATCATCACCATCTGCAACCCGTTGGCATGGTGCCGCTCGGCCTCGATATGCACCTTGCTGACCAGCGGGCAGGTGGCGTCGACATAGACCATGTTGCGCCGCTCCGCCTCGGCCGGCACCGCCTTGGGCACGCCGTGAGCGGAAAAGATCACCGGCCGGTCCTCGGGGCATTCGTCCAGTTCCTCGACGAACACCGCGCCCTTGTCGCGCAGGCTGTCGACGACGAAACGGTTATGCACGATCTCGTGGCGCACATAGACCGGCGGCCCCCATTTCTCCAGCGCCATCTCGACGATCTTGATCGCCCGGTCGACACCGGCGCAGAAGCCGCGGGGCGCGGCGAGGTAGAGGGTCAGGGGGGGCTTGGACATGGCACTCTCCTTCGTCCCAGCACCTAAGAAAATCGGCGCCGCGCGTCGAGTCCCAATCAGCCGATCAGGCCCGCCGTCGCCAGTGCAAGAATAATGTAGCGCCCGGTCTTGGCCACCGCCACCAGCAAGACGAAGACCGGCCAGGGCGTGCGCAGAACGCCGGCGGCCAGCGCGATGGCATCGCCGAACGGCGCCCAGGTCAGCAACAGCGACCACAGCCCCCAGCGGTTGTACCAGCGCTGCGCCCGGTCGAGTTGCGCCTCGGTGAAGGGGAACCAGCGCCGGTGCCGGAAATGCTCGAACCAGACGCCCATCAGGTAGGTGACGACCGAGCCCAGCGTGTTGCCGACGCTTGCCACCAGCACCAGCAGCCAGGCGGGATAGTCTCCCGCCACCTGCAGCGCGGCAAAGACCACCTCGGACTGGAACGGCAGCACCGTCGCCGCGCCCAGCGCGGCCACGAACAGCGTGAACAGCCCCGCCACCGCTCAACACAAGAGCGGGGCGACCCACCGGCCACCCCGCCTTGCATGCCTTCGTGAACGCAGGTTCACCCGTTCTCGGCCACGGCCTCTTCCGGTTCCGGCTTCGGCTCGCGCGGGGGCCGGCCGATGACTTCCTTCAGCTCGTCGAGCTCGATGAAATTGTCGGCCTGCCGGCGCAGCTCGTCGGCGATCATCGGCGGCTGGCTGCGGATGGTGGACACAACCGACACGCGAACGCCCTTGCGCTGCAGCGCGTCGACCAGCGGGCGGAAGTCCCCGTCGCCCGAGAACAGCACGATGTGGTCCACATGCTGCGCCAGCTCCATGGCATCGACCGTCAGCTCGATATCCATGTTGCCCTTCACCTTGCGGCGGCCCTGGCTGTCGATGTATTCCTTCGCCGGTTTGGTCACCATCGAGAAGCCGTTATAATGCAGCCAGTCGACCAGCGGCCGGATCGGCGAATACTCGTCGTTCTCCAGCAGCGCGGTATAATAGAACGCCCGCAGGAGCTTACCGCGCCGCATGAACTCCTGCCGGAGCAGCTTGTAGTCGATGTCGAACCCCAGCGCCTTGGCGGCCGCGTACAGGTTCGACCCGTCGATGAACAGCGCGAGCCGTTCGTCTCTGTAGAACATATATCGCCCCTTCAATTAATGCGTTTCGCCAATGACGTCCCGTGAGTGTGATTGAAAACAATCGGTATGGCGAAACTTCCGGCTAAGATAGGCTGTAAAACCAGGGTCGCAAGCGTGTCGTTCGGGAAATGAGTCATAATTCCGTAACGTATTCGCGCGTAACGCTTGTTGCCCTGGGCGCGAATCTGCCGGGCGCATGGGGGCCGCCCGCCGACGCGGTGCGCGCGGCGTTTCGGCGGCTTGATGATTCGCGCCTGCATGTTATCCGGGCAAGCCGCCTGTTTCTCACACCCTGCGTGCCCGCCGGGGCCGGACCCGACTATGTCAACGCGGCGGCGGCCCTGACCGGCGATCTTTCCCCGACGGAGACGCTGGCGGAGCTGCATCGCATCGAAAACGAGTTCGGCCGCGCCCGGGTGCAGCGCTGGGGCAGCCGGACACTGGACATCGACCTGCTGGCGATCGGCGACACCGTGCTTCCCGACCCGACGACCCAGGCGCACTGGCGCCACCTGACGCCCGAGGCACAGCAACGCGCCACGCCCGACCGGCTGATTCTGCCGCACCCGCGGCTGCAGGACCGGGCCTTCGTGCTGGTGCCGCTGATGGACGTCGCGCCGGACTGGACCCACCCGCTCCTCGGGCGCACGGTGCGGGAAATGACGGCGGACCTGCCCGAAGCCGACCGAATGGCGGTCACTCCCCTTTAAATCACGCGGTTTTGCCCCACATCACCTTGTCAAGATAGAAAAGAGCGCTTAGACAGGCCGCTCGATGTCCCCAGACCCAGATTGGAGCTGACATGGCCCGCGTTACGGTCGAAGATTGCGTTGACAAGGTCCCCAACCGGTTCGAGCTGGTGATGCTCGCCGCCCATCGTGCGCGGGAGGTGTCCTCCGGCGCGCCGATCACGGTGGACCGCGACAACGACAAGAACCCGGTCGTCGCCCTGCGCGAGATCGCGGAAGAGACGCAGCAGGCCGAAGAACTGCGCGAGCGGATGATCGAGGCGAACCAGACCCAGATCGAGGTCGACGAGCCCGAGGAAGACGCCATGGCCCTGCTCATGGGCGCCGAACAGGACAAGCCGGCCGAGGACGACATGTCCGAAGAAAAGCTGCTGCGCGCGCTGATGGAAGCGCAGGAGCCGAAGTAAGAGGATACCTCGATGGCGCTGGACCGGCTGATCGAGGTCGAGGACCTGATCGAGCGGGTTCGCGCCTATAACCCCCACACCAACGAAGACCTGATCCGGTCCGCCTATGCCTATGGCGGGCGGATGCATGCCGGCCAGTTCCGGCATTCGGGCGAGCCGTATTTCACCCACCCGGTCGCCGTGGCGTCGATTCTGACCGAGATGCGGCTGGACGACGCGACGATCATCACCGCGCTGCTGCACGACACGATCGAGGACACGCGCTCCACCTACAAGGAGGTCGCACAGACCTTCGGCCCCGAGATCGCCGAGCTCGTGGACGGCGTCACCAAGCTGACCAACCTGCAGCTGTCCTCGTCGGAAACGAAGCAGGCGGAGAACTTCCGCAAGCTTCTGATGGCGATGTCCAAGGATCTGCGGGTGATCCTGGTCAAGCTCGCCGACCGCCTGCACAACATGCGCACCATCAAGTCGATGCGCCCCGAGAAGCAGGTGCAGAAGGCGCGCGAGACGATGGACATCTTCGCGCCGCTCGCCGGCCGGATGGGCATGCAGTGGATGCGCGACGAGCTGGAGGACCTGTCCTTCGCGGTGCTGAACCCCGAAGGGCGCAACTCGATCATGCGCCGCTTCATCCGGCTGCAGCGCGAAACCGGCGACGTCGTCAAGAAGATCACCGCCGACATCCGCAAGGAGCTTCAGAAGACCGGGATCACGGCCGAGGTGCAGGGCCGGGCCAAGAAGCCCTACTCGATCTGGCGCAAGATGCAGGAAAAGGGGCTGTCCTTCTCGCGCCTGTCCGACATCTACGGCTTCCGCATCCTGGTCGAGACCGAGGCCGACTGCTACCGCGTGCTGGGCGCCATGCACCAGCGCTGGCGCGCCGTGCCGGGGCGGTTCAAGGACTATATCAGCCAGCCGAAATCGAACGGCTACCGCTCGATCCACACCACGGTGTCGGGGCGCGACGGGCGGCGGGTGGAGATCCAGATCCGCACCTACCAGATGCACGACGTGGCCGAGGCGGGCGTGGCCGCCCACTGGTCCTACCGCGACGGCGTGCCGGCCGAGAACCCCTTTGCCGTCGACCCCACCCGCTGGATCACCCGGCTGACCGAGCAGTTCCAGACCGCCGAGAACAACGACGAGTTCCTCGAACACGTCAAGCTGGAGATGTACGCCGACCAGGTGTTCTGCTTCACGCCCAAGGGCGACGTGATCAAGCTGCCGCGCGGGGCGACGCCCTTGGACTTCGCCTATGCGATCCACACCCGCATCGGCGACAGCTGCGTCGGCGCCAAGGTCGACGGGATGCGCGTTCCGCTCTGGACCCGGCTGAAGAACGGGCAAAGCTGCGAGGTCCTGACCGCCGCCGGTCAGCGCCCGCAATCGACCTGGATCGACATCGTCGTCACCGGCCGCGCCAAGGCCGCGATCCGCCGCTCGCTGCGCGAGGAGGACAAGGAGCGCTACGTCAAGCTGGGCCGCGAGCTGGCCCGCGTGGCCTTCGAGCATGTCGGCAAGCGCGCCACCGACAAGGCGCTCGACACCGCCGCGCGGCAGATGGGGTTGGTCACCACCGAAGAGCTTCTGGCCCGCCTCGGCTCGGCCGAGTTGGCCGCGCGCGAGGTGGTCGAGACGCTCTATCCCGATCTCGGCGACCAGGAGGACGACGAAATCGACCTGTCGCGCGCGGTCATCGGCCTCGGCCCCGACCAGAGCTTCGAGCGCGCGGCCTGCTGCCAGCCGGTGCCGGGCGAACGCATCGTTGGCATCTCCTATCGTGGCAAGGGCGTGCTGGTCCACGCCATCGACTGCCCGGCGCTGGAAGAGTTCCAGGACGCGCCCGGCCGCTGGGTCGACCTGCACTGGCATTCCGGCAACCACCCGGCGGTGCATACGGTGACGCTGGAGATCACCATCAGCAACGATGCCGGCGTGCTGGGGCGGATTTGCACATTGATCGGCGAACAAAAGGCCAATATCTCGGACCTGCAATTTGTTGACCGGAAACCGGACTTTTATCGCCTCCTTATAGATGTAGATCTGAGGGACGCAGAGCATCTGCACGCGGTGATGCTCGCCGTCGAGGCTGAAAGCGACGTGGCCTCGCTGCGCCGCCACCGCGACCTGGATCGCAGACCCTGAGGAGGGGCGCAGAACACCGTGGTCTTTAAGCGGCGAACGCCACGCACCTGGCTGCAGTTCATCGCCGAAGGCTTCTGGCCGAAAGGCGGGTGGAATCGTGCGTTCTACTACGTCGTTCACCGGCTGCGCCGCCTGCCCGACCCGCCGCACCGCATCGCACGGGGAATCGCCGCCGGCATCTTCGTGTGCTTCACGCCGTTCTTCGGCTTTCACTTCCTTCTGGCGGTCGTCCTGGCCTTTCTCATGCAGGGCAATGTCGTGGCCGCGCTGATGGCCACCTTCGTCGGCAACCCACTCACATTCCCGTTCATCGCCGCGATCAGCCTGGAGCTGGGCGAATTCATCCTGGGCCAGGACTCGATCCCGATCCAGCGCGTCTTCGGCGCCTTCAGCCGCGCCAGCCAGGAGCTGTGGCTGAACGCCGTCTCCGTCTTTACCGACGAGGTCGCGCATTGGGACCGGCTGGAGCGGTTCTGGCACGATGTCTTCCGGCCCTACATGGTGGGCGGCCTGCTGCCGGGGCTTGCGGCTTCGATCGTGGGCTATATGCTGGCGCTTCCGGCCGTCACGGCCTATCAGAACCGCAGGGTCAAGAAACTGCGGGAACGCTACGAGAAGCGCCGCGCCGCGCTGGCCAAGGCGGCCAAGCGCAAGGGCAAGGGCAAGGCGCCCGCGGAATAGACCGCGACGGGACAGGAGCATGACGATGCAGGCTCTGGGCAAGCTGCGCCTTGGTGTGAACATCGACCACGTGGCCACGGTGCGCAACGCGCGCGGCTCGGCCTATCCCGACCCGGTGCGCGCCGCGACACTGGCCGAGGAGGCCGGCGCCGACAGCATCACCGCGCATCTGCGCGAGGACCGGCGGCATATCTCCGACGACGACATCGCCCGCCTGGTCGAGGCGCTGAGCCTGCCCCTGAACTTCGAGATGGCGGCGACCGAGGAGATGCAGGCCATCGCCCTGCGTCACCGCCCCCACGCCGTGTGCATCGTGCCGGAAAAGCGCGAGGAACGGACGACCGAGGGCGGGCTGGAGGTCGCGCGAGAAGAGAACAAGCTCGCGCATTTCATCGCGCCCCTGGCCGAGGCGGGCTGCCGCGTGTCGATCTTCATCGCCGCCGACCGCCCGCAGATCGAGGCCGCCGCCCGCATCGGCGCGGCCGTGGTCGAGCTGCACACCGGCGCCTATTGCGACTTCCACGCCGAGGGCCGGCTGGACGAGCGCGACGCGGAGCTCGACCGCCTGCGCGAGATGGCCAGCTTCGCCCATTCCCTGGGGCTCGAAGTCCATGCCGGGCACGGGCTGACCTACGACACGGTCGAACCGGTCGCCGCCTTCCCGGAGGTCATGGAGTTGAATATCGGGCATTTCCTGGTGGGCGAGGCCATCTTCCGCGGCCTCGGCCCCGCAATCGCGGAAATGCGCCGCCTGATGGACCGGGCGCGCGACGGGGCCGCTGCCTAGGCCAGCACCGCCTTCACCTTCGCCACGTCGTCGTCGATCAGCTTCAGCATCTGCCGCGCCGGCCCGCCCGGCCGGCGCCGCCCGGCCTCCCACGACTGATAGCCGTAAAGGCCCATGCCCAGCAGGTCGGCCATTTCCTCGGGCGACAGCCCGGCCTCCTCGCGCACCGTGCGCGGGTTCAACTCGCCAGCGGTCTGGCTCTCGACGGCTTTCAGGGCTGTGGTGGTCATCTCGTCTGCTCCTTGTCATTGCCGCGCGCAGGGCGGCAGGGTCGCCGGCGCGCGGGCGGATCGGGAAGGTCTGTCAACGCAAGGCCCCGCGACCCGGCCCTCACCGCAAACGGGGCGCAGCAGGGCGGGGCAGAACGCCGGCCGGGGCGGACCCTGCCGGCCCCCGGGGCTGGTCTGAGAGCTATGTCGGTCTCACCATGGCCCGGAGCCTACGGGCGAGAGGGCGCCTTTCAACGGTCCCGTCCCGGCACCCCGGAAATTATCCACAGGAGCGGCAAGATCTGATGCACCGATCCCACACTGTTTCCGGATCGCCTTCAGTCCGCCGCGGAAACCGGCGCCTCCAGCCCCATGCGCCCCGCCTGTGCCGTCTGCCCCTGAAGCACCAGGAAGGCGGCCACGACATGCCCCGCCTCCACGAACGCCTCCGCCCGGGCGCGCCCGCGCGCCAGCGCCTCGGCCGCCTCCGCCGGCGACAAAAGCGGCACCTCCACCGTCACCCGCCGCGCGCCCAGGTCGCTGTCCGGCAGCAGCTCGCGGGCCGGCATACGGCGGATGCCCCGATGCCCCGGCAGGTCCACCGCGTTCGCGATCAGGGTCGCCGCAGCATCCGCCTGCGCCGCCGTGGGCGCCAGAACGGTCACGCTGTCCGCGATCCCCAGCGAGTGGCTGCGCCCCCGCCAGCCCGACGTCGCCACCCCGCGCACCGGGCCGGCATGGTCCAGCCTCACGCGGGCCGGCACCGGCGCGGCGACGGCGGCGGTGGCAGAGGCTCCGGCGCCAAGGTGAAACGCCACGTCGCCGCCGTTGTTGGCATAGGCCTTGACGACGCCGTCGGATGCCATGACGGAGACGATCTCGTCCGCCACCGCCCCGGCCACGGCGGCCATCGGCGTCACGAACGCCGGCAGGAAGGCTACCGTCGCCGCCTGCATCCGCCGCGCCACCGGTCCCGAGACCGCGTGCCCCTCGGACACCGGCGCCCGCAGCAACGGCAGCTCGGCCACCAGCTCCTCCAGCACGCGCTCGAACCGCACCGCCGCCCGGCGTAGCGCGGCGGCGCGCCCCGGCCCCTCGGCCCCGGCGACGATGTCGATCGGCCCGTGCTGCAGATGCAGCCGCCCGTCCGGCAGCAGCCGCGCCGCGGCCCGCTCCATCAGCGCACCGGCCCGACCCCGCGCGCGGACGCGCCGTATTCGCCGCCATGCGCAAGGATGTCGTCCAGCTCCCGCACCGCGCCGTCATGCCCGCCCAGCGCCCGGTAATCATCGCGCCGCAGGGTGAATTCCAGGGGCGCCACCAGCGCGGGCGTGGGCACGTAGCCGAAGGACCGCTCCGGCATCCGCATCACGTCGACCATCATCGTGATCCCGCCGCCCGGCCAGACATAGACCGGCGCGCCGCCGCTGGTCAGCGTCGTCTGCATCGCCTGCACCGACCGGGTCAGCCGCACCGGGTTCTTCGTCACCCCGGCCCGCAGCGACCCGCCCGCGCCGCCCATGAACATCACGGTGCAGAGCGCCGGCTCGCAGTTCTCGGCGATCAGGTCGACCGTCGGCAGCAGTGCCTCAGGCAGCTCGGCCGCCACCGGCTCCAGGTCGTCGTTCAGCACGTAGTACCCGTATTGCTCGCCGGTCGTGGAGACCATCAGCAGCGTCAGCCCCGGCCGCGCCCCCTTCTCCTCGCGCCACGGCCCGAGAATGGTCAGCGGATCGGAGATGTCGGTGCCGCCCCAGCCCAGCCCCGGCTCGGCCACCTGGAAATACCGCCCCGGCGTCGACCGGCGCCCCTTGATCCGGATGCCGGTATCGGGCCAGCCGATCACCTTGCCCGCCTGGTGCTCGCTGACGACGCCGGTGATGTGGTCGTCCACCACCACCACCTCGTCCACCAGCCCCTGCCACTGCCCGGCGAACATCCCGATGGTGGCCGAACCGCAGCCCACACGCATCCGCGCCTCGCGCTGCCCGTCCACGACCGGCGCCTGCCCGGCCTGCACCACCACCTCGGCCCCATCGTCGATGGTCAGTTCCACCGCCTCGCGGTTGCACAGCCGCATCAGCGCGTCGCAGGTCGCGCGCCCCTCGGGCTTCGAACCGCCGGTCAGGTGATCCACCCCGCCCAGCGACAGCATCTGCGAGCCGTACTCCGCCGTCGTCACATGGCCGATCACCTCGCCCGCGCTGCGGACCCAGGACGCTTCCGAGCCGAGATGCCGGTCGGTGTCGATCTTCACCTTCACGCCGCAGTAGGAAAAGATCGCCTCGGTCACCACGGTCACGAAATCCGCCCCGTCCACCTGGCGCGAGATCAGGAAGGGCGCGGGCTTGTAGTCGGGATAGGTCGTGCCCGCCCCCACGGCCGTCACGAACAGATCCGCGTCGGGCACCACCGTCCCGTCCCAGTCCCGCGCGAGGAAGGGCACCACCTCCTCGCCCTTCGCGATCCGCGCGTCGATCACCGTCAGCGGGTCGCAGCGCACGATCTGCCCGCCCTCGTTGGCATAGCGGTCACAGGCCCCGGCGCGGCCCTCGGCGATATAGCACATCACCGGGCAGGCATCGCAGCGGGTCTTGTCCGGCTTGCGCTTCGGCAGGTCGCCGTCCGAGGTATCGGCCCGCGTCGTCATCGCGCCGCCCGGATCGCCGCCAGCACCCGATGCGGCAGCGCCGGCAGCCGGGTGATCCGCGCCCCGGTCGCATGCCGGATCGCGTTCAGGATCGCCGGCGCCGTCGGGATCAGCACATGCTCGCCCAGCCCCTTCACGCCCATCGGCCCCTCGGGGTCGGGCTTCTCGACAAAGATCGAGCGGATCTCCGGCATGTCGCCGAAGGTCGGGATCAGGTAGTCGTGCAGGTTCTCGGTCCGCCCGGGCACGTATTCCTCCATCAGCGCCATGCCCAGCCCCTGCGCGATGCCGCCCTCGACCTGCCCCTCGGCCAGAAGCGGGTTCACCACGCGCCCCAGGTCGTGCGCCGCGGTCATCCGCCGGACCTTCACCGTGCCCAGCGCCGTGTCCACCTCGACCTCGGCCATCTGCGCGCCATAGCCATAGACGGCATAGGGCTCTCCCTGCCCGTCCGCATCGAGCCCGACCGTGGGCGGGTCATAGGTCTCCTCCGCCGCCAGCACATAGCCGTGCGCGTCGACCGGCAGGTCCGCCAGCCGGATGTCGCGGCTGCCCCGGCCGTCGTGCACCCGCAGCACGTCGCCCTCCAGCGACAGCGCGGCATCCTCGCCCATATTGCTCATCGCCAGGATGGTGCCGCGCAGCGCCCGCCCCGCCAGCATCGCCGCCTTGCCGGTCACGTAGGTCTGGCGCGAGGCGGATGTCTTGCCGCAATCCGGCGTCTTCGCCGTGTCCCCGTCGACGAGCGAGACCTGCCCCACGGGCAGGCCGAGCGCATCGGCGCAAAGCTGCGCCACGACCGTGTTCGCGCCCTGCCCGATATCCATCGCCCCTTGGTGCAGCACCAGCCGCCCGGCGGCGGTGATGCCGACGCGCACGGTCGACGGGTTCGGCAGCCCGGTATTGCCGCAGCCGTACCAGCACGACGCCACGCCGACGCCGCGCCGCACCACGCCCTGCGCTTCGTTGAACGCGGCCGCCTCGGCCAGCGCCCGGTTCCACGCGACGCTCAGCGCCACGAGGCAGTCGCGAATCCCGATCCCGCCGGGCCGCTGGCCGCAGACCGTCCTGTCGCCGTCCACGAGCGCGTTGCGCAGCCGGAACTCCAGCCGGTCGATCCCGGCGGCCCGGGCGAGGTCGTCGAACAGCGTCTCCTGCACCAGCGCCGCCTGCGGCACGCCAAAGCCGCGGAACGCCCCCGCCGCCGGCCCGTTGGTATGCATCGCCCGCGCGACCGCATGGTAATGCTCCATCCGGTAGGGGCCGGAGGCATGCACCGGCACCCGCACCGCCACGGTCGGCCCCCAGCTGGCATAGGCGCCGGTGTTGAAGTCGCCATCGAAGGTCATCCCCGTGACCCGACCGGCGGTGTCGCAACCGATCCGCCCGGTCATCCGCGCCGGATGCCGCTTGGTAGTCGAGGCCATGCTTTCCGCCCGGGAGTAGACCATCCGGCACGGCCGCCCGGTCTTCAGCGCCGCCAGCCCGATCAGCGGCTGCAGCGACAGATCCAGCTTCGCCCCGAACCCGCCGCCCGTCGCCGCCGGGATCACCCGGACGCGCTCTGCCGGCAGGCCCAGCACCTTCGCCGTCTCGTCCCGGTCCATCACCGGCGCCTGGGTGCAGGCCCGGATCACCAGCGTGTCGCCGTCGATCCAGGCCGTCCCCGCCTCGGGCTCGATATAGGCGTGCTCGACATAGGCCGTGTCCACCGTGACCTCGGCCACATGCGCGGCCCCGGCCAGCGCCATTATGGCGTCGCCGCAGCGCACCACGCCCCGGATCAGCTCGTTCCCCGGCCGCCCGGCATGCAGGTCCGGCAGGGGCGCCGACAGGTCGGTGACGGCCTCTTCCGGCTGCCACGTCACCGGGAAGGCCGCAAAGTCCAGCGCGTCCAGCGCCGCGGTCTCGCCCACCACGATGGCCACCGCCTCGCCGCGCTGCCGCACATGCGCCTCGGCCAGCGCCGGCTGATCCACAAAGACGGGGATCGTGCCGAACAGGTTCTCGCCCGGGATGTCGGCCGCCGTGAAGACGTGAACCGGCGCGGGCGCCGCCGCCGCCCAGGCTGCCACGTCGCCCAGCGCGAACCGCGCCGCATGGTGCGGCGACCGGATCGCCCGCACCTCCAGCGCCCCCTCGGGCAGGTGATCGGCGCCGTACATCTCGGCCCCGGTGACCTTCGGCCCGCCGTCCAGCCGCTCCAGCCGCGCGCCCACCGCCGCGCCGGCCGCCGGGCCCGGCGATGCCTCTCCGGGGTCCGCCTCAAAAGCCGAGTCGCAGACCGCGTCGACGATCTTCGCATAGCCGGTACAGCGGCACAGCACGCCGCCCAGCGCCTCCTCGACCTCTGCTCGGTCCGGCGCCGGCGTGCCGCGCAGCAATCCCGCCGCCGCGACCAGCATCCCCGGCGTGCAGATGCCGCATTGCGCCGCGCCGTGCCGCAGGAAGGACCGCTGCAACCGCGGCACCAACGCGCCCAGCCCCTCGACGGTCACCACCTCGGCGCCGTCCGCGCGCACCGAGGGCGTCAGGCAGGCACAGACCGCCGCCCCGTCCAGCAGCACGGTGCAGGCCCCGCAATCGCCCGCGTCGCAGCCGACCTTCGTCCCGGTCAGCCCCAGATCCTCGCGCAGCACCTCCGACAACCGCCGCCCCGGCGCGGCGGCAAAGGGCGTCTCGGCCCCGTTCACCCGCATTTGGCACTTGCCGAAAGGCCGGTTCACGCCGCCGCCTCCATCCGTCTCGCCGCGCAGCGGGCCAGCAGCCGGCGCATCAGTTCCGTCGCCGCCTCCACCCGATAGGCCGCGTCGCCGCGAATATCGTCGATCGGCGACAGGACCGGCGCGACCATCTCGCCCGTCACCCGCGCCGCCGCCTCTGCCAGAGCCACGCCGCGCAGGGCGTCCTCCAGCGCCGGCAGCCGCGTCGCGACGGGCGAACAGGCCCCGATGGCCAGCGCGGCCTCACGGATCGCGCCGTCCGCCACGTCGATCCGCGCCGCCGCCATGGCGATGGAGATGACAAGATACTTGCGCGCCCCGAGCTTCAGGAAATCGCCGCCGCCGGCGCCCGCCGCGGCCGGCACCAGGATACCCGTCACCATCTCGCCGGCCTGCAACTCCACCCGCCGCGCGCCGATCAGGAAGGAGGACAGCGGCACCACCCGCCGCCCGTGCGCCGACTGAACCTCGACCGAGGCGTCCAGCGTCAGCAGGCAGGGCGCCCCGTCCCCCGCCGGCGAGGCGGTGCAGAGGTTCCCGGCCACCGTCCCCGCATTCTGGATCTGCACCGACCCGACCTCGCGCGCCGCGAGCTTCAGCCCGTCGAAGGTCGCCGGCAGGTCCGCGTTCAGCACGTCGGTCCAGGTGGTCGCCGCGCCGATGCGCCAGCAGGCGTCCTCCCGCGCGATGCCGCGCAGCGCGTCGATGGCGGTGATGTCAAGGATGTCGCCCGGCAGTGCCTTGGCCTGCGTCGCCGGATAAAGGTCGGTGCAGCCCGCCGCGACCGTGACCGGCGCCGCCGCCAGGATCTCCAGCGCCTCGGTCAGTTCGCTCGGCCGGTGATAGGCGGCCACGTCGCCCTCCATGTCGCACCCGGGAAAGACTGCGCCCGGGCGGCCACGGCTGTCAATGGCGCCCGCGTCAGCCGCGCTTCAGCCCCGGGCCGCCCGGCGCAGCGCATCCTCCAGCGCCTGCAGGAATCGCGAGCGGTCCGCCTTCGAGAACGCCCGCCCGCCGCCCTGCCGGAACGGATCGGCGGCGCGCAGGTCGGCCATCAGGTCGCGCGTGGCCAGCGCGTTGCCGATATTGACCGCCGTCAGCGCCTCGCCGTTAGGTTTCAGCACCGCCGCGCCGCCCTCGACGCAGCGCGCCGCCAGCGGGATGTCGGCGGTCACCACGATATCGCCCGCGCTCGCCCGCTCGGCGATCCACATGTCGGCGGCGTCGGGGCCTTCGGGCACATAGACCGTCTCGACCAGCGGATTCTGCGACGGCCGCAGCCCGCCATTCGCCACTAGCGTCACCGGCACGCGGTGCCGCGTCGCGACCCGCTCGATCTCGCCCTTCACCGGGCAGGCATCGGCATCGACATAGATCATCAGTGCGGCCCGTGCCGGACCACGAGCCGCGGCGCCATGAAACTGCCGAACCCGTGATCCGCTGCCTTCAGCGCCAGCCCCTCGGTCTCGATATGCAGCTGGTAAGGCTCTTCCGGGAAATCGACCCCGGCCGCGATCACGTCGCGGCGGATCAGCAGGAAGGTGCCCCCGACGCAGGACAGCGGCGCGATCTCGGGACCGCTGCGATGATCGGGATAGTGCCGGAAAAAGCCGGTCGGCGGCTGGTACAGCCCGCCCTCCAGGAACCGCCGCGCGGAGCGGTCGGAGACCGGCGCGGTGTAGCGGAAGGAATTGCGGTCGAACACCGTGTCGCCCTCGTGCCGCAGGCAGTTGGCCACGAGGACCGGCGCCCGCCATTCCAGCGCGCGGCGCAGGCTGTCGGGCGGCACCTCGGCCATGTCCACGTCAAGAAACAGCACGTACGCCGCCCCCGTCTCCATCGCCGCCGCCAGCAGCCGGTTGCGGCACCGCGCCAGCCCCGCCCGCCGGTCCCGCTGCAGCTCCGCCCGCGTGCGCCCCGCCCGCGACCGCGCACCGCCCAGGTCAAGCGTCAGAAGCCGGGTGGAGGCATAGCCCTCCGCCCCGTCCAGCAACGCCGCGGCCTGCGCACGGGTGTCGTCCGTCGAATCCCCCTCCAGCATCAGCCAGTGCAGCCGGTCTCGCGGATAGTCCAGCCCCCGCACCAGCCCCGCATAGGTCACCAGATCGCCCGCCGCATCCCGGCACGGCGTCGCGAGGGCCACCACCGGCGGCGGGTCCGGCAGCGGCGCGCGCTCCGGCAGGGGAAACGCGGGCAGCGCGTGGGTGAACAGCGTGTAGCGCGGCGACCGCTGGCGCGCATCGGCAAAGCGCGCCCAGGCGGCCACGATGTCGCGCCACAGGCCCATTCAGCCCAGCAGAGCCTCGGCATGAAACGCGACGTGATCGGCCATGAAGGAGGCCACGAAGAAATAGCTGTGGTCGTATCCCGGCTGCATCCGGAACGTCGCCTGCTGGCGCCGCGCGGCGATGGCCTGGGCCAGCGTCTCCGGCTTCAGCAGCTCGATGAACTGGTCCTCCGTCCCGGTATCCACCAGAACCGGCCCATCGAACCCGTGCTCGGCCATCAACAGGCTCGCGTCATGCGCCGCCCATTGCCCGTGATCGTCGCCCAGATAGGCCGTCAGCTGCTTGATGCCCCAGTCGCTTTTCGTCGGATTGCAGATCGGGGAAAACGCGCTGACCGAGCGATACCGCCCCGGCAGCCGCATCGCCATGGTCAGCGCACCGTGCCCGCCCATGGAATGCCCGGTGATCGCCTGCCGGTCGGGGTCCAGCGGAAACTCCCCGAAGAGCAGCTTCGGCAACTCGTCCGTCACGTAGTCCCACATCCGGAAATGCGGATCCCAGGGCGATTGCGTCGCGTTCACGTAGAACCCCGCGCCCTGGCCCAGGTCGAAGGCGTCGTCGTCGGCCACCTCGTCCCCCCGCGGCGAGGTGTCGGGAAAGACCAGCGCGATGCCCGCCTCCGCGGCCCAGGCCTGCGCGCCGGCCTTGGTCATCGCGTTCTCGTGGGTGCAGGTCAGGCCCGACAGGTACCACAGCACCGGCACGTCGCCGTCCTTCGCCTGCGGCGGCAGGTACAGCCCGAAGGTCATGTCGCAGTTCGTCGTCGCGGCGGCATGGGAATAGACCCCCTGCACCCCGCCGAAACAGGCGTTCTCGGCTTTCGTCTCCATGATACCCTCCGCTGGCTGACGCGCTCTGGCTACTGAAAGGCGGTCCGCTCGGCAAGCCACGCCAGCACCAGCGACACGGTCAGGATCGACACGGCCGTCGAAATCAGGATCGTCGTCGACACCCGGTGCGGCGCCACCCCGTAATGCGCCGCGATCATATAGATGTTGCCCGCCGTCGGCAGCGCGGCCGAGGCGATCATCACGGCGGCGGCATAGGGCTCCAGCGGCCAGATCACCAGCGCCGCGATGGCGATGGCGCCGGGATGCAGCACCAGCTTGCCGAAGGACAGCCAGGTCGCCGTCGACAGCCGCTCGGCCGACTTGCCCGCCAGCGACGCGCCGATGGCGAAGAGGGCACCGGGCGTCGCCGCGTCGCCCAGAAGCGCCAGGAACTCGTTGACCGGCCCCGGGATCGGCAGCGCCAGCGCAGAGGTGGTGAAGCCCAGGAAGATCGCCACCAGCATCGGGTTCGACACCAGCCCCACGCCTACCGTCCGGAACACCCGCGGCGTCAGCCCCGCGCGGCTGCCGGTGATCAGGATCACGATCAGCGAGCCGAAGACCAGAAGGTCCACCGCCAGCATCATCATGATGAAGCCCACCGCCGCCTCGCCCATCAACAACGCCAGCATCGGGATACCGAGAAACCCGATATTGCCGATCGTCGCGCATTGCGCCTCCACCGCCGCCTCGCCCACCGGCAGGCGGCGCCACATCGCGACGGCCGTCACCAGGACATAGACCGTGGCCGTAGCGGCGAGATAGACCAGCATGAAGGTCGGATCGAACACGTCCCCGAAGCGCAGGTTCGCCGAGAACCGGAACAGCATGGCCGACAGCGCGAAGTAGAACACGAAGCGTGTCAGCGCCGCCGTCGCCGCCTCGGAAAAGAACCGCGTCGCCGCCGCGACGTAACCGACGCCGATCAACAGGAAGAACGGCAGCGTCTTGAGGAATATCTCGACCATGCGGCCGCCTTAGCACCCTCGCGCGGCGGGCGGAACACACCGAACGACCGACCGCCCCGCCCGGCCCGAACAATTCGCACCCAGGCCCCATGACATTCCGCCGCGACTTGCTAGGTTGGCGCGCGCTGAACAGGAGAACGACAGGTGCAGACAGCCTCGGCCGACATCCGCGCCGGCATCGTCCCGGGCATCGTCATGATGACCGCCGGCGTCGCCTGCCTGAGCGTCAACGACGCGCTCGCCAAGACGCTGACCGCGCATTACGCGCCGCTCCAGATCCTGTTCCTGCGCAACCTGATCGCCTTCCCCGTCGCCCTGCTCATCGCGCTCGGCATGGGCGGGCGCGCGGCGCTGCGCTCTCACCGGCCCGGGGCGCATGTCCTGCGGGCGGTGCTCTGGATCGGCGCGACGCTGATGTTCTTCACCAGCCTGATGCATCTTGGCCTGGCCGAGGCGACGGCGCTGATCTTCGTCGCCCCGCTGTTCATCACCGCGCTGTCCGCGGTTTTCCTGCGCGAGCATGTTGGCTGGCGCCGCTGGGCGGCCGTGATCGCCGGCTTCGTCGGGGTGCTGGTGGTCGTCCGCCCCGGCTCCGCGACGTTCCAGCCCGCCTCGCTCCTGCCGGTCGCCACCGCCCTGACCTACGCGGCGCTGATGCTGGGCGCGCGCTGGGTCGACCCGCGCGAGAGCGTCTGGACGCTGCTGTTGTACCTGACCGGAACCTCCGGCCTTCTCAGCGCCGTCATCGTGCCCTTCGTCTGGGTTCCCGTCCGCCCCGGCGACCTCTGGCTCTTCGCCGCCATCGCCCTGTTCGGCACCGCCGGCATGACGATGATGACACAGGCGTTCCGCCTGGCGCCGGCCGTGGTCGTGGCGCCGTTCGACTACACCGCGCTGCTCTGGGCCACGGTCCTGGGCTGGCTGATCTGGCACGAGATCCCCGACAGGCTGACCTTCGTCGGCGCGGCGATCATCGTGGCCAGCGGCGTGTTCACCGTCTGGCGCGAGCACAGGGTGAAGGCATAGGCCGCCCCGGGCCCTACCCGCTCCCGATCAGCGCCCCCGCGGCGAAGACCAGCGCGCCGCCCAGCACCACCTGGAACGTGGCCCGCAGGAACGGGGTCTGCATGAACCGGTTCTGGATCCAGACGATGGCCCAGAGCTCCACGAACACCACGATCAGCGCGATGACCGTCGCCGTCCAGAAATGCGGGATCAGGTAGGGCAGCGCATGCCCCAGCCCGCCCAGCGTCGTCATCACCCCCGAGGCGACCCCGCGCTTGAACGGCGACCCGCGCCCCGACAGCTCGCCGTCGTCCGACGCCGCCTCGGTGAAGCCCATCGAGATCCCTGCGCCCACCGACGCCGCCAGCCCCACCAGGAAGGTCGTCCAGGTGTCCTGCGTCGCGAACGCCGTCGCGAAGATCGGCGCCAGCGTCGACACCGACCCGTCCATCAGCCCGGCCAGCCCCGGCTGCACCCAGGTCAGCACGAACTGCCGGTGCGAGGCGCGCGATTCCTCGGCCTTCTCCTCTTCGCCGACATGTTCCTCGACCAGATCGTCG
Source organism: Psychromarinibacter sediminicola (assembly GCF_029168335.1). Classification (GTDB taxonomy): domain Bacteria; phylum Pseudomonadota; class Alphaproteobacteria; order Rhodobacterales; family Rhodobacteraceae; genus Psychromarinibacter; species Psychromarinibacter sediminicola. The sequence continues at coordinate 45,043 of NZ_JARGYC010000002.1, forward strand.
GCCTTCGCGCCATGCGCCGCCTCCGCCGCCGCCAGATCGCCCAGAAGCTTGCGGGTGTCGGCATCCTCGGTCCGCGCGGCCGCCTTGCGATAGAACGCCTCCGCCTGCCGCTCCATCGCCTCGGCCTCCTCGCGCATCCGCTCGACGCCCAGGTTCTCCATCAGCCAGACCGGCCGCCGCGCGTAATACCCCGCCACATGCTCGCGCCGGATCAGCGGGATCACCTCGCCGAACCGCTTGCGGTGCAGCTCGATCAGGGCGCGGCGATGCGCGTCCTCCTCCTTGGCCATCTCGTCGAAGACGGTGGCGCTGGCCGGGTAATCGGCGCGCAGCCGTTCGGCATACTGACGATAGATGCGGGCGTCGTCCTCCTCGGACGAAATGGCCAGCGCCAACACCTCCTGCTCGCTGAGCTCGGAAAAGCGGCGGCGACCGAAAGCAGCGGGTATCATGCGAACTCCCAGTTTAGAATGATTCCAGAATATGCGAACCAACGCCCCCTGCAAGGGCCAATCCGCCGCACTGGCGGCTGCGTGCGTGACAACTGAACCGGATGGTTTATATTCAGGAAGTCAGAGTCATGGGGGATGAATGGCGGCCTGCATCGGGGCGATCAAGCGCGGACGCAAGTTCGACCAGGTGGTCGAGGGCGCCAGACAGGTCTTTTTGACGGACGGGTTCGAAGGCGCGTCCGTCGACGACATCGCCCGCGCGGCGCGCGTGTCGAAGGCGACGCTCTACAGCTATTTCCCAGACAAGCGGCGGCTGTTCATGGAGGTCGCGCAGCGCGAATGCCGGCGCCAGGCCGACGCCGCCATCGCCCGCACCCGCATGGCCGGCCCCGCCTCGGAAGTGCTCTGCGACGCGGCCACGGCGATGACCCGGTTCTTTTTGTCCGATTTCGGACGCCAGACCTACCGCATCGCCGTCGCCGAATCCGAACGCTTCCCCGAGGTCGGGCGCGAGTTCTACGAATCCGGCCCCACGCTCGCCCGCAACGCCCTGACGGATTATATCCGCGAGCGGATCGCGGCGGGAGAGCTGAAGATCGACGATGTCGACCTCGCCGCCGACCAGTTCATCGAGCTGTGCAAGGCGTCGCTGCATACCAAGTCGATCCTGGGCATCCGCACCGACTTCTCGGACGCCGAGATCGAGCGGGTGATCCGCGGCGCCGTGGCCACCTTCATGGCGCGCTACGGCGCCTGACCGGCTCAGTCCAGCCGGCGTACGTGCAGCTGGTTGCCGATCTTCTTGGTCTCGAACCGCTTCAGCCCCTGCACCAGATCGGACAGCTTGCGCTTGCCATAGGTGCGGGTGTCGAAGTCGGGGGTGTCGGCGGTCACGTACTGGCCGATCTGGCCCAGCGCGTACCACTCGTCGTCCTGCTCGATCTTGTCCATCGCCCGCAGGATCAGCGGCACCGCCTCGGTCGGCGACTGCTTGCCCGGCGCAGCCTTGCCCTTCGCGGGCTCGGGTTCTTCCACGATGTTCTCGATCATCACGAAGCGGTTGCAGACGTTGCGCAGGCTTTCGGGCGCCTTGCCCTCGCCGATGCCGATCACGTCGAGCCCCTGCTCGCGGATCCGGTTGGCCAGCGCGGTAAAGTCGCTGTCCGACGAGACCAGCACGAAGCCGTCGAAGCGACCCGTATGCAGGATATCCATCGCGTCGATCACCAGGCCGATATCGCTGGCGTTCTTGCCGGTGGTATTGGAGCTTTCCTGATGCGCCACCAGGCCCAGCGTCTTGACCTCCTTGGCCCAGGCGGCGAGCCGGCCCGACGACCAGTCGCCATAGACCCGGCGCAGCGCGGGTTCTCCAAAGGTGGTGATCTCCTTCAGGATCGGCGCGGCGAACTTGGCCGGGATGTTGTCGGCGTCGATCAGGACGGCGTAGAGAGGGCGACTGTCGGGCACGGGGCCTCCATTGCGTTTTGTGGGGTGCCTAGCATGGTCGCGGGCGCGAGGAAACGCCGCTCAGTCCCGGCTTCCACCGCTGCGCTTGCCACCGCCTGGCCGCTCCGCCGGGATCGGCCGGCCCGCGCAGTCGACCTGCCCGGCCACGACATGCAACAGAGCGTTCGCGTCCTCCGGGCCGAGATCGCCTGTGATCTGCACCGCACCGCCCAGGATGGCCTCGCGGATGACCGGCTCGGACAGAACCTCGCCGCAGACGGACAGGGCCAACGAGCGGCCAACATTCGCGTGGGTAGCACCGCCGAGCCACTGCGCGACCCGGCCGTCGAAGCTGATCGCCAGCGCCGGCGTGCCGGCGGGGTCGTAAGTCCACATGAGTTCGCGCAGATCCGCGGGGTGAACGGCGATGGATTCGCCTGCGACCTCCATCGTCAGGGGCCGGAAGTCCTCCGGCGCCGAATCGTTGATGTCCACCGCTTCGCCGGGCTCGAAAACCGTACCCGTCGCGGCCATGATCGCGCCCAGCAGGGCGCCGATGCCATCAGGTTCCATCCACCAGTTCCTTGAACATGACCAAAGCATCTACATAACCATGCGCCGGGCTGAAAAAAGCCCCCGGCAGCCGCCCCACTACCGAGAACCCCGCCCGCTCCCAGGTGGCGATGGCGCGGGCGTTGGTGGCGACGACGAAGTTGTACTGCATCGCCCGGAACCCCATGGCCCGCGCGGTCTCCAGCGAATGGGCCAGCATCGCGCGGGCCACGCCGCGGCCCTGCGCCGCCGGGGCGGTGACATAGCCGCAGTTGCACACATGCGCGCCGCCGCCGTCCTTGTTGGGCCGGATGTAGTAGGTGCCGACGATCCCGTCTTCCTCGGCCACGAAGACCCGGGCCTTCGGATCGCACCAGAAGGCCAGCGCGTCCGCCTCCGAGATGTCGGGATCGACGGTGTAGGTGTCCCCGGCCCGGAACACGGGCCGGAGGATCTCCCAGATCGCGCCGCGATCCGCCTCGGTCGCGGCGCGCAGGATCAATAGACCACGACGGAGCGGATCGACTCGCCCGCATGCATCAGGTCGAACCCTTCGTTGATCGTGTCCAGTGTCAGCTGGTGGGTGATCATCGGGTCGATCTCGATCTTGCCGTCCATGTACCAGTCGACGATCTTCGGCACGTCCGTCCGGCCGCGCGCGCCGCCGAAGGCCGTGCCCTTCCAGACGCGGCCCGTCACCAGCTGGAACGGCCGCGTGCCGATCTCGGCCCCCGCCGGCGCCACGCCGATGATGATCGACTCGCCCCAGCCGCGATGCGCGGATTCCAGCGCCTGCCGCATGACCGTCACGTTGCCGGTGCAGTCGAACGTGTAGTCGGCCCCGCCGATGGTGTCGCCGCGCCGCTTCGTGAGGTTGACGAGATACGGCACGATATCCTCGTCCAGCTCCTTGGGGTTGACGAAATGGGTCATCCCGAAGCGCTCGGCCATCTCCTTCTTCGCCGGGTTGATGTCGACGCCCACGATCATGTCGGCGCCCGCGAGCCGCAGCCCCTGGATCACGTTCAGCCCGATGCCGCCGAGGCCGAAGACGACGGCGGTCGCGCCGATCTCCACCTTGGCGGTGTTGATGACGGCGCCGATGCCGGTGGTCACACCGCAGCCGATATAGCAGATCTTGTCGAACGGCGCGTCCTCGCGCACCTTGGCCAGCGCGATCTCGGGCAGGACGGTGTGGTTCGAGAAGGTCGAGCAGCCCATGTAATGCAGGATCGGGTCGCCATCGAGCGTGGAGAAGCGCGAGGTGCCGTCGGGCATCACGCCCTGCCCCTGCGTGGCCCGGATCGAGGTGCAGAGGTTCGTCTTGCGGCTGAGACAGGAAAAGCACTCGCGGCATTCCGGCGTATAAAGCGGGATCACGTGGTCGCCCGGCTTCAGGCCGGTCACGCCCTCGCCCACCTCCATCACGACGCCCGCGCCCTCGTGGCCGAGGATCGCGGGGAACAGCCCCTCGGGGTCGGCGCCCGACAGGGTGAACTCGTCGGTGTGGCAGATGCCCGTCGCCTTGACCTCGACCAGGACCTCGCCCGCCTTCGGGCCGTCCAGCGTCACGTCCATGATTTCGAGCGGCTTTCCTGCGGCGGTGGCGACGGCGGCGCGGGTCTTCATTTCGGGTCTCCTCGGGCTAGATCTGGCGGAAACCCTGATCCATCGCCGCGCCGTTTGCAACTGCCGGAACCCGGAGGCCGACATGACCCGCCCGATCTTTCTGACCCTCGCCGCCGCGCTCGCCCTGGCCGCCCCGTCCGCCCGAGCGCAGGACGCCGGTCCCGAGACGCCGGAGGCCGTCCCGGAGCTTTCCGGCTCCGAGGACACCTGCGGCGCCGCCGGGTTTCAGGGGCTCGTCGGCCAGCCCCGCGCGGTGGTCGACGCGCTGGAGCTGGCGCAGCCGATGCGCATCGTGCCGCATGACGGGATGGTCACGATGGATTTCCGGCCCGACCGCATCAACTTTGCCCTGACCGAGGACGCGCGGGTCGAGGCGGTCACCTGCGGCTGAGGCGCCTTCGCCGTGGCCGTCGTCGGGGCCGCTATTCCTTGTAGGCCTCGTGACACCCGCCGCAGGCCGAGCCCATGTTGGACATCACCACCGGCAGCGCCTCGGCGCCGTCCAGCCGCGCCGCGGCGCTCTCGGCGGCGGCTTCCAGCGCGGCGGCCTTTTCCACGAAATCGGGCCAGTTGTCCCAGATCTCGGCCTTCGCCTCGGATTCCGGGTCGTCCTCCTCCGGCTCGAAGGCGGGCGCGATCATCCCGGCCTTCTCGGCGATGGTCGCGGCGGCGGATCGCGCGGCGGCGGCGTCGAACATGCGCTCGCCCTTGGCCATGTCGCCGATGGTCTTCATGTTCATGCCGATCGTCGACATCAGGTCCATGCGCGCCTTCACGGCCTCGTTCTCGACGTCGGAATGGGCAAAGGCGGCGCCGGCGGCCAGGATCGCGGCCGCGGCGAGGATGCGGTGGGGTGTCTTCATACTGTCTCTCTCTTTTCGTGTTTCGCTGCGGCGCAGCTTACGGCGGGGTCGTAACAGCGCAACCACGGGCCGCCATAAAATACCCGTGATCTCGGCGGCATGGCGGCGACTCGACTCCGGGGCCCGAGTCGCCCTAAGAACGAGAACAGAATGTGAACATCTGGCTGCCATGAGATACCGCCGAATCCTGTCGCTGTGGTTCCCGCGCCTGGCCGCCGAGCGGCTGCTGCGCGCCGGGGCCGGGCCGCCGGAGGCGCCCTTCGCGGTGGTGGCGGAGCGGCGCAACCGGCAGGTCCTGTCGTCGCTCTCCGCCGCCGCCTCGGCCGAGGGGCTGCGCCAGGGACAGCCCCTGCGCGACGCGCAGGCGATGTGCCCCCACCTGCTGACCCGGCCGGCCGAGCCGCATGCCGACGCCGCCTTCCTGACGGCGCTGCGGCGCTGGGCGGGCAAGTTCTCGCCCTGGGTGGCCGAGGAAAAGCCCGAGGGGCTGATCGTCGACATCACCGGCTGCGCGCACCTGTTCGGCGGCGAGGAGGCGCTGGTCGAGCAGGTCGAGATCGACTGCGGCGACCTGGGCCTCACGATCCAGGTGGGGCTGGCCGACACGGTGGGCGCGGCCTGGGCGCTGGCGCGCTATGCGGGCCAGGCGGCGCTGCGGACCCGCTCGGGCGACGCGATCGACCAGGAGGCCCCGGCGACGCGGGCGCGGGCGGCGAAGCGGCGCAGCTGGGAGCGGGGCGGCCCGGCGCCGGTGCCGCAGGAGCCGGGCACGCGGCCCTGGCGCATCGCCCCGCCGGGCAAGGCGCATTCGATCCTCGGGCCGCTGCCGGTGGCGGCGCTGCGGATCGGCGAAGACGCGGTGACCGGCCTGTCGCGGGTGGGCATCCGGACCATCGGCGACCTGACGGGAATGCCGCGGGCGGCGCTGGCGCGGCGGTTCGGGCAGGACGTGGTGCTGCGGCTCGACCAGGCGATGGGCGGCGTGCCCGAAGCGGTCTCGCCCGCGCGGCCGCCCGCGATCTTCGCGGTCCGGCTGACCCTGCCCGACCCGATCGGGCTCGACGAGGACATCCGGGCGGCCATCGACCGGCTGCTGCCCGAGCTGGAAAAGCGGCTGCAGGACAAGGGCCGCGGCGCGCGGCGGCTGCGGATGCAGCTGTTCCGCGCCGAGGGCTCGACGCAGACGCTGGAGATCGGGCTGGCCCGGCCCTCGGCCAGCCCCGACCGCATCCGCCCGCTGCTGGTGATGAAGCTGGACGAGGTCGATGCGGGCTTCGGGATCGACTGTATCCGGATCGAGGCCCATGTCACCGAGCCGGTCCATGCCCGCCAGCATCGCGGCCACATCGAGGCGGCGCAGGACGCGATGCGGCGGCTGCACTCGGACACCCGGCTGGAGGATCTGATCGGGCGGCTGGGCTCGCGGATCGGGCTGGACCGGATCAGCCGGGCGCACCCGGCCGACAGCCATATCCCGGAAAAGACGGCGCATCGGGTGGCGGCGGCCTGGTCGGAGCCGGCGAAGGACTGGCCCCGCCCGCCGACGCCGCGGCCGCTGGTGATCTGGCGGCCCGAGCCGGTGACGGTCGACGAACCCCCGCCGCCCCTGCCGAAGGCTCCCGCGACGTTCCGCTGGCGGGGGCGCAACCTGGCGACGGCGGCGGCGCGGGGGCCCGAGCGGATCGCGCCGGAATGGTGGCTGGACGAGCCGGAATGGCGCACCGGGGTCCGGGACTACTGGCAGATCACGGCCGATACCGGCGAACGGCTGTGGCTCTACTATGCCCACGGCGGGACCATGTCGGGGGGATGGTTCTGCCAGGGCCGGTTCGCCTGAGCCCTCGCGCGCGCCGCAAGCCGCGCGCCGCACGCATCGTTAACCATTTGTTATGAAACGCAAAATGTTTCGCGCGCGAAACATTCGCCGTACGAGGAAAAGCCCGCCCCGAAGGGCGGGCTTTCGTGACGCAAAGGAGACCCTGACGAACCGGACTGGGTGGGGGCTATGAATGCCGGCCCGTCAGGGAGAACTCGTACTCGCTCACTGACCCCTTTCTCGCGGGACAACGGGGCGCGGGCATGAAGCCCCGGGGGTGATTTCCTGACAAGATCACGGCCATCCAAGCGCCGCCGGGCCAGATTTCACGCACATCAACGCGAAACGCCCGCCTCGGTCCGGAGGCGTTTCGCGGTTGTGACGAACGGGATTGTGACGAACGGGACGCCCCGGCCTGGCGGGCTGGGTGGGGGCTGTTAATGCCGCCGCACCGGCGCGTCCCGTTCGCGACAGGAAACAATCTGCCCCCGCCGGATGGCGCTGTAGCGGTGCGGGCGAGACCATGCGGCGACGTTTTCGGGGCGATATTCTGTCATTGATTTCGCGCGCGGTTGCGGCCAAGCTTTGGGGATGACGATCCAGACCCCGACCCCGTTTCCCGCACCCGGCCGGGTCCCGGACCAGGTTTCGTTCGACCGCAAGGAGCTCGGGATCATCCTGGGCCTTTACGGCCGCATGGTCGCGGCGGGCGAATGGCGCGACTACGGTATCTCCAGCCTGAGGGAGGCGGCCGTCTTTTCGGTCTTCCGGCGGACGGCGGAGCGCCCGCTCTACCGGATCGAGAAACGCCCCCGGCTGAGACACCGCCAGGGGCTTTATTCCGTCATCGGCATGGACGGCCAGATCCTCAAGCGCGGCCACGACCTGAAGACGGTGCTGCGCGTGCTGGAACGCAAGCTGATCCGGGCGGTGGAATAGGCAGGATCTTCCAGAAGATCCTGCCGGCCGAAATCTTCTAGAAGATTTTGCGGCGCAGATTTTTCTGGAAAAATCTGTCGCCTGCGCGCGCCGGGCGCGAACCGGACCATTCCGACATCCGAGCGTTGTTTCGCGCGGAACAAGGCGAAGCCGCCGCGCGCGTCGGCGCCCACGCGGCTCGGCACCCGTCTCGACGCCATCAGCGCTCGCCCGCACGCTCCAACCGCCGGCGCCCCGTCACCGGCCCGTCGCCCTGCGCGTCGATGCGGCGGATCGCCGGCTCGGCCGGCTCGTAGGCCACCGCCATGTGATGCGCGTTGGCATGCAGCAGCACCTGCTCGTCCACCGCCCAGGCCACATGCCCCCTCCAGAACAGCAGATCCCCGCGCTGCAACGGCGCGTCCTCGGGCAGCGGCGCGCCCAGCGCCTCCTGCTGGTCGCTGTCGGCCGGACAGGCGCGGCCCGCGGCCAGCATCGCGGCCTGCACGAGGCCCGAACAGTCGATGCCGCGCGGAGTGTTGCCGCCCCAGAGATAGGGCGCGCCGAAGAACAGCTGCGCGGCCGTCACCGGATCGGCGAAGCGCTTGTCGATGGGCCAGAGATGCGGCTTGGGGATGTAGAGCCCGTCCGCCGTCTCGAAGAATTTCGGCTGATGCGACACGACGGCGACCCGGGCGCCGAAGGTCAGGTCGGCGGCCTGCGGCACCTTGATGTCCGGCTCGGGATAGGCCTGCGCGCCGGGCACGGCGACCCAGTGGGTCGGCTCCGGCCCCGGCGGGCCCAGCGCCGCCTCGGCGACATAGCCGACATAGCCGTCCTTCGCCGCCTGCACGAAGCCGTGGCCGGCATGGCGCTCGTAGACCGTCACCGCCTCACCCAGCAGGAGCTGCCGGTCGCGCCGGCCGCCGGGCTGGCGCCAGAGATCGGCGACCGGGATCGCGATGCGCGCCGGCTCGCCGTCGGAATAGGCCGGCGCGTCGATCTCGCCGCGCAGGTGGCTCGCGGCCACGCGGTCGTTCGCGGGCAGGAGCCGGCGGTCGGTCACAGTTCCAGCAGCCCCGGCAGCGCCTGCAGGATCGCGCGGGCGCCCTGCCCGACGCCGCCCTTGGGGCGCGCCGGCGCCGGCGCCGGCTGCCAGCCGTAGATGTCGAAATGGGCGTAGCGTGGGGTTTCCGTCACGAAACGGCGCAGAAACAGCGCGGCGGTGATCGAGCCCGCGAAACCACCCTTGGGCGCGTTGTCCAGATCGGCGATGCCGGGTTCGATCATCTCTTCGTAGGGCGCGTGATAGGGCAACTGCCAGACCGGGTCGGCGACCGTCTCGGCGCCGGCGCGGATGGCGTCGGCCAGCGCCGGCTCGGTCGCGTAGAACGGGGCGATATCGGGGCCGACGGCGACGCGGGCGGCGCCGGTGAGCGTGGCCATCGAGATCAGCAGGTCGGGCGGCGCCTCGTCGGCCAGCGCCAGCGCGTCGGCCAGCACCAGCCGGCCCTCGGCGTCGGTGTTGTTGATCTCCACCGTCAGACCCTTGCGCGAGGTCAGGATGTCCTGCGGGCGGAAGGCAGCGCCGGAGATCGCGTTCTCCACCGCCGGGATCAGCACGCGCAGCTGCAGCGGCAGCTTCAGCTGCATGATCGTCTGCGCCAGGCCCAGCACGGTGGCCGCCCCGCCCATGTCCTTCTTCATCAGGCCCATCGACGCGCCCGACTTGATGTTCAGCCCGCCGGTGTCGAAGCACACGCCCTTGCCGACCAGCGTCAGGGTCGGGCCGCTGTCGCCCCAGAGCAGCTCGATCAGGCGCGGCTGCGCGGACGCGGCGCGGCCGACGGCGTGGATCATCGGGAAATTCGCATCGAGAAGCTCGTCGCCGACGATCGCCTGGACCTCGGCCCCGAAATCGCCGGCCAGGTCGCGGATCGCTTCCTCCAGCGCGTCCGGCCCCATATCGGCGGCGGGGGTATTGATCAGGTCGCGGGTAAAGGCCTCGCCCGCGGCGATCGCCTCCAGCCGCGCGGCATCGACGCCGTCGGGCGCGATGAGCGCGGCGCCCGGCGAGCCTTCGCCCTTGTAGCGGCCGAAGCGATAGCGCGACAGCAGCCAGCCCAGCGCGGCCTCGTCGCGGTCCTCCGCCGTCAAATCGCCGGCCAGGCGGTAGGTCGCTTCGGGCAGCGCGGCCTGGGCGCGCGCCAGTGCGAAACGTGTGCGGGCGCGGGCCGCGGCATCGCCGTAGCCGACCGCGGCGAGCGCCAGCGCGCCGGTCTCGGAGGGGACGGTCAGCACCTTGCCGAGGCTCGCGTCGAAACCGTTCGCCTCGGCCCAGATCCGCACGCGCTCGGGCTGCGAGTCGAGCCAGGCGTCGCGCCCGTCGGCGGGCACGACATAGAGCGGGATCGCGGCGTCGGTGGCAGGGGCGAAGGTCAGGGACATGGGCGCGGTTCCGGTTGGGGACAGGTCGCGCCAGAGCCTAGTGGTTCCGCGGCCGACGGCAAGCGCCGTTTCGGGCCGGTCCGGGCCGGTCCGGGACAGTCCGGGCCGGTCGGCGCAGGCCGTCAGCCGACGGGCACCTGGGCGTCCCAGACCGCGCAGAGCGACCGCTCGCCGACCCGCTGCAGCCGCGCCACCGTGGCGGCGAGGGCCGAGGCGTCACCGTCGTCGCACAGCGTCAGCACGTCGCCCGCCACGACGCACAAAAGCGGCATGCCCAGCCGGTCCGCGGCGCCCCGCAGCCCGGCCGCGCAGCGCCGCAGTGCCGGGCGGTCGCCCAGTTGCCACGCCATCTGCGCCTCGTGCATCATGAGCGCGATGTCCTCCATCGCGGCCCCGAGGGCCAGTTCGCCCGTCTCCGGCCCCAGCCGGCGCCAGAACCGTTCCAGCTGTTCGTATTCCAGACCGACAGCCTCCAGCGGCTGCAGCTTGCACACCTGCATCCCGTTCACCCCGAATTGTCGCCCTCTCACCGCGGCCGACACTGACGGGACAGCCCCAAGAATTCGTTGATCGCAGATGGAATTGTCGCTCGAATTTCCTGTAAATGCGGCCTAGTAACGGACCGGACGCGAGGGACGAGGACAGCATGACGATCGAGGCGAGACCGCTGCCGGCCTATCTGACGACCCGGTATCACGGGTGGAAGGCCACGACCTATGCCGAGAACAAGGCGTGGTACCGGCGTCTGGCCGAAGAGGGGCAGCGGCCGCGCGCCATGATCATCTCGTGCTGCGACAGCCGGGTGCATGTCACCGCGATCTTCGAGGCGGACCAGGGCGAGTTCTTCATCCACCGCAACATCGCCAATCTGGTGCCGCCCTACGAGCCCGACGGCGAGGCGCACGGCACCTCGGCGGCGGTGGAATACGCGGTAACGGCGCTGAAGGTGGCGAACATCGTCGTCATGGGGCATTCGAACTGCGGCGGCGTGCAGGGCTGTCACGACATGTGCGCCGGCCACGCGCCCGCGCTGGAGGAGAAGTCGAGCTTTGTCGGTCGCTGGATGGACATTCTGCGCCCCGGCTACGAGAAGGTGAAGGACATCGCCGACGATGCCGAGCGCAAGCGGGCGCTGGAGCACGAGGCGATCCTGGTCAGCCTGCGCAACCTGATGACCTTTCCGTTCGTCGCGGCCGCGGTGGAAGCGGAAGAGCTGTCGTTGCACGGGGTCTGGAACGACATCGCGAACGGTCAGCTGCACTGCTACGACCCGCAATCGGATGGGTTCGTGACGGTTTAGAGCCTGTCGCACAAAAGCGGGACCCGGTCTTGTGCGCCTCGGAGATGCGACATCCAGATGTCGGAGTGCATCGTGTGACTGCGAATGAATACGACGGGCTCTGGGGGCTCTGGGGGGATCGTCTCGTCGGTCCCGCCATTCGTCCTCGGCCGTCTCGGCCGGTTCGGGGAAGGTCGGGGCGCCGCGAGGGGCGCCGGGCGGAACCGGGGAGAGAGTGTGAGCGAGCGAGCCGGTTCCGCCCTGGCAACCGCGCTCAGGCGGCGTGGCGCAGCTCCGGCGCGGCCGGCATGTTGGCGATGCTGGTGACGTTGGCCGGGGCGCTGCGCACCGTGGCGAAGGTCAGCGTGGGCTGCTGCCGGCGGTCGCGCGCACGGGGGGCGTCGTCGGCGAAGATGTTGTCGACCTTGCAGGAGGCCAGGCTTTCCAGGGCGGCGATGCGGCCGGCGCGGGCTTTTTCCAGAAGGGTCATGATCTCTACTCCGTTCGTGTGTGTGTTTGATTGCGTTCGTTGCGGTCGGGTCAGGCGACCTGATTAAGCGACCTGGGCCTGGCCCGCCGCGCCGTGGACGAAGAACACGCCGCGCAGCGTGCGCACCATGCGGGTGCGGCGCTTGAGCGCCGAGATCGAGACGACGTTGCCACCGGGGCCGGCGGGCCGGTCGTCGTTGGCGGCGGTGTGCGGGGCAACGTTCGGGAAGCTTATCATTTCGGTTTGCATTGTGACCTCCGTTCGTTCTGGCTGATTTGGAATTCTTGCGTGTGTCTTGGCTCAGGCGGCGTGCGGCATGTCGAGCGGCTCGCGCCGGTGATCGCGTTCGATTTCGAACAGCGTGTCGATCAGGCCGCCGGTCACGGGCGGCAGGTCGGCGCCGCCGCCGCGCGGCTGATCCTGGGTGTCTTCGCCACGACGCCGCCGGGCCTCGTCGATCTCGCCCTTTTTGAAGATCTTGGCAGTCATTGTTCTTTTCCTTGTCTTCGGTCGTTCATCCCAAGTTCGACTTCACTGGCGAATGATGGCCGAAATCGACGGCAATTATGGCGAGATTGTGCAAGTCCGTAAAAAATCCCTATATGCGAGTTTTTCTCATTTTGTTCGCGTTAAGCGGTGCCCCATCGCTGTCCGAATTCGGAAATAATCGTGGCGAAAAGTGGGTAATATCCAAATTAGATCGACAAAGCATGGGTTTACCTACCTAAAAGGAGATGCCCTTTTCGGAGAATCAGCCCGGATTCAGGTCTCGGTTGCGGGGTGAATCGCCCACACGCAGAGGTTGATTCCACGATTATGGCGGCCTGAAAGGCGGTGGCAATGGCCGCTGAAGCGGGGTGGACCGTTAAGAATTGAGGTATCTCTGCCCCCGCGATGTACCGGTTTCGTCTTGGTCGGGGGACCGCGGCGGGGAAACAAGGCAGCGGCGCGGCGCCGGCCGACCTCCGGACCGGCGCACGGCCGGGGTCAGCTCTCGCGGAATGCCCGGGAGAAGTAGTCGGTCAGCGGCTTGACCAGATAGGCCAGCGGCGTGCGGTCGGCGGTGCGGATGAACGCCTCCACCGGCATGCCGGGGATCAGCGTCAGGCCCTCGGGGATCCTGTCCAGCTCCGCCTCCGGCAGCTCCAGCTCGGCGCGGTAGTAGCTGAGCCCCGCCTGTTCGTCGGTGAAGGCGTCGGCGGAGATTTTCACCACGGTGCCGGTCAGTTCCGGCGTGTTGCGGCTGTCGAAGGCGGAAAAGCGCAGCACCACCTCCTGCCCGGCGAAGACCTCGTCGATATCGGTGGGCGACACCCGCACCATGATCACCAGCGGCCGGTCCTGCGGGATCAGGTACAGCACCGGGTCCGCCGGCCGGATCACCGAGCGCGGGGTGAAGACCGTCTTGCCGTAGACCACGCCGGAGACCGGCGCGCGGATGTCCAGCCGCGCCAGCCGCTCCAGCAGCGACTGGCGCTGCTCGGCCAGTTCCAGCTCGCGGTATTTCAGGTCGGTGAGTTCGGAATTCGCGGTTTCGCGCCGGGTCGTCGCCAGCTTCAGGATCTCGATGTCGATCTCGGTGATCCGCTCCTGCGCCAGGCCCCGCTGCGCGGTCAGCTCGCCCATCGTGCCGGTCAGCCGCGATTCCTCGCGCTGCAACGACAGCACCGTGCTGCCCTGGGCCAGCCCGCCCGACAACAGCCCTTCCTGCTTTTCCAGCTCGGCGCTGACCAGCGCGTGCTGACGCTCCAGCGCCGACTGCTGGGCGACGATCCCCTCGACCTGGGTCTCGATCTGCAGCTTGCGCTTTTCAAGCTGCTCGATCTCGCGCGCGAGCGTCTCCTTGCGGGCCTCGAACAGGCTTTGCTGGCCGTCGATCAGGTCCTGCACCTCGGGCCGGTCGGCCGCGGCGGCCAGCAGTTCCGGGTCGAAGGTGATCTCTTCGGCGTCGTCGCGCTCGGCCTCCAGACGGCCGCGGCGGGCCATCAGCTCGAACAGCTGGCTTTCGACGATGGCAAGCTCGGAACGCAGGAGCGTCGGGTCGAGCCGGACGAGGATTTCGCCGGCCTCGACATATTCGCCTTCCTCGACCGCGATCTCCTCGACCACGCCGCCGTCGGGGTGCTGGACCACCTGGCGGTTCTGGTCGACCTCGACCCGGCCGGAGGCGACGACGGCGCCGGCGATCTGGCTGAACACGGCCCAGCCGCCGAAGCCCAGCACCAGCGTCGCCAGCGCCACGGCGCCGATGACCAGGTAGCGGCGGGGCGAGAGGGGGTCGCTGCTCATACCGTACCTCCGGGGCCGGCGCTCTGCCGCACCTGCTGGTAGTTCTGCAGCACCTCCTTCATCACCGCGTCGCGCGGGCCGTAGGCGCGGCGCGCGCCGCCGTCGAGCACCAGCAGGGTCTCGCATTCCTCGATCGCGGCGGGGCGGTGGGCCATGATGATGACCGAGCGGTTGTCGTCCTTGATGGCGCGGATCGCCTTGTTCAGCGCGACCGAGCCCTCGTTGTCGAGATTGGAGTTCGGCTCGTCCAGCACAAGGATGACGGGCTCGCCGTACATCGCGCGGGCCAGACCGATGCGCTGAATCTGGCCGCCGGACAGGCGCCCGCCGCCGGCCGTCACCCGGGTGTCGTAGCCGTCGGGCAGCTTCAGGATCATCTCGTGCGCCGCCGCCTTCTTCGCCGCGGCGACGATCTGTTCGGCGTCGGGCGTCTGGCTGAGGCGCGAGATATTCTCGGCGATGGTACCGTCGAACAGCTGCACCCGCTGCGGCAGATAGCCGATATAGCAGCCCAGAACGTCGGGGTCGTAATTGTCGAGCGCGGCGCCGTCGAGCCGGATCTTGCCGCCCGCGGGCCGCCAGACGCCGGTGATGGCGCGCGCCAGCGTCGACTTGCCCGAGCCGGAGGGGCCGATCACGCCCATCGCCTGCCCGGCCTGAAGCTGGAAGCTGACGAGCCGCAGGCTGGCCTGCTGTTCCCCCGGCGGGATCACGGTGAGCTGTTCCGCCGTCAGGTTTGCCTTGGGCACCGGCAAGGGCGTGCGCGGCGTGTCCTCGGGCACCTCGGCCAGCAGTTCGGCCAGCGTGCGCCAGCCCTTCATCGCGCGCTGGATCGAGGGCCACTGGCCGATCGCCAGGTCGAGCGGCGCCAGCGCGCGGCCCAGAAGGATCGACGCCGCGATCATCGCGCCCGGCGTCAGCCCGGCGGTCAGCACCAGGTAGGCGCCGAGGCCCAGCATCGCCGATTGCAGGAACAGGCGGAACGTCTTGGACAGGACCGAGAAGCCGCCGGACCGGTCGCTGGACAGAAGCCCGTCGGTCAGCGCCCGGCTGCGCGCCGCGTTCCAGCGGCTGAACGCGGCCTCCTGCATGCCCAGCGCGCGGATCAGTTCCGCCTCGGTGCGGATCTGCTCGGCCACCTGCTCGGCCTGCAGGGTGGCGGCGTTGGATTGCTGCACCGGCTGCGCGGTGCGGATCTGGTTCAGGACGGTGATCGCGACCAGGATGCCGCCGCCGACCACCGCCAGCGCGCCGAGCCACGGGTGGAACAGCGCGATGCCGAGGAGAAAGACGGGCGTCCAGGGAATGTCGAACAGGGCGGCGAAGACCGGCGAGGCCAGCAGGCGCTGTACCGCTTCCAGGTCGCGCAGCGCGTTCGCGGCGGGGGCGTGGCCGTGGACCAGCGCGGCCTTGCGGATCATGGCGGCGAAGACCCGGTGGTCGAGCCGGTTCTGGAACCGCGCGCCGATCCGGGCCAGAACCCGGCCGCGGACATAGTCCAGAAGGCCCATCATCGCGAACAGGAACGCCATGACGATGACCAGCGCCAGCAGCGTCGCCTCGGACCGGCTGCCCAGCACCCGGTCGTAGACCTGCAGCATGAACAGCGGCCCCGTCAGCATCAACAGGTTGACGAAGAAGCTGAACACGCCCACGAAGACGAACAGCGAGCGGTTTTCCGCCCGCGCCGCCCGGAGCTCCGCCAGCCCTTGAACTCTTTCACGTTGCCGCATTTTCTTCCATTTACCGAAGCGCGCCCCCGGGGCGCCACGGCGCATGTCGCCAATCGGCCACAAAACGGTCGTCGCGAAACCCATAGCATCTGTCTTGCCGGCCGTCTTGCCCTATGTCTTGTTAAAACATCGAGAATGAATCGTGTCGCGCCACCCTGTTTCCATGCCTGACCGCCTGTTCCGCCGCCTCTTGCTGGTCTCGGTGCTCTTCGTCGCAGCCTGCGCCGCGCCGGAGGTGACCCAGACGATCAACGACCCCTACGAGGAGCAGAACCGGGCCGTCCACGAATTCAACAAGCAGGTCACCCGCACCGTGCTGAAGCCGCTGACCGCGGGCGCGGGCAGCGGCGACGGCAAGCCCGGATTCGTGCTGAAGACCGTCGGAAACTTTGCCGGCAACGTCGATACGCCGCGCATGATCGTGAACGACATCCTGCAGGCGAACCCGGAGGATGCCGCGCACAACACCGTGCGGTTCCTGATCAATACCACCTTCGGGATCGCCGGGCTGTTCGACCCGGCCACCGCCTGGGGCCTGCCGGAACGGCCCAGCGACTTCGGCGAGACGCTGCATGTCTGGGGCGCGGCCGAGGGCGCCTATGTGGAATTGCCGATCAAGGGGCCGTCGACCTCGCGCGATACCGCCGGGATGTTCGTCGACTTCTTCCTGAACCCGCTGAGCACCGTCGTGCCGGCGCCGGAGCGCTATGCGATTCCGGCCAGCAACATCGTGGCCGACATGACCTCGCTGGTGGAATACAGCGATTCGATCAGCGAGGTGCTGGACAGTTCCGCCGACAGCTATGCACAAGCGCGTTTGCTGTACTTGCAGAACCGGCGTTTTCAACTAGGTCAGAGTGGTCCCGCGGAGGAGGAGATCGACCCCTTCGCCCTCGATACCGAAGGATTCTAGCATGTCTCTGATTTCACGCCGTTCGTTCGTATCCGCGCTGGCGGCCCTGCCGGTGCTGTCGATGCTGCCGCGCCCCGCCCTTGCGCTGTCGCCGCCGGCGGCCGAATCGCTGGTGGACAAGGCCGTGGCCGAGATCAACCAGGCGATCGCGGCGGGCGGGTCCGAAGCGGCGATCATCGACCGGTTCGTCCGGATCTTCGCGCGCTATGCCGACGAATCCTATATCGCGGCCTATGCGATGGGCCCGGCCGCGCGGCAGGCGAGCGCGGCGCAGCGGCAGGCCTTCAGCCAGGCGTTCCGCAGCTACATCACCGCCAAATACGGCCGCCGCTTCCGCGAGTTCGTGGGCGGCACGGTGACGGTCAGCCGGTCGAAGGCGGTGAAGACTTGGGTCGAGGTCTATGCGCAGGTGAACCTGCCGGGCGAGGCGCCCTTCGCCGTGACCTTCTATGTCTCGGACCGGACCGGGCAGCCGCTGTTCTTCAACATCGCCGTGGAAGGCGTGAGCATGCTGCTGCAGGAGCGCGAGGAGATCGGCGCGATGCTGGATCAGAACCGCGGCAATATCGACGCGGTGATCGCGCAGCTGCGCCAGGCGACCTGAGCCGGCGCGTTTCCCGACATGACATGACGGGCCGCCGTCCCGGCCAGCGGCCGGGGCGGGCTCAGCGGTTCGGCGCCCCGAGGATCGAATCGAGCACGTCGTTGATCACCATGACGGGCCGCCGTCCCGGCCAGCGGCCGGGGCGGGCTCAGCGGTTCGGCGCCCCGAGGATCGAATCGAGCACGTCGTTGATCACGCGGTCGGCCATCGTGTCGCCGCGGCCGCTGTCCTGCTGCGGCGGCGGGGCGGTCGGCACCGGGTCGGGCGCGTTGCGGGGCGGCATCTGGCCCGGGTCGATCATCGGCAGCGGGCGCACCGGCAGCTCGGCATGGACCCGGCCCATCACCTCGCCCCAGATCTCCGCCGGCAGGCCGCCGCCGGTCACGCCGGTCAAGGGCGTGTTGTCGTCATACCCCATCCAGACGCCGGCCACGTAGTCGGCCGTGAAGCCCAGGAACCAGGCGTCGCGGGCCGCCTGGGTCGTGCCGGTCTTGCCCGCCGCTTCGCGGTCCGGCAGCCGGGCGCGGCCGCCGGTGCCGCGCTCCACCACCTGGCTCATCATGTAGATCAGTTGCCGCGCGGCGCTCTCCGAGATCACCCGCTCGCCCATGCCGCCGGCCTGGTCCATCAAGGGCGCGTCGTCGCCGATCAGGTGCAGTTCCAGAAGGCCATAGGGCGTGACCGACGAGCCGCCGTTCAGGATGCCGGCATAGGCGCCCGTCATCTCCAGCAGCGTCGATTCCGAGGTGCCCAGCGCCAGCGCCGGGCCGGCGGCGAGGTCGGAGACGATGCCGAAATCCTCGGCGACGTGGCGCACCTTGTCGCGGCCGACGGCCTCGGAGACGCGGACGGCGGGGACGTTCAGAGAATGGGTCAGCGCCTCGGTCAGCGTCACCTCGCCCTTGTAGTCGCGCGAGTAGTTCTTGGGCGACCACGGTCCGGAGCCCGGCACGTTGATGGTCAGCGGCGCGTCCATGACGGTGTCGTCATAGCGCCAGCCGAGCTCCAGCGCGGTGGCGTAGACGAAGGGCTTGAAGGCGCTGCCGGTCTGGCGTTTCGCCATGATCGCGCGGTTGAACTGCCCCGCGACCCCCTTGAAGCGGCGGCCGCCCACCATCGCGCGCACCGCGCCGTCGGCGGACATCACCACGATGGCGGCCTGGACCTTCGAGCCTTCCTTCAGTTTCGCCTCGAACACGGCGGCGAGCGCCTCTTCGGCGGCGGTCTGGATGCTCTGGTCGAAAGTGGTGCGGATGACCACGTCCTCGGTCGTCTCGCGGGTCAGGAAGCCGGGGCCCGCATCCATCACCCAGTCGGCGAAATAGCCGCCGGCGCGCGCCTCGGCCGCCGCCGACAGCTCGGCCGGCGCGCCGGAGGCATGGGCGTATTCGGCATCGGTCAGGTAGCCCTGGTCGTGCATCAGCGACAGCACCACGCCGGCGCGGTCCTGCGCGCGTTCCAGGCTGGCGGTGGGGGCGTAGCGGCTGGGCGCGGTCAGGAGCCCCGCCAGCATCGCCGCCTCGGGCGCGTTCACCTCGGCCGCCGACTTGCCGAAATAGCGCTGCGCCGCCGCCTCGAAGCCATGCGCGCCGGCGCCGAGATAGGCGCGGTTGAGATAGATCGTCAGGATGTCGTTCTTGGAATACTTCGCCTCCAGCGCGAAAGCGTAGGGCATCTCCTTGATCTTGCGCCAGAGCGTGCCGCGCCGGCAGTCGGTCTCGTATTCGGCCTGCGTCTCCCAGGTGTCGGGGTCGTAGGGCACGCCCAGGCACAATAGCTTGGCCACCTGCTGGGTGATCGTGCTGCCGCCGTGGCCGGAGAACGGGCTGCGCCCCTCGGCCAGGTTGATGCGGATGGCGCCGGCGATGCCGCGCGGGCTGACGCCGAAATGGCGGTAGAATCGCTTGTCCTCGGTGGCGATGACGGCGTTCTTCAGCACCGGCGCGACCGTCGCGGCGTCGATCTGGCCGCCGAACTGCTCGCCCCGCCAGGCGAAGACGTCGCCGTTCCGGTCCAGAAGGGTGACGGAGCCGCGGGTGCGGCCGTCCAGAAGCTCGGTCAGCGGCGGAAGCTGGGTGTAGAAGTACCACGAGGCCAGCCCGACCATCAACGCGACCACGGCGGTGCCGGCCAGCATCGTCCGCCAGATCAGCCGGAACACGAAGGCGAAGATGCCGCGGAAGAAGCCGCCGATGCCGCCGCGACGGGTCCGCCGGGACGTCGGCCGCCGGCCGCGCGCGGTGCGGGCGGTCTTTGCCTTGGCGCCAGGGGTCGATTTGGCGCGCGGCGGCGCCTTGCCCTTGCGGGTCTTCGGCTTCGCCCGCGGCCGTTTGTCGGCCACCAGGGGCGGCCGCTTGCGTCCGGTCCCGCTCATGAAACGATCTGCTACTCGATTGCCGTAGTTTTCGGAAGGATACAGGGGACGGACGGCTTTGTGGAGGCGTCAGAGTCGGCAACCACGGCTTTTTCATCTGCACAAAAAATAGTCATGCCGCACAATCTGTGCAAAAATTGTGCAATCCTGCCTGTCGCATCAGCGCGAATTGCCGGTCCTCGCATTGTCACCCCGGGTCGCCCCGCGCTTTGTGAGCGGCATGGAATCCTCGCAGGGGCACCTGCCAATCGGAAGGGTGAAATCAGTGAAACTCATCATCGCAGCAATCAAGCCGTTCAAGCTGGAGGAGGTGCGCGAGGCGCTCACCGCCATCGGCGTGCGCGGCATGATGGTCACGGAGATCAAGGGCTTCGGCTCTCAGTCCGGGCATACAGAAATCTACCGCGGCGCGGAATACGCCGTGAACTTCGTGCCGAAGGTCAAGCTGGAGATCGCGGTGCCGGCCTCGATGGCCGACCAGGTCGTCGAGACGATCCAGAGCACCGCCAAGACCGAGAAGATCGGCGACGGCAAGATCTTTGTCCTGGACCTGCAGTCGGCCGTGCGCGTGCGCACCGGCGAAACCAACGAAGACGCGCTGTAAGGCGGCGCCAGAGAGGGGATTTATCCGAATGAAACTCACCAAGACACTTCCCGTCGTCGCCGCGCTGATCGCGCTTCCGACGCTGGGCCTCGCGCAGGAGGAGGGTCCGGTCGCGGGCACCGACGCCTCCAGCGACTCGATCTTCATCTTCAACTCGCTGCTGTTCCTGATCGGCGGCTTCCTGGTCATGTGGATGGCCGCGGGCTTCGCCATGCTGGAGGCCGGTCTGGTCCGGTCGAAGAACGTGGCGATGCAGCTGACCAAGAACATCTCGCTGTTCTCGATCGCGGGCGTCGCCTATTACATCGTCGGCTACAACCTGATGTACCCGCTGGGCAACTGGTCGATCGGCACGGACGAGACCGGCGGCTATCTGGGTGCCTTCGGCGTCGCGGTGCTGGAAGCCGTGGGCGTGGGCCGCGAGGCGGCGGACGACTATGGCTATGCCTCCACCGGCTCCGACTTCTTCTTCCAGCTGATGTTCTGCGCCACCACCGCCTCGATCGTCTCGGGCACGCTGGCCGAGCGCATCAAGCTGTGGCCGTTTCTGTTCTTCACCGTCCTGCTGACGGCGTTCATCTACCCGATCCAGGCGAGCTGGAAGTGGGGCGGCGGGTTCCTGGATACGCAGTATGGCTTCCAGGACTTCGCGGGCTCGACCGTCGTGCACTCGGTCGGCGGCTGGGCGGCGCTCGCCGGGGCCCTGATCCTGGGCCCGCGGATCGGCAAATACGCCAAGGACGGCAAGGTCACGCCGATGCTGGGCTCGAACCTGCCGCTGGCGACGCTGGGCACGTTCATCCTGTGGCTAGGCTGGTTCGGCTTTAACGGCGGCTCGCAGCTGGCCATGGGCACCGTGGGCGACGTCGCCGACGTGTCGCGCATCTTCTCCAACACCAACACCGCCGCGGCCGGCGGCGCCCTCGCGGCGCTGATCCTGACGCAGGTGATGTACAAGAAGGTCGACCTGACCATGGTGCTGAACGGTGCGCTGGCCGGTCTGGTGTCGATCACCGCCGAGCCGCTGACCCCGACCCTGGGCGCGGCGACGCTGATCGGGGCCGTGGGCGGCGTGATCGTGGTCTTCACCGTGCCGCTTCTGGACAAGCTGAAGATCGACGACGTGGTCGGCGCGATCCCGGTTCACCTGTTCGCCGGTATCTGGGGCACGCTGGCGGTCGTCCTGACGAACCCGGCGGCCACGATCGGCGGTCAGCTGATCTCGATCATCATCGTCGGCGTGTTCGTCTTCGTCGTCTCCGGCATCGTGTGGTTCATCCTGAAGGCCATCATGGGCATCCGGGTGAGCGAAGAAGAAGAGATCACCGGCCTCGACATGGGCGAGCTGGGCATGGAGGCCTATCCGGAGTTCTCGAAAGGCTGACCTCCCTTCCTGTCAGTCCGAGACAGACTGCCCGGGCGTTCGCGCCCGGGCTTTTTCGTTGGGGCGAATGGCGTAGATGGAGCCGAACAAAACCTTTCAGAAGATTTTGCGAGTCAGGATTTTCCAGAAAATCCTGCTTCTTCAAATCCTTCTAGAAGGATTTGCTCGGCACGATCTTCTAGAAGATCGTGCCGCCCGCCGCCGGCGCTATTTGCCCGCCACCCGCTTCGGAGCGCCGGTGGACATGTCGGTGCCGACATAGGGCTTGCCGGACTGTTTCCAGGCGCCGAAGCCGCCCTCCATATGCGTCACCGGCTGCACGCCCTTTTCGGCGCAGCCGTTGGCGACCTTGCCGGAGCGCGCGCCGGAGCCGCAGTAGATCACGATGCGCTTGCCCTGCTGCGAGGGCAGCTTGTCGGCCTGGAAGAACGGCATGGGCAAGAGCAGCGCGCCCTCGATATGCTCGAACATGTACTCCTGCGGCGTGCGCACGTCGATCAGGACGATCTCGCCCTTGGAATAGGCGTCCCAGACCTCGTCGGGGGTCCAGGTCTCGACGGTGGCGTCGCCCACTGTCTCGGTCTTCATCGCAAGCCTCCTTCAGAGCTTGTTCGCGGGGATCTTGAAATAGCTGTTGCCGTCCGCTTCCGGTTCCGGCAGGCGGCCGCCGCGCAGGTTAAACTGCAGGGCGTGCAGCATCCGGTCGGGCAGGCTCAGCGTCGCGTCGCGGTCGTCGCGCAGCTTGACGTAGTCCGCCTTGGACGTGCCGCCGCCGAGATGCTTGTTATGCGCCTTGTGCTCGGCCACCGTCGCCTCCCAGGCCGGATCCGTGCGGTCGCCGACAGGGGGATAATCGTGGCCGATGAACAGCCGCGTCTCGTCGGGGAGCGACAGGATCTCCATCAGCGAGTCGTAGAGCTCCGACGAGGAGCCGCCGGGGAAGTCGGCGCGCGCGGTGCCGCTGTCGACATGCATGAAGGTGTCGTGGACGAAGGCGGCGTCGCCGATCACGTAGGTGATCGAGCCCAGCGTGTGGCCGGGCGACAGCATCACCTTCACGTCCAGCTCGCCCAGCTTGAACGTCTCGCCGTCCTCGAACAGGCGATCGAAGTCGCGGTCGGGGTCGAAGGCGCCCGGCGAGTGATAGATGTCTTCCCACAGCTTGCCGATCTCGCGCACCTGGGCGCCGATGGCGTTGGGCGCGCCGGTCCGGTCCTTCAGCCAGGCCGAGGCCATCAGGTGGTCGGCATGGGGGTGGGTGTCGAGCACCCATTCGACGGTCAGCCCCTCCGTCGCTACGAAGTCGAGCACCTCCTGCGGGCTGTCGGCGCGGGTGCGGGCATGCGCCGGATCGAAATCCATCACGATGTCGATCAGCGCGGCCTTTTTGGTGGCCGGGTCGATGGCGACGTACTGGCAGCTGCCGGAGGCGGCGTCGTAGAAGCCGACCACGCGGGGCGAGCCGGGGCCGGTCGACGGGCTTTCACGGGTGAACATGTGTCGTCTCCTTGTTCCGTTGGACCAACACATATTCTGCGTTGAGAATGTGTAAAGGGGGGCCGGCGCACGGCCCCCGGGACACGCCCTGCGCGGCGTCACACGCCGACGTCGACCATCGCCCTGGCCAGCAGCGGCACCGTGTCCTTGTTCAGACCGGCGACATTGATGCGGCTGTCGCCCACCATGTAGATGCCGTGCTTCTCGCGCATCTCGTCCACCTGCGCGGTGGTGGCGCCCAGCCGGCTGAACATGCCCCGGTGCTGGGCGATGAAACCGAAACGATCCGATCCGGTCAGCCTGCGCAGCTCCTCGGCCAGCTGTTCGCGCAGCGTCAGCATGCCGGTGCGCATGTCCTCCAGCTCGGCCATCCAGTCGGCGCGCAGCGCGTCGTCTGCCAGGATCATCGACACCAGCCGCGCGCCGTGATCCGGCGGAAACGAGAAGTTCTGCCGGTTGATGTGGTTGAGGGTGCCCTGCGCCACCGGGGTCTTCGACGCATCCTCCTGCACCGCCATCAGCACGCCGGCCCGCTCGCGGTAGATGCCGAAATTCTTGGAACAGCTCGCGGCGACCAGCGCCTCGGGGCAATTCGACACGATATGCCGCACGCCGGCGGCATCGGCGTCCAGCCCGTCGCCGAAGCCCTGATAGGCGATGTCCACCATCGGCAGCGCGCCCTTGTCGTTCAGCAGCTCGGCCACGCGCTGGAACTCCGGCAGGGTCAGGTTGGCGCCCGTGGGGTTGTGGCAGCAGCCGTGCAGCAGCACCACGTCGCCCTTCGCCACGTCCTGCAGGTCCGACATCATCCCGTCGAAGTCGACGGCGCAGGTGGCATCGTCGAAATAGCGGTACTCGCGCATGGGCACGCCCATGTGCTTCAGGATCGAGGTGTGGTTCGGCCAGGTCGGCTGCGACACCCAGACGGTCACGTCGGGGTTGGCCATCCGCGCCAGGTCGAACGCCTGCCGTACCGCGCCGGTGCCGCCCGGCGTCGCCGCCGCCGCCACGCGGTCGGCCGGCACCGCATCGCCCAGCACCAGGTCGCGCATACCGCCGGTAAAGCCCGGATCGCCCGCCAGCCCGGTATAGGACTTGGTCGTCTCCACTTCCCACAGCTGTTTCTCGGCCGTCTTGATCGCCCGCATGATCGGCGTCACGCCCTCGGGGGTCTTGTAGACGCCGACGCCCAGGTCGACCTTCACCTCGCGGGGGTCCTCCTTGAACATCTCCATCAGCATCAGGATCTTGTCCTTGGGCTGGGCCTTGAGGTCGTTCAGCATCGTATCGGCCTTTCGCTACGGTCAGTCGGGGATGCGCGCCGGGTCGCGGTCGCGGGTCAGTACACGGCTGCGGTCCTCGCGGCGCACCACCTCGAACCCGACCTTCTGGTAAAGGGCGAGCGCGCGGGGATGGTCCAGCGTGCAGGTGTTCACGGTCATCTTCCTGGTGCCGGGCAGATCCCAGGCGGCCAGCACGGCGGTCTTCAGAAGCCAGGTGCCCAGGCCCGTGCCCACCGCCTCGGGCACCAGGCCGAAATAGGCGAGATCCACCGTGCCCTCCGCGCGCGCGTCCAGCAGGTAGAACCCGTGCGGCCAGCCGTCGCGATGCAGGGTCCAGAGCGTCACCGCCGGGTCGTGCAGCATCTCGCGCAGCACCGCCTCCGGCAATGCATGGATGTCTTCCCAGGAATAGTCCCGCCCCACCGCGTCGTAGAGCGCCCGGAAGTACCAGGGCGGCGGATCCTCCGCGGCGATCAGCGTGGCGGGCCGGCCGGCGGGCTGCGGCGGATAGGGCCAGCGCGGCCGCGCGGTCATCTCCAGGAAGGTGACCGTGTAGCCGACCTCGGTGCCCGCCGCGACCCGGGTCATCCCGTTTCCACCTTCAGGTCGCCATACATACCCCATTCCGACCACGAGCCGTCGTAGACGGAATGCCGGTCATGCCCGATCCGCTCCAGCGCCAGGTCGATGATCGCCGCCGTCACGCCCGAGCCGCAGGTCGAGATCACCGGCTTCGACAGGTCGACGCCGGCCGCCTCGAACACCGCGCGCAGGGCGTCCGGCGCCTTCATCGTGCCGTCGTCGTTCAGAAGCGTCGCGTAATGCACGTTCTTCGAGCCCGGGATATGCCCCGCGCGCAAGCCTTCCCGCGGCTCCGGCGCCTCGCCGCGGAACCGGGCGGGGCCGCGGGCGTCGAGGATCTCGTGATCCTTCAGCTTCGACGCGGCGGCGACCTGGGTCACGTCGCGCACGAGATGGTTCTGGAAGGCCACGGTAATGTGCCGGTCGCGCATAGCGGGCGGCATGTCCTCCACCGGCCGCCCCTCGGCCTGCCACTTCGGAAAGCCGCCGTCGAGCACCGCGATGACGGTCTTGCCCATCAGCCGGAAGAGCCACCAGACGCGGGCGGCCGAGAACATGCCGGCGCCATCGTAGACCACGACCTGATGCCCGTCGCCCACGCCCATGGCGCGCATCCGGGCGATGAACTTCTCGGTGGGCGGCGCCATGTGCGGCAGGTCCGAGCGCTGGTCGGAAATCTCGTCGATGTCGAAATAGCGCGCGCCGGGGATATGCGCCCGGGCGTACTCCGCCTTCCCGTCGCGGCCCATGTCCGGCAGGTACCAGGAGGCATCGAAAATGCGCAGGTCCGGGTCGGTCAGATGGGCCGCCAGCCAATCCGTCGATACCAGCGTCTTTGGGTCGTCTGCTGCCATGCTCCTGTGCCTAGCGCCGCCGCCCGGCAAGGGCAAGCGGAACGGTGCCACAGGACCGCGCGCGGCCAGCCACCCGATCCCGCGAGCGCGGCTTCTTCTGGCTCGAAATACTCCGGGGAGCGCGAGGGGCCGGCCCCTCGCACGCACAAGAAAGAGTGCGCGCCGAAGGCGCTCCTTTTGGCAGCGATGCGTCACCTTGCGGCGCGCGCCCCGATGCCACAGTATCGCGGCCCATGCGGATCCTGCCCGTCATTCTCGCGCTCTTCGCGCTCGCCGTCCCGGCCCGCGCCGACCGGATCACCGTCTTCGCGGCCGCGAGCCTGAAGACGGCGCTGGACGAGATCGTCGCGGGGTTCGAGGCGGAGACCGGGCACGACGTCGCCCTGTCCTTCGCCGGGTCCTCGGCGCTGGCGCGGCAGATCGGGCTGGGGGCGCCGGCGGATATCTTCATCTCGGCCAATACCGACTGGATGGACACGCTGGCGGCCGACGGGCATATCGCCTCGGGCACCCGCGTCGAGCTCTTAAGCAACCGGCTGGTGCTGATCCGGCACTGGGCCGACGCGCCGCAGGCGGAGGCGGGCCCGCCGGACATCGCCGGGCTGCTGGGCGACGGCCGGCTCGCCATGGCGCTGGTCGAGGCGGTGCCGGCGGGGATATACGGCAAGGCCGCGCTGCAATCCCTCGGGCAGTGGGACAAGCTGGCCGACCGGGTCGCGCAGGCGGACAACGTGCGCGCGGCGCTGGCGCTGGTGGCGCTGGGCGAGGCGCCCTACGGCATCGTCTATGCGACGGACGCCGCGGCGGAACCGGACGTCACCGCGGTCTACACATTCCCCGCGGACAGCCACCCGCCCATCACCTACCCCGCCGCGCTGATCGCCGGGCGGAAAACGCCGGCCGCCACCGCCTTCCTCGACCACCTGCAAACCGATGCCGCGCGGGCGGTGTTCCGGGCGCAGGGCTTCATCGTGCCGGATTAGAGCCGCATGGACTGGCTCGGCCCCGAGGAATGGCAGGCCGTCGCGCTGTCGCTGAAAGTGGCGGTCTGGGCGACGCTGGTCTCGCTGCCGCTGGGCGTGGTCACGGCCGTCGCGCTGGCGCGGTGGGAGTTTCCGGGCAAACAGCTGCTCAACGGGCTGGTGCATCTGCCGCTGATCCTGCCGCCGGTCGTCACCGGCTACCTGCTGCTTCTGACCTTCGGCACGCGGGGGCCTTTGGGCGCGCTGCTAGAGCCGCTGGGCATCGTCTTCGCCTTCCGCTGGACCGGCGCCGCGCTGGCCGCCGGGATCATGGCGTTTCCGCTGATGGTCCGGGCGATCCGGCTGTCGGTGGAGGCGGTGGATCCGAAACTCGAACAGGCCGCCTCGACGCTGGGCGCCTCGCGCCTGTGGGTCTTCGGGACGGTGACGCTGCCGCTGATCCTGCCCGGCGTGATCGCGGGGGCGATCCTGGCCTTCGCCAAGGCGATGGGGGAGTTCGGGGCGACGATCACTTTCGTCTCTAACATCCCCGGACAGACGCAGACGCTGCCCTCGGCGATCTATGCCTTTCTGCAGGTGCCGGGCGGCGAAGCCTCGGCGCTGCGGCTCGTCGCCGTGTCGGTCGTCATCGCGATGGGGGCGCTCCTGGCCTCGGAATGGCTGTCGCGCCGGGTGGCGAAGCGCGTGGCGGGGACATGAGCCTGTCGGTCGATATCCGCCATGCGCTGCCCGGGCTGGCGCTGGATGTGCGGTTCGAGGCGCCGGCGGGGATCACCGTGCTGTTCGGCCGCTCCGGCGCCGGGAAGACCACCGTCGTCAACGCGGTCGCGGGGCTTCTCAGGCCGGATCAGGGACGCATTTCGGTCAACGGGCGCGTGCTGTTCGACAGCGGGGCGGGGGTGAACCTGCCGCCGCACCGGCGCCGGCTGGGCTATGTCTTCCAGGAGGCGCGGCTGTTCCCGCATATGACCGTGCGGCGCAACCTGGCCTACGGGCAGCGCTTCGCGCCGAAGGGGGCGGGCGGCGAGGAGATGGGCCGCGTGGTCGAGATGCTCGGGATCGGCGCGCTGCTGGACCGGCGGCCCGGCGCGCTGTCGGGCGGCGAGCGGCAGCGCGTGGCGATCGGCCGGGCGCTGCTGGCGGCGCCGAAGCTGATCCTGGCGGACGAGCCGCTCGCCTCGCTGGACGAGGCGCGAAAGGCGGAGATCCTGCCCTATTTCGAGCGGCTGCGCGACGAGGTGGCGGTGCCGATCCTCTATGTCAGCCACGCCGCGGCCGAGGTGGCGCGGCTGGCCACCAGCGTGGTGGTGCTGGAGGACGGGCGCGCGGCGCGGCAGGGCGCCGCGGCAGAGGTGCTGTCGGACCCGGCGGTGACGCCGCTGGGCGTGCGCTCGGCGGGCGCGATGCTGGAGGCGCGGGTGGTGCGGCATCACGCCGACGGGTTGAGCGAGTTGCAGGCGGACGGGCTGACGCTGTGGCTGCCGCGCGTGCCGCAGGCGGAGGGAACCCCGCTTCGGGTGCGGGTGGAGGCGCATGACGTGATGCTGGCGCTGACCCGGCCGGAGGGGATATCGGCGCTGAACGTCCTGCCGGCGACGGTGCGCGAGATCCGGATGGGCGACGGGCCGGGGGCGCTGGTGCAGCTGTCGGCGGGGCCGAACCGGCTGCTCGCCCGGGTCACGCGGCGGTCGGTGGAGGCTCTGGAGCTGCGGCCGGGACTGGAGCTGTTCGCGGTGCTGAAGGCGGTCGGCGTCGCCAAGGAGAGCGTCGCCGACCTGTAGGCGCCAGGCCCCCGAACAGGCTCTAACCGCCGTGAAAGAGCCTTTCCGGCAGGCCGTAGAGGTCGATCCAGCCGTACCAGTGAACGTCCGTGGGACCGATCACATAGTCGATGGCCCGCCACCCCCCGGCCTCGCGCACGAGCAGGACCATGACGAGGTCGCTCATGAGATCGGCCCGCCAGTCCGCCGCGTAGGGCGTCGTGAGCCAGTTCAGCGGCTGGCCGTTGGGTTGCAGCGGCTCGGCCGAGAGATAGGCCCAGCGCCCGTCGCTGCGCAGGGTGGAGACGAGGAAGATCACGCGCTGGCCCAACTCGGGCACGATCACCTCGCGGGCGGCGTCCATGATCTGCGACCGCTCGGCGGTGCCGCGCGCCGGGGTGTAGTAGCCGCCGGTCGGGGGCGGCGGCAGGGTCGCCGCGGGCGGCTCCGGCTTCGGGACGATCACCGGCAGGTCGGTGGGCAGCGGCGTGTCGGTGGAGACCGCGACGGCGCGCAGGCTGTCCATGATCCGGCGATAGGGCGCGGCATCGGCCGCGGGGGCGATGTCGGCCTGGAAGCCGTGGATCGTGCCGGCACGGAACAGCTCGCTGTGCAGGATCAGGCGGCCGTCGCGCACGGCTTCGGCGGTGAAGCCGTCACCGGCGGGCGTCAGCGCGGCGGAGCGGATCTCCTGGAACCCGCCCTCCGCGAGGTAGCTGCCCATGCGCCCGGCCGGGGTGTCCTCCAGCGCGTTGTAGCTGCCCCAGACGGCGAAGGAGCCGCCGCCGTCCCGCGCCTCGAACGACCGGCCGTCGCCGTTCTGGGGCGGCGGCATTGGGTCGAACCGGGCGGCGGGATAGTCGATGGTCGTGCCGAAGCGGGCGTTGGTGTAGGTCTGCCAGTCCGCCGCGATCCCGGCGGGCGGGTCGTCGGCCGGCGGGCTGTCGGGCACCGTGCCCGAGGCCGTGCTGTCGCCCTTCTTGCCGCTCTCGGCTGCCGGCGGCGCCTCTGGGCCGAGCGGCAGGCCGTCGAGCGAATACTGTCCCGGCATGACGACCTGCCCGGTCCCTTCGAGGAGTTCGGGCAGCACAGTGTCGATGTCGAGCGGCACGTCGGCGGCGGGCGACCAGCGGTCGAAGCGGTCGGCCGCTTCGTCGACGCCGGGCGGGAGCGCCTGCGCCGGCCCCGCCAGGACGAGCGCCGTGAGACTAATGGCCAGGGAACGCATGGCTCACTCCTTCCATTCGTAGATGTAGCGGTAGCAGCCTACCGGGTTGAGATCGGCCTTGATCTGGAACCGTATGGCGCCGTCGTCGGTCTCTTCGCCATAGCCCTTCGCCGGTGCGGTCATCTCGCCCGACCACGCGGCGGAGAAGTCCGAATTCCAGGCCGCCTTGACGTCGTCTTCGTTGATCCGGCGGCTGGCGCCCGTCCCGTAGCCACATTCGACATGGGCGACATCCATGCTGAGCGAGGCGCCGCTCCCGCCCCAGCGCGCGGAAAAGTCGGCCTGCAGCGAAAGGGACATCGGGTAGGTCTGGTCCGGCACCAGCACGGCCGGCGGCGGGGTCCAGGTGACATCGGCCGAGATCGGATCCCAGGCTTCGCCGCAGCGCGGCTTGACGTTCGCGAAATGCCCGCTGCCGTCCGACATCGAGCCGCTGGTGTCGTAGCATTCGTGGTTGTCGATGTCCTCCCGGACCTTGCCGAAGGACTCGACCAGCACCCAGTGCCCGCCCTCCGGCGGCGGGGTGTCCTCCTCCGCGACGTCGCCCGCTTCGTCCGGTGTCGCCTCGTCCTCCGCGTCCTTTTCGACGACGAAATGCACGGTCGCGGTGTCGCTTTCGTCGAAGGTGAAGGTCTCGGTCTCGACCCCGTCGGCGTGGTGCAGGCGGATCGTGTCGGGAAAGCCGTTCCGGATGAAGGCGATCTTGGTCATCCCGGTGCGCTTCGATTCGCCGGGCGCGATGTTGCCGTACCAGGCGCTGCCGTCCCCCTTGACCAGCGCAAGGCGGCCCGGTTCTTCCAGCCCCTCGGTGGTGACGTAGATGAACAGCGGCGCGTTGAGCTCCGGCCTGAGCTCGGCGTTCAGCCACGCCACCTCGTCGCGCAGCGCCTTCTCCGTCGTCGCGCGGGCGATCAGGGGAAAGATGTCGCGCGCCAGCATCGCCTTGAGCTCGTGGCGGAAGCGCCGCTCGATCTTGGCGCGCAGGTCGTTGGACAGGTCGGTGTCCAGGTCAATGGTGGCCGAGGTGCCGCCGCCGAAGGTCCAGGTGTCGGCTCCGGTGTCGTAGCGGAGCTCCTCCTGGAACCGCTGGGACGTCCAGGCGCGCTTGGCGTAGAGGTATATGTCGTTGTCCAGGCGGTTCTTGAACACCACCGGAGAGTCGCCGTAGCGCCGGTAGTAGTAGCTGACCAGCGTCAGCCAGTCGTCCTTGCTCCGCCCCGCCTCCTTGCGGTTCAGGATCGCGGAGGCCCGCGCCGACAGGGAGGCGTCGTCGTCCCCGGTGCTCGCGGCATAGACGTCGTCCATCACGGCGTAGTAGTTGCGATAGGCGCGCTCCCACATCTTCGTGTGATCGTCCCAGACCTGCGTGGCGACGGTGTTGAGCGACCAGTCCACCATGATGAAGGTGACGGAGCCCAGCTGCATCGCGGCGGTGCCGAACCGGCCGATGGCGAAGCCCACGATGCCCTTGTAGGCGTTGATGCCGGCGGCCTTGTTGTCGAGGTTGTGCAGATCCATCAGCACCTGCAGCGCGGCCAGGATGCCGCCCAGGTTGGTCAGGGCGGTGTTGGTGTTGCCGAGCGCGGCGATCTTGGCACCGTGCTCGGCCAGCGTGCCAACGGCGGCGGTGCCCCCGATGCCGAAGTTCAGCCACGCCCAGCCCTCCATCGCGGCGGCCTCGGCCTCTTCGCGGCCCTTCTGCAGGGCGTTGTCCCAGTAGTGCTTGGCCAGCGCGCCGTCCTGCAGGAAATCCCGCCCCTTCAACAGGTGGTCGACCGCACCCGGGGTCACCGTGAACCGCGTGACCCGTTCGCCGGGGCGGCCGGCATTCTCGGTCTCGATCCCGATGGGCGTGAACCCGGAAGCGGCGGCGGCGGGCTGTGCCATCACCGCGAGGCCGAGCGCCGCGGCGCCCAGCGCGCGGCGGAGGGCGGGTCTTCTCATGTTGCGGTCCTTTCGTTGTTGTCGGGAATGCCGTGGCTGGCGAGCGCCTTGTGCAGGGCCCGGAGCCCGGCGCCGAGCGCGTCCTCGGCGATGGTCAGGCGGGTGCCGTCGGCCAGGTGAAGCGTGAGCCCGTTGCGCGGCCGCGCCAGGAGCAGCGCGCCGGCGGCCCCGAAGCGGCCGGCGCCGACCAGCGCGGGCGCCAGCGCGATCATCCAGCGCGGCAGGGCCTTCTGGCCGCGCGTCGCCGCGCGGATGTCGGCAAAGACGACGCGGCGTTCGGCGCGTGCGGAATGCACGGTCAGGCCATGGTCGTCGATCCGGAGCCACCAGGCGGCATAGACCGCTCCGATCAGCCAGAAGGCCGAGCACAGCGCGGCCATGGGCCACAGCAGCGCGGCCGACGGGTGAACCGCGCCCCAGCCAGGCTCTGCGCGCGCGGCCCAGACGGGGATCGCCGCGAACAGCGCCGACAGGACGAAGCCGAGCCAGTCGGGCACGACCTGCGACGTCATGCGGTCGTAGGTGAAGGCGCCGGGCGGGCGGGGACGATGCGGGATCAGCGCATAGGCCGCCACGGCGGCCGCCTGAAGCAGGGCCACGACGGGCCAGGAGGCCCGACCCGCGGCCGCGAAGGCACAGATCGTCAGCAGGGCCGTCGCCAAGCGGCGCGCGAATTCCGATATGCCCGATGCGGTGGCCATGATGTCTCCTGACTGGGTCGGCCAACGCTATCTCGCGGGAAGCCCGTGCGCTTTGACACCTGTCAACATCGGCGGCTCAGAGATCGGTCTTCTTGAACACCGCTTCCGGAAGGGCGCGGATAAGGGCCATGATCCAGCGCCAGACCGGCTTGGTGTAAACCACGTTGCGGCGCGTCTCGACGGCGGCGAAGATCGCGTCGGCGACTTGGCCGGGCGCGGCGGTGAGGCGCGCGGGCAGGTCCATGCCTTCGGTCATCTTCGTGGCGACGAAGCCGGGCTTGACGGTGACGACATGCACGCCCTTTCCCGCCAGCCGGTTGCGCAGGCCCGACAGGAACGCGGTAAAGCCGGCCTTGGCGGCGCCGTAGACATAGTTGGACGCGCGGCCTCTGTCCCCGGCGACCGAGGAGATGCCGACCAGCGTGCCGCTGCCGCGCGCCTCGAACCGGTTGGCGACGACGCCCAGCGTCAGCGCTGGGCCTTCGAAGTTCGAGCGGATGTCGCGGGTGGCCGCGGCGAGGTCCGCCCGGTTGGTGGCCTGGTCGTTCATCGTCCCGACGGCGCAGACCGCGACCTCGGGCAGGTCCGGCAGGCTGTCGATGAAGGGCTCCAGCGCCTCGGTGGCGAGCGCGTCATAGGCGTGGCAGGTGACCGTGACGCCGGTCTCGGCCGCCAGTCGCTCGGCCTCGGAGCGCAGCGCGGCGGGGTCGCGGGCGGCCAGCTGCAGCGGGTGGCCCGCCTGGGCGAAGCGGCGGGCGGTGGCCATCGCAATGTCGGAGCGCGCGCCGAGGATGAGGACGGGTCTTCCTGTCATGTGGTTCTGTCCCTGCTCTTTGCCGTCCGGCTTAGCGGATCGGCCCGGAGCGGCCAAACCCTAATCCGCCCCCGTCTCTCCGACGAAGGCGCGGGTGATCGGGCTGTCGGGCACTTCCAGCCCGGCGATCACGTCGAAATGGTGGCGGCCCGGGTCGATCTCCTCCCTGCAGTCGGGCCAGGCGTCGGACAGCAACCGGGCCTGGCGCAGGAATTCCGGCCGCTCGTCGGCGCCGACCCAGGCTGTCACGGGCACGCCGGGGATCGGCGTCAGCAGCGCGGGGCTTTCGGCATCGGCCTCGGCGTCGTCGATGGCGAGCGTGTCGTTCATCGCGGTGCGGCGCAGCGGGTGCAGGTCGTGCAGGCCGCTGATCGACAGGACCCCGGCGAGCCGCAGGCGGGGCGCGGCCGGCAGGGGGGAAAGCTGGCAGGCCATGCGCGCGACCAGATGGCCGCCGGCGGAATGGCCGGCCAGCCGGACCGGGCCGTCGACATGCGACGCGGCCAGGTCGATGGCGCGGCCGATATCCTCGGCGATCCAGGACAGCCGCGCCTCGGGCGCCAGCCGGTAGCCGGGCAGCGCCACCGCCCAGCCGCGCGCCAGGGCGCCGCGGGCGAGATGCGACCAGAGCGACTTGTCGAACTTCATCCAGTAGCCGCCGTGAACGAAGACGGCGAGGCCGGCGGGCGGACCGTCGGGGCGGAACAGGTCGAGCCTCTGGCGCTCGTGCGTGCCGTAGGCGAGGTCGAGCTCGGCGTCGGGATGCTCTGCCCGGAACGCCTCGGCCGCGGCCTGCCAGGCGGGCGGGTAGCTGGCGGCGTCGGGGATGTAGGCCCCGTTCTCGTAGGCGTCGGTCCAGTCGAAATCGTCCATGCCTGTCCCCCCCATGCATCGTCCCCTGCCCGTTTATACGGTATTCGGCCCCGGTGCGGACGAAATCGTAACGGACGGCTTGTGTTCAAGCGGGGAAATTGGAGTATCGGTGAAGGAAACGGCCCCGGCCGAGCCGCGGGACCGGACAAATGAACAAGACAGGGAGATCGAAGATGAACATGAAGACACTTCTGGCGGCCGCCGGGCTGGCGGCGCTGACCGCGGCCGGCGCCGAGGCGCAGGTCAAGGTCGGGATGATCACCACGCTGTCGGGCGGCGGCGCGAGCCTGGGCATCGACACCCGCGACGGGTTCATGCTGGCCATCGAGATGGCCGGGCGCGACGACATCGAGGTGATCGTCGAGGACGATCAGCGCAAGCCCGACGTGGCTGTGCAGCTGTCGGACAAGATGATCCAGTCGGACCAAGTGGATGTGCTGACCGGCATCGTGTGGTCGAACCTCGCGATGGCCGTGGTGCCCTCGGCCACGGCGCAGGGGCTGTTCTATCTGTCGACCAACGCGGCGCCGGCGCAGCTCGCCGGGCCGGGATGCCACCCGAGCTACTTCTCGGTCTCGTACCAGAACGACAACCTGCACGAGGCCGCCGGCGCGCATGCGACGAATGCAGGCTACGAGAACACCTTCATCCTCGCGCCGAACTACCCCGCCGGGCACGATTCGCTGAACGGGTTCAAGCGGTTCTACGAAGGCGGGCTGGCCGGCGAGATCTATACCGAGCTGGGGCAGACCGACTATGCCGCCGAGCTGGCGCAGATTCGCGCCTCGGGCGCGGATTCGATCTTCTTCTTCCTGCCGGGCGGGATGGGGATTTCGTTCCTCAAGCAATACGCGGATTCGGGGATCGACCTGCCGGTGGTCGGGCCGGCCTTCTCCTTCGACCAGGGCATCCTGCAGGCTGTGGGCGAAGCCGCGCTGGGCGTGAACAACACCTCGACCTGGTCCAAGGACCTGGACAACGCGGCGAACGCGGCCTTCGTCGAGGCGTTCCAGGAGACATACGACCGGCTGCCGTCGATCTACGCGGCACAGGGCTATGACACGGCGAACCTGCTGCTGTCGGCGATGGACAAGGCCGACATCGACGACACCGAGGCGTTCCGCGCCGCGCTGGGCGAGGCGGATTTCGACAGCGTGCGGGGCGGGTTCGGCTTTGCCTCGAACAACCATCCCGTCCAGGACATCTACGTGCGCGAGGTGATCAAGGAGGGCGACATCTTCACCAACAAGATCGTCGGCATCGCAATGGAAGACCGCGCCAACGCCTATACCGAAGAGTGCTCGATGTGAGCCTGACGGGGTCCGGCCGCCGGCCGGGCCCCTCGCCTTACGGAAGCTTCCCATGTCTCCAATCCTGATTGCGGAGCAGGTTCTGAACGGCCTGCAGTTCGGCGTCATGCTGTTCCTGATGGCGGCCGGGCTGACGCTGATCTTCGGGGTCATGGGGCTGATCAACCTGGCGCACGGGTCGCTCTACATGATCGGCGCCTTCGCCGCGGCGGCGGTGGCCGGCGCAACGGGGTCGTTCCTGCTGGCGCTGGGCGCGGCGCTGGTGGCGGCGGCGCTGGCCGGGGCGATCGTGGAGCTGGTGGTGATCCGCCGGCTTTACGACAAGGACCACCTCGACCAGGTGCTGGCGACCTTCGCGCTGATCCTGATCTTCTCGGAAGGCACCCGCTGGCTGTTCGGGTCGTTCCCGCTGTATCTCGACATCCCCGACTGGCTGTCCGGGCCGGTGACGCTGCCCGGCGGCATCCAGTATCCGCTCTACCGGCTGGCGCTGATCTGCGTGGGGCTGCTCGTGGCGCTGGGCCTGTGGCTGCTGATCACGCGCACGCGGGTCGGCATCCGTATCCGCGCCGGCGAGAACGACCGCGAGATGATCGCCGCGCTGGGCGTCGATATCGGCAAGCTCTACACGCTGGTCTTCGCGCTGGGCGCGGGGCTGGCCGGGCTGGCCGGCGCGCTGGTGGGCGCGATCCAGTCGGTGCAGGTGGGGATGGGCGAGCCGGTGCTGATCCTGGCCTTCGTGGTCATCGTGATCGGCGGAATCGGGTCGATCAAGGGGGCGCTGGTGGGCGCGCTGCTGGTAGGTCTGACCGATACGCTGGGCGGCATCTTCCTGCCGGAGCTGTTCAAGCTCTTCACCGACGACGCCGCAGGCGCCACGGCGACCGGCTCGGCCTTTGCCTCGATGGCGATCTACATCCTGATGGCGGCGGTGCTGGTCTGGCGGCCCACGGGGCTTTACGGGGCGAAGGCATGAACCGCGAGGCGATGCTGAACGCCGCCGTGCTGCTGGCGCTGGTGGCGGTGCCGGGCTGGGCGCTGTGGGCCGGGGAGCCATTCACCATCACCCTGGCGACGCGCGCGGTGATCTTCGCGCTGGCGGCAGTGGGGCTGAACATCGCGCTGGGGCTGGGCGGCATGGTGAGCCTGGGGCATGCCGTCTATTTCGGCGTCGGCGGCTACGCGATGGGCATCCTGGCCTGGCACGCGCAGAGCTATACGCCGCTGGTCGAGGCGCTGGCGATCCCGGGGACGAAATCCATGCCGGTGATCTGGCTGGTGGCGGTGATTTCCTCGGCCCTGGCGGCCCTCGTCATCGGGGTGCTCGCGCTGCGGACCTCGGGCGTCTATTTCATCATGATCACGCTGGCCTTCGGGCAGATGGTCTATTTCTTCGCGATCTCCTGGCCGGCCTATGGCGGCGAGGACGGGTTGTCGATCTATGTGCGCAACGGGTTTCCGGGACTGAACACGCTGGTGCCGGTGCAGTTCTACGGGCTGTGCCTCATGGTGCTGCTGGCGGTACTGGCCCTGAACTGGCGGCTGGCGCGGTCGCCGTTCGGGCTGGCGCTGAACGCGGCGCGGCAGGTGCCGCAGCGGGTGGAGACGGTGGGGCTCGACCCGACGCGCGTGAAGCTGGTGGCGCTGGTGATCTCCGGGGCGGTCACCGGGTTGGCGGGGGCGCTGTTCGCGGATCTGAACCGCTTCGTCAGCACCACGATGCTGAGCTGGCAGATGTCGGGCGAGATCATGGTCTTCGTCATCATCGGCGGCGTCGGGCGGCTGTTCGGGCCGGTGGTGGGGGCCGGGCTCTACGTGATCCTCGAACATTTCCTGGGCGATCTCAGCGACTACTGGCAGGTGTTTTTGGGCCTGATCCTGCTGGCCGTTGTGCTGTTCGGGCGCGGCGGGCTGGTGGGCATCGTGGCGGGACGGGCGCGGACGCATGGCTGAGGTCGTTCTGTCCACCCGGGGGATCACCAAGCGGTTCGGCGCGGTGACGGCGAGCGAGGATATCTCGCTGGACCTGCGCGCGGGCGAGATCCATGCGGTGATCGGGCCGAACGGCGCCGGCAAATCGACGCTGATCGCGCAGATCTGCGGCGGGCTGGCGCCGGATGCCGGGCGGGTGGAGTTCCTGGGGCGCGACGTGACGGCGCGGCCGGTCCGGGCGCGGGCGCGGATGGGGCTGGCGCGGACCTTCCAGATCTCGGCGCTGGCGATGGAGGACACGGTGCTGCAGAACGCGCTGCTCGGCGCGCTGGGGGCGTCGGGGCGGCCCTGGCGGTTCCTGCGCGGCGTTCTGACCGAGCGCTCCCTGCGCGACCGGGCCGAGGCGGCGCTGGCGCGCGTCGGACTGGACGACGTGGCCGCGGTGCGCACGGCGGAGCTGAGCCACGGGCAGCGGCGGCTGCTGGAAGTCGCGGTGGCGCTGACGCTGGCGCCGCGCGCCTTCGTGATGGACGAGCCGATGGCGGGGCTGGGCAGCGAGGGATCGGAGCGGCTGACCACGCTTCTCGGCTCGCTGCGGCGGGAGGCGCCGATCCTGCTGGTGGAACACGACATGGACGCGGTCTTCGCATTGGCCGACCGGGTCAGCGTGCTGGTCTACGGCCGCGTCATCGCGACCGGCACGCTGGACGAGATCCGGGCCGATCCGGCGGTGCGCGAAGCTTATCTCGGAGACGCCGCATGAGCCTGTTGCAGCTGCACAGCGTCGCCGCCTCCTACGGCGCCAGCCAGGCGCTGTTCGGCGTGGACCTGGAGGTCGCCGAGGGCGAGGCGGTCGCGTTCATGGGCCGCAACGGCATGGGCAAGACCACGACCGTCAAGGCGATCTGCCGGATGCTGCCCGCGAGCGGCACGCTGGTCTTCGACGGCCACGACCTGACCCGCCTGCCCGCGCACCGGGCTGCGCGACTGGGGATCGGGCTGGTGCCGGAGGGGCGGCGGTGCTTTCGCGACCTGACGGTGACCGAGAACCTGACCGCCGCCGCGCGGCCCGGCCCATGGGAAATGGTGCGCGTCACCGAGCTGTTCCCGCGGCTGGCGGAGCGGCGCGGGCAGCAGGCGGCCTCTCTGTCCGGGGGCGAACAGCAGATGCTGGCCATCGGCCGGGCGCTGATGACCAACCCGCGGCTGCTGATCCTGGACGAGGCGACCGAGGGGCTGGCGCCGCTGGTGCGACAGGAGATCTGGTCGGCCATCGGGCGGCTGAAGGCAGAGACCGGCATGGCCCTTCTGGTGATCGACAAGTCGCTGCGGGAGATGCGGGCGGCCTGCGACCGGGGCGTCGTTCTGGCGCGCGGGCGCAGCGTGTGGACCGGCGGAATGGACGAGTTGTCCGCCGAGATCAGCGAGAGGCATCTGGGGGTGTGACGGCCCGCCGGGCGCCGGCGGCGGCTCAGTAGATGGCGATCGTCCGCTCCAGGTCGTCGCCGGTCCAGCCGCGATACATCCCCTCGCAGTTGAACGGCGCCGCGACGCGCCCCGCCGCATCGACGGCGACGAGGCCGCCGGAGCCGTTCAGCGCGGCAAGCTCGTGGCCCACCACATGCGCGGCGGCCTGCGCCAGCGATTCGCCCGCAAGGCGCATGCGGGCGTCGATCTCGTGCGCGACGCAGAGCCGGATGAACGCCTCGCCGTCGCCGGTGGCCGAGACGGCGCAGGTGCGGTCGTCGGCGAAGGTCCCGGCCCCGATCAACGGGGTGTCGCCGACCCGGCCGGGGCGCTTGGCGGTCATGCCGCCCGTCGAGGTCGCCGCGGCCAGCCCGCCCGCGCTGTCGCGCGCCACGGCGCCGACCGTGCCGTGGCGGCGGGCCGGGTCGTCGTCCAGCGTGCCCTCGGCCTCCATGCGCAGCGTCTCTAGCAGGGCGTCGTACCGGTCCTGGGTAAAGAAATACTCGGCCGGCGCCTCCTCGATGCCGGCCGCGCGGCCCAGGCGCAGGGCGCCGTCGCCGATCATCAGGACGTGCGGCGACCGCTCCATGACGCAGCGCGCCAGCCGGACCGGGTTGCGCGGCCCGAGAACGCCCGCCACGCAGCCTGCGCGACGGTCATGTCCGTTCATCACCGCCGCATCCATCTCGTGCCGGCCGTCGCGCGTGAAGACGGCGCCGCGGCCCGCGTTGAACAAGGGCTCGTCCTCCAGCACGCAGACCGCCGCGGTGACGGCGTCGAGCGCCGTGCCGCCGGCCGACAGCACCTCCTCGCCGGCGCGCAGCGCGCGGTCCAGCCCGGCGCGGGTCTCGGCCTCGCGGTCGGGGGTCATGCGGGCGGACGGGATCACTCCGGCGCCGCCGTGGATCGCGAGCGTGTAGCCGATGGGAGCCTCCTGCGGTTGTCGCCCCGGCCGGACCGGCCAAGATAGGCGGCAAATGCGCGCCCGAATGGCGTATTTAGTGGCAGGAGCACACCATAACGTCAATCCTTTGGAGGGGGAGTATGCTTTTCCCGGTATGGTGCTACACTCGGGCACAGGGTAGGAAAGGGTGATCGAACCAAAGGTCATGAGATGAACATGCAAGCGAACGTGCCCATACGGGGGCCGCTCATCGCGATCGGCGGCGCCGAGGACAAGTCGCAGGAAGCGGCAATCCTGAAGCGGGTGCTGACCTATTCGGCCACCAAATCCCCGGTCGTCGGCGTCATCACCACGGCAAGCGCGATCCCCGAGGACGTGTTCAAGGGCTACGAGACGGTCTTTACCACGCTCGGCGCGTCCGAGGTGCTGGACATCCGGATACGGGACCGGAGCGACGCCGCGGCGGAGCGCTTCATCGCGATGATCCAGCGCGCCGACGTGATCTTCATCTCGGGCGGCGACCAGATGCGCCTGACCAACATCCTCGGCGGCTCGCCGGTGCTGGAGGCGATGCGGGCGCGGCATGCCGAGGGCGCGGTCGTCGCGGGGACCAGCGCCGGGGCGGCCTGCCAGTCCTCCACCATGGTCTATGGCGGCGCCGCCACCGACAGCCTGCGCAAGGGCGCCGTGAAGATGGCGGCGGGGTTCGGGCTTGTCGACGGGGTGATCATCGACACCCATTTCCTGGAACGCGGCCGCTTCTCGCGGCTGATGGAAGTGGGTGCCACGAACCCTGAATTCCTTGGCGTCGGCATCGGCGAGGACGCCGCCGTCTTATTTGATGACGACAAAATACTTGCCTTTGGCCCCGGTCACATCATCCTCGTTGACAGTTCGAACATCACCGGTTCGAATGTCTTTGAGCTTGACGATGGGGAGGCCGTCACGGTCCACAACGTCACGATGCATGCGCTGGTCGACGGGTATGGATACAGCCTGAGCGACCGGCGGGTCCTCGGGCCGGAAGAGCTCGGGGCGAACAGCCTGGAGCCAAGGATTGCGTATACTTGAACACCGTGCGCTGCGCGGACCCAACTATTACAGCCGGTATCAAGCCATCTACATGCGGCTCGATATCGAGGAGCTGGAGGAGCGGCCGAGCGACGAGGTTGCCGGCCTGGCGGAGCGCCTGGAGGCGCTGATCCCGTCGATCTACGACCACCGCTGCTCGGTCGGCGAGGCCGGCGGATTCCTGCAGCGGGTGCGCAACGGCACCTATGCCGGCCACATGGTCGAGCATCTCGCCATCGAGCTGCAGAA
Source organism: Psychromarinibacter sediminicola (assembly GCF_029168335.1). GTDB lineage: Bacteria > Pseudomonadota > Alphaproteobacteria > Rhodobacterales > Rhodobacteraceae > Psychromarinibacter > Psychromarinibacter sediminicola. Next base: position 86,289 of record NZ_JARGYC010000002.1, read on the forward strand.
CCTCGTGGGCTTCTCGGTCGGCTACGGCAAGACCGTCGACAGCTATGACGCGGGCATCTACAACGTCGTCTACCGCTACCGCGACGAGGCCACGGGTCTTGCGGCGGGCGAAGCGGCCGTGGCGATCGCGCAGCAGCTCTATGACGGCGAAGACGTCGACCTGCAGCCGTATATCGACCACCTGAAGGAGGTGCGCGACGCCAACGCGCTGGGGCCCTCGACCGGTGCCATCGTGGACGCGGCCAAGGCGCGAAACATCCCGTTTTCCAACCTGACCGAGGGGACGAGCTATACCCAACTGGGTCACGGGGTGAAGCAGCGCCGCTTTCAGGCGACGGTCACCGACGCCTCGGGGATCATCGGGCACTCCATCGCCGACGACAAGGACTGGACCAAGCAGATCCTGGGCGAGGCCGGCGTGCCCGTGCCGCAGGGGCAGAACTGCTATTCCTGGGAAGAGGCGAAAGAGGCGGCCGAGTGGATCGGCTGGCCGGTGGTCACCAAGCCGCTGTCGGGCAATCACGGGCGCGGCGTGACGACCGACATCGCCTCGATGGAGGATCTGCGCTCGGGCTACGACGCGGCGGTCGAGCGGCTGCGCGAGGAGTCCGACGGCGTCATCGTGGAAAGCTACATCCGGGGCGAGGATCACCGCATCCTGGTCATCGGCGGCCGGCTCGTCGCCGCGGCACGCCGCCGGCCGGCGCATGTTGTCGGCGACGGCCGGAGCACGATCCAGGCGCTGATCGACTGCGAGAACGCCGATCCGCGACGGGGCGTGGGCCACGAGAACCTCCTGACGCAGATCCACGTGGACGAACAGACCCACCGGATGCTGGAACAGGCGGGCCTGACGCTGGAGACCGTGCTGCCCGAGGGCGAGATCGCGTTCCTGAAATCCACCGCGAATATCTCGACCGGCGGCACCGCCATGGACCTGACGGACGAGGTGCACCCGGAAGTGAAATTCGCGATGGAGCGGATCGGGCGGCTCGTGGGGCTCGACGTGATCGGGATCGACCTGCTCGCCGAGACGCTGTCGCGGCCGCTGGAGGAGCAGTCGGCCGGCGTGGTCGAGGTGAATGCCGGCCCCGGCTTCCGCATGCACATGGCCCCGACCCACGGCACGCCGCGGCCGGTGGGCGAGCATGTGGTCGACATGCTGTTCCCGGACCCGACCGATGACGGGCGCATCCCGATCACCGCGATCACCGGCACCAACGGCAAGACCACCACGACCCGGCTGATCAGCCATATCCTGCGGCAGGCGGGCACCTCCGTCGGCATGGGCTGTACCGGGACGGTCGAGATCGACAACCACGTGATCCTGCGCGGCGACTACTCCGGCCCCGCCGCCGCCCATGCGGTGCTGCGCGAGCCGACGGTGGAGCATGCCGTTCTGGAGACGGCGCGCGGCGGGATCATGCGGCGCGGCCTGGGCTTCGACGAATGCGACGTGGGCGTGCTGCTGAACATCGCCTCCGACCACCTCGGCGAGCGCGACATCCACACGCTGGACGAGCTGGCGCGCTGCAAGACCGTCATCGTCGACGCGGTGAAGCGCGAGGGCGGCTATTGCGTGCTGAACGCCGACGATCCGCTGGTGATGGAGCACGGCACCTACTGGGCGCGGGGCGAGATCATCTATTTCACGATGGATCCCGACAATCCCGAGCTTGAAACCCACCTGAGCGAGGCGGGCATGGTGCTGACAGTGCGGCACGGCAAGATCATCATGCTGCGCGGCAAGGTCACCGTCGACATCTGCGAGGTCAACGACGTGCCCATCGCCTTCGAGGGCCACGCGCGGTTCAACGTGCAGAACGCCATGGCCGCCGCCGCCGCCGCGATCGCCCACGGGGTCGAGATCGACGACGTGCGGGCGGGGCTGACGACCTTCCACCCGACGCCGACGCAGATGCCCGGCCGCACCAACTATTTCGAGGCCGACGGGGTGAAATGCCTGATCGACTACGGCCACAACGTGCCGGCGCTCGAAGCGCTGGAGCCGCTGGTGCGCGGGCTCGCCACCCAGCGCCGGATCGGCGTCGCCTCGGCCCCGGGCAACCGGCGCGACGAGGATCTCGCCGCGCTCGGTGCGCAGCTTGCCCGGATGTGCGACACGCTCTACGTCTTCGAGACGGACTCGCGCGGCCGCGAGACCGGCGAGACCGCGAAGCTGATCCATGACGGCGCCGCCGGCGCCGGCACGTCCTGTACCGTCAAGACCGTCATGCAAGAGCACGATGCCGTGGCGCAGGCCATCGGAGAGGCGCAGCGGGGCGACTTCTTGTTGCTGCTGATCGACGACATCGAGGGCACCACCGAGCGGCTGAAGGGGCGCAGCTTTCCCCACCAGGCCGAGCTCGCCCAGGCCTGAGACACGACAGAAGCGCGCCGCCCCATTGGCGCGGGAGGAAGGATATATGACCAAGAACGTCTTCGTCGTCGGCCTGAACGACTATAACGCCGAGCGACTCAAGCGGCTGCGAGGCGTGGAGGACGTGACGTTCCATCCGCTGCTGACGCCGGCCCAGGTCTATGAGACGCAGGAATTCGACATCCCCGCGATGCTGGCCGAGGCCGAGGCGACGCTCGACGCCTTCGACGGCTCGATCGACGCCATCGTCGGCTACATGGATTTCCCGGTCTCGACCATGCTGCCGCTGCTCAGCGCCAAGTACGGCACGCCCAACACCTCGCTGGAGAGCCTTCTCAAATGCGAGCACAAGTTCTGGTCGCGCAGCGTGATGGCCGAGGTGATCCCGGACCACGTGCCCGCCTTCACCGCCTTCGACCCGTTCGACGATGACGCGCTGTCGAAGATCGGCGAGGCCAACCTGCGGTTTCCGTTCTTCGTCAAGCCGATCAAGTCCTCGGGCTCGCGCTTGGGCTTCCGGATCGACAGCCCCGAGGACTTCGACTACGCGATCGAGAAGCTGCGCGCCGAGATCGGCCAGATATCCGAGCCGTTCAACGCCGTGCTCGACAAGGCCGACCTGCCCGACGACATTCGCGCCATCGAAGGCCATTACTGCATGGCCGAACGGGTGATCGGCGGGCGGCAATGCACCGTCGAGGGCTATGTCCACGATGGCGAGGTCACCTGCTACGGCACCGTGGATTCGATCCGCTACCCGCAGGTGCTGAGCTTTTTCTACTATCTCTACCCGTCCGCCCTGCCGCGCCGCGTGCAGGACCAGATGTGGGAGATATCGCAAAAGGTCATGGCGCATATCGGCTATGACAACGCGGCCTTCAACATCGAGTATTTCTGGGACGAGGTGGACAACCAGATCTGGCTGCTGGAGATCAACACCCGCATCGCCCAGTCGCATTGCGACCTGTTCGAGACGGTCGACGGCGTCAGCCACCAGCAGGTGGCGGTCGATCTCGGGCTTGGTCGCAAGCCGGACATGCCGCGCAGCCAGGGCACGCAGAACGTGGCGGCCGAGTTCTTCTATCGCGTCTTCTTCAGCGACGCGACGGTCGCCCGCGCCCCCTCGCGCGCCGAGGTCGAAGTGGCCGCCGAGCAGGTCGAGGGCACGCGCATCGTCTCCAACCTGACAAAGGGCATGAAGCTGTCGGAGCTGCCCGAGCAGGACGCCTACAGCTATGCCGTCGCCTCGCTCTGGATGGGCGCAAGCACGACCTCGAAGCTGTTGTGGAACTACGAGCAGGTGATGAAGCGGCTGAACTACGAATTCACCGACATCGTCGACTGAGCGCGCTGGCGCTTTCGGACCCGACAGAGTAGGCAAGCGCCGACCCGTTCGGAGACCGCCCCATGAAGATCGACACCGACCTGCCCCGCCCCGTCGTGGAACTCGAACATGTCGAGATCCCGATGCCCGACGGCACCTTGCTGGCCGCGCGGATCTGGATGCCCGAAGGGGCCGAGGCCGCGCCGGTGCCGGCGATCCTCGAATACATCCCCTATCGCAAGAACGACAAGACGCTGGAACGCGACGCCGCCCGCGCACCGTGGCTCGCCGCCCGCGACTATGCCTATGTCCGCGTCGACCTGCGCGGCACCGGCGAATCCGAAGGGGTGATGGAGGACGAATACACCGAGATCGAGTTGGCCGACGGCTGCGACGTGATCGCCTGGATCGCCGACCAGTCCTGGTGCGACGGCGGCGTGGGGATCGTCGGCATCTCCTGGGGCGGCTTCAACGGGTTGCAGCTCGCGGCGCTGCGCCCGCCGGCGCTGAAGGCGGTGGTGACGATCTGCTCCACCGACGACCGCTATGCCGACGACATCCACTATATGGGCGGCGTGCCGCTATGCGATCAGCTGTCCTGGGCCTCGGTGATGTTCGGCATCAACACCCTGCCGCCCGACCCGACCCATGTGGGCGAGAAATGGCGCGAGATGTGGCACCGGCGGCTCGACGAGTCCGGGCTGTGGCTGGAAACCTGGCTCGGCCACCAGACGCGCGACGCCTTCTGGCGGCACGGCTCGGTCTGCGAGAACTGGGACGACATCCAGGTGCCGGTCTATGCGGTCTCCGGCTGGGCCGACGGCTATTGCCGGTCGGTCTTCCGGCTGGTCGAGAAGCTGAAGAGCCCGGCCAAGGGCATCATCGGACCCTGGGCGCACCGCTATCCGCATCTGGGCGAGCCGGGCCCCGCCATCGACTGGCTCTCGGAGGAGACACGGTGGTGGGATCACTGGCTGAAGGGGCGCGAGACGGGCATCATGGACGAGCCACCGCTGCGCCTGTTCCTGCAGGATCCGGCCGAACCGCGCAGCCATTACACGGCGCGCGAGGGCCACTGGATCGCCGAACCCGCCTGGCCCTCGCCGAATGTCGAACCGGTCGCTTTCGGCCTCGGGGCGGACCGGAGCCTGACCCGCGGGTCCGGCACGCCGGGCGCGGACCTCTCGGTCTCCTCCCCGCTCTGGGTCGGGCTGCATGGCGGCAAATGGTGCTCCTACGCGCATCCGGGCGACCAGCCGGGCGACCAGCGCCGCGACGATGCGGGCAGCCTGGTCTTCGAGACGGCGCCGCTGGAGGATGACATCCACATCGTCGGCGACGCGCGCCTGCGCCTGCGCTGCCGCGTCGACCGGCCGGTCGCGCAGATCGCCGCCCGCCTCGTCGATGTGGCGCCGGGCGGGACGGCGAGCCGCGTCAGCTACGGCCTGCTCAATCTCAACCACCGCGACGGCCATGCCGATCCCGCCCCGCTGGTGCCGGGCGAGGATCTTGCCGTGGAGGTTCCGCTCAAGCACATCGCGCAGACGCTGCGGGCGGGCCACCGGCTGCGCCTGTCGCTGTCGACGAGCTACTTTCCCATCGCCTGGCCGACGCCGGAGCCGGTGACGCTGACGGTCCTGCCGGGCGAGTCGGATCTCGTCCTGCCCCTGCGGTCCGGGCCGGAGCCGCGGATGCCCGATTTCCCCCCGGCCCGCGCCGGGACACCGCTCGACGTGTCGTTCCACGAGGCTCCGCGCTCGGAATGGCGGGTGAGCGAGGATCTCGACAGCGGCAGGCTGACGGTGGAGGTGCGCGACCACGAAGGCGCCGCCACGATCGAGCCGCACCAGTTCTTCCATTCCGCCGAGGGGCAGGAACGCTATTCCGTCCTGCCGCCCGACCCGACCTCGGCCGAGGGAGAGGTGACCTGGGTCCACGAGATGTCCCGCGACGGCTGGGCCGTGAAGACCGAGACCTGGACGCGCCTGACCTGCGACGCGCAGTCCTACCACATCTCGGCGACGCTGCGGGCTTGGTGCGACGGTACGATGGAGCGCGAGCACGACTGGACCGTTTCGATCCCGCGAGAGGCCTCCTGATCGCGGTCGCGCGGGGGCGTGCCGCCCGTCGCCGGGCGACGCTTACGGAACGAGCACGGCGGCGCCCTGCAGCCGGCCCGACCGCAGATCGTCGAGCGCCTCGTTGGCCTGTTCCAGCGGGAAGGGCACAACGGTCGTCTCGATTTCGGTCTTCGCCGCAAGCGCGAAGAATTCCTCGCCGTCCTGCCGGGTGAGATTGGCGACGGAGCGGATGACACGTTCCTCCCACAGGTCGGCATAGGGAAAGGCGGGGATGTCGCTCATGTGGATGCCGCCGCAGACGACGACACCGCCCTTGCGCACGGCCTTCAGCGCGGCCGGGACGAGCGCGCCGACCGGCGCGAAGATGATGGCCGCGTCCAGCGCGGCGGGCGGGGCTTCGTCCGACCCGCCGGCCCAGACGGCGCCCAGGCTGCGGGCGAACTCCTGCGCCGCGTGGTCGCCCGGCCGGGTGAAGGCGTGGATCTCGCGCCCCTCGTGGCGCGCGACCTGCGCCAGGATATGCGCCGCGGCGCCGAAGCCGTAGAGCCCCAGGCGATGCGCGTCGCCGGCCATGCGCAGGCAGCGATAGCCGATCAGCCCGGCGCAGAGCAGCGGCGCAAGGCTTTCGGCCGACGGGCCCTCGGGCAGCGCGAACGTGTAGTCGGCGGCGGCGACGCATTCCTCGGCATAGCCGCCGTCGATGGTATAGCCGGTGAACCCCGGATCGTCGCAGAGGTTCTCCCGCCCCATCCGGCAATAGGCGCAGCTGTGGCAGGTCCGGCCGAGCCACGGCACGCCGACCCGCTGCCCCTGCGCGAAGCCCTTGACCCCCGCGCCGGTCTCGGTCACGCGCCCGACGATCTCGTGCCCGGGGACGAGGGGAAGCTTCGGGTGCGTGAGCTCGCCATCGACGACATGCAGGTCGGTGCGGCAGACGCCGCAGGCTTCGACGGCGATCCGCACCTCGTCCTCCGCGACCGGGCGCGGCTCGAACTCCCGTTGCACGAGGGGCTGCTGCGGGGTCTCCAGAACCATGGCGCGCATCTCGGGTCTCCTCCTGCGTGGTCGCCCTGTCATGAGAAAGCCGGATGGACCGGATCGCAAGAACCCGATGCAGATCGGACCCGGAGACCGCCGAACGCCCCGGCCTTCCGGCCGGAGATGCGGATGCACGACAGCCGTGCGCGAACGCATTCAATCGGTCGATCCGTGCACCGATCCCGGCAGGGCCGGACTGGCGAGAAGCGCATCGCGCAGGACACGGACCGGCCTGGTATTGGCAAGCGACGCCTTGCACATGAGCTCGATCTCGAGCGACCACAGCCCGTCCTCCGGGCTGAACGAGGCCAGCCCCTCGCGTTCCGCCCGCGGCACGATCATCGAGCTGACGATCGCATAATAGTCCGTCGCGGCAAGGATACCGAACATGACGGTCAGCGATGTCGTCTGCACGATCGGGCGAAGCTGGTCGGCATGGGCCCCGAAGACGCGCCGCGCCTTCTTCTCGAACTCGCGATCCTCGACGAACCCGACGCGGCCATAGCCATCCAGATCGTCGCGGACGATCGTTCCCTGCCGTTCCAGCGGATGCCCGCGGCGGCAGATGACGGCCATGCCGGTCGTGTACAGCGGATAGGCGGCGAAGCGGTCGGGAAGCGGCATTTCCGGAAGCGCCGCGACGACCACGTCGAATTCCTCGCGCATCAGCCCGTCGACGAGGTGGTTGGAAATGCCCGTCTCGACCGAAATCTCGACCTTGGGGAACCGCCGATGGAACGCGGCCAGGATCGGCGGGAAGGTGCTGACCGCAAGGACCGGGCCGACGCCGATCCGGATGCGTCCGCCCATGGTGTCATGCACGTCCCGGACGTCCAGCTCGGCAAAACGGGCTTCCTGGTCGATCACCCGCGCATGCCGGAAAAGCGCCCGTCCGGCATTGGTCGGCTCGAGCCCGCTATGCGTTCGCACGAAGAGCTCGGTCCCGAGATCGTCTTCGAGAATCCTGAGGCTTTTCGTCAGCGCCGGCTGGCTGATGCCCTTTCGCTCGGCGGCGACATGCATGTTCCGGGCGTCGTACAGGGCCAGGAAATTCTCAAGGTGACGCGAGACCAGCAGCCGCAATTCGATAACTTTCAGATATCAGGCAGGGACATCTTCTCATTATCATTCATTGACTGGCTGAGCCAGTGTTCCCTGAGGGAGGTGCAATGCGCACGATTTTCGTTCTGTTCGACTCGCTGAATCGCAGCGCGATGGGCGCCTATGGCGGCCAGGCGGTGGCGACTCCGAATTTCGACCGGTTCGCGGCCCGCGCGGTCACCTTCGACCGCCATTATGTCGGGTCTCTGCCCTGCATGCCGGCGCGGCGCGACATGCATGCCGGCCGGCTGAACTTCACGCACCGGTCATGGGGGCCGCTGGAGCCGTTCGACAACTCGTTTGCCGAGCTGATGAAACAGAACGGTATCTACACGCATCTCGTGTCCGATCACCTGCATTACTTCGAGGATGGCGGGCACGGGTTTCATACCCGGTTCAACAGCTACGATTTCATCCGCGGCCAGGAATACGATCCCTGGGTGGCGATGGTGGAACCGCCCGTCGACCGCATCCGCGCGAAATACGACGAACGCCACTATTCCGTGAGCGGCCGCGACAAGCGCATGCAGCACACCATCAACCGCGAGACGATGGGGGCCGAGGAGGATTTCCCCGGGCCGCGCTGCTTCGCCTCGGCGTTCGATTTCCTCGACCGCAACCGGCAGGCCGACAACTGGTTCCTGATGCTGGAATGTTTCGATCCGCACGAGCCCTTCCACGCGCCGGAGCGTTTCAAGGCCGCCTACGACACCGGCTATGCCGGGCGCATCCTCGACTGGCCGCATTACGAGCGGGTCGTCGAGAGCGACGAGGAGATCGCCGAGATCCGCGCCAACTATGCCGCGCTCGTCGCCATGTGCGATGCCTATTTCGGCAAGCTGATCGACTATCTGGACCGGCACGACATGTGGAAGGACACCTGCATCGTTCTGTCCACGGACCACGGCTTCCTGCTCTCCGAGCACGACTGGTGGGGCAAGTGCCGCATGCCCTACTACGAGGAAGTCTCGCACATTCCGCTGATCGTCCATCACCCGGACCACGCCGAGCATGCCGGAAGCCGCCGCGGGCACCTGACCCAGACGATGGATCGGATGCCGACCTTCCTGGAGATGTACGGCCTTCCGGTTCCCGACGAGGTGACCGGGCACAGCATCTTTTCGGCGCTCGCCGAAGACACCCCCGTCAGGGACGCGGCGGTCTTCGGGGTCTTCTCGGGTCCGATCGGCGTGACCGACGGACATCACGTGCTGTACCACTACCCGCCCGACATAACCCGCGACGGGCTGGTGGAATACACGCTGGCGCCCGCGCACATGACCGCGCCCTTCACGGTGGAGGAGTTGCGGACGTCGCGCCTGGTGCCGCCGTTCGACTTCACCAAGGGCGTCCCCGTGCTTGGCATAGACGCGACCCGCGATGCCAAGCGCGTGCCGAACAATGACGGCCTCGGTTTCGGCGATCTCGGAACGCGGCTGTTCGACCTCGACGCCGATCCGCGCCAGCAATCGCCGATCGAGGACACGCGCATCTCCGCAAGCCTTTACGGCCATATGGAGCGGGAACTCCGCATCCACGACACGCCGGCGGAAGTCTACCGCTGGTACGACCTCAATTCGCAGACAACACAGGGAGGAAGCGATGAGACGATTGCTGGGACTGACGGCGGCGGCGATGCTGCTGGCCAACAGCGCGCAGGCTGAATTTCCAGAGCGCAATATCGAGAACATCTATCCGTGGGGGCCGGGCGCGACCATGGCGGCAAGCCAGGTGATCGCCGACGCCATGGGCGAAGAGCTGGGCGTCAACATCTCCGTCGTCTCGACGCCGGGTGCGGCCGGCACCAAGGCGTTCCGCACCGCGCTGGACAAGCCGGCGGACGGCTACACGATCTTCGACGGATATGTCGCGCCGCTCGTCCTGCAGCCGATGTTCGACAATGCCGACTGGACCTACGAGGACTTCACGCCGCTCTGGTCGGCCACCTCGAACAGCTTCGCGATCGTGGTCCGTGAGGGCGACGACCGGTTCCCCGATTTTCCGGCCCTCGTGGACTACATGAAGGAAAACCCGGGCGACCTGCGCTATTCGCCGGGCGTGGCCGACGCCCTGCCGCACATGGTCGCGGCCAAGGTCATGCAGACCTCCGACGTCGTCGGGCAGGTTGTGCCGTATCCGGAAATCGACAACGCCATCAAGGATCTGCGCGGCGGCGTGCTGGACTTCATGGTGATCAATCCCGGCGTCTACGCCGCCAACAAGGATGACGTCCGGGTGCTGGCCGTCCTGTCCGAACTCGAAGGTGCGTCCGAAACCTATGACGGCGCGCCGCGCGTACAGGATTTCGGCATCGAACTCGGCATGACCGGACTTGCGCCGATGGGCTGGAACTGGTGGCTGGTCCGCAAGGAAACCCCGGACGATGTGGTCGCCAAGCTGCGCGAGGCGATGGGCGCGGCGCTTGCGCGGGACGAGGTGAACCAGCGGCTGCTCGACATGGGCTATGTCCCGCTGGGATACGGGCCCGACCAGTACGAGGAGATCGTCGCGCCGGTGGCGTCCGATCTCAAATCGGGGATCGACGCGATCGCCTGGGAAAAGGAAAAGCTCCAGGAAACGCAGTAACCAAGGGTCCGGAGGGCGGCCGGCACGCCGCCCTCCCCGTTCCCGGAGACAACCATGTCGAGGTTCCGTACGCACGCGTTCGACTGGATCGCGTGGTTCTTTTTTGCCTCAGTTCCCGTCGTGATCTTCTGGCGCTCCGCCACGTCGCTCGCCGAGCAGGGCGCGGCCTCGGGCGGGCCGCTCGACAATGCCGCGTTCTACCCGCGGGTGATCGCGGGGCTGATGGGCGTGGCCGTCGCCGTTCACGGCATACGCCTGCTGCTCGGTCGCGTGCAGGGGCAGTCGGCCGTCGAGGCCGAGGCCGGCACCCGGCTCGGCCTCGCCCTGGCGGCGCTGTTCGTCGGCTACCTGGTGGTGCTTCCGTATTCCGGCTTCCACCTTGCGACGCCGGTCCTCCTGATCGTCATGACACGCGCCCTCGGCCTGGGCCTCTTTCGCGCCGTTCTGGGCAGTCTCGCCCTGTGGCTCGCGGCGTCCTTCGTCTTCGAGGGGCTTTTGAACGTCGTGCTGCCGGTCGGTCTGTTCAACATCACGGTTTTCAACTGACGGGTCTGCATGCTGGAACTCCTGCAAGAAGGGCTGCCCTTATTCTTCAACCTGCAGACGCTGCTGCTGGTCGCTCTCGGCATTGCCGGAGGGCTCGCCATTGGCGTGCTGCCCGGCCTCGGCCCGCTGATGGGCATCGTGCTCTTGCTGCCGCTGGCCTTTCACCTGCCGCCGATCTCCGCCATGGGCATGCTGATCGCGGTCTATATCGGCGGATCCGCGGGCGGGTCCATCTCGTCGATCCTGCTTAGGATACCGGGCACGCCGCTCGCGGCCGCGACGCTGTTCGACGGGTTTCCCATGGCGCAGAAGGGCCGCGCGCAGGATGCGGTCGGGCTGGCCATGACCTCCTCGGCGCTCGGCGGCCTCTTTGCGGGCCTGATGCTCGTCTTCTTCTCGCCGATGCTCGCCGCGTTCGCGCTGCGCTTTGCGCCGCCGGAATACTTCGCGATGGCCGTTCTGGGCGTGCTGACGATCGCGCTCGTATCGGAAGGGTCGGCCCTGAAGGGGTTGCTCGCCGGGGGCTCGGCCTTTTCCTCTCGATGGTCGGGACCGACGAGTTCACCAACGCCTACCGCTTCACCTTCGGGGACTTCCGGCTGTCCAGCGGACCGCATCTCGTGGCGGTGGTCGTCGGCCTCTTCGCGCTCTCGGAGATCTTCTATCAGCTGGAGGCGGGCAACTTTCTTGCAAAGCCGACCGTCCAGCGCTTGCGGGTCTCCTTCCGCGCCCTGCGCCTCGTCATCGCGCACAAGTTCAACCTTCTGCGCTCGTCGATGATCGGGACGTTCTTCGGCGCCATTCCCGGGGCGGGCGGCGATGTCAGCGCCTTCATCTCCTATGCGACCGCCAAGCGGTTCGCGCGCGCCGAAGAAAAATACGGCGAGGGTGCCGAGGGCGGCGTCGTCGCGACCGAGGCGGCCAATAACGGCTGCTGCGGCGGCGCGCTTATCCCGACCCTGTCGCTCGGCATTCCCGGGGACGCCTCGACCGCCGTCTTGATGGGGGCGCTGATCCTGCTCGGGTTCTTCCCCGGCCCGGACCTGTTCCGGGACAACCCCGAAGTCGCGGGCGGAATCTTCATCGCCTACATCATGGCGAATCTCCTGCTGCTCGTGCTCGGCGTTCTCCTCGCGCCGCTGTTCGGCTCCGTGCTGAAGCTGCGCAAGGCGTGGCTGCTGCCGGCCGTCCTGCTGCTGTCGACGCTCGGCACCTATTCGCTGCAGAACTCGGTCTTCGACCTCTGGGTGATGCTGACCTTCGGCATTGTGGGCTACGTGATGCGCCGGGCCGGCTATCCGCTGGCGCCGCTGATCATCGGCATGATCCTGGGCGGCATTATGGAGGCGAATCTGCGCCGGTCGCTGCTGATCTCGCGGGACGGCCTGGGGATCTTCTTCGAGAGACCGATCTGCGCCACGATCCTCGCCATCGACCTGATCCTGCTTCTGTCGATCGTCTACTCGATCGTCAGGGCCTCGCGGAAGAAGCCGGACACAGACGAACGCGACGAGCCCCTCGCCTAGGATACCGCGCGCCTGGCGGCACAGTCCGCCGGGGCATGTGGCCGAGCGCGAAGAGACGCGCGAGAGCCACGCGAAAGAATTCGGAAGGCGGACCCGGGCCGGAAATGGGTGCGGACCGGCTTGGCCGAAACGCCCATTCTCGGAAGCGGCCCTTGGACGCACACCCGAGACGCGCCCAAAACCAGCCCGGGCTTTCGCGGCGACCATCTAAGTCTTTGATTTCAGTGGTGAGCCGTGCAGGATTCGAACCTGCGACCCACTGATTAAAAGTCAGTTGCTCTACCAACTGAGCTAACGGCCCACTCGAGGCGCCTACGTAGAAAAACCGCCCAACCCGGTCAAGGCCTAAAACGGCCGCGTCGCGAATCCGGCTATGGATTCGCACGGACCGCGACGATATATGCCCGGCCATGCGCGATCAGGGCGGACAATCCTCGCTGGCTTTCATGAAGATGCACGGGCTGGGCAACGACTTCGTGGTGGTGGACCGCCGCGGAGGCGGGCCGGCCGTGTCCGAGGCGCTGGCCCGGGCCTTGGGGGACCGGCACCGGGGGGTCGGCTTCGACCAGCTCGCCGTGATCGACGACGACGCAGAGGCCGACGCGCGCCTGACCTTCTACAATGCCGACGGCTCCCTCGCCGGCGCCTGCGGCAATGCCACGCGCTGCGTCGCGCGCTTCCTGATGGACGAGGCCGGGCGCGACCGGCTTACCCTTCATACCGAACGCGGGTTCCTGGACTGCGCGGATGCCGGGGACGGCCTGACCAGCGTCAACATGGGGGTGCCGCTGACCGGCTGGGCGGAGATCCCGCTGTCGGCGGAGATGGACACGCTGCACCTTGCGATCCCCGGCGATCCCGTCGCGACCGGCATGGGGAACCCACATTGCACGTTCTTCGTCGCAGATGCCGAGGCGGTCGACCTGGCGGTGCGGGGGCCCGAGGTCGAACGCCATCCGTTCTATCCGGAGCGGACGAACGTGCAGTTCGTGCATCTCGCCGCGCCCGACCACCTGCGGATGCGGGTGTGGGAGCGCGGCGCGGGCATCACGCTGGCCTCCGGCTCCTCCTCCTGCGCGGCGGCGGTGGCGGCGGCGCGGCGCGGGCTGACCGGCCGGCGCGTGACCGTCACGCTTGACGGCGGCGACCTGCAGATCGACTGGCGCGACGACGGGGTCTGGATGACCGGCCCGACGGCGCATGTGTTCTCCGGCACCCTGACAGCCTCCTTCCTGGAGGCGCTGTGATGGATCGCGCCGCGCCGAAATTCACGACGCTGGGCTGCCGGCTGAACGCCTACGAGACGGAGGCGATGAAGGACCTCGCCGCCGCGCACGGGGTCGAGGATGCCGTCGTGGTAAATACCTGCGCGGTGACCCAGGAAGCGGTGCGCAAGGCGCGGCAGGAAATCCGGCGGCTGCGGCGGGAGAACCCCGGCGCGCGCGTCATCGTCACGGGCTGCGCGGCACAGACCGACCCCGATGGATTTGCCGCGATGGACGAGGTCGACCACGTCATCGGCAATGCCGAGAAGATGCGGCCGGAGACCTGGAAGGGGCTGACCCCCGATCTCGTGGGGCAGACCGAGCCGGTGCAGGTGGACGACATCATGTCGGTCACCGAGACCGCCGGGCATCTGATCGACGGCTTCGGCACGCGGTCGCGGGCCTATGTGCAGATCCAGAACGGCTGTGACCATCGCTGCACGTTCTGCATCATTCCCTATGGGCGCGGAAACTCCCGGTCGGTGCCTGCGGGTGTGGTGGTGGACCAGATCCGGCGTCTGGCGGCGCGCGGCTATAACGAGGTGGTGCTGACCGGGGTCGATCTGACCTCCTGGGGGCAGGACCTGCCGGGCAAGCCGCGGCTGGGCGACCTGGTGATGCGGGTGCTGAAGCTGGTGCCGGAGCTACCGCGGCTGCGCATCTCGTCGATCGACTCGATCGAGGCCGACGACAACCTGATGCGCGCCATCGCCGAGGAAGAGCGGCTGATGCCGCATCTGCACCTGTCGTTGCAGGCCGGCGACGACCTGATCCTGAAGCGGATGAAACGGCGGCACCTGCGCGACGACGCCATCCGCTTCTGCGCCGAGGCGCGGCGGCTGCGGCCCGAGATGACTTTTGGCGCCGACATCATCGCGGGCTTCCCGACCGAGACCGAGGCGATGTTCGAGAACTCGCTGCGGCTGGTGGAGGAATGCGACCTGACCTGGTTGCACGTCTTTCCCTATTCGCCGCGCCCCGGCACACCCGCCGCGCGGATGCCGCAGGTGGACGGGCGGGCCGTCAAGGACCGGGCGGCGCGTCTGCGGGCGGCCGGCGCCGCGGCCGTCGCGCGGCACCTTGCGGCGCAGGTGGGACGCGAGCACGCGGTGCTGATGGAAAACCCGCAGATGGGCCGGACGGCGCAGTTCGCCGAGGTGACCTTCACCCAGCCGCAGCCGGAAGGCCAGATCGTGGCGGCCCGCATCTCCGGCCATGACGGCAAGCGGCTGGCCGCGGGCTGATGCATCCGAATCCTGCCTTTCGGACGGAATCCAGGGACCGGAACGTCGCGGTCGCGCGGGATCGCGGGTTTGGCACCTTGGCCGTGAACGGCGACCCGGCCCCGCTGCTGTCGCATGTGCCGTTCCTGCTGTCGGAGGACGGCGCGTCGGCCGAGCTGCATCTCGTCCGCTCCAACCCGATCGTCGCGGCGTGCGGCGAGAGCGCCGGGGCGGTTCTGTCCGTGCAAGGCCCGGACGGATACGTCTCGCCCGACTGGTACGGCATCGCCGACCAGGTGCCGACCTGGAACTACATCGCGGTTCACCTGCGCGGTCGGCTGGAACGGCGGCCGGAGGCGGAGTTGCGGCCGATGCTCGACCGGCTGTCGGCGCATTTCGAGGCGCGGCTGACGCCGAAACCGCCCTGGCGGAGCGCGAAGATGCCTCAGGACACCCTGGCCCGCATGATGCGGATGGTCGTACCGTTCGTTCTGCATGTGGACTCGGTGGACGGCACCTGGAAGCTGAGCCAGAACAAGCCCGACGATGCCCGCCTCTCCGCGGCGGACGCGATGGGCCGGACCGGCATCGGCAGCGAAACGGCGGCGCTGGCGGCCATGATGACCGATGGCGCCGGGACGCGGGGCTGAAGCCGCGCGGTGCAGGCTCGTCGGCGTCATGGCCTGTCGCCCCGAGGGCGGTGGATGCAAGGGCCGCAAGGAAGGGAGATGAAGATGCGCATGACATTCGTTGCGCCGCTGCTGGCGGCGATCGTGGCGGGCGGGATGTCCGCGGCGCGGGCCCAGGACAGCGATGCCGGTGCAGAGCTGTACGTTCAGTACTGCGCCACCTGTCACGGCCCGAGCGGCCGCGGCGATGGGCCGATGTCCGAGATCCTCAACGCCACCGTTCCGGACCTGACCCGGCTGGCCGAGAACAATGACGGCGCGTTCCCGATGCTGGAGGTGATCCACATCATCGACGGACGGACCGGTCTGCGCGGCCATGGCGGGCCGATGCCGACCTATGGCGACATTTTCACGGCGGAGATCGGCGGCGGAGAGCCCGGCGACCGAGGCACCGCGCTGGAAACCCGCGGGCGCATCCTGTCGGTCGCGCTGTACCTGGAGTCGATACAGGAATAGGACCGCCGGCGCCCGGCGCGTCCGGCCTGCAATGCACCGCTCCGCGATGGACAGCCGCTGCCCGCCCGCCTAGTGTCCGACGCGGGAGGGAACCGGCATGATGCAACTCTTCGATAACCCCGCTTCGCCGTTCTGCCGCAAGGTGCAGGTGCTATTGCGCGAAACCGGCCAGCTGGACGAGGTGGAGACGACCTATGCCGTGGGGCACCCGCTGGCGCCGGACCGGATGCCGCTGGCGGAAAACCCGTTGGGCAAGATTCCCTGCCTTGTGCGCGACGACGGCCCCGCGCTCTACGACAGCCGGGTGATCTGCCGCTATCTCGACGCGCGCGGCGAGGGCGGGCTGTATCCCGAGGGGCGCATCTGGGAGGTTCTGACGCTGGAGGCGACGGCGGACGGGATCATGGATGCCGCGGTGCTGATGATCTATGAGGGACGCTCGCGCCCCGAAGCGCTTCGCTATCCCGCCTGGGTCGACGCGCAGTGGGACAAGATCGCCCGCGCGCTGGACGCGCTCGAGTCGCGCTGGATGGGCCATCTGGCCGGCCGGCTGGACATGGGACAGATCGCCGTGGGCTGCGCGCTGGGATACCTCGACTTCCGCCTTCCGGACCGCGACTGGCGCAAGGGGCGCACGGCCCTCGCCGAATGGTTCGAGGCGTTCGGACAGCGCGACAGCATGGCGGCGACGGTTCCGTCGGCCTGAGCCGGCGGCGAACCGTCAGAAGCTGAAGGAGACGCCCACGTTGATCGCGTTGGTCACGATGTTGGTGTCCAGCGTCCCGCCATTCGACAGGTCGGCCGAGTTCTGCGAGTAGGTGCCCTTGTACTCGCCGAAGATCCCCCAGTTCTCGTTCAGCTCGTACTTCACGCCCGCGACGGCCTGCACCGCGCCACCGGTCACCTGGTATTCGAAGGTGGTGCCGCCCGACGTCGCCACATCGACATGCGGAATCGCCAGGCCCGCGCCGGCCCCGATATAGGGCGTCACCCGGCCGTTCATCCACGCATCGGGCCAGCGCCACCAGACATTCGCCGTCACGGTGTTCAGCCCGTCGGTGAATTCCAGCCGGTCGAAGCCGTTCGCCGCCAGCGTCGCGTCGTCGGCGTAGACCTTGTTGTGCGAGAAATCGAGGCCGAAGCCGAGCTGCGGATTGAAGTTCGTCCACCAGGTCGCGCGCACGCCGTAATAGGGCGGCATCTCGAACGACCGGCCTTCCCAGCCGGCGGTGAAATCGAACGCGCCGACGCCGCCCGGGTCGTTGCCCGAGACGCCGCTGTGCGGCGCACCCTGGATCCCGGTGTAGAAGCTCAACTCGGTCTCGGCCGCCGCGGGAGCGGCCAGCCCGGCCGCGAGCAGGACCGCACCGATGATACCCGGAATGACTTTCATAACACTCTCAACTCCTTCAGCCCGTCGCGGGGCGTCGATCACGGGCATACTTGCGCTTTCCGCGGGCGATTTTCAAACCCCGCCCGAGCGAAACATGCCCGGATGTGTGCGCGCTGTCGCAGATTTGACCCGCCGATCCGAAAATCGGCATGGCACCGCGACAATGCGCCCCAATGATCGGCCAAAGCGCGCTTTACCCGCCATGGTTACGCGAATATTACAGCGGTGCAAAAAAGGTGCGGGATTCCCGCGCCCTTTCGGATCATGCGGCCGCAGCGCCGGCCGGGAAATGGAGAAACGCTCGTGTCCCACGCAGAAGACCACGAAGGCACGCGCCGCGACTTTCTGTACTACGCGACAGCCGGCGCCGGTGCAGTGACCGTCGGCGCCGCCGTTTGGCCGCTCGTCAACCAGATGAACCCGTCCGCCGACGTGCAGGCGCTCAGCTCGATCCGCGTCGACATCTCCGGCGTGTCCGAAGGCACCCAGCTGACGGTGAAATGGCTGGGCAAGCCGGTCTTCATCCGCCACCGCACCCAGGACGAGATCGAGCAGGCCCGCTCGGTCGACGTCAGCGACCTGCCGGACCCGATCGCGCGCAACGAGAATATCGACGGCGAAGCGCCCGCGACGGACCAGAACCGCGCGCTGGACGGCGAAGAGCGGTGGCTGGTGATGATGGGCGTCTGCACCCATCTGGGCTGTGTGCCGCTGGGCGACGGCGCCGGCGATTTCGGCGGGTGGTTCTGCCCCTGCCACGGCTCGCATTACGACGCCGCCGGCCGCATCCGCCGCGGCCCCGCGCCAGAAAACCTGCCCGTGCCGGTCGCCGCCTTCGACGGCGAAGAAACGATCGTGCTGGGCTAAGGGAGGAACCACATGTCCGGAATTCCCCACGACCACTACGAGCCCAAGGGCGGCTTCGAAAAGTGGCTGCACCGCCGGCTGAACGTCGTCGGCCTGCTCTACGACACCCTGATGATCCCCACGCCGAAGAACCTGAACTGGTGGTGGATCTGGGGCATCGTCCTGGCCTTCTGCCTGGTGCTGCAGATCGTCACCGGCATCGTCCTGGCGATGCACTACACGCCGCATGTCGACATGGCCTTCGCCAGCATCGAGCACATCATGCGCAACGTGAACGGCGGCTACATGCTGCGCTATCTGCACATGAACGGCGCGTCGCTGTTCTTCTTCGCCGTCTACATCCACATCTTCCGCGGCCTCTACTACGGCTCCTACAAGGCCCCGCGCGAGGTGACGTGGATCATCGGCATGCTGATCTACCTGTGCATGATGGGCACCGCCTTCATGGGCTACGTGCTGCCCTGGGGCCAGATGTCGTTCTGGGGGGCCACGGTCATCACCGGCCTGTTCGGCGCGATCCCGTTCGTGGGCGAGTCGATCCAGACCTGGCTGCTGGGCGGGCCGGCGGTGGACAATGCCACGCTGAACCGCTTCTTCTCGCTGCACTACCTGTTGCCGTTCGTCATCGCGGGGCTGGTGATCGTGCATGTCTGGGCGTTCCACACGACAGGCAACAACAACCCCACCGGGATCGAGGTGCGCCGCACCTCCAAGGCCGAGGCCGAGAAGGACACGCTGCCGTTCTGGCCCTATTTCGTGATCAAGGATCTGTTCGCCCTGGCGCTGATCCTCGTGGTGTTCTTCGCCATCGTCGGCTTCATGCCCAACTACCTGGGCCACCCCGACAACTACATCGAGGCGAACCCGCTGGTGACGCCGTCGCACATCGTGCCGGAATGGTACTTCCTGCCGTTCTACGCGATCCTGCGCGCCTTCACCTCTGACGTCTGGGTCGTGATGTTCGCCAACTGGATCACCGGCGGCATCGTCGACGCCAAGTTCTTCGGCGTGCTCGCGATGTTCGGCGCGATCATCGTGATGGCGCTGGCGCCGTGGCTCGACACGTCCTCGGTCCGCTCCGGCCGGTATCGTCCGATGTTCAAGTGGTGGTTCTGGCTGCTGGCCATCGACTTCGTCGTGCTGATGTGGTGCGGCGCGCAGCCGGCCGAGCCGCCCTATTCGACGATCTCGCTGATCGGGTCGGCCTACTGGTTCGCGTATTTCCTGATCATCCTTCCGCTTCTGGGGGTGATCGAGAAGCCGCAGGCCCAGCCCGCCACGATCGAGGAGGACTTCAAGGCCCACGCCTCGCACACCGGCGGCACCCATACTGTCGTCGATCCGGCGGAATGAGCGGGAAAGGAACACGGGATATGATCAGGAAACTCACTCTGTCCGCCGCCGCCGCCCTTGCGCTGGCAGCTGGGGGCGCGTCGGCCGCCGAGGAAGGCCATGTCGAGGATTTCTCGTTCTCCTTCGAGGGTCCGTTCGGCACCTATGACCAGCTGCAGCTGCAGCGCGGCCTGAAGGTCTACACCATGGTCTGCTCCAGCTGCCACGGTCTGCGCTATGTGCCGATCCGCACGCTCGGCAGCGAGAGCGGCCCGGGCCTGCCCGAGGATCAGGTCCGCGCCTATGCCGACCAGTATGTCGAGGTCTACGACCCGGAGCTCGAAGAGTGGCGCGCGGCCAAGCCGACCGACAATTTCCCGGCCGTGGAAAGCGCCGGCGCACCGGATCTGTCGCTGATGGCGAAAGGGCGGGCCGGCTTTCACGGACCCTACGGTCTGGGCCTGAACCAGCTGTTCAAGGGCATGGGCGGGCCCGAATACATCGCGTCGATCCTGACCGGCTATACCGGCGAAGAGCAGCAGCAGGCCGGGACGATCCTGTACGAGAACACCGCCTTCCCGGGCGGCTGGATCTCGATGGCGCCGCCGCTCTACGGCGACGACGTCGACTACGAGGACGGCACCGAGGCCACCATCGAACAGGAAGCCAAGGACGTGGCGGCCTTCCTGATGTGGGCCGCCGAACCGAAGATGATGGAGCGCCGGCATGCCGGGTTCGCCGGCGTGATCTTCCTGATCGTGCTCACCTCGCTGCTCTACCTGACGAACAAGTCGCTCTGGGCGCCGATCAAGAAGAAGGCCAAGGAGACGCCGGCCGAGTGACCCCGGCCGACAGCACACGCGAAAGGCCCGCCCCCTGGCGGGCCTTTTTGCGTCATGGCTCCGGCTCAGTCCGGGCCGAGATAGTCGCGCAGCACCGCGGGCGGATCCGCGAACAGCGCCTCCGTCGCGACCGGCGGCCGCGCGACGCCCTCGGCGACCAGGATCGTCTGTCCCCCCAGCCGCCTTGCGTCGCGGGGGTCGTGGGTGACCATCAGCACCGTCGCGCCGGTTTCCGCCGCCACGTCCTGCACCAGCTCCAGCATCTCGCCGCGCATCGCGGGACCGAGCGCCGCGAATGGCTCGTCCAGCAGCATCAGCGGCCGCGACCGCAGAAGCACACGCGCCAGCGCCACGCGGCTGAGCTGGCCGCCGGAGAGTTCCGCCGGCCGGCGCCGCTCCATCCCATGCAGCCCCACGCGCTCCAGGCTTTGCGCGACGCGCGCGCGGTCGTCCTTCGACAGCCGCAGCGACGGCGACAGGCCCAGCCCGACATTGTCGGCGACGGACAGGTGCGGAAACAGGTTGTTGTCCTGGAACACGATCGACAGCGGGCGCTTCCCCGGCTCCTGCCCGGACAGATCGCGCCCGTCCCACAGCACGCGGCCCTCGGCCGGCGCCAGGAACCCGGCGACCACGCTGAGAAGCGTGGACTTGCCGGCGCCCGACGGCCCGACCACGGCCGCGCGCGTGCCGGGTGCCACGGACAGATCCGCGCGCAGCACGAACGCGCCCAAATCGACCTTCAGGCCCTCAAGTTGCAGCACGCACACGCCCCCCGCGGTCGAACACCCAGAACAGCCCCATCGAACAGACCAGCAGCAGCAGGGCCGCCGAGGAGGCCTGTTCCATCCGGAAACTGGCCATCAGACCATACATCTCCATCGGCAGCGTCGCCTGCTCGGGGTTCGCGAACAGCGCGATGACACCCAGGTCGCCCATCGACAGCGCCGCCGCAAGCCCCGCCGCAAAGCCCAGGGGCCGCATCAGCCGCGGCAGGATCAGGTGCTTGAGCCGCGCCCAGCCGCGCATCCCCAGGCTGTCCGCCAGCCGTCCGTGAACCGTCTCGGCCTCGGCCAGCGCCGGGGCCAGCGCGCGGTAGGCGAAGGGCAGGCTCATCAGCGCGTTGACCAGCGCGGTGATCGGCAGCGCGAGCGAGATCGGGTCGGCGAACGGGTAGATGACAAGGAACAGCCCCGTGCCGATGACCAGCGGCGACACCGCGATGGACAGGACCGCCAGCGCCTCCACCGCGCCGGTCTTCCAGCCGCGCGTGCCCAGCGCGAGCGTGGCCAGCGACAGCGCCAGCACGATCGTCAGCACGGCCGCGGACAGCGCCACGGCAAAGGACCGCCCCGTCGCCGAGATCACCGAGGCCGGCAGGTCCGCCAGCCGGGGAATGCCTTCGGCCACGATCATCGCCAGCGGGGTCAGCAGGAACAGCGCCGCAAGGCCGATGGCCAGCGCATCCAGCGCCCGCAGGCCCGGCCCGGAGATCGCCCAGCGCTCGGTGACGCGCCCCAGCCCGCCGCCGAACCCGGCCGGCAGGTCGACCCACCAGACGGCCAGCGCGGCGGTGGCGCAGATCGCGAACTGGATCAGCGACAAGAGCGCCGCGCTGCCCAGGTCGAACTCGAACCGGAACGCCTGGTAGATCGCCAGCTCCACCGTGGTGCCGCGCGGCCCGCCGCCTAACGCCAGGGCCACGGCGAAGCTCGTCGTGCAGATCAGGAAGATCACCAGCGCCGCGCCGGGCAGGACGGCCCGCAGCATCGGCCATTCCAGCGTGCGCGCCACGTCGCGCGGCGACAGGCCCAGCGAGGCGGCCAGCCGGAACCGCTCTGCCGGGATCGCCAGCCAGCCCTGCAGGATCAGCCGCGTCGCCAGCGGCAGGTTGAAGAAGACATGCGCCAGAACCACGCCATGCAGGCCGTAGATATGCACCGGCTCGAAGCCCAGGAGCATCAGCCCCTGCGAGATCAGCCCGTTCCGCCCGAACACCGCCAGAAGTCCCAGCACCGCCACGATGACGGGCAGGATGAACGGCGCCCCCAGCAGCGTCACCAGCAGCCCGCGCCCCGGGAACGACCGCCGGGCCAGCGCCCGTGCGACCGGGATCGCCAGCGCCACGCTGAACAGCGCCGACAGCGTGGCCTGCAACATGGTGAACCGGATCGCCGCGAAGTCCGCCGGCCCCAGCTGCGGCGCGTCCTCCGCGCGCATCGCCACCGCCACCAGTGTGCCCAGCGTCAGCGCCGCGACGAGGACCGCCGCGGCGCCGCCCGCGACCCGGGCTACCGGGCCAATGCGGCCAGCCATTTCGCCAGCGCATCCTCCCGCGCCTCATCCGCTTCCTCGGCCGGGTAGAGCAGCGCATCCTCCGGCTCGATCAACGTGTCGAACCCTTCCGGCAGGCCCTCTTCCGGCACCTTGGCGGGGTACATCCAGTTGGTCGTCGGAATGATGCTCTGGAATGCGTCGCTCAGCATGAATTCAAGGAAGTCGTCGGCCAGCTCCGGCTGATCCGAGGCGGCCAGTTTCCCCGCGACCTCGACCTGCAAATAATGCCCCTCGGAAAACGCCGCGGCGGCCTTCGTCGGGTCGTCCTCCGAGATCAGGTGATAGGCCGGCGACGTGGTGTAGCTCAGCACCATGTCCGCCTCGCCGTCGAGGAACAGGCCGTAGGCCTCCGACCAGCCCTTCGTCACCGTCAGGATGTTGTCGGCCATCGCCTGCCACCAGGCTTCGGACTCGGCGCCGAACACGGCCTCGGCCCACATCAGAAGGCCCAGACCCGGCGTCGAGGTGCGCGGATCCTGGATGATGACGCTCACGTCGCTTTCGGCCAGCTCGGCGAGGCTGCCGGGAACGTCCTCCAGCGCGGTGTCGTGGACGAAGGCGAAATAGCCCCAGTCATAGGGCACGAATAGCGGGTCGTCCCATGCGATGGGCAGGTCCAGCCCCGACGGGTCGATGCCATGCGGCGCGAACAGGCCGGTCTCGGCGGCATCGGCCGTCAGGTTGGTATCGAGCCCCAGGATCACGTCGGCCTCGCTGCGTTCGCCTTCCAGCTTCGCCCGCGCCAGCAGAGCGGCCCCGTCGCCCGCGCCGACCAGCTGCAGGTCGCAGCCGCAGGTCGCCTCGAACGCCTCCTCGATCTGCGGGCCGGGGCCCCAGTCGGTGACGAAGCTGTCATAGGTCAGTACGCGCAGCACCGGCTGGTCCTGTGCCATCGCGGGCGCGGCCAGAGCCAGCAGGCCGGCTGTCATGACGGGAAGTCTCATGATGTCCTCCTTTGCGACGGATCGGGTCAGTCTGGAGGTCATCCAACCTTCCCTCCGCCGGTGTTAACCGGTTCAGGTTCGACGGGTTCGCATGTCGCATCTCAGCCCCTGTCCGGGGCACCCCGAGGTGGTCGAGACCCTAGCGCGCGGCCCCGCCCCCGGCAAGGGCGCCGCATCGAGACGCCCATAGGCGCAGGTCAGGGGCGCGGTTGAATTGCGCAGCAAAAGCATGCAATCATCATGTTTATGACGGTCGCACTGAACGCCGCATCGGATCATCGCGCCGCCCGCGGCCTTCGGGGTCGCGCGACCCGCGGTGCGGAGTTGGACAGACCGCGCGACCCGCTTACATGAACCGCCTTGGCATCGCGCCCAGACCGCGTTGCCTCCACCCGCGAACAAGGGACGGCCCGATGGATATCCTCCGCGACCCCCGCGCGATCGCGCTGTTGCTGGCGGCCTCGCTGACCATCATGTCGAACGCGACGATCAGCCCGTCCCTGCCGGGGATCGAGGCGGCCTTCGCCGACACGCCGAATGCCGGGCTCTTGACCCGTCTTCTGGTGACCGCGCCCGCGCTGCTGATCGCCATCGCCGCGCCTTTCGCGGGCATCGCCGCCGACCGGTTCGGCCGCAAGCGCCAGCTGCTGGCCGGCGTGGCTCTGTTCGCCGTTGCGGGCAGCGCCGGGCTGTGGCTGGGCGACCTCTATGCCATCCTGGCCAGCCGGCTGATCCTCGGGCTGGCGGTCGCGGCGGTGATGACGTCGCAGGCGGCGCTGCTGGGCGACATCTTCAACCCCGAACAGCGCGGCCGCTTCATGGGCTACCAGATGGCGGCGGTGAATTTCGGCGGCTTCCTGTTCATCGCGCTGGCCGGCTGGCTGGCGGGCATCTGGGCGCTGCTGCCCTTCGCGCTCTACGCCGTGGCGCTTCTCTACCTGCCGTTCCTGTCCAGGACCCTGCCCGACAGCCGCGGCGGCGCGGCGCCCTCCGGCGGCGCGATGCCCGAAGGCGACGGCAGCCAGGGCTGGTTCCTGATCCTGGCCTTTGTGATCTTCCTGTCGGGTCTGACCTTCATCCTGTTCTACGTGATGCCGACGCAGATCCCCTATTTCCTGGCCGATACGGGGCACGCAGACCCGTCGACCAGCGGCGCGGTGATGGCCTGCGTCGTGCTGGCGGCGGGGACCGTCTCGCTGTTCTTCGGGTGGATCCGGCGGCGGCTGGGGCGCGGCGGGACGCCGGCCACGGGATTTGCCGTCATGGGGGCGGGGTTCTGGGTGCTGCACTCGGCGACGACCGTGCCGCTCTTCTTCGGCGCGGCGCTTCTGGTCGGCGCGGGGCTGGGCCTTGCCATTCCGAATTTCATCGCCATCGCGCTGGACGTGGCGCCGGCGCATCGGCGGGGGACGGTGAGCGGGGCGATCACCACCTCGATCTTCCTGGGGCAGTTCATCTCGCCCCTCGTCAGCCAGCCGCTGATCGACAGCTTCGGCTACCGTGTCACCTTCGAGGCCGCGGCGATCGCGCTTGCCGTGATCGTTCCCTTCGTCGCGCTTGGCCTGCGCCGGCCGCGCGGCGGCTATGCCGAGGATCCCGCCTGAGGCGCGGAGCCCCTTCCATCCGGCCGGCTCCCGCTCTACACCGCTGCCGCGGAGGGACGGCCCATGAGCTTCAACACGTTCGGACACCTGTTCCGGGTCACGACCTGGGGCGAAAGCCACGGCCCCGCGCTGGGCGCGACGATCGACGGCTGCCCGCCCGGGGTGCCGCTGGATGCGTCGATGCTGCAGCGCTGGCTCGACCGCCGCAAACCGGGGCAGTCGAAATTCACGACCCAGCGGCGCGAGGCCGACGAGGTGGAGATCCTCTCCGGCGTCTTCGAGGGCATGACCACCGGCACGCCGATCCAGCTGATGATCCGCAACACCGACCAGCGGTCGAAGGATTACGGCGACATCGCCGAGAAGTTCCGCCCCGGGCATGCCGACATCACCTACTGGCAGAAATACGGCATCCGCGACTATCGCGGCGGCGGCCGGTCGTCGGCCCGCGAAACCGCCGCGCGGGTGGCTGCCGGCGGTGTCGCGCGCGAGGCGTTGCGCGCGCTGGTGCCGGGCTGCGCGATCACCGGCTACATGGTGCGGATGGGCGAGAAGCAGATCGACCGCGCCGCCTTCGACGCCGAGGAGATCGAGCGGAATCCGTTCTGGGTGCCCGATGCGCAGGCGGCGAAGGACTGGGCCGATTACCTGGGCGAGCTGCGCAAGTCCGGCTCGTCCGTCGGCGCCGCCATCGAGGTGGTCGCGCAGGGCATGCCGCCCTGCCTCGGCGCCCCGGTCTACGCCAAGCTCGACACCGAGCTGGCCGCGGCGATGATGTCGATCAACGCGGTGAAGGGCGTGGAGATCGGCGAGGGCATGGAAGCGGCGGGCCTGACGGGCGAGGCCAACGCCGACGAGATCTACATGGGCAATGACGGCCGGCCCCGGTTCAACTCGAACCACGCGGGCGGCATCCTGGGCGGCATCTCCACCGGCCAGGACATCGTCGTGCGTTTCGCGGTGAAGCCCACCAGTTCGATCCTGACGCCGCGCCGCACCATCGACAAGCAGGGGCAGGAGACCGAGATCGTCACCAAGGGCCGCCACGACCCCTGTGTCGGCATCCGTGCCGTGCCGGTGGGCGAGGCGATGATGGCCTGCGTGCTGCTCGACCACTTGCTGCTGGATCGGGCGCAGACCGGCGGCGTGCGGGGCGCCATCGGCCCCGACGCGGGCTGACATGCTGCAGGTTCTGGGGATCACCGCGCCGATCTTCGGAGCCATCGCCATCGGCTATGCGGTCACGGCGCGCGGGCTGTTCTCTCCCGCCGACATGCGGGTGTTTGGCAGGTACGTGCTGAACATCGCCTTCCCCGCGCTGCTGTTCAACGCCGTGGCGACGCGAGAGCTGGGCGACATCCTGCACCCCGGCTATCTGACGGCCATCGCGGCAGGCGGGCTGGCGACGATGGCCCTGACCTATGCCGCGCTCTCGGCGCTGGGCACCGGCCGGGCGCGGCGGGCCATTGCCGTGCTGGGCGTCTCAATGCCCAATTCCGCCTATATCGGCTATCCGATCATGCTGCTCGCCCTGCCGGAGCGGGCGGGGCAGGTCCTGGCGCTGAATTTCCTCGTCGAGAATTTCCTGATCCTGCCCATCGGGCTCGCACTGCTGGAGTTCTCGCGCCCGCAGCAGGGTCGGGGTCTGTTGGCGGTCCTCGGCCGCATCCTGTGGCAGGTCCTGTCGAAGCCCTTCGTCATCGGCCTGCTGCTGGGGCTGGTCGTGTCGCTTCTGCAGCTGCCGGTCCCGGCGCCGCTGACGCGCCTGCTGGAGATCCTCGCCACGTCGGCCAGCGCGATCGCGCTGGTGGTGATCGGTGGCTCGCTGTACGGCCTGTCGCTTCGGGGCAACCGCGCGCTGGCGGTGCAGATCGCCATCGGCAAGCTGGCGCTGCATCCGGCGATGGTGGCGCTGGCGACGCTCCTGATCCCGGCACTCGGGCTGGGCCTGCCGGCGGACCTGACGGCGGCCGTGATCCTCTCGGCCGCGATGCCGATGGTGGCTATCTACACGGTCCTGGCGCAGCCCTACGGGCATGGCGGCATCGCCTCCATCGCGATGCTGCTGGCAACGACGGCGTCGTTCTTCACCCTCTCGGCGCTGCTCGCGGTCCTGTTCTGACGATTGAACCGCTTCACAGCCAGGCCCGACTCATGCAGGCTGGACCGCATTCAAGAGAGGGGACTTTTCCTGTGGCAGACTTTTCGTTCTCGACATCCATGGCGGTGATGCGCAAGACCGCGCCGTTCGTGATCTTCCGCATGGCCGTCTATTTCGGCATCGCCGTGGCCTATGTGCTGGTCACCGGCACCGGTGCCGGGCTCGGCTGGGGCGTGGGCGCCTTCGGCGACACCGACTTCCAGGCCACGACCACGATGTGGGGCGGCGTCATCGGCTTCGGCGCGACGGCGGCCGTGATCTACTTTCTGCGCGAATACATCCTCTACATGGTCAAGGCCGGGCATATCGCGGTCATGGTGGAATATCTCGACGGCCGCCCCCTGCCCGAGGGGCGCGGCCAGATCGAGCATGCGCAGGCCGTGGTGAAGGAACGCTTCGGTCAGGCCAACGCGCTGTTCGCCCTGGACCAGATCGTGAAGGGCGTGCTGCGGGCGGTGCTGGGGCTGGTCCACGGGCTTGCCTCGATCCTGCCGATCCCCGGACTCGACGGGCTGATGCGGGTGGTGCGGGCGTTCCTGAAGGTCGCGGTGGGACTGCTGGACGAGGTCATCCTCGGCCACCTGATCCGCACCGGCAGCGACAATCCCTGGGCCGGCGGGCGCGACGCGCTGG
This sequence comes from Psychromarinibacter sediminicola, assembly GCF_029168335.1. Classification (GTDB taxonomy): domain Bacteria; phylum Pseudomonadota; class Alphaproteobacteria; order Rhodobacterales; family Rhodobacteraceae; genus Psychromarinibacter; species Psychromarinibacter sediminicola. Next base: position 114,617 of record NZ_JARGYC010000002.1, read on the forward strand.
TGCTCTACGCGCAGAACGCCAAGCCGATGCTGGTGAACGCCGCGTGGATCGCGCTGGCCTCCTACATCCTGTCCTTCGTCGTCTTCCTGGTGATGCTGGCGCCGGCGGCCGCCGTGGTCTGGATGATCCCCGGCGCGTGGTCGGCGGGCGGCTTCGTCTTTGCGCTGCTCTTCGCCTGGGCGGTGAAGGCGGCGCTGATCGAGCCCTTCGCCATCGCCTGCCTGCTGCAAGCCTATGCCAGGATCACCGACGGCCAGACGCCCGATCCGGGCTGGGCCGCCAAGCTGGACGACGTGTCGGGCAAGTTCCGCGAGATGGGCGCGAAGGCGGCCAACTGGGCCACGGGGGGACGGGCCGCCTCGACCGCCCCCGCGGCCGGCTGATCGGAGAGCGCCCGGCCCCTCGCGGCCGGGCGGCCCCCGGGCTCACAGCGAGGCGGTAATCCCGCCGTCCACGAACAGCACCTGCCCGTTCACGAAGCTCGCCGCATCCGAGCACAGGAACACGCATGCGCCGACCAGTTCTTCGACCCGCCCCCACCGGCCGGCGGGCGTGCGCTTTTCCAACCAGCCGCAGAACTCCGGGTCGTTCACCAGCGCCGCGTTCAGCGGCGTGTCGAAATAGCCCGGCGCGATGGCGTTGCAGGTCAGCCCGTGCCGCGCCCAGTCGGTCGCCATCCCCTTGGTCAGGTTGGCGACCGCGCCCTTGGTGGCCGTGTAGGGCGCGATACCGGGGCGGGCGAGCGCCGTCTGCACGCTGGCGATATTGACGATCCAGCCGCGCCCGCGCCCGATCATGTGCCGCGCCGCCGCCTGGCCCGCGTGGTAGACGCTGGCGATGTTGGTCTGCAGCAGCGCCTCGAACCGGTCGGGCGGGAAATCCTCCAGCGGCGCGCGGTGCTGCATCCCGGCATTGTTCACCAGGATGTCGATGGCGCCGGTCGCCTGCTCCATGCCGTCGATGGCGTCGCGGACCGCTTCGTGATCCGTCACATCGAAGGGCAGCGTCAGCGGCGCGTGCCCCTCTTCCCGCAGCGCGTCGGCCGCAGCTTCCAGCCTGCCGACGTCGCGCCCGTTCAGCACGACCTCGGCGCCGGCCCCGGCCAGCCCGCGCGCCAGGGCAAAACCGATGCCCTGCGACGAGCCGGTGATCAAGGCGCGGCGGCCGCTCAGATCGAAGAGTGTCGACGTCCCTGGCATCGCGTGTCCCTTCCAGCATTCCTTGTCGCGGGAGCGGCCGGTGGGACGGCCGGGCGGCTCATTGGCCGGCCTGCTCCATCGCGGTGCGCTCTTTCTGCATCTCGCGGACCTGCGGATCCCACTGAGATTTTATGTAGGCCAGTACATGCCAGATTTCCTGGTCGCTCAACACGTCCTCGAAGGCGGGCATGCCGCTGGCGAAATCGGTCACCCCGCGCCGGCGCAGCGCTTCCTGCCCGCCAAGCTTCGTATAGGTGAACAACACCCCGTCCCCGTGGTGCCAGGTATGGCCGGTCTCGTCGTGCGGCGGCGCGGGCAGGACGCCGTCCTCGCCGGGCTGGCGCCAGTTCGGCTGCCCCTCCAGCCTTGCGCCGTGGCAACTGGCGCAGTGCTCGGCATAGAGCGTCTCGCCCAGCGCCGGATCGGCGGAGTCGGGCTGGGTCATCGTGTTCGATTCCGCCGGCCAGCCGACCAGCACGGCCACCAGTCCGGCGGCGGCGACAGGAATTCCGACGAGGTGTTTCCGGTTCATCTGTTCTTGCCTGTTTCGCATTGATCCGACTGGGACTCCTAAGTGTTCCAGCAAGCGGAAGGTCAAGCGCAAAACGCCGTGAACCGGCAGCGGCCTCGCCCGGCAGCGCCGGGCAGGGCCAGGGATTTCAGACGCCGCCCCAGATCGCCTCGGCGGTCTTCACCACCAGTTCCAGCTTGCGCTTCTGATCGTCCTCGGTGATCGCGTTGCCTTCCTCGGTGGAGGCGAAGCCGCATTGCGGCGCGATGCCCAGCTGGTCGAGATCCACGTATTTGGACGCCTCGTCGAACTTGGACTTCAGCCAGTCGAGGCTTTCCAGCTCGGCCGTCTTGGTGGTGATGAAGCCCGGCATGATCCGCTGTTTGCCCTTCGGCAGCAGCCCCAGCGGCTCCAGCCCGCCGGCGCGGTCGGTGTCGTACTCCATGAAGAAGATGTCGACGCCGGTCGAGAAGATCGCCTCGGCCGCCGCGTCATACGCGCCCTCGGCCGCATGGGTGGAGCGGAAGTTGCCGCGGCACATATGCATGCCGATCTTCATGTCGGCGGGGCGGTCCTTGATCGCCTCGCGCATCATCCAGGCATAGCGGTCGATCAGCCAGTCGGGATCCTGCCCCTGTTCCTTCTTCTCGGCGCGATGCTTCGGGTCGCAGAGATAGGCGAAGAAGATGTCGTCCATCTGCAGAAAGCGGCAGCCGGCGTCGTAGAACGCGCTCACCGCCTTCCGGTAGGTCTTGGCCAGGTCGTCGAACAGCGCCTGGGTGTCCTCCTTGTACTCCGCGACATGGATGTCCTCGGGCGCGGTGCGGAAGTGGCAGCAGGACGGGCCGGGGATCGAGATCTTCGGCACGACGCTGGTGTGGTCCTTCACGAACCGGAAGTGGTCCAGCATCGGATGGTCGTCAGGGAAGTCCAGCTTGCCGGTGATCGTCGGGTAGATCGGGCGCAGCTTGACGCCGGCGAACTGCACGCCCTCGTCGCGCTCGTCCAGGTCCAGCCCGGTCAGCATCCCCATGAAGTCGTAGTGCCAGAACGACCGGCGTGCCTCGCCGTCGGTGACGGCTTTCAGGCCGACGTCTTCCTGCATCCTGATCAGATCCGGAATCGCCTTGTCCTCGGCGGCCTTCAGCTCTTCGGCCGAGATCGACCCTTCCTCGAAATGCTTCTTGCGGGCCTCGACCACGGATTTCGGGCGCAGCAGGCTGCCGACGTGGCCGGCGCGGAAAGGGGGCGAAAGATCGGTCATGCGTTTCTCCTTGTTGGGCCGGTCAACCCGGCAATGTGGCGATGTCCAGCAGGGCGGTCCTGCCGGTATCGGCGACGTCCAGCGCCTCGCGGATCGCGGGCAGGACGTCGGCGGGATCGGTGATGCGTTTCGCCCAGGCCCGGCTGGCCTCGGCGGTCTTGCTGAAATCGGGCGAGGGCTTCAGCGCGGTCAGCGGCATCCGGTTGGCTTTCGCGGCATAGCCGTCCCTGTAGAGGCCGGTGACGGAGTTCCGCACCGCGCCCCATTCCTCGTTGTTGAGCACGATCAGGACAACGCCCAGCTCCAGCGCCTCGGCGATCTGGTGGCAGGCCGTGGGGTTGGCGAACATGTAGCTGCCGTCGCCCAGCGTCGCGACGCAGGTGCGGTCGCGGTCGGCCAGCTTGGCGCCCAGCGCGGCCGGGAAGGACCAGCCGAGCCCGCCGGAATGCGGCTCCTGGAACCAGCTGTTCCGCTCGCGCCGCTCCAGCGGGCCGAGCATGCAGCCGAGTTCCGAGAAGACGGAGGAAGTCCGGCCCTCCAGCGCCACGCTGAGCTGCAGGCTGACATAGGCCTTGGTGATGCCCTTGGCGCATTCCGCGGCCGCCTCGGCGATCTGCTTGCGGGTCTCCTCCGCCGCCATCGCGACACGTGCGCGGCGCTCTGCGATGGCGCTCTCGTCCCGGTCCAGCCCCTCCATCGCCGCGATCAGCGCCGGGATCGTGTCGGCGTTCTCGCCCGCGATGGACAGGTCGGACCGGAAAGTCCGCGTCGGGAAGCGGTGGAAGATCGGGTCGGGGCCCATGTTGATGACGCGGGCCTCGGGGTTCACCGGATGCTTGTCCGGCCACCACGGCGCCAGGCAGTCCAGCACCACGACCACGTCGGCCTCGGCCAGCCACGGGGTCGGATCGGCGCCGATATGGCAGGGATGGTCGGTAGGGATCGCCAGATGCGTCGCCCACCAGGAACAGACGGGAATGCCCCAGTCCTCGGCCCATTTCCCGAAGGCGGCGAAGCTGTCGGCGTCCCCCGCGCCGCGCTCCGCAATGATCAGCGGGCGCTCCGCCTCGGCCAGCCACTGCGCCGCCGTGGCGATGGCCTGCGGGTTGGCGCCCACGACCGAGGGGGTCATCGTCGCCGGCGCCCCGATGGCCCCGGCATCGACCGTCTCGCACAGCACCTCCCGCGGGAGCGACATGTAGACCGGCCCCTTCGGCGTGGAATTGGCGATGGCGTGCGCCCGGTCCAGAAGCGGCGCGATCTGTTCGGGGAAGGACAGCTCGTTCTCCCACTTGCAGCTCTCGCGCACCAGCGCGGCCTGGTCGCGCATCTCCTGCCCCCAGCCGATGGGCACGGTCCGGGCGCCGAAACGGGTGTCCTCGGTCACCGGGGTCTTGCCGGACATCAGGATCATCGGCACGTGCTCGCAGGCGGCGTTGATCGCCCCGATCGCGCCGTTCGCCAGCCCGACATTGGTGTGCAGCATCACCGCTTGCGACTTGCCCGTGACCAGGTAATAGCCGTGGGCCATCCCCATCGCCGCGTGCTCGTGCGGGATGACCAGCGCCTGGGGCATTTCCTCGCCCTTCGCCGCAGCCTCGGCCAGCCCCTCGATGATCGGGGGAAAGTCGGTGCCGGAATTGGCAAAGACATAATCCACACCCAGCGCCTTCAGGCGGGGAAAGATCGCCCCGCCGGCGCTCAGGTTCCTACCGTCGTCCTTGGCCATGGTCACCAGCCCTCGATCAGTTTCGGAAGCCAGAGCGTCACGACCGGGAACGAGAACAGGATCGTCACGCGCACGATCTCGGCGGCGAAGAAGGGCAGGACGCCCTTGAAGGTCTCGGACATCGGCGTCTCTTTCGCCAGCGCCGAGATGACGAAGACGTTCATGCCCACAGGCGGCGTGATCAGTCCCAGTTCCACGACGATCAGCGCCAATATCCCGAACCAGATCTTCAGATCCTCGGTCGACATGCCGAAGCCCGAACCCTCGGCCGGCATGTAGAGCCCGCCGTTGATCTCCACCAGCACCGGCCAGAAAAACGGGATGACCAGCAGGATCATCGACAGCGAATCCATCAGACAGCCCAAGAGGATCAGCGCCAGAAGCAGGATCGCGACGATGACGAAGGGCGCCATGCCGGAATTCGCGATCCATTCGGCGGTGGCCTGCGGCAGGCCAATGCGGGACATGAAGATCTTCATCAGTTCCGCGCCCAGCAGGATCAGGTAGATCATGCCGGTGGTGCCGGCGGTCTCCTTCAGCGACTCGACGATGGCCGACAGGCCCAGCCGCCCCTTGAAGGTGCCGTAGACCCAGACCAGCGCCGCGCCGACGGCGGCCGCGGGGGTCGGGTTGAAGATGCCGCCATAGATGCCGCCCAGCACCAGCCCGAAGATCACCGCCACGGGCACCATGCCCAGCGTCGCGTCGCGCCATTCCTTGAAGTCGACGCCGCCGTGCTTGGGGCCCGCGTCGGGCTTGATGGCGACGTAGACGGCGATGGTCAGGATGAACAGGATCACCGCCAGCACGCCGGGGATCATCGCGGCGGCGAACATCGTGACGATGTTGGCCTCGACGATGATGGCGTAGATGATCAGCACCACCGAGGGCGGGATCAGGATGCCCAGCACCCCGCCGGCGGCGAGCGACCCGGTGGCCAGCGCGCCCGAGTAGTTGAAGCGTTTCAGTTCCGGCAGGGCGACCTTGCCCATGGTCGAGGCCGTCGCCAGCGACGAGCCGCAGACCGCCCCGAACCCGGCGCAACCGGCGATCGCGGCCATTGCGGTGCCGCCGCGGATCCAGCCGAGCCAGGCGTTCGCCCCGCGGAACAGCGCCTGCGACAGGCCCGCGCGCGCCGCGAGCGCGCCCATCAGCACGAACATCGGCACGACCGACAGGCCGTAGTTGGAGAACACGCCCCAGCCCAGCGTCTTCAACTGCGAGAACAGGAAGGCGGGGCCGCTGACGATCATGAAGCCGACGCCGCCAACCAGGATCATCGAATAGGCGATGGGAATCCGGATCGCGATCAGCGCGATCAGGACGACGAGACCGAGAATGCCGATTGTGATCGGGTCCATCTGGCGGTTACCTCCGGAACATGTCGGTCAGCGCGTCGACCAGCGAGGCGAAGCTCGCCACGACCAGGAGCGCAAGGGACAGCAGACAGCCGGCATAACCCCACCAGAGCGGGATTTGCAGCAGCGCTGTGGTCGTGTCGTAGGTCCGCTGATCCAGCATGCCGTAATACATCCGCCACAGCAGAACCGCGCCGAAGATCAGCGCCACGATCGCACCCAGCATCGAGAACAGCGATAGCCAGAACTTCGATGCGCGCGCGGTAAAGATGTCGGCCGTCACGTTCAGCCCGGCGATCTGGCAGTAGGGCAGGAACGAGAAGGCGGCGATGGCGACGCCCACCTCCGTCAGTTCGAAATCGCCGGGCAGGCCCTTGTTGAACACGGCCGCCGCGATCACCGACGCCACGTTCACCACGACCACGGCCAACAGGACCACACCGCCCAGGATTGCCCAGGCGGTGCAGATGCGAAGGACGAGGCCGTGAAGCCTCGTCCCGTTGTGCACAGCGTCGCTCATCTCACATGCTGCTGTCGGAGTCGGTGTTCTCGGCGATCAGTTCCTGGGCCCGCTCCACCAGGCCGGCGCCGTCGAGCCCCTTGTTGGTGACTTCCTCGATCCAGCGGTCCTGCACCGGCTCCAGCGCGGTCATGAACGCCTCGGTCTCGTCCTCGGTCAGCATGATGTGGGTCTTGCCCGCCTCTTCGGCCATCTTGATGCCGAAGTCGTCGCCGGCACGCCAGACATCGGCGACCTCGGCCCACCATTCGCGGCCGGAGGCATCGCGGAACGCCTGCTTGATGTCGTCCGGCAGACCGTCCCAGCGGGACTGGTTCATCGACACCTGGAACGTGGTGGTGCCGAAGCGCGTCTCTTCATGCCCCTCGATGAAGTAATCGATCTGGTTGTGCAGCTTCAGCGGCGGGATGATCTCCCACGGCAGCAGCGTCGCGTCGACCACCTTCTTCGACAGCGCGGCCGGCACTTCCGGCACCGGCATGGCGATCGGCTGGGCGCCCAGCGCCTCGATCACCCAGGCGCCGGTGCGGGTGGGAATGCGGATCTTCATGCCCTCGGTGTCCTCGGGCGAGCGCACCTCCTCGTCCACCGTCATCAGCGCCTGGCCGGCATGGACGTGCAGCCACATCACCTCCAGACCCTGGTAGTCGTCGGCGAGGTACTCGTCGAACATGTCGTACATCGCGAGGTTGGTCGCCCGGATGTCGTTCAGGTAGACGCCGGGCAGTTCGAACACCTCGGTGCGCGGGAACTGCCCGGGGGTATAGCCGTTGACGGTCCAGATGATGTCGACCACGCCGTCGCGCGCCTGCTGGACCAGTTCGGGCGGTGTGCCGCCGAGGGTCATGGCGGGGTAGATCTCGATCTCCACCTGGCCGCCGGAGTTCTCCTCGACCTGCCGGGCCCAGGGCTCCAGCATGTTGGCCTGCGCGGGCGATTGCGCGCCGAGCAGGTGGTGCAGCTTGAACGTGTATTCCTGCGCCGTGGCCGTTCCGGCCAGCGCAAGCGTCACGGCCGAAGCCGCGAGCGGGGTGAAAAGGGTGTTGAGTCTCATTGGTGACCTCCCTGTTTGAGACGTGACGATTCCGCCGGGGTGCTCTCTCCGGCGATCATGGCGAAAGCGGGCGCGGCATCAACTGAATCCTGCCCGTCATACATCACGGCGTGGTAATCCTCCCAGGCCAGCCGGGCATGTTCCCGGGCCAGCGCCTCGGCCCGCGTGCCCTCGCCGCGGCGCACGGCGTCCAGGATCGCGCGATGCTGTTCCTGGGCGCGAATGAAGGACCGCCGCACGCGCGGCTTGTCATAGAGCTCCGCCGGAAAGGCATTCGGCGTGGCGAACGGAAGCCGGATGGCGCGCAGGAGCTCGCGTTCCATGGTGCCCGAGCCGGAGATGCGCGCGAGCTGTCGGTGAAACCGGTCGTTCAGACTGGCGTAGCGCTCGAATTCCAGCGTTTCGGGCGAGTCCCGCAGCACTGTGTCGATCTGGCAGATCAGGCCCTCGCAATGGCGAAGCACCTCGGGCGCGGCGCCGCGTTCGGCGGCGCGGCGCAGGACGGTGCCTTCCAGCACGCCGCGCAGCTCCATCGCGTCCATCACGTCGTCCCGGGTGAAAAGGCGCACGGTGCAGCGGCCCGATCCGCTGCGCACCATCAGCCCCTCGTCGACGAGCTGCGCCAGCGCCTCGCGGGCCGGCGTGCGCGAGATGTTCAGCAACTCGCCCGCGGCGGCCTCGGAGATGTGCTGATCCGGCCGGAACTCGCCCGACAGGATTCGCGCGCGCAATTCGCGCACGGCCCTGTCGACCAGCTGTTCCTTTCCGGACTCGGCCATCACCCCTCCCCGAAAGTGTCGGCTGCGGAGTGCGTAACCTGTATACCGTTGGCCGTCAAACGCTTTGATGCGCCACGCGGTCGGGCTGCTTCCGTATACTGTTGTCGGGGAGTGCTGCGCCGGCTCCCGCCGCTGCACGATAACCGGCCCGCTGCCACGGGTACGAGCGGCAGCGACGGTGCCTAGTCCCCGTGGTCCTGCTGGCGGCGCACCTCCTCGCGCACCTGGCCCCAGGCCAGCAGCGAGAAGATCGCCGTGCCGCCGACGATATTCCCGGCCAGGACGGGAAGGAAGAACCGGAAAGCGGCCTCTGACGGCGACAGCGCATCGGCGAGCAGCAGCATCCACATCTCGACCGAACCGACGATGATATGCGTGAAGTCCCCCGCCGCGATCAGCCAGGTGAAGCTGAGCACCAGGAGGAACCCCGCTCCTTCGGCCTGCGGCAGCATCCAGACGATGGCCGCGATCAGGATACCCGCCGGGATCGCGCGGGCGAACGCCACGTCGGCATCGAAGCTCGCCGCGTGCTCGGAGATGGCCAGCGTGGCCGCATGCACATCGGCGGGCAGCGCCGCCGTGTAGGTGAAGAACAGCGCGGCGGCCAGGGCGCCGATCACGTTCCCGGTCAGCACGATGCCCCAGAGCGCGGCCGCCCGCTGATAATAGCGGCGGCACGGGTCCGACATCAGCGGCATGACCGTGGTGATCGTGTTCTCGGTGAACAGCTGCATCTTGCCCATGATCACCAGGAGAAAGCCGAAAGCGTAGCCCAGGTTTTCGATCAGGTAGCGGCCGGGCACGTCGGGCAGGTGCGTGCGGAAGATGGCCTCGGCCACCAGCGAAAAGCTGATCAGCCCGCCGGCCGCCATCGCCGACCAGATCAGCGAGTGGAACGGGCGCTCCAGCTCCTCGCGCGCGTCGCGGCGGACGACCTCGTAGATCAGGCGGGGAGCAAGCGGCGTCGCCTCCTCCACCGCGATCTGGTCGGCTTCCTGCTCGACCAGGTTGTCGGTCTGCTTGTCGTCCTCGGTCCGATCCTTCATGCGCGGGTCCGTCCTGCTGGCAAGGAAAAGGGCGGCGCTGTCGGCACCGCCCTCCCATGCACTAGCTAGCCCGGAGTTTCCGCGCGGCGAATCCGCGTCAGACGGCGTCCGCCTCGGCCTGGCCCGGCTTTTTGCCGAGAATGATCATGCCCAGCAGGTCGTCGTCGGTCACATCCGCGATGTCGACGGTGCCGACAAGCCGGCCGTTCTTCATCACGCTGGCCCGATCGCACAGCTGCATGACCTGGTGGATGTCGTGGTCGATCAGGAAGATGCCGATGCCCTTCTTCTTCAGCTCGTCGACCAGCTCGGCGACCATCCGCGTCTCTTCCACGCCAAGCGCCGCGGTCGGCTCGTCCATGATCAGGATCTTGGCGTTGAAATAGACCGCCCGGCTGATCGCGACCGACTGGCGCTGACCGCCGGACAGCCCCTTTACCGGCGTGTTGTAGCGGCGGAAGTTCGGCGTCAGCTGACCCATGATCTTCCGCGTTTCGGCCTCCATCGCGGCATCGTCCAGGAACCCCGCAGGCGTCGTGATCTCGCGCCCCAGGAACAGGTTCGAGGCGGCGTCGAGGTTATCGGCCAGCGCCAGGTACTGATAGATCGTCTCGATCTGGTAGTTCCGGGCGTCCCGCGGGTTGTTGATCTGCACCTCCTCGCCGTTGACGAGGATCTGGCCGCCGTCGCGCTGCAGCGCGCCGGAGAGCATCTTCATCAGCACCGACTTGCCGGCGCCGTTGTGGCCGAGGATTCCCACGACCTCGCCGGGATAGACATCGACGGTCACGTGATCCACGGCTCGGATACCGCCGAACGCCTTCTGCATGTCCCGCATCTCGACCAGGGGCGTGCCGCTGCGGTCGACTCTTTCCTTGCTCATGGCTCAGCCTCCCGTTCGGCCGCGATAGACAATGTCGATCCAGACGGCGAAGACCAGGACGATACCCACGACGATGTTCTGATAGGGGGCGTCCACGCCCACCATCGCCATCCCGGACTGCAGCGACTGCATGATGAGGGCGCCGAGGATGGCGCCGTAGATCGTGCCGATCCCGCCCGACAGCGCCGTGCCGCCGATCACCGCCGCCGCGATGACGCGCAGCTCGTCCAGCGTGCCGATGTCGTTGGAGTGGAACGTCTGGCGCGCGCTGGCGACCAGCGCCGCGAGGGCGCAAAGCGCGCCGACGATCATGAACACCTTGACGATCAGCGCCCGGGTCCGGATACCGGCCAGCTCCGCCGCCTCGGGGTTGCCGCCATAGGCGAAGATGTAGCGGCCCAGCCGCGTGCGCTGCGCAAGCACGGTCATCACGATCGCCACCACGATCAGCAGAAAGACCGAAATGGGCAGGCCGTAGCCGGTGCTGAAGCCTTCCGGCATCACCTCGCCCCGGTCCTCGAACATGCGCTTGAGCCGGCCGACGGGCACCTCGTAGGCGTTCAGGACGGCGACGAAGCCCAGGATCACGACCGCCGCGACGCCGCCCAGGGTCAGTTCGGCCCAGATCGGCTTGACCGGGAAGTCGTGCGTCAGGCGGGCGCGGCGGGCGCTGACCAGCGCATAGACCGTCGCGGCGACGGCCAGCGCGCCGAACACCCAGGACCAGGTCACGCCCAGCGTCCCGTTGATGCCGCCGAACAGCTGGAAATTCTCGTCCAGCGGGCCGATGGTCTGGCCGCGGCTCAGGTGCCAGGCCACGTTGCGCCAGACGAACAGGCCGCCCAGCGTGACGATGAAGGCGGGGATCGTCAGATAGCCGATCAGCCAGCCGTGGAACGCGCCGATCGCCATGCCGGTGATCAGCCCGACCAGGATCGACAGCGGCGCGATCAGCGGATGCTCCAGCCCCAGGCTCATCCAGTCGGGCAGGACGACGGTCTGCATCACCGCCATCATCGCCGAACAGGTGGCCAAGAGCGAGCCGACCGACAGGTCGATGTTGCGGGTGACGATGACAAAGACCATGCCAGTCGCCATGATCGCGACGGATACGGTCTGGATCGTCAGGTTGAAAATGTTGCGCGGGGTCAGGAAACGGCCCTCGACCAGCCACGACAGCGGGTTCCCCGACAATTCGCCCCGGAGCACCTGAAAGTTGATGCCGGTCCAGACCTGGAACACCAGGCAGATCATCAGGAAGGCGCCGATCATCCCCAGAAGGCGGGTGTCGACTTCCAGCGCGGCCAGGAAATTGCGGGGTTTGACGATGGTCGGGCCTTGCGCCTCGTCGGTCATCTGCGGCCTCTCGCGTGCAGGGGTCGTGCAGCGTGCCGCCCCGCGTCACGGGGCGGCACCGGTCCGGATCGCGGAGGCGATCAGTTCTGGCAGATCTCGGGGCCGTCCTCGCCGACGCCCTGGCAGAGCGTCTCGATGTCGATCCAGCCCGCCTCGACCACGACGTCCAGGTTGTCCTGGGTGATCGGGATCGGGTTCAGGAACTTGGCCCACATCGTGGTGCCGGACGGCGAGGTCCATTCCTCGGCGCCGTCGATCTCGGACATGTCCGCGCCGCCGGCCAGCGCCACGGCGATCTCGCCGGCTTCGCGGCCCAGATCGCGCGCGTCCTTCCAGACGCTGACGGTCTGGGTGCCCGAGGCCACCCGGTTCAGCGCGGCGAGGTCGCCGTCCTGGCCGGAGACCGGGATGCCGGCCATGCCCTGCGCCTGCAGCGCCGCGACGACGCCGCCCGCGGTGCCGTCGTTCGAGGCGACGACCGCGTCCACGTCGTTGGCGGTCTGCGTCAGGATCTGCTCCATGTTGCGCTGGGCGTTGGCCGGCAGCCAGCCGTCGGTATAGGCCTCGCCCACGATGGTGATGTCGCCGGCGTCGATCGCGTCCTGCAGAACCTCCTGCTGACCGCCGCGCAGGAAGTCCGCGTTCGGGTCGGTCGGCGAGCCCTTGATCATCACGTAGTTGCCTTCCGGCTGCGCCTCCAGCACGGCGCGGGCCTGCATCCGGCCCACCTCGACGTTGTCGAAGGTCAGGTAGAAGGCACGCTCGTCCTCGATCAGGCGGTCATAGGCGATGACCGGAATGCCCTCGTCGGCGGCGGCCTGCACGGCCGGAATGATCGCCTCGGTATCCTGCGCCAGCACGATCAGCGCGTCGACGCCCTGGGCCATCAGGCTTTCAATGTCGGACAGCTGTTTCGACGCGGACGACTGGGCGTCGGTGGAGATATAGGTCGCCCCGGCTTCGTCCAGCGCGGCCCTGATCGCGGCCTCGTCACGCTTCCAGCGCTCTTCCTGGAAGTTGGACCAGCTGACCCCGACCGTCTGGGCCAGGGCCATGGATGCGACGGACATGCCGACGGCTGCCGTGGCGGCAAAAAGCACTTTCTTCATAAGATCCTCCCGTGATCCATTCTCCGCCGGGCTTGCGACTCCCGGCAGGTAGAAAACGAATAGCACATTGGAAGCGCAGAACAAGTTTGCATCTGAGCCGCGCCGGCGGCACCATCCGCGGCGGGAGGAGCCGCGTGCGAATCTGGTCCACCATACTCTTGCCGGCACTCTTGCTGACAGGCGCCGGCGGCCCCGTCGCGGCGGCCCCCGCCTTCGAGCGGGTCGCCGTGCCGGAGCATGTCTATTCGGGAGGCTGGGCGCATTTCGTCGGCGGCGGCCTGGCCGTGTTCGACTGCAACGACGACCGGCTGCCGGACCTGTTCGCGGCGGGCGGCGAATCGCCGGCCGCGCTCTGGGTCAACCGGTCCGCGCCCGGCGGCGAGATCGTGTTCGAACCGCTGGACTCCGAGACGCCGGCGATCACCGACGCGACGGGCGCCTACCCGCTGGACATCGACAGCGACGGCCTGCTGGACCTCGTCGTGCTGCGCGCCGGGGGCAACCGGGTGCTGCGCGGGCTTGGCGACTGCACCTTCGCGCCCACCGATGCCTTCGCTCTCGACCCCGGCGACCGCTGGACGACCGCGTTCTCCGCAACCTGGGAGGCCGGCCGGTCGCTGCCCACGCTCGCCTTCGGCAACTATGTCGACCGCGACGATCCCGACGGCCCGTTCCGGGCCTGCGACGACAACCAGCTGTTCCGCCCCGAGGGCGCGCGCTACGGCGCGGCCGAGACGCTTACGCCGGGCTATTGCGCCCTGTCCATCCTGTTCACCGACTGGGGTCGCCGGGGCCGCGCCGACCTGCGCATCAGCAACGACCGGCACTATTACGTGCGCGGCGGCGAAGAGCAGATGTGGGCCATGGAGGACACGCCGCGGCTCTACACGGCCGAGGACGGCTGGAACAGCTTCTCGATCTGGGGCATGGGCATCGCCCAGCGCGACCTGACGGGCGACGGTCTGCCCGAGGTCTACCTGACCTCGATGGCCGACCAGAAGCTGCAGATGCTGGAGAACGGCGGCAGCGCGCCAAGCTACCGCGACGCGACCTACGACCGCGGCACCACGGCCCACCGGCCGCATGTGGGCGACGACGGCCGCCCCTCGACCGGCTGGCACGTGGCCTTCGGCGACGTGGACAATGACGGGCGCGACGACATCTTCGTGGCCAAGGGGAATGTCGAACAGATGCCCGGCCTGGCGATGAAGGATCCCAACAACCTGCTGATGCAGCAGGCGGACGGCACTTTCGCCGAGGCCGCCGCCGATGCCGGCATCGCCAGCTTCGAGCGCAGCCGCGGCGCCGCGCTCGTCGACCTGAACGCCGACGGCCTGCTGGACCTTACCGTCGTGAACCGCCGCGCCCCGCTGGAGGTCTACCGCAACGTGACCGCGCCCGTCGGCAACTGGCTGTCGGTCGCGCTGCGCCAGCCCGCCCCGAACACCCGCGCCGTCGGCGCCTGGATCGAGGTCGAGGCGGACGGCCGGCGCCACACCCGCGAGATCACCGTCGGCGGCGGCCATGCCGGCGGCAGCGCCGCGCCGGAGCATTTCGGGCTCGGCGACGCGCAATCCGTGCGGCTGCGGGTCGTCTGGCCCGACGGCGAGACGAGCGCCTGGGTCGAGGTGGAGACCGGGCAGGCGCTGGAGATCGGCCGGGACGGCGGCGCGCTGACCGTGGCGGCCTACTGATCCACCGGCAGGCCGCTCGGCACCCTCTCGGGCACGCCCAGCCGGCCCTCGATGCTCACCGGGTCGGTCAGCGCCTCCAGAAAGGCGACGATCTGCGCCACCTCGGCATCGCTCAGCGCGACCGGCTCCAGCTCGTTCGCCGCCGCGATCCGCGCCAGTTCCTCCGGGTCCGCCAGCACCGGAAAGTCGTCATGCCCCGCCAACTCCGGCAGCACCGCCTGCGACGGGTCGTAGCGCCGCAGCGCCGCCACCGGGTCGAGATGATGCCGCACCACGCCCTCCAGCGTCGCGTAGGCCCCGTCATGCCCGTAGGGCGCCGTCAGCGCCACGTTGCGCAGCGGCGGCGTGCGGAAGCGGTAGGCGTCCGCGTCGTCCCCGGTCACCCGCAGCCGGCCGAGATCGCGGAAATGCGATTCGAACCGGCCCTTCTTGCCCGGCCCGATCTGCGGCATGGCGATGGCGTGAAAGTCGTGATCCGTCTGGAACTGCCCGCTGTGACAGTCCCCGCAGCCGGCCTTGCCGTAGAACAGCTCCATCCCCGCCATCGCCGCCGCATCCATCGGCGTGCCGTCCCTCAGGTAGCGGTCGAAGGGCGACTCGTCGGCGCGCCATTCGAAGGCGATGAAGGCGGCGATCATGTTGGCGATGTCGGTGAAATGGATCGGCCGGTCGGGGCCGATCGCCCTGTCGAACGCCGCGCGGTACTCCGGGATCGCCGCCACACGGCTTGCGATGATGTCCCACGCGCCGCCGTCGCCTGTCAGAAATCCCTGCCGCACGGCCTTGGACACGTCGCTCTCGGCGTAGTGCCCGGCCATCTCGTCCGGCGACAGCACCGGGAACATCGCCTGCGCCGACAACACGCTGTCGAAGCCCGTCACCATGTCGTCTTCCAGCGGCGTGCGCAGGCCCGACGGGCGGGACGGGTCGGCCTCCAGCCGCCCGTCGTGGAACATCCGGGTGAATTGCGGTGCCCCGAGGTTGAACAGCGCGGTGGCGTTCCGCGGCACCCGCTCTTCCGGCATATTGGCCGGATCGGCGTGCCGCTCCGGCCCGAGCCCCGTGGCACCGTCGCCGAGCCCCAGCGACAGCCCGTCCGAGGTGGCAAAGCGCGGATGGTGGCAGGTGGCGCAGGCCACGCCCTGCCCGCCCGACAGGATCGGGTCGTAGAACAGCAGCCGCCCCAGCCGGACTTCATCCATGTCCTGCTGCGGGAACGCGGCCAGGTCGCGCGGCAGCTCGCCGGCCGGCGCCGCCGCCGCAATCGCCAGGAACGCCGCACTCAATAGGATCGGACCCTGTCGCATCCGCCGCCTCCCCGATGCGCTTTGCGCGTCACGATAACGCGCCGGGGCCGCCGGTCCAACCCGCTCAGAAATGCGTGCCCCAGTGCGGGTGCCGGTCGTCGATCACCAGCGCATGGCTGTGGCGGCGGTGGCCCTGCAGGTGTGGATGGTCGGGCGGCAGGTTGTCGTGCGTATGCGCCACCTCCGCCGGGTCGCCGGCCGGCCAGAGCCGCAGCGCCAGGATCAGCCCGGCCGCGGCGAGCGCGGCCAGGCCCAGAAGGACCGGCACGGTGCCGAACTGCGTCATCAGCCAGCCGGACAGCGGGTAGGTCAAAAGCCAGCAGGCATGGCTGAGCGCGAATTGCGCGGCGAAGACGGCGGGTCGGTCCTCGGGATGCGCCGACCGGCGCAACAGCCGCCCCGACGGCGTCAGCACCGCCGAATAGCCGAGCCCCACCAGCCCCCAGATCATCACCAGCATCGGCCAGGTCAGGCCGACCGCGCCGACCAGCCCCGCCAGCGCCACCAGCGCCGCGATCGCCAGCCCCGCGCCGGACAGCATCACCGGCCGGTCGGACAGCCTGTCCAGCAGCCGCGGCAGGACGAGCGCCGCCACCATCGAGCCCGCCCCGAAGGCGAACATCGTCCAGGCCAGCGCGCTTTCCGGCAGGCCGAGAACGCCGCGCACCAGCACGACCGAATTGACCAGCACCATCGCGCCGGCCGAGGACACGACGAGGTTCAGCGCAAGCAGCCCGCGCAGCCGCGGGGTCGCCAGGTAGATGCGAAGGCCGCGCGTGGTCCGGTCGTAGATGCCGCGCGGCTCGGACGGGCCCGGCCCGGGCAGCAGGACGGACAGAACCAGTCCGGCCGAGGCCGCAAAGCCGGCGACGGTTCCGAAGAACAGCGCATTGTAGCTGACCAGGGCCAAAAGCAGCGCGGCCAGCGTCGGGCTGACGATGTTCTCCAGGTCGTAGGCCAGGCGCGACAGCGACAGGGCGCGCGTGTAGCGCTCCTCTTGCGGCAGCACGTCGGGGATCGTCGCCTGGAAGGTCGGCGTGAACGCGGCCGAGGCGGATTGCAGCAGGAAGATCAGGACATAGACCTGCCAGGTCTCGGTCACGAACGGCAGGCACAGCGCCGCGCCCGCCCGCACGAGGTCCAGCGTGACCAGCAGCGCCCGCCGGTTCACCCGGTCGGCGAAGGCGCCGGCGATCGGGGCGATCGTCACATAGGCCACCATCTTGATGGTGAACACCGTCCCCAGGACCATCCCCGCATCGCCGCCCGCCAGATCGTAGGCCAGAAGCCCCAGCGCGACGGTCGCCAGCCCGGTGCCCAACAGCGCCACGACCTGCGCGAGGAACAGGTGCCGATAGGTGCGGTCGGCGAGAATCTCCAGCATTGCGTCCTCTATGGAAGTGCGGCCGAACGGCTGCTGCGCTCCTGCCACGCATAGCACAGGGCGCGGGGCGGGACGAAGAGGGGGGCGCCGCCCAAGTGCCGACGGCATGCGGGACCGAACGGAAAGGGGCTCGGTCAAAGCTCCGATCCTGCCCTGCCTGCGACATAGGTGCCGGTCCCGACACGCGTCCGCGACGATGGGGCGAAGCGTCCCGGAATCGCGATCCATTCGCCCGATTCTCCGGCGCGTTCGCAGGGATATCCTCTTCAGATGCGAAAGAGGCCCGATGCCGAACGGCCGCCGGGCGACGCAACGCTAGGTGCTGTAGAAACGCACGCCGTCCGCTGAGATGCTGGCCGCGGTCAGCCGACCGGTCGCGTAGGCGCCGGTGTCGACGCAAATCCGGCCGTTGGTCAGCACCGGCGCGTCGACGATCGTATGCCCGTGGATCACCCAGACCTCGTCGACACGCGGGACCGTTTCGAAATCGGGATGGCCCCAGGTCAGGTTCTTCTTCGGTTGATCATCTATCGGCCTGAGGGGATCGGCGCCGGCATGCGTGACCGCGACGTTGCCGGACATCCAGTAGTGCGGCAATTCCCGGAGCCAGTCGATCATCTTCGGGCCCATCGCCTCGGCCAGGGCATCGCGCAGCTTGGTGTGGCGCGCCCGTTCGTTGCGGTCCGGTATCGCCAGACCGAAGCTCGCGACTGTCTGCAACCCGCCATAGCGCAGCCATCGGCGCCCGGCCTCCTCGGGGTCGTCCAGAAAGCGCAGCAACATGTCCTCGTGATTGCCCGCCAGGCAGACCAGCGGCCCGCGTCGGCGGTCGGCGAGGTCCAGGAGGTATTCCAGGGTCTGCCGCGACTGCTCGCCACGGTCCACCAGGTCGCCCACGAAGATCAGCGGTGCCTCCGCGTCCACCTCCTCCAGCTGCTCGACCAGCGGGCGAAGCAGATCCGCGCATCCGTGCACGTCGCCGATGACGTAAAAGGGCTCGGCCGGTTTCGGCTGGGGAAGCGGCGCCGGGCGCGCAGCGGGCTCCGCTTTCCGCCCGCTTCCCAGGAATCGACGCAAGATGCTCATTGCGTGTATCGGTTATCCCACAGGTCGATTCCGGGGTCGGACCCGGATCGACTGTCCCATTGTCTGATCAAGCCCGATAGGTAGTGCATGGCCGCACGATGGTCCATGGCCTTTCCGGTCACAGGCTCGATGAGCGAAAAACGGGGACATCTGCCGCGCGCGGCTTCACCCCGGCATAGGGACCGGACCCGTCCGTCTTCCGTTTCAGTCGTCTTCCGGCTCGGTCGTCTCGAACCTGTGCGCGAAGTCCTGGAACTCCGCCAGCGAAACGACATCGGCATAGGCCGCATAGTCGTAGGCGCCGGGTGCCGGGCGGCCGGTCCGGTGCAGGGCGTCGAGCGCCGTCTTCGTCGCGCTCATCGCCGCAAAGAGCGTGGTGACGGCGTAGAGCGCCATGGAGAAGCCCATATCGTCGAGCTCCGCGAGCGTGACGCCGGCCGCGTCCGTCCCGTCGACGACCGAGACGACCTTGGGGCCGTCCAGCCCCGCGGCAATCGCCTCGATCTGCGCCCGGGTGGTGACCCCGTCGACGAACAGAAGATCGACGCCGGTGTCGCCATAGGCCCGCGCCCGCGCCAGCGCCGCGTCCAGACCTTCCCCCTTCAGCGCGTCGGTCCGGCCGATCAGCACGATGTCGGACCGGCTGCGGGACCGGGTCTCGACCGCCGCGGACAACCGGGCGCAGGCCTCGTCCGGCCCCACGAGCTGCGCGCCCGCCAAGACGCCGCACTGCTTCGGGTTCCGCTGGTCCTCGATGTGCAGCGCCGCCACGCCCGCCTGAATGTACTCCTCGACCGTGCGTGCCATGTTCAACGGGCCGCCATAGCCCGCGTCGGCATCCGCGATCACGGGCACGGGGACCGCGCGAACCATGGCGCGGGCGCAATCCGCCA
This sequence comes from Psychromarinibacter sediminicola, assembly GCF_029168335.1. Taxonomy (GTDB): domain Bacteria; phylum Pseudomonadota; class Alphaproteobacteria; order Rhodobacterales; family Rhodobacteraceae; genus Psychromarinibacter; species Psychromarinibacter sediminicola. Next base: position 133,789 of record NZ_JARGYC010000002.1, read on the forward strand.
TTTCGGTCTGCGTCATGAGGCCGAGATCCGGCTGGCCCAGCCGCGATGCGGTGGCGCCGAGGCCGGTCATGTAGACCGCCTCGAACCCGCTGGCGGCCACCAGCCGCGCGGTCAGCGCGTCCTGCGCGCCGGGCGCGGCGACGATGCCGCCCTGGTCGAGACGGCGGCGCAGCCGGGTTGCGGCATTCATCAGGGGCGGTCGCTCGGACATCGCTCAGCTCTCCTGTTTCGCGGCCGTCCGGGCCGCCGCCCTGCGACGCCGTTGCAGCAGCCACCCGACGGCGGGCACCGTCCAGACGACGAGACAGGTCAGCGCCAGGCCGGCGGCGATCGGGCGTTCCACGAAGGGCATGAAGGTCCCGTCGGCCTTGATCATGTTCGACACGAGGTTGCGCTCCACCAGAAGCCCCATGACGATGCCGAGGATCGTGGGGGCGACGGGAAAGCCGTTCTCCTCCATCAGGTAGGCGAGCACGCCGAGGACGATCATGATGACGATCCCCGAGGCGGCGGCGTCTATGGAATAGGACCCGACGATGCAGAACCCGAGGATCAAGGGCGCCAGCGCGATCTTCGGCACGCGCAGAACCTGGCTGGCCAGCGCGATGGCCAGCAGGCCCAGCGGCACGATCAAAAGGTTCGCCAGAAGGAAGACCAGAAAGATCGCGGCCACCGTGTCGGCGTTGGTCAGAAACACCATCGGGCCGGGGTTCAGGCCCTTCACATAGAGCACGCCGATGACGATGGCGGTGATGCTGTCGCCGGGGATGCCGAACACCATGGCCGGCACATAGGCCCCGGACAGCGCCGAGTTGTTCGCCGCGCAGGCCCCCAGCACGGCCTCTTCGCTGCCCTTGCCGTAGGTCTCGGGCTTGCGCGAAAACCGCTTGGACACGGCATAGGAGATCCACGACCCGATGTCGGAGCCCGCGCCGGGCAGGATGCCGATGGCCGTGCCGATGGTCGACGAGCGCAGGAGGTTCAGCTTCGACGTCATCAGCACCCGCCCCAGCCCCTCGAACATGCGGAACGGGTTTCCGATGGGGGCGACCGGCGGCGTCTCGTCGCGGTGGACGAAGGTGCGGATCAGCTCGGGCACGGCGAACATGCCGATCAGCGCGGGCACGAAGGCCACGCCGTCCAGAAGCGAGGCCGACCCGAAGGTGAAGCGCGGCGTGCCGCTCGTGGTGTCCATCCCGACCGACGCGATCATCAGGCCGATGGCCAGCGCCATCAGGCTTTTCAGCACCGACGCATTGCCCAGCATGACCGCCGCCGACAGGCCCAGGAGCGCCAGCCAGAAGTATTCGAAGGACGTGAAGTTCAGCGACACCAGCGCCAGCTGCGGCGCCGCGAACATCAGGACGAGCGAGCCGAAGACCCCGCCGATCGCCGATGCGGTGACGGAGATCCCCAGCGCGCGGCCGACGCGCCCCTTGGCGGTCAGCGCGGTCAGGTCGCCCACATAGGCGGCCGAGGCCGCGGTCCCCGGAATGCGGACCAGCGCGGCCGGGATGTCCGAGGCGAAGATCGCCATGGCGGCGGTGGTCACGATGGCCGAGATCGCGGGCACCGGGTCCATGAAGAAGGTCAGCGGCACCAGCATCGCCGTGGCCATCGTGGCCGACAGGCCGGGCACCGCCCCCACGAACAGGCCGAACAGGGCGCAGGACAGCATGACCAGCGCCATCTTCCACGTCAGCACCAGTTCGAGCGCGTTTCCGAGGTGGTCGATGATCATCAGAGAAACGACTCCAGAGGGCCTGCGGGCAGCGGCACCAGAAGGAACCGGGTCATCAGGAGGTGCATTCCGAAGACGAAGGCGATGCACAGCGCAAGCCATTGCGGGCCGCGGTAGCCTTCGAGAAAGAACAGGGCATAGAGCAGAACGGTGGCGCTGAGGGGAAAGCCGACGGTTTCGAAGCTCAGGGCAAGCACGAGCACGCCGATGGTCGCCAGCCCCGCCGCCAGAAGACGCGGCGCGCGCCGCCATCCCGGGTTGAGGTCGGCCAGCCGCCGGGTGCCGCGCGACCGGCCGGCGACGATCAGGCAGAGGCCGCCCAGAAGAAAGGCCACGCCCAGCACGCTCGGAAAGGTGCCGGGGCCGATGGACTGGCCGGGCATGTCCGGAAATCCGAGCGCGACGAAAAGAACCCATCCGCCGAACAGGACCAGCAGGGCGCCGATCAGGCTGTCATGTATGCGCATGGTCCCCCTCCGTCGGGCGCGTGGCGGGTCGGCACGGGCGCATTGGGCCCGCGCCGCCGGTCCGGTTACTTCGCCAGGCCGACCGCCGCGAGGCTTTCGGCGAGCGCGGCGTCCGACTTCTCCATGAAGCTCTCGAAGGCGTCGCCCGGCGTCCATTGCGTGGCATAGCCGCGATCGTTCATGAAGGACAGGTACTCGGGCTTCTGGACGACGGCGCCGACGGCCTCGATCAGCTGCGCCTGCACGTCCTCGGGAATGCCGGCCGGCGCGACGATCCCGCGCCACGAGCCGAGGGCGAAATCATGCCCCGTCGCCTCGACGAAGGTCGGAACGTCGGGGGCGGAGTCCAGCCGCTCCGACGCGAAGACGGCGAGCGGACGGATCAGGCCGGCATCGATCAGGGCGGCGGCTTCGGGAAGCGAGGCGGTGGCGATCTCGACGCCGCCGGCGGCGAGGTCCTGCAGGCCCGGAGCGGCGCCTTCGGAGGGCACCCAGGCCACGCGATCCGGCGGCATGCCGGCGGCCAGCAGCATCCCGGCCATCGCAAGATGGTTCACACCGCCCTGGGCGGAACCCGACGCCTTGAAGGCGCGATCCTCGGCGTCTTCCAGGGCCGCAAGCAGCGCATTGGCGTCGTCGTAATCGGAATCCGTGCGCACGAACAGCGCGGCGGGGTCGGAGTTGTACAGGCCGATCGGCGCGTAGGCCTCGTGGGTCAGGTCGGTCAGGCCCAGCGTGTGCATGCTGCCGATCTCCAGCGTCGCCACGCCGATGGTCTGGCCGTCGGGCTCGGCATCCGCGATGGCGGTGTGGCCGATGACGCCGGAGCCGCCGGTGCGGTTCACGACGGCGACCGGGACGCCGATCTCGTCCTCGAGCAGGGTGCCGATCATGCGGGCGGTCGCGTCGGTGCCGCCGCCCGAGCTCCACGGCACGATGATCGTGACCGGTCCGCTCGGCCAGTCCTGGGCCACGGCCGGGCCGGCCCCGGCCATCGCGAAGGCGGCCGTCGCTGCAAGTAGGGTGCGTTTGGTAAGTTCCATGTCTTCCTCCCTTGGAATTGGTCGCCGGGCGCCTCTGCCCCGCGTTCAGTCGAAGACCTTGCCGGGGTTCAGGTTGTTCTCCGGGTCCAGGCAATTCTTGATCCGGCGCATCAGCGCCATTTCGTCCGGGCCGCGCGTGTGGCCCAGATACGGTTTCTTGAGCGTGCCGATGCCGTGTTCGGCCGAGACCGTGCCCTCGTAGGCGCGCACGATGTCGTAGACGATGCGGCTGACCTCGGGCAGCGGCTGCGGCGCGGCGCCGGGCACCCATGCGACGATGTGCAGGTTGCCGTCGCCGACATGGCCGTAGTGGACCGACTGGCACCCCAGCTCGCGCTCCAGCGCCGCCTTCGATTCCCGGGCGAAGTCGTCCATCCGTTTCACCGGCAGGCCGACATCGAACGAGATATGCGGCCCGATGACCGCCGGGTTGGCGAATTCGGCCGCGGCATCGCGGGTGGCCCAGAAGGCGGCGATGTCGCCGAGGCTCTGCGCCACGGCGCCGTCGGTCACGGTGGCCGAGGCGAACACCTCCTCCAGCCACGCCTCGAACCGCGGCGTGTCCACCTCGGCGCCCAGCCCCTGCATCTCGACCAGCACGACATGGCTCCCGCCGCCGATCTCGACGGGCGCGCGGACGCCGGAGACGCGCTGGGTCGCCTGGTACCAGTAGTCGTCCCACATCACCTCGAAGGCCGACAGCATCGGGCCGAGGCGGCGGCGCGCCGTGCGCAGCAGGTCCAGAACCTTGTCGTAGCCGTCCACGACGCACAGCGCCGCGCTGACGCAGCCGGGGCGCGGGTGCAGGCGCAGGACCGCGCGGGTAATCACGCCCAGCGTCCCCTCGGAGCCGAGGAACAGCTGCTTCAGGTCGTAACCCGCGTTGTTCTTGAGCATCGTGTTCAGCATCGGCAGCACGGTGCCGTCGGCCAGTACCACCTCGACCCCCAGCACCAGGTCGCGCGCCATGCCGTAGCGGATCACGCGGTTGCCGCCCGCGTTGGTCGAGAGGTTGCCGCCGATGGCGCAGGAGCCGCGCGCGCCGAGATCGAGAGAGAAGAACAGCCCGGCCTCGTCCGCGGCCTTCTGCACCGTTTCGAGCGGGGTGCCCGCGAGGACCGTCATCGTCATGCCGTCTGGGTCGATCCGTTCGACGCCCGACATGCGTTCGAGCGACAGCGCGACGCCGCCGTCGATCGGGCGCGAGCCGCCGCACAGGCCGGTCAGGCCGCCCTGCGGGGTCACCGGGACGCCGTCGGCGTGGCAGGCCGCCAGGAGCTTGGACACTTCGTCGGTCGAAGTCGGGCGGGCGACGGCGACCGGGGAGGACGGCGGCAGAAAGCTCCAGTCGGTCCGGTTCCGCTCCGGAATATCCGGCCCGGTCAGGAACCGCATGTCCGGAACCTGCACCTGAAGCTCGTGCAGGCGGTCCAAAACCGTCGTCATTTCCGGTGTCCCCCCTGATGTTATATGTTACATACATCATGACACTCTTACATGCAACACGCCATAAACACCTGCAATTCAGCGTCTTTCCGGTTAGACCTGTGCCGGTAGGCTTGGAGTAGCGCCGCGATTCGGTCCGGAGCGCGGCCGGGCGTCGGGAAAAACAGAAAGGGCGACGGATCGGATGAAGGGCAACATGGGCAAGATTCCCTCACCCCGCTCGCTGACGGACCTCGTGACCGAGCGGCTGCGCGGCGATATCGTGGACGGCGTATTCACCTTCGGCGAGAGCGTCTCCGAAGACCGGCTCGCGGCCGCCTACGGCGTCAGCCGGACGCCGGTCCGCGACGCGCTGTCGGCCCTGCAGTTCGAGGGGCTCGTCGAGGTCCGCCCCAAGCGCGGCAGCTTCGTCTTCGACCCCACCGCCGACGACATCGCAGAGCTTTGCGCCTACCGTGAGATGCTGGAGCGCGAAGCCATCCGCATGTCGGTCGTCGCCTCGCGCGGGGCCCTGTGCGACCGGCTGGACGCGATCGTGCGAAACATGGAGGCCGAACTGGAAAGAAAGGACTTCCAGAGCTACGCGCATTCCGACACGGCGTTTCACAGGGCGTTCTTCGAGTATTGCGGAAATCGGCTGGTCACGACCGCGTTCGACCTGGCCGAGGCCCGGATCGCCACGGTCCGCACCGCGCTGACCTCGCCCTACGTGGAGCGGCGCGACGCCAGCTTCGAAGAGCATTACCAGATCGCTCGGGAATTGCGGCAGGGCGAGATCGACGCGGCCCTGGCGCTGCTGGCGGACCATATCGACCGCACGCGCATCGTGGCTGTGGCCGGCATCGGCTGAGACGGCCGCGACCAACCCGGCGCGCCGGGCGACCTGCCAGCGTCGTCTGTGGCATGCCAGCTTCCGGACAGGTGGCAGAGCCCGCCGTTCTGTGATCTTGGCACTGGTGGCAACTCTCCTCGCGCGGCAGGAGACGTATTGGAGGCATTCGCGATGACGACCGGGACAGACGACCGGTCTACGGCGTCCCGACCGGCGGGCGCGGGCGGCGGCTCGGCAAAGGCAGACCGGGGCGCCGAGGCGGGCTCGGCCGGCGGCGCATTGCGCCTGTCGCCGGTCGACCTCCTGCGCACCGCCCGCACCGTGGTCGCCGATGCCGCATCGCTCTACTGGGCGCTGGTGAAGATCGTCCTGCCGATCCTGCTGGCGGTGAAACTGGCCGAGGATCTCGGCTGGATCGACGCCGCCGCCCCGGTCTTCGCGCCGGTGATGCGCGCCCTCGGCCTGCCGCCGGAGCTCGCGCTGGCCTGCCTCGCCGGCATCCTCGGGGGCATCTGGGGCGGCGCGGCGGCGCTCTACGCGCTGGTCCCGCCGGAGGCGCTGACCACCGCGCAGGTCACCGTGTTCTGGACCGTGCTGCTGTTTGCGCACGCCCTGCCGGTGGAGCAACGGATCGTGCAGAAGGCCGGCACCGGCTTTCTCGTCTCCGCCTGCTGGCGGCTGTTTGCCGGGCTGTCCTGCGCCGCCCTGCTCCACCTGATGTTCACCGCGACCGGCTGGCTCCAGGCACCGGCCGACCCCGACTGGATCCCCGCCGCGCGCAGCGCCGACTGGCCGAGTTTCCTGAGCGAGACTGCGCAGGCACTCGCATGGATGTTCGTCATCCTCCTGGGCCTCGTCGTGCTGATGCGCATCGTGGCCCGGCTGCGGCTGGAACGCCCCCTCGCCACCCTCGTCAGTCCCGCGCTGCGCGCCTCCGGCCTGCCGCGCGACGCCGCCCCGATCGTGGTCGTCGGGCTGATCCTGGGGCTGTCCTACGGCGGCGGGCTGATCCTGCACGAAACCCGCAACGGCACGCTCGACCGGCGCCAGGTCTTCCGCGCGACGATGTTCATGAGCCTGTGCCACGGCCTGATCGAGGATACCGCGGTGGCCATCGCCCTCGGCGCCGACCCCACCAGCGTGCTTCTGGGCCGGGTCGCCTACGCCCTGCTGCTTTCGGCGGTGCTGACGCGGCTGATTGCGCTTGTTCCCGACAGGACTTTCCAGCGATGGGCTTGCGGAAAGCGCTGAGCTTCATCCATGGCACGTGGGGGCGCTCGGGGGCCGTTCGTCGCGCCCGAAACTTACAAGGCGACGCTGCCCGCAAATCGATGGCGGGCTGTGCCCGGCCACGACAGGCACCAAACCCGGAAACGGGGCAAAAAAGCCCACGTCTTCCGTGCGTTACAGGAATCGATCACAGGGAGAAGTGGTGCCAGGAGAGGACTCGCATTTGACATTTAAAGTATTGTAATCAAATATTTATCTAGTTTCGAGAAATCCCTCGTACCCTCACCCGTACCCGGGGACCAAATTCACTTCAGAGGTTCGAGTCCTCGTGTTTTTGCCGAGCAGAATCTCCAAAGCGAATCCTGAGGGACCTGAAGCGAAGGCGTCAAGCTCCTTTGCCAGCGATTTCCCACGGGAGTTCAGATGCGATCGAGTATCCGAGGTTTTTGCAGCCGCTGGTTCGCCTCTGATGCATCCGGGCCAAGGCTGGAACATTCAAGTCGGCATAGTCAACGACCACGACCTCTTTCTTGTTGTGATGCTCCCGATGCAGGCGGCCCGCGTATTGAGCCAGCGTACCCTTCCAGGATACCGGCATCGTCAAGAACAATGTATCAAGGCGGGCATCGTCAAATCCCTCTCCGAGATACCGCCCGGTAGCGATCAGAAGGCGCTCCTCCTTTTCCGGCACGTCTTTGAGGGCGTTATAGGCGGCCTGGCGTTGCTTTGCGCCCATACCGCCTTGTAGCACTATGATGTTCTTGGCGAAGCCTTTGAAGCGATCGGCGAAATAGGCCACATGCTCGCGCCGTTCAGTCAGGAGGACCGGGCTGCGCCCGGCGTCCAACGCACGCAAAACATCGTCAAAGATCAGGTCGTTTCTCACCTCGTTTCGTGCAAGCATTTGATAAATGCTCTGGATTGGTGGTGCCCCTTCCCCCAAGGGCAATCGAAATTCCGTCGGTCGTGAAAAGTAGGAATGGTTGAAGGAGCGTGTCGCTGCTTCGCCTTTCGCATCCACCCGATAGCGGACCGGACCGCATTGCATGAAGATAATCGGGTGATGGCCATCTTTGCGATAGGGTGTGGCCGTCAGACCGAGTACATATCTGGCTTTGCTGCGCCGCGCGACGAGTTCAAAGCTGGCCGCCGAAATATGGTGGCATTCATCCACGATCAACTGGCCGTAGTCGGCCACGCAGTCGTCAACTTCGCCGCGCTTGACCAGACTTTGCATCAGGGCCACGTCAATTTTCCCCGATAGCTTCCGCTTTCCCGAACCAACGTGGCCAATGGCCGTATTCGAGGTGTCAAGAAAGGTTTCCAGCCGGGTCAACCACTGATCCAACAACTGGCGGCGATGAACCAGTATCAGCGTGTTGACGCCCCGGCTGGCTATCAATGACGCTGCCAACACCGTTTTGCCGAAACCGGTCGTGGCCGACAAAACGCCCGCGTCCTCTGCCAGCAACGCCTTGGCGGCCCAGTCTTGTTTTTGCGTAAGGGACCCGGTGAAGCGCGTCTTGATCCGCGCGCCACCGTATCGCTGATCATCAACCTCCAGCAAAATGCCTGCTTCTGTTGCGAGATCCTGCAAAGCGCCAAGCACGCCGCGTGGAAGTGCAATGTGATCTGCGTAATCCTCGGCGCAGGCGATGACACGAGGCTTGCCGAAAGTCGGCAGACGCATCGCCTGGGCGCGATAGAATTCAGGGTTCTGAAACGCCGCCAGACGCAGTAACCGATTGCGCAGTGATGGCGCCAAGCCAGCCTTCCGAATGTAGATCTGGTCGCCAAGCACCACCTGAAGCCTTTCCGGCAATGTCAACGACGGCAGGTCCGGCAGGGCGGGCGTACGGGATGGCGGCATAGCCCAAGGTGTCTTTTCAAATTCTTCGTCTTCCGGAAACGGCAACCCGATCACGGAGTCCTGTTTGGGAATTTGAGCCAAGAAGGCACCCAGCCCTTTGGCCGACACGCGCTCGGCCGTCGACAGATACGCCCATTGATCCCGGTGCGGCCGGAAATCTTTGTCCACGAACACGCTGTTGCCCAACTGCCTGGGAGAAAACTGCAATGGCAGGGCGATGAGATTCCCGAGCCCGCCCTTGGGCAAAGTGTCCTGACTTGGGAACAGGCGGTCATATGACTCAAACCCAAGTTCCGGGTAGCGTTCCATTGTCTTCGTGAGCAGGTAGGCGCCCAGTTTGCGCGCGTCGGCAGCCGAGACTGGTTCGGCGAAGAAAACCCAGACATGCCCGCCATTGCCGGAGCGGGATCGTTCGACATGGGCGGGTATGCCGTATTCCATACAGGTTTGAACAAAGGCGGTCACGTCCGCGTGCCAGGCCTCCTTGTCGAAATCGGCGGCCAGAAACCAGCATGTTTCATCCAAAAGCATCGGATATACGCCGGCGCAAAACGGCTTCCCGCGGGCATCCTTGCCGGACAGATGGAAACGGATGACATCGTCTGTTGCCGGCAGGAATGCCTTGTGCGCGCATTCGCTGCATTTGACCTGGGGCTTGCGGCAAATACCACTAACCCATTCATTCCGGCAGGCAATGGCGTAGCCCGACTTGCCGGACTTTGCGTTCTCCCACCGCACCGGAAAGACGTCCTCGCGGCCACGAAACAGGTCGCGAAAAATGCCGATCTTCTCCTGGTTCGAGAGGTCGGTTTGCACGGGATCGGTGGGCGGTGGCGCGGATTGCGCTGCCTCAAGCGCATTAATTTCCTCCTCAAGCCGTCGCTTCTCGGCTTCCAGTTCGGCCAACCTGCGCCTAATGCGCGATATATCCTCCATTGCGTGGGACAATCGGCCAGCCTCAGGGTTCGAGCATCTTGATGGCCTGCGGCACGGCGGCATCACCGTAACTGTATCCCAACTCGATTTCCGCTTTCCCTTCGCCGGTCAGTTCCATGACACCCTCTCCAGCGGATTCGTCCAACTCATCGGCTCCATGCCAGTCGAAGAACAGCGCTCCCGGCGCAAAGCTGAAATCCAGCCCGGCGATCAAAGCGCCGAACGACATCTCGCCCCGGCCCTCCGGCGGCACGATCAGGCAGGCTTCCCCGGCGAGATCGAGATAGTCGCGATCGTAGCAATCCGCCTCGACGATGCGCCAGCGCCCGACAAACGGTGCCCGGAGTTCCGCGATGCTTGGCCTTTTCGACATGATATCCGATGGTCCTGGCGTGGGATTCCGGAGTGATGCGATGAACCTATCCTTGGCGCAGCTGCAGCGCTACGTTGATCAGCGCTATATCGACCGCGGCTGAGGGTGTTTCGAGCGCGGCCTCGGTCACATGAAGGACGATGGGCTTCTCGAAAGAAACCACCTCGCCGGAGCCGAAGGCGAGGCGAGGCGATCAACGTCCTCCTCTGCGCCGCCGGCCACAATATGCGCCTCCTGGCCCGCTGGCTGAGGTTGATTTGCGCGCTGATCCTGGCCGCCATCCGGTGGTTTGGAGCCCGCTCTCTCAAATATCAAACGCCGGCAATCGCCGCATGACGCTAGAGCGGTGGAAAATCACGGACGACCAGCTATGGCTAGAAACCGAGTGGGCCACCCCATATGCTTTTCCAGCCTGGGTATTGTCGTAACCTAGGGCATCGCGATGCTCTTCAAACATGGAGAGATCGCGATGAGGATCTTATCGAAGCGCCAGTTGAAGGAGCTGGTTCTGTACTCACCTCAACACATCGCACGGCTGGAGAAGGCCGGGAAATTCCCTAGGCGGATCATCCTTGGTCCCAACAGAGTGGGATGGGTCGAGGACGAAGTGCTGGACTGGCTTCAAAAGCGGCTGGATAGCCGAGACACGACCTGACCGACACTCCCCATGCGGGAGCGAGGGTGGCCGGGCGTGCACAGCCCGGTCACCCTTCATCGTTTGGAGTGATCGGCCCTCTGCCGCCGTCCGTCCAGTATGAGATCGCTGCATTGCAGCTTTCACCCCACCGGCCATTCGCTACCGCCGCGAGTTTGATACAATGCCGGCGGTCGACTGGCCGGAACAAGGGAGCTTTCTTCTTACAGATTCTTGACAATGGCTTTCCAAGTGGGGCTGGTGCTACGATTGCGCTGAAAGAGATTTTGGATTGCCGGGTAGCCAATTGGTGAGTCGCCCGGCCCGCTATTTGAAATCGGGAGGGTGCTGGCAGAGGAATTCTAACTCGTCTCAGCTTGGACAGTGACGCTGTCCCTTATGCCGCGCAGAGACCGCGCCACTCGGCGAGAGCGGCGG
>NZ_JARGYC010000030.1 GCF_029168335.1 Psychromarinibacter sediminicola
CGCGAGGCCGGCTGCTGGTTTCTGTACCTGCCGCCGTATTCGCCCGATCTGAACCCCATCGAACAGGCCTTCTCCAAGCTCAAGGCGCATCTTCGTAAGGCCGGAGCAAGGACATTTGCCGAGTTGTTCAACACACTCCGCAGGATATGCGACCTGTTCTCTCCGGTTGAATGCAGAAACTATTTCCAGGCTGCCGGATATGCGCCAGGTTAACCCCGAAAGACTCTAGTTTGAACGTACGCCAGCCGGGCAAGAGATTCCCCGTCGACCTGCCCATGAGCATGGAATAAGTTCGGCCTGCCGGACCGGTACTGGGAGATGCGGATGAAGTACTATATCGCGGGCCATCGAGGCATGGTCGGGGGCGCGATCATGCGCCGGCTACAGGCGCGGCAAGCGCGCGGCGAGGCGATGGAGATTGTCACCCGCACCCACGCCGAGCTGGACTTGACCGATCAGGCGGCCGTGCGCGGCTTTTTCGCCGAGGAGCGCCCCGACGTGGTGATACTGGCCGCCGCGCGTGTAGGTGGCATCCAGGCCAACAACAGCTACCCGGCGGATTTTGTCTACGACAATATGATGATCGCATGCAACGTGATCCACCAGGCCTTCTCCGCGGGTGTCACGCGGCTGCTGCAGCTCGGATCCTCCTGCATCTATCCCCGCCTCGCCGATCAGCCGATGCGCGAAGACGCTTTACTTACCGGCCCGCTGGAGCCCACGAACGAACCCTATGCCATCGCGAAGATCGCCGGGATCAAGCTGTGCGAGAGCTACAACCGCCAGCACGGCACGGATTTCCGCTCGGTGATGCCCACCAACCTCTACGGACCCGGGGACAATTTCCATCCCGAGAATTCCCATGTCCTGCCCGCCCTGATCCGCCGCTTCCACGAGGCGGTTCAAGATGGCCGTGCGGAGGTGACGGTCTGGGGCACCGGACGCCCGCGGCGGGAGTTCCTGCACGTGGACGACATGGCAGAGGCCTCGCTGTTCGTGCTGGAACTCGATAAGGCCACATACGACGCTAACACCGACCCGATGATCAGCCACATTAATGTGGGCTCGGGCAGCGATGTGTCCATCCTGAAATTGGCGCAGATGGTGGCAAAGGCGACCGGCTTCACGGGCCGTATTACCACGGATCCCTCAAAACCCGACGGCACGCCGCGCAAGCTGATGGATGTCTCCCGCTTGGCGCGGATGGGATGGACCGCCCGGATCGGACTGGAAGAGGGCATCGCGGAGACCTATGACTGGTTCCACCGAGCCGAGACACTGCGCGCATAAGGCGACAGCGCGGGAGAAGGTCCTTGAATTCAAACCGGTTTTCCTTTTCTGCGGCTCCAGACCGAGTTTCTTGGCGTTGCGATACCTGAAGGACTGATCCATGCGCATTTCGGTTGTCACGGCTGTCTTTAATCGGCGCGGCACGATCGGCCAGACCATTGATAGCGTCAAGGCGCAGACATACCGCGACAGAGAACACATCATCCAGGACGGCGGCTCGACCGATGGTACGGCCGATGTCGTTGCAGAAAGGAATGCGCCCGGTCTTGTTTGGCTCTCTGAGCCGGACGGTGGAATATACGATGCGATCAACCGCGGGATCCAGCGCGCGAGCGGCGACGTCATCGGCCTGATGCACTCGGACGACTTCTTTGCGCATAACGAAGTTCTCGATCACGTCGCCGAAGCCTTCGCCGAACCAGATGTCGATGGTGTTTACGGGGATTTGGACTACGTTTCTGCCGCGGAGCCCAGTCGCATCATCCGGCGCTGGCGCTCGGGGCCGTATGATCCTACTCGTCTGACCAAGGGATGGATGCCGCCGCACCCGACACTCTATCTGAAGCGGGAAGTTTTCGAGACCTACGGGCTCTACGATACGTCATATCGCATTGCGGCGGATTACGATGCGATGCTGCGATATCTCGCCAAAGGAGAAATCAAGCTCGCCTATATCCCCGAGGTCATCGTCAAGATGCGGGTGGGTGGCGAGAGCAACCGGTCGATCCCGAAGATCCTCCGTAAGAGTCGCGAGGATCTCCGTGCCCTTCGTAGCAACGGCGTAGGTGGCATTGGAACGCTTGCCCTAAAGAACTTTTCGAAGGTGAAGCAGTTCTTTTGATTGCTACAGGTCAGCGCAAAAGACCGCCTAACAAAGTCTCCAGTCACCTACTCCCGGAATGTGACCTGCTATAGCCACACATTGTGCTCAGCATGCTCCAGGTAGCGGCCCAAAACATTCACGCATTTCCAGCCACCCGCTCGCATGATCGCGGCCGTGTCGTGCCCGGCGCACAGGAGGTCCTGAGCGGCACCCACGCGCAGGGAATGGCCACTGAAGGCGTTCACGAGGCTCGCGTCGAGGCCGGCACTTCGGGCGGCCGACTTGATGACCGCCTTCACGGTCGTCGTGCTGAGCGTTCGATTGATGGGTTTCAGCTGGTAGATCGGACAGAACAGCGGCTCGATAGCAATGCCCCGCCAGCCCAGCCACGCGTCCACGAGGTCGCATGTCCGCCGGGACGTGAAGGCGATCCGTCCCTCGCCGAATGGATCGGCCTTGCCTCGCCGGATGAGCACCTTGAGGGTGCCGTCGGCACGCCACGTCAGATCGGATTGTCGTAGAGCAACGAGTTCCGACCGCCGCGCCAGGATGTCGTAGCCGATCGACAGCAAGGCGCGATTTCGCAGCCCCCACGGGGTTTCGGGCTGTACCTCCAGAAATCGATCGAGATACTCACGGGTCAGGCCCTTTGCCTGGACCGGTCGGGTATGCTTTGCTCGGCGAACGCGGCGGAGGGTCAGGTTGATGTCTTCGTCCTGGGTCGGATCTGGAAGTCGGAGCAAACGGTGGGCTTTTCGAATGGCATAGAGACGGCGCCGGACGGAGGCGGGGGCCAGTTCCGGCGCCTGCGCCTCAAGAAAGGCGCAGACGGTTCGGACCTCTGCCGGAAAGGGGGGCAGGCCGCGCTCGGAACACCAGGCCACGAAAATCTCGACGTCCGAGTAGTAGGAGCGCATGGTGGCGGGCGCATAGGCGCCCTCGAGGCGCTGGAATTCGGAACGCCAGTTCATTTGTCGGTTAACACCATCCATAGCCAATATATGAGCTATTTCAGCTCATATGGCAAGCCTTGAGCCTCACGGGCCAGCAACTTCGGGCGGCGCGGGGGGCTCTGACATGGTCTCTCGAAACGTTGGCCGCTGCATCTGGTGTCTCAGTAGCCACGCTGAAACGGTACGAAGCTGTGGATGGTCAGCCTAATTCGCGAAAGGATCATCTTCGACGTCTGAGGGAAGTATTCGAGGCTGCTGGCATCGAGTTCATTGGCACGCCGGAGGACCGCCCCGGTATTCGCATCGGGCCGCCGCCCTTGGGGCCGGAGTGAGAGCACCGGCAATTATTCCCGTCAGTCTTCGCGTGAAGCGGAAACGTCGGCAGCTGGCCTTGGCACTGACAGCGCTCGTGTCGGTTGCCTTGCTCGTCCTGACGTTGACGCCGATCGAAGGACCCCCCGGTCATCCTCATGCCGATAAGCTCTATCATTTTCTGGGCTTTGCCGTTCTGGCGCTGCCTTGTGCCGCACTGTTCCGGCGCGCCTTGCTCTGGGTCGTACTTGTGGCGGTGGCACAGGCCGGGCTGATCGAGCTCGTTCAGCCCCATATCGGGCGCGACGCCGAGTGGTTCGATTTCTGGGCCGATCTGGCCGGGATCGCGGTCGGCGCCGGCCTCGGGCTCTGGCTTCCTCGGCAATTGCCGGCCTCCAACGCTTAGGTGAGCTTGCGGCAGCGCGCTCTCCTCGAGCCGAGAGTGGCCTGCCTCCACAAGTCGTCGTCGACGAGAGCATGACCCGACCGCGACCGCCCCATTCGCGCGGTCGTAAAAAGCTCCCTTGACTCCGGCTACATGTAGCGTTATACATCCACCATCACCACAACCAAATCTTGGAGAGCGACGTGAAACCAAGAAGGGAGTGGTGTTATGTCACCCAAAGATCATGGACCCAAGGCCGAACTGCTCGCGCTGATTCCACGCGTGCAGCCTTTGCCCGGAGAAGACGGCGCGCAGCTTGAGGCGCTCAGGAAGGCCATCATGGCGCAGCTTGAGCCGACATTGCCGCTGCAAGTCGCCTTGGTCGAGCGGATTGTCGAGTGTCACTGGGATCATTTCCGGAGCCTGACGCTCACGCGGGACCTGGAGATCGCAAACCGTCGCAAGGCGGTCCTTGGGTTGCTGTCGAGCAATGGTACCACGGTCGTTCCCGAACAGGAGCACCTAGGGCTTGCCGAAGCGGCTGTCTCCGAAAACAGCGCAGCACGTAAAAGCGCCATGATAACACTCGAAGTGAAATACCGCATCTCCGAAAGCGACATACGCGCCCAAGCTTACCTCGATCATATGACCGCCATGGAGGCGATGGAACGCAGGCCGATGCGGAATGACCAACGTCTACGCGACCTGATGAAATACTATTGGGACCTCAAGCAAGCAGATACGCTCGACCAGGTGCCCGATGCCGAGGTCATGTAGGATCATGACGACTGACCGCCAGCGCGCCGCCAATCGCGCCAATGCCCGCAAGAGCACGGGGCCGAAGTCGGCCCGCGGAAAACGCGCGGCCGGGCAGAACGCCGTGAAGCACGGGCTGACCCGTCCACCCCCGCTTAACGAGGTCCTGAGATGGGTCCGGATTTACCTTGAGGATGCCACAGTGACCATGGCGGATCTGGGCGAGGACCCGCTGTCACGCGCCGTGCTTGATCTGACGCAGGCGGAAGCCCAGCTGGAGCGCGCCTATGACGCCGAGCGCCGCTCGACCGCCGAGCTTGCCAGATATGCCCGGACCGACAAGGAGCGCGATCCGCGCCGGCTTGCCGCTGACGGGGTCGATCTGGACGACCCCGCCGTGCTGACCTTTCTGCTGGGTCGTCCGCTGGAGCTTGAGGCTGGCATGTCGCACAAGGAGAAGGAGAAGGCGAAAAAGGTGCATGAGATGGACCAGGAGACGTTTCGCATTCTCCTGGCCCGGAGCCGGGGGCACCTGAAAAAGCGTGCGGACGAGCTGGAGCGGCTGCAGCGCTATATCCGGGCGGCCGAGCGGCGGAAACGAGAGGCGTTCAATGTGTGGTTTGCGGCGCGGGCCGAGGCGGCCGATCAGAATTTACAAAACGAAGCCAATTTCTAGTCAGGGTTGTATTTCGGCGAAGTGTCAGGGGGCAAGTGATTGGTGTCAAAGCAAAAAGGCGGCTCGCATGACCTCGATGCAAGGCCGCCCCGGCGACTCCAATTCCCGATAACGCCAGGCATCGGTTTCGGACAAGCGGATCACCTCCGAAAGAGGTCATTCCGAATGAGCGTTGCGCGCCAACCGGTTCGAGCGCTCCCGCGAACGGGTACCGGTTTTCAGCCGAGAAGTTGGATGACGCGAGCGCGCTGCTCTCCGGACGAGAAGTCCTTTCCCCACGACAGACCCGCCTCACGCCACGCGCGCCTGCCAGACGACCGACGCATCAGCGGACGTCGTAGTAGTCCTTCCCATAACTGCCATAGGCGCCATACTTGCCGCCATAGCCATATTTCTTCATCCCCTTCGGATCGATCTGGGACAGGACCGTTCCGGTGACCCGCAGCCCGACCGAACCGAACTCGCGCAGCCCGGCCTTGACCTGCGCCGCGGCGGTCTCGTCCCATTTGACGGTATAGAGGATCGCGTCGGCCTCGCCGCCCATGATGCGGGCGTCCGGCACGACGAGCGATGGCGGCGCGTCGATGATCACGTAGTCATATGCGGCGCGCGCGGATTCCAGGAAGTCGTGGAACCGCTGGGACGAAAACAGGTCGCCGGCATTGATCGAGGACTTCTCGCCCAGCAGCACATCGGCCCCGAGGCGGCTATCGTGCAGCACCGCCTCCGCGAGCGTCAGCGTGCCGGAGACCACCTGGACCAGGGTGCCGGGCGGCTTGCCCCGGAAGTATTGGTAAAGCGTGCGGCGCCGGATGTCGCCTTCGACGAGCAGCACGTTCTTGCCCAGGCCCGCGAGATTGTGCGCAAGCGCGATGGCCAGCGTCGTCTTGCCCTCTCCGGGGATCGAGGACGTCGACAGGATCACCTTCGGCGGGCGGTCGACATTCGACATCAGCAGCGAGGTGCGCAGGTTGCGGATCGCCTCTGCCGCCGCGGATGTCGGGTTCTTGTCCAGATAGTCGATCAGGGCCGCGCGCCGGCGGATCG
The DNA here is from genome assembly GCF_029168335.1 of Psychromarinibacter sediminicola. Classification (GTDB taxonomy): domain Bacteria; phylum Pseudomonadota; class Alphaproteobacteria; order Rhodobacterales; family Rhodobacteraceae; genus Psychromarinibacter; species Psychromarinibacter sediminicola. The sequence continues at coordinate 6,243 of NZ_JARGYC010000030.1, forward strand.
GAATCCGCGGCACCTGTCCCACGACCGTGTGGGCGGTGGCCTGTTCGAGGTCCTCGGCGGTCCGGAAGCCCTTGTTCAGGAACTGGCGCAGCAGGATGACAGCGGCCCCCAGCATCAGCCCCAGAACCAGGGCCAGGGCCAGGATCATCGAGGTCCGCGGCGCCACCTGTTTACCCGGCAGGGCAGAGGCCAGCATGCGGCTGTCGGCCTGTTGCAGACCGATCTGGATCGAGGTCTCCTTCAGCCGTGTCAGGAAGGTCTCGTAAAGTACCCTGGTCGCGTCGGCATCGCGCATGAGCTGGGAGAGCTCCTGGCGTTGCCCTTCGCGCTCCTCGATCTGCGCCAGCAAATCGTCATGACGCGGCTCGAGCGATGTCAGCTGTTGCTCCGCCGCGTCGGCCCGCTCCCGCGCGTCTTCGATCAGCGTGTCGAGGCGGGCGCGGAACGCCGCAGGCTCCCCGGCCACGGCGGCGTCCAGCGCCCCCTGCAGCGTCGCGTCGCCGGCGAGCGCCGCAGCCGCTTCGAATTCGCCGGTCTCACGGAACTCTTCGAGTTGAGCCGCCCGCGCGGAGGCGGCCTCCGCCGTCTCGCGAAGCTCCGTCATGCGCTCTTCCAGATCGCGCTCCTGTAGCTTGAGCGCCTGCAACCCGGCCTGTGTCTCGAAAGCGCCGCTCGACTGAAGATCGAGGATCGCATCCTCTTGTTCCTTCAGTTCGTGCTCCAGCTCGCTGACCCGCTCGGACAGCCAGTCCACCGCGTATTCGGTGGCCGCGAACTTGGTCTCGATCTGGTCGTCGAGATAGATCTGGGCCAGCCGGTTGACCATGTTCGCGGACTTCTCGGGATCGCCGGTCGTCGCGCGGAGGCTGAAGATGTAGCTTTCTCGTTCGTTGCTCGCCGTGATCGCGGCCGAAACGTTTTCGACCGTCTTGTCGAATATCTGCCTGTCCGTCGGCGGGGCCTCTTCTGCGGCGTCCATGCCGAGCCAGGACTTGGCCAGTGAGATCACGGTCGACGGGGAAAACGCGGACGGTTCGGTCAGCGAAGGGTTGAACTCCGGGTCTTCCAGCAAATCCAGGTCCCGGACCAGTTCTTCGATCAGGGGCCGCGCCACCATGATCGACAATTCGGTGTTCAGCGCCGGCGCATCGGTCGAAACGCCCGAGACGACGCTCTCGACGTCCACGACCTGCTGGTCGCGGGCCTCGAGCACCAGGCGCGACGTCGCCGAGTACTGCGGCTCGGCGACGCCGAACGCATAATAGCCGCCCGCCGCCACGGCCAGAATCGCGAAAAGGGCAATGACCCACTTGCCGCGCCACAGCGCGCCGAACAGTTCGAGCAGGTCGATTTCGTCGTCCGCTGCCGGAACCGGGGCTTCTTCGCGCGCATGCGGGAACCGAACAACCGGGCTACTGGTGATTTCTGTCAAGACCTGCTTCCGCTGACATTGTCTTTCCTCCGGCGACATTCGCACAAAGGCTGCACGCCGGCAAGCGCCACTCGGCGATCGACGGTCCTGAATTTCCCTTGCGGAACACAACCACAGGGCGCGGGCGCCATCATGTCGCACGTCGTCGACACGGCGCTGGACACCGCATTATTCCCGATGATCCGCCAAGGCGAGTTGGCTCGTCCTTCCGACGCGGGATGCGACGGCCCGGGACGCGATGCAGGGGAGGGTTGAGTGGTGGGCTCCCCAACATCCAAACGGACACTTGCCCGCTTGTGCCGCGCGCCGGACCCACGGCATGGAACACATAAAAAAACATTGAGAAATTTTCGGACCAGCACGGAACATTTCCGGACCTGCACGTGTTCCCCGTGATCAGCATATCGTGATCCGGGAGGTACCATGCAGGCCACGCGCAGGCTCGAGCCACCGCACGTCGCCAGCCAACCCACGCAAGCAACGGACCCGACGGCGCATTCCCGCCGACACATATTCCGCCGATCGCTTGCAGTCTGCCTCGCATTGATGGCCGGCCCGGCGCTGGCCCAGCAGCCCCCCATCCTAGAGGACGGCGACCTCGCCGTCACCGGCTTTCCCGGAACGACCGCTCCGCCCAACGCCGCGTCCCTGCCGGCGGGCGAGACCCAAACAGACGAAACCTTCATCGACACAGCCGGCGCCTCGCTTCGCGTCTTCGACGTCTCGGACCCGGCCGGCGCGCCGCAGGCCCAGGTGATGAACGCGCCCATCCGCTACGAGGCCGCGGCGCGCGATATCGGACAGGTCTTCGGCGTCGCCATCGACGATGCCGACCCCGCCAATATCTACGTCTCGGCCAGCGCGGCGCATGGCCTGAACATCGTCGCCCCCGACCGCGACGGCGACGGGCGGCCCGAACGCCTGCGCAGCGGCACTGCCCGGGCACAGTGGATGCAGGGGCAATGGGGCGACCGCCTCGGCGGCGGTCCCGGCTCGGTCTACCGGATCGACGGGCGGACCGGAAACGTCTCGCTCTTCGCACAGATCGCGCCGGGCGGCCGCGCCAATAGCGGCCCGGGCCTCGGCAACATCGCCTTCGACCCGGTCCACGGCCAGTTCTACGTCTCCGACCGCGACACCGGCTTCATCCACCGGCTCGACAGGAACGGGCGCGTGCTGGGTCGGTTCGATCACGGCCAGGACGCCCGGCCGCGGCTGGGCCTCGCGCCCGTGGCGCATGACCCGTCCGACCGGATGGACATCACCTCGTCCGCCTTCGACGCCACCGACCCCGCCACCTGGGGCCGGGCGGCCGAGGGCCGTCGAGTCTGGGGCCTGACCTATCACGGCGGCCGGCTCTACTACGCCTCCGACTTCGGGCCGCAGGTCTGGTCGGTCGCCATCGCCGATGACGGCCGCTTCTCGACCGACATCCAGTGGGAACTGGACGTGTCGCCCGATCCCACGGACCACCCGATCTCAGACATCGACTTCGACGAGGCGGGGCGCATGTACCTGACCCAGCGCGGCGGCGTGACGCCCAGCTACGACTATGCCCAGCATCACGATGCCGGACAGGTCCGCGTTCTGCGCTTTTCCCGCGAAAGCCCGGACGATCCGGCCACGCCCAGCCGCTGGCAGCGGCAGCCCGAGGAATACGCCATCGGCTTCCCCGGAAACTTCCGGAACACGGCGGGCGGCATCGCCATCGGCTACGGCTACGAGGAGCAGGCCGACGGCAGCTACACCTACGGCCCCTGCGACCGCACGCTCTGGACGTCCGGCGACGCGCTCCGCGACAGCACGCAGTACCGCGCCAACCTCTCCGCCGGCGGGCCGCTGGCCGTTCACGGGCTGCAGGGCAACGAGATCGCGCTGGTCCGCCCGGCGAACGAACCGCCGTGGCAGAGCCGCTATGTGGACTATGACGGCCAGGCGGGCGATCCCGACAAGCGCGGCCATGTGGGCGACGTCGCCGTCGTTCAGGAATGCGGCACGCCCGACCTGCGCATCGAGAAGCGCTACGATCCGCAGCGCTGCGACGAAGCGGGCCGCTGCACCTTCATCGTGCGCATCGTCAACGCGGGCGAGTTCCGCTATTCCGGCCGCATCCGCTTCCGCGACACCGCCGAAGGCCATGCGCGGCTGCAGGACCCGCCGCGGAACGAGAACGGCTGGACCTGCGAGGAACCGCAACCCGGTCTTGCCGAATGCGATGGCGGCCGGCGCGAGTTGGACCCCGGCGAAGGGATCGAACTGGAACTGGTCTGGCGCCTGCCGCAGACTTGGTCGCGCCCCGTGCTGGCCAACTGCGCCGAACTGGACTGGGCCGGCATCGAACAGGACGACGTCCAGTACAACGACCGTATCTGCACCTACGTCCCGCGCTGCGAGGACGGCGACCGGTACTGCAGCCCCGACCTGGAGCTGGAGAAATTCCCGCTCGCCTGGAACTGCGACTGGCACGACAACTGCCCCTATGTTGTCCGCGTGACCAATGTCGGCGCGCGCGACTACACCGGCCCCGTCGTGTTCAGCGACACCGCCCGCACGCCGGGCACCACGCTGAGCCGCTGGCGGCCCGACCCGCCGTGGCGCTGCAGCCCCGCCGGGGCGTCGCGGTTCGACTGCCGCCATCCCTCGACCACCCTTGCTCCGGGCGAGAATGTCGAGGTGGTGCTCTGGATGGAGGGCCCGCCTCTCGATGAGGGCTACCGCCAGGTACGCAATTGCAGCACGATCGACTGGCAGACGCGCGAGCCCGACAATTACCGGGGCAACGACTATGCCTGCGCCGACATCCCGCGCTATCCGCCGGGGCACGACCAGTCGCACCCCGAATTGCAGATCGGCAAGACGGCGCTGCCCAATTGCGCGCGGCTGCCGGCCGGCGACTGGGCCTGTACCTATGTCGTCGAGGTGCAGAATGTCGGCGGCGCGCCCTACAACTTCGGCTTCCGGCTGCGCGACATCCCCTCTGGCCCCGGCGCCGCCCGCCTCGTGCGCTATGGCGGCGATCCGGGCTGGAATTGCACCACGGGCAGTCCGCGGCCGCAGACCTGCACGCATCCGGCGGAACCCGGCGGCCTGCAACCGGGCGAGTCGCTGAAGCTCGAACTCGTATGGCGCATGCCGGCCACGGCCGAAAGCGGCACCCTGGAGAACTGTGCCCGGATGCAGCACGACCGTGACGATGACGGCACGGCCGAGACGCTGCAAGCGTGCGACACCGCGGTCATCTGCACCCCGGGCGCGCCGAATTGCCCCGAGGACATCACGGTGACCAAGGTGGCGGCCCCCGGCAACTGCGCGCCGGGCGAGCTTTGCTCGTTCCGCGCGCTGATCCAGAACATCGGGACGAATGCGCGCCCCGCCGGGCTGCCGTTCACCGACACCCTGGATCTGACGCCGCAGGTCATGCGGACGGTCAGCCCGGCGGGCACCATCTCCTGTAGCCCCGGTGGCAGCAGCGGCACCCTCAATTGCCAGACGACAACCCGCATCCCGCCGGGCGATCATCTGGAGATCGACGTCGGCCCGGTCCTCGCCGAGGACACGCCGGAGGATACGGTACAGAACTGCCTGGAGGTGAACCCGGTCAACCCGGACGCGGTCGCGTCGAACAACCGCGACTGTGCCACGGCCTTTATCGCAGCGGCCGACCTGTGGCCGCGCAGCCCGTCGACGACCTGCGAGCGCGGCCACGAGTGCCACGTCTACGCCGAGATCCGCAACGACGGGGCCCGCGGCTTCAACGGCACCGTCGGCCTCCGCGGCAGTTTCTCTCCATCGCTTCCGGTGAGCCGCATCGACGGCAGCGCCAGCGGGCTGGCCTGCTCGGCCACCGGCAGCGGCTGGGAGTGCCGTGGCAGCGGTGTCTCGATCGGGGCGGGCGATGCGGCCCATGTCAGCATAGTCCTGCAGATCCCGCCGGATTTCGGCCCCGACCGCGTGCCACACAACCAGGAGCTGTTCTGGCCCGTGGCCGCAGACCAGGACCGCACGCCGTCCAACGACCGCAGCAGCTCGACGATCCGCATCGAGGGCCGCACAGCGGTCAGCCCGTCGACCCGCGACGAGGAGGATGACGGCCAGGACGACGACGGTCGCGACCGCACCGACGACGGCGACGACGGCACCGGCGACGACGGGCCGCCGCCCGGCCGGCCCGATCTCGCCGTGAGCAAGCGCGCCAATGCCGAGGCCTGCGAGGCCGGGCAGGCCTGCGGCTTCGGCATCCGCGTCAGCAATGCCGGCAATGCCCCGTGGTCCGGTCCGATCGAGCTGTCCGACACGATCTCGCCGGCGGCGCGGCTGAGCTATGCCGGCCCCGGCGGCGTGTCCTGTTCCGGCTCGGGCAGCAACTACCGCTGCACCGTGCCCGGCGGCACGCTGGCGCCCGGCGAGACGGTCAGCTTCACGATGAGCTTCGTGCCCGGCTCGGGCGGCGAGATCCGCAACTGCGTCGGCGTGGTCGGGCAGGATATGCCCGACGGCGACCGGGTGCTGGCCGTGCAGCGCGAGCTGAACGCGCGCGGCTTCCGGGCGGGTCCGGAGGACGGGCTCTTCGGGCCGCAGACCCAGCGCGGCATCCGCGCCTATCAGCGCGCCAACGGCCTGCGGGTGACCGGTCAGGTCGACGCCGCGCTGCTGTCGAGCCTGTTCGGCGGCGCCGACGCGAACCCGGCCAACGACCGCGCCTGCGCCACGGTTCCGGTCGAGGGCCTGCCGGCCTGTACCGGCGGCCGCGTCCGCACCGGCGGGGGCGACTGCGTCTGTCCCAGCGACCGGCCGCGCTGGACCGGGCAGGAATGCCTGCCGCCGCGCGAGACCGGCGACGGCGGTGACGGCGGGGGCGACGGCCAGACCGGCCCGCTCTGCACCGGCGGCACCGTGCCGCGGGGCAGCGAATGCGTCTGCCCGGACAGCGCACCGGTCTGGAACGGCCAGCGCTGCGTTCAGCAGGACGACGGCGGAACCGGGCTGAACTGCACCGGCGGCCGGGTGCCGCGCGGCGGCGAATGCGCCTGCCCGGACAACCGCCCGTTCTGGACCGGCGAGCGCTGCGCCGTCGAGCCCCAGGGCGACGGCGGCGGCATCGACCCCGGCGACGTCATCGACGAGATCCCGGAGCTTCTGGGTGACGGTAACGGTGACGGTGACGATGGCGGCGGCGGCGAGCAGGGCCAGCAGCCCTGTCCCCCGGGCCAGGTTCGCGGCGTCGAGGGGTTCTGCCGTGAGGAGAACCAGGGCGTTTCCGACCCGCCGCTCGACAATCTCGACGGCATCGACCAGTTGAACGAACTGGGCGATCCCCTCCCGGGACTCAACTGACCCGAGAGCCCAGCTCGGAGATCATACCGCCCCGGCCGGCACAAGCCTCGGCCGGGGCGGCGCCGTGACCGGCGCTCCATGGAAGATCGGAGGATGTGCGGCGCAAGCCCGTGGCCCATTCTCCGGCCGCCTCGCGCCTCCGCGCCGCTTCCAGTGCCATCCGTATCACCGGCCGATGGATCGCAACCCGCCCTTGCGGCGTTGGTCCTATGACGGAACAGCCCAGGGAGGCTCCGATGCTACTATCCTACAACGATCTTCGCAGCTACGCGATCCGGGCCGTGGACGAGCGGACCGGCAACGTGAACGACGTCTTCTTCGACGACCACACCTGGCGGGTGCGCTACCTGGTGGCGCATACCGGCTTTCTCCTGACCGGACGCGAGAGCCTGATCGGCACCGCCCGGCTCGGCGAGCCCGACGCCACCCGCATGGAAGTCCCCGTCGACCTGACCGAGGAAGAGCTGAAATCGGCGGACAGGCCGGAGGCCGACGCCCCCGTCAGCCAGCAGCCCGGCCGCACCATGGCGGATTGGGAAGCGGGCGTCTGGCCGCCGTTCCTGGTGGGCACCGGGATGGCCTATACCCCCGGTCTCGCCCACGAACAGCTGGGCCTGGCCGTCGCGGCGAAAGAGGCCGATGCCGGCGCGGAGGAGGGCCGCCAGGGCGACCCGCACCTGCGCAGCATGTCCGAGGTGTCCGGTTATACCGTGGCCGCGACGGATGGCGAGATCGGCTCGGTCAGCGATTTCCTGATCGACCCCGCGGACTGGCGGCTGCGGCATCTGGTGATCGACACCGGCACCTGGCTGCCCGGCCGCCGCGTCGTGGTGACGACCGACTGGATCGAGGGTGTAAGCTGGCCGGACCGGCACATTCACGTCGATGTCGACAAGGAGCATATCGAGAACGCGCCGCCGCTGGACACGCTCGAAGATCTGCGCCTCAGCCCGGCGCAGAACGCGATGGAGCAATACGGCGCCATCGGCTACTGGCCGATATGAGGCGCCGAGACATCGAAGCGCCGCCGCGGCGGCGCTTCGGTGAACCGATCCCGCAGGCTGGCCGCGGGCTGGCCGCGAGCGGCATTCAGACGGCGCGCGACCTCGCCCCCATGGGGCTTCACGCGCCGCCGCTCCCAGCCTTCAGGCCGCCGCCTTGGCGTTGACCGTATCCTTCGCGATCTGGGTCAGCCGGGCATCGGCGCGCTTGTCCTCTTCCAGGATCGCGACCAGCGTCTCCAGGTCCGACAGGCCCAGCTGCTTCGCCCAGTCCGCCAGCGACCCGTAGACCGCCATTTCGTAATGCAGGATCCGCTGCGTCGAGGCGATCAGCGCCGCGTCGCGCACCGACGGATCGTCGATCTGCGCCGCCCAGTCGCGCGCCTCGCCCAGGATGCGCTGCATCGAGCCGTCGGTATGCCGCTCGGTCGCGCCATGCGCTTCCAGCAGGCCCGAGACGCGCTCGCCGTGCAGCCGCGCTTCCGGCATGTCGTCGGACAGGAACGCGCGCAGGGCGGGGTCAGAGGCGCGGTCGGCCAGCTCGGGCAGTGCGCCGGCGACCTGGCCCTCGAAGGAAGACGCCTCCTGCAATTCGCTGAGATATAGGGCCGTGAGGTCCTTGATCTGCATCTCTCGTTCCTTTCCTCGGGTGTTCGCTGCGTCGCCGGTCGGGCGCGCATCGCTGTCCGCGCCCCCGGCTCGGGACCAACGGTCGCGGCGCGCAGATGTTCCGGACCGGCCGTCGGTGTCGACGGCGGCGTAACAGGCGGGAACGCTTGGCCGCCGGGACTCGTTTGCTCCGTAACAGGCCGCTCCTTCGGATCGGCCGGAACGACCCGAGGAGAGACAGAATGGCGAAACAGCACGATCCCGACCCGTCCGGCAAAAAGCTCGTCTGCGTGGTGGGGACGGACGAGTTCCACCAGCGGATGATCTCCCGCGTGCCGGAGGCGAAGGACTGGCAGGTGGAACAGGTGCTGCACCGCACCGAGGTTCAGCCCCACCGCGGAACGTTCACCTTCGATGGTCTTTACGACCGGGCCCGCGAGATCATCGACGGGTTCGACCGGCCCCCCGACGCCATCGTCGGCCATCTCGATTTCCCCGTCACCGCGCTCGTCAGCCTGCTGTGCCGCGACTACGGCCTGCCCGGCGCCTCGCCCGAGGCCGTCGCGCGGTGCGAGCACAAGTTCTGGATGCGCAAGTGCCAGCGCGAGGTGCTGCCCGACGACACGCCCGAGGTCCGCGCCGTGAACCCCTTCGCGCCCGGGACCGGGGACGCGCCGCCCTTGCCCTATCCGTTCTGGCTGAAACCGGTGAAGGGGCATTCCTCGATGCTGGGCTTCCGCGTGCGCGAGCCCTCGGAATACGGCCGCGCGCTGCATGCCTGCCGGCAGGCGATCCACCGCTACGGCGAGCCGTTCAACGAGTTCCTGAACCACCTCAACGACACCGCCGTCCCGCCCGAGGCGAACGGCAACCACGCCGTCGCCGAGGAACTGATCGCGGCCGACCAGATGTTCACCATCGAGGGCTTCGTGAAGGACGGCGAGGTGATCGCCTACGGCGTGATCGAGACCCGCCGCACCGGCCGGCACATGTCCAGCCTGTCGAGCTATCACTACCCCGCCGAGCTGCCCGAGGAGGTGGTCGAGGCGGCCCGCGCGCAGACCGCGAAGGTGCTGGACAAGATCGGCTTCGATGACGGGCCGTTCAACGTCGAGTTCTTCCGCGACCCCGACAGCGGCGCGCTGAACCTCCTGGAGATCAACGCGCGGATGTCCAAGTCGCATTCGCCGCTGTTCCAGATGGTCGACGGCTGCACGCATCACCGGCAGGTCATCCAGCTGGCGCTCGGCGAAGAGCCGAAGATGCCGGCCCGCGAAGGCAAGAGCCGCATGGCCGCGAAATACATGGTCCGCACGCACGAGGCGAACGGCATCGTCCGCCGGGTGCCGCAGCAGGACGACATCGACAAGCTGCGCGACCTGCTGCCCGACATGATGGCGCAGGTGCTGGTCGAGGAGGGCCAGAGCCTGGCCGACCTGTCGGACCAGGACAGCTATTCCTTCGAGCTGATGGACATCTTCCTCGGCGGCGACGACGCCGAGTTCATCCAGGACGCCCACGACCGCTGCCGCGACTCGCTGATCTTCCTGATCCAGCCGATGCCGCGGGACCGCGTACGCTAGAGACATTCCCCGAGCCCATGGAGGCGCGATGAAGACCGTGACCGAATTCCCGCACGAGATCGTCGAAGAGGAGAACGTGTTCATCCCGGTGACCGACGGGCTGCACCTGTCGGCCCGCATCTGGCGGCCCAAGGGGTCGGAGGAGGCGCCGGTGCCGGCGGTCCTGGAATACATTCCCTACCGCAAGCGCTTCGGCACCGCCGTCCGCGACGAACGCACCCATCCCTACCTGGCCGGCCACGGCTATGCCTGCATCCGCCTCGACATCCGCGGCAGCGGCGAGAGCGACGGCGTGCTGACCGACGAATACCTGCAAAGCGAGCTGGACGACGGCGTCGCCGCGCTGCACTGGATCGCCGATCAGCCCTGGTGCGACGGCAATATCGGCATGATGGGCATCTCCTGGGGCGGCTTCAACGGGTTGCAGATCGCCGCGATGCAGCCCGAGCCGCTGAAGGCCGTGGTGACGATGTCCTCGACCGACGATCGCTATTCCGACGACATTCACCACATGGGCGGCTGCCTGCTGGGCGACAACCTGAGCTGGTCGTCGGTCATGTTCTCCTACAACACGATGCCGCCCGATCCCGCGTTGGTCGGTGACCGCTGGCGCGACATGTGGCTGGAGCGGCTGGACGGCTCCGGTCTCTGGCTGAAGACCTGGCTGCAGCACCAGCGGCGCGACGCCTACTGGCGCCACGGGTCGGTGCGCGAGGACTACTCGGCGATCAAGGTGCCGGTCTACGCGATCAGCGGCTGGGCCGACGGCTATACCAACTCGGTCTTCCGGCTGATGGAGAACCTGGACGTGCCGCGCAAGGGGCTGGTCGGGCCCTGGGGCCACATCTACCCGCATTTCGGCCGCCCCGGTCCCGCCATCGACTTCCTGTCCGAGCTTCTGCGCTGGTGGGACCGCTGGCTGAAGGGCATCGACACCGGGATCGAGGACGACCCGATGATCTGCGCCTGGATGCAGGACAGCGCGCCGCCGAACCCGGAATACGACTATCGCCCCGGCCGCTGGGTGGGCGAGGACGACTGGCCCGCGCCCCGCGTGACGCCCCAGCGCTTCGTGATCGCCGAGGGCCGGACCCTGCGGCCCGAAGGCGAACGCCCCTCGCACAAGGAGGGGCAGGTGGAGCTCGACGTGCAGTCGCCGGTCACGCTGGGCCTGCATTCGGGCAAGTGGTGTTCCTACGCCAACGGCCCGGACCTGGCGGACGACCAGCGCTCCGACGACGGCGGCGCGCTGGTGTTCCAGACCGAGCCGCTGGAGGAGGACATCGAGCTTCTGGGCCGGCCGGAGGTGGAGTTGGAACTCGCCAGCGACCGTCCCGTGGCGATGGTCGCGGTCCGGCTTTCGGACATGCGCCCCGACCACCAGGTGACGCGGATCACCTACGGGATGCAGAACCTCACCCATCACGAGAGCCGCGAAGACCCCGAGGAACTGGAGCCCGGCCGCTTCTACCGGGTCCGCGTGCCGCTCTGCTACATCGCGCAGCGGGTGCCGAAGGGGCATCGCGTGCGCCTGTCGGTCTCCACCGTCTACTGGCCGCTCGCCTGGACCCCGCCGGAGCCGGTGCGCCTGACCATCCGCACCGAGAAGAGCACCCTGACCCTGCCGTGCCGCGCGGCGGTGGCCGAAGAGACCATCCCCGATTTCGGCACGCCGGTGCAGTCGCCGGGCCCCGCGCTGACCACGGTGCAGCCGCCCGAGCACGAATGGCTGATCCGCCAGGATCTCGGCCGCCGCTGGACCGAGCTCTACGTCACCGACGACCGCGGCGTGATGCGGCTCGACGATATCGGCCTGACCGTGGGCGCGCATGCCGTCGAAAGCTACGGCGCGCGGCCGGGCGATTTCACCTCCGCCACCGGCGAGACCGAGTGGATCCGCACCCTGGAACGCGACGACTGGCGGATCGAGACGCGCACCCGCACGCGGCTGACCTCGGACCGCGAGAACTTCTACCTGACCGCCGAACTCGACGCCTGGGAGGGCGACGCGCGCGTCCGGTCGCTGAGCTGGAACGAGACGATCCCGCGCGACATGCTCTGACCCCCGCACGCGGACGTGTGGACGTGAGGGAACGGGGCGCCGGGGCCGCGCGTTGACCCGGGGAACGACGGAAAGGACGCTCCGTTGACCCGGACATCCGACATCGACCGGCTCCGGAGCCCCGACGGCCACTGGATCGGGCCGGAGAAGCTTCAGGAAATCCTCGCCGAAGGCGGCTATTCCGCCGGGCAGCGCGAGCAGTTCCTGAAGGCCGTGCTGACCGAGCTGACCCGCCGGGACGCGGAGAGGCCGGGCGGCGACCGCGCGGCGCTGCTGGAAGAGGTCCGCACCATCCTGTCGAACGAGCAGGGCAAGACCGACCAGACCCCGATCTCCGACGACACGCTCTAGGCGCGTCGAGCCGCAGCCGGGGACTCCAGCACCACCGATTTCCAAAAAAAAGGCGTCTCGCCACCACGGCTCCATGCTCGTGGCCGTGCGGCCAAGGATGCGTGCTGACGCGAATGATGCGCCGCGGCGGTCACAGTGGGGGTAGGGGACAACTCGAACGCCGCCGCGACGCGACGGGCGCCGCCTTGCCGGCGGCACCCTGTCTCCGGCCCGCCCCGCGAGGCGGGCCTATTTTCTCTCTACCGGCCGCGCCGGGCGCAGCCGGCCCGAACCGGCCACCGGCGGCGTCAGGCGGAGATATCCTCCAGCGCCACGCCGGCGGCCGAAGGGTCGCCGTTGCTGGACAGATCGCCCAGCGACACGATGCCGACGAGCCGCTTGTCGCGGTCGACCACGGGCATCCGGCGCACCTGGTTGTCGCCCATGTTGCGGGCGACCTCGGCCACCTCCTGGTCGTCGAAGCAATACAGCACGTCGCCGGTCATCACCTCGGCCACCGCGCTGTCGCCGCCCTTGCCGGCGGCCAGCCCGTTCACGACGATGTCGCGGTCGGTGACGGTGCCGGTGAGCGTGTCGCCTTCGCCGACCGGCAGGAACCCGGTCTCCATGCGCCGCATGATCTCGGCCACCTCGCCCAGGGTCTTCTGCGGGGTGACGGTCAGGGCGTGCTTGCTCATGACGTCCTTGACTTGCATCCTTTCCTCCTTTGTCCGTTCGGCGGGCGGCGCAGGGGCCGTCCGCGTCGATCTCCCCCGGGGAACAGCCCGGCGCCCGGAATGTTCCTGTATGTTCCTGCGCGGCGGCCACACAGGAACATGCGGGGCGCAGACCGCGTTTCGGTCATGCCACCGGGAGGAACGGATCCCCGCATGACCGTGCGAGACGACATCGTCGACCTCATACCCGCCTTGCGCGCCTATGCCTGGGCGCTGACGCGGCGCCACGAGGATGTCGACGACCTGGTGCAGGACACGCTTCTGAAGGCCATCGCCAAGATCGACAGCTATCAGCCGGGCACCAACCTGCGGGCCTGGCTGATCACGATCATGCGCAACACCTTCCGCAACGACATCGCCCGGTCCAAGCGGTCGCGGACCGGCGAGGAGGATTGCGTCTCGACGACGCTGACGACGCCCGCGACGCAGGAATGGACCGTGCGCGGGGGCGAGATGATGCAGGCCGTGGCGCGGCTGCCGCTGCATTACCGCGAGATGCTCATCACGGTGGTGATGCTGGGCGAGAGCTACGAGTCCGCGGCCGAGATATTCGGGGTGCGGATCGGCACGGTGAAAAGCCGGGTGAACCGCGCCCGCGCGATGGTCGCCGAGGATCTGCAGGCGCGCGCGCCGAACGACCCGCTGGGCGCGGCGGCGGAGGACGGCGCCTCGGCCGCCGGGACCGGCTGAGCGTCAGCCGGTCTCGTCGCGCTGCCGCAGGAGATCCTGCAGCCGCCGGGCGAGGTCGGTCAGCCCCTCGGGCGTCGCCTCGGCCCGGATGCCGTCGAGCCACAGGCGAAGGTCGTCGTCCAGCGGGCTATCCTGCGGGTCTTGTCTGAGGCTGTCTCTCATCTCGGCGTCCAACACGACGGATACTGCGGAAGATACTGCGGAAGATACTGCGGACACGGCCGGCCGGATCGCCCGCGCCGATCTCCGCGACCTGTCCGAAGCCTAGTCCCGGGGGCCCGGCCGACCAGAGGCCGGCGCCCTCAGGGGCACCGGCGGGGACAATCGTGTTGTGTCATTGCATCGGCGGCCTGGGCGGCGCCGGTGTCGGGCCCCCGGGCGCCGGCGTCACTCGATGACGGCACAGGCGATGCGGTCGCCCGCGGCGCCGGAGGGCTGGCTCTCGTAGTCGTCCGGCCCCCCATGGAGCACCAGCGCGCGGCCCGAGACGTTGTCCGCCGCGTCGCCGAAGAAGGCATAGGGGGTGAAGACCTGCGCCTTCAGGGTGCCGTCGGCGGCCACGTACTGGTTCGGCATGTCGCCGGAATGCGGCCCGCCGGGGACGAGAAAGCCGTGCTCGGTATCGGAGACCGAGAAATGGCCGCCGGCCGAGCGGAACCCGTCCTCGGGATCGCATTCGCCGGTCTCGTGGATGTGAAAGCCGTGCCAGGTCTCGGGCGGCAGGTCGTGCAGGTCCAGCTCGATCAGCAGGCCCACCGGCGTGCCGGTGAGCGTGGCGGTGCCGATCTCGGCGCCGTCGGCCGCGACGAACGCGATCTCGTGGCCGTCGACCTGCGGCGTGTCCTGCGCGGCGGCGGCCGAGATCAGGCCGGCCCCCAGCCCGGTTGCGAGCATCAGCCCGCCCAGAAGCGGCCAGGGGCGCGCGGCGGGGCGGGCCATGGCGACGGCGCGGGAGGCCTCGGGGCGGGGCGGCGTGGTGTCGGTGTGGGTCATGCGAAGTCCTTTTCGGGGTATGGGTTTGGCTTACGGGAAAGGGCGGGGCGACCCGGGGCCGCCCCGGTCGGCGGTCAGGGCCGTCCCGTCGGCTCGGCCGGTTGGACGCGCAGGTTGTTCTGCACGTGGACGACGCCGGAGACGTCGTCGGCGCAGTCCTCGGCCCGGCGCTTGGCGGCGCGCGAGTCGACCGTGCCGTCCAGCGTGATCTCGCGGTCCTTGACGGTGACGGCGATTTCGGTGGCGTCGACCAGGCGGTCGTCGGTCAGCCGGTCGTTCACGTCCTCCTCGATCCGCGCGTCCGAGCGGACATAGCCCTTGGGCCCGCGGCCGCGATGGTCGGCCTCGCGCCGGGCCTCGGCGGCCTCGTCGCCGAACCACGAGGCGATCTCGTCGCCGGCCCGGTCCAGCATGTCCCGCTCCTCGCGGTCGCGCGGCATCCAGTCGCCGCCGCCCCAGGGGCGCATCCGGTCGCGGCGCCAGTCGGCGCCCGGCGGCATATAGGGGCCATAGCCGGCCTCGGGATAGGGCGGCGGCAGGAACGGCCAGCCATAGCCCGCGCCGAACACGCCGCCGCGGCCATAGCCGAACGGTCCCCACCAATCGAAATCCTCCTCGCGCCGCTCGCGGTCGCGGTGCCGCGGGTGCTGGCGCCGCTCGAGTTCGGCGCGCGCCTCGCGTTCCGTCATTTGGTCAAAGCGTCTGGCCATGTCGGTCCTCCAATCCGGCCGGCCTCCGCCCATCGCGGGGCCGGCGCATTCGAAGACGGAGAACAGGCGCGTCCGGCGTTTTGTTCCCGCCGCCGGGGCCACGGACCCTGGCCGCAGGAGGTCCGATGCGCGTCAGCCCGCAAGGGCTTCCTCGCCGCGTGGCCGGGCATGAGCGGTAGGCGGTGGCCGGGCAGACCGCGCCCAGACCCCGCCCCGGGCGCTCGTGAAAGGGGGGGACCACGGCGCGGCGCAGCCGTGGTATCATCGCGCCGGATTCGGGCCCCAGTCTCGGATGCCAGTCTCGGGCGCCTGTCCGGGCCGTCCGAGCAAAGCAGTTACCGCTATCAATATAGATATCAACACCTTAGACCCCCGTCCAACCTCGGACACTCCGCACCGCCCCCATCCGAAAGGACCCCGCCATGCCGCAGCCGTCCCCCGTCATCGTCCTCCTCGGCACCAGCAAGGGCGCCTTCCTCGTCTCCGGCAAGGCCGACCGCTCCGGCTGGTCCGTCTCCGGCCCGCATTGCGAGGGCTGGCCCATCAACCACGTCATCGGCGACCCCGAGACCGGCACCCTCTGGGCCGGCGGCGGCGGCGAGTTCACCGGGGCCGGGGTCTGGCGCTCCGACGACGGCGGCGAGAACTGGACCAAGACCCGCCTGACCCGCGGCATGATGGACGACTGGGCCGCCGGCGATCCCGACTTCGCCCAAATGATCGGCTGGACCGACGCGTCCTTGCCCTTCGCCGATGCGTTCCAGCAGGTCTGGAGCCTGAACCATGCCCACGGCACGCTCTACGCCGGCACCAAGCCCGCCCGGCTCCTGGCCAGCCGCGACGGCGGGGAGACGTTCGAGCATCTCGACGGGCTGGCCAACCATCCTTCGGCCGACAGCTGGAACCCCGGCGCCGCCGGGCTGACGCTCCACACCATCGTGCCGCATCCCGCGAACCCGCAGGCGATGTGGGTCGGCATCTCCGCCGCCGGGGTCTTCGCCACCGAGGACGGCGGCGCCACCTGGGAGCGCCGCAACCGCCTGTCCAACGCCGAAGCCTGCGAGGGCCATTCCCACCCCGCCGCGCCGGCCGACGGCGAGACGGGCCATTGCGTCCACAACATGATGCGCGCGCCGGGCGCGGCCGATGTGCTCTACCAGCAGAACCACCACGGGGTCTGGCGCTCCGCCGATGGCGGGCGGTCCTGGGACGAGATCACCGCCGGCCTGCCGTCCACCTTCGGCTTCCCGATCCGGGTACATCCACGCGACCCCCAGACGGTCTGGACCGTGCCGCTGAACGGCGACATGGCGGGCCGCTTCCCGCCGGACGCGGCCTGCGCCGTGTACCGCTCGCGCGACGGCGGCGAGAGCTGGGAGGCCTGCCGCGAGGGGCTGCCGCAGGAGGGCTGCTTTTTCACCGTGCTGCGGCAGGCGATGGCCGGCGACGGCCGCGACCCGGCGGGGGTGTATTTCGGCACCAATTCCGGCTCGGTCTTCGCCAGCTTCGACGAGGGCGACAGCTGGGACGAGATCGCTCGCCACCTGCCCACGATCCTGTCGGTGGAGGTGATGGACCGGGCCTGACCCGCACCGGGCGTCTCCCGGCCCATGCCTGCCGCGACGGCCGCGACGGGGCGAGGCCGGCCGGCCGCGCCGCGCGTCAGTGCGCCTCGGCCCAGTTCGCGCCCCGGCCCGCATCCACCACCAGCGGCACGCTCAGCTTGACCGCCGGCATCGCGGCGCCCTCCATGACCTCGCGCACGCGGTCGATGACGCGGTCCTCGGCGCCCGCGTCGACCTCGAAGATCAGCTCGTCATGGACCTGCAGCAGCATTCGCGCCGGCAGCCCCTCGATCGCCGCGTCCATCCGGATCATCGCGCGGCGGATGATGTCGGCCGCCGTGCCCTGGATCGGCGCGTTGATCGCGGCGCGGCGGGCGAAGCCGGCATGCGGCCCGCGGGCGTTGATCTCGGGCGTGTTGATCCGCCGGCCGAACAGGGTGGAGACATGGCCGTGTTCCTTGGCGAACTTCACCGTGTCGTCCATGTAGGCCTTGATGCCCGGGAAGCGCTCGAAATAGCGGTCGATGAAGCCCTGCGCGTCGCTGCGCGGGATGCGCAGGTTCCGCGACAGGCCGAAGCCCGAGATACCGTAGATCACCCCGAAATTGATCGCCTTGGCCTGCCGCCGGATTTCCGGCGTCATCTCGTCCAGCGGTACGTTGAACATCTCGGACGCGGTGGCGGCATGAATGTCGAGCCCGTCGGCGAAGGCCTCCTTCAGGGCGCCGATATCGGCGATATGGGCGAGGATGCGCAGCTCGATCTGCGAGTAGTCCAGCGACAGCAGCACCTTGCCCGCGTCGGCGACGAAGGCCTCGCGGATGCGGCGGCCTTCCTCGGTGCGCACCGGGATGTTCTGCAGGTTCGGGTCGTTCGAGGCCAGCCGGCCGGTGCTCGCCCCGGCGATGGAATAGCAGGTGTGGACCCGCCCCGTGTCGGCGTTGATGTGGGTCTGCAGCGCGTCGGTATAGGTCGATTTCAGCTTCTGCACCTGGCGCCAGTCCAGCACCCGCGCCGGCAGGTCGTGGGTCGTGGCCAGATCCTCCAGCACGTCCGCCGGGGTGGAATACTTGCCCGTCTTGCCCTTCTTGCCGCCGTCCAGACCCATCCGCTCGAACAGGATCTCGCCCACCTGGGAGGGCGAGCCGACGTTGAACTTCTCGCCCGCGAGCTCGTGGATCTCGTCTTCGAGCTGCGCCATCTTCTGCGCGAAGGCCCCGGACATGCGGGACAGCGTGTCGCGGTCGACCTTGATGCCGGCCATCTCCATGCGTTTCAGGACCGGCACCATCGGGCGTTCCAGCGTCTCGTAGACCGTCGTGACACGCTCGCGGTGAAGCTGCGGCTTGAACTGCTGCCACAGGCGCAGGGTGATGTCGGCGTCCTCGGCGGCGTATTTCACGGCCTCGCCGATCTCGACCTTGTCGAAGGTGATCTGGCTCTTGCCGCTGCCGATCAGCTCCTTGATCGGGATCGGCTGGTGTCCGAGATAGCGTTCGGACAGCGTGTCCATACCGTGGCCGTGGATGCCGGCATGCATGGCGTAGGACATCAGCATGGTGTCGTCGATCGGCGCGATCTCCACCCCGAGGCGGGCGAAGATCTTGGCGTCGTATTTCATGTTCTGGCCGATCTTCAGGACCGCGTCGTCCTCCAGCACCGGCTTCAGCATCGTCAGCGCGGTGTCGAGGTCGATCTGCCCCTCGGCGCGCTTGCCGTCGTCGAACAGGTCGCCGTTGCCCGCATGATGCGCCAGCGGGATATAGCAGGCCTGCCCCGGCTCCACCGACAGCGAGATGCCCACGAGCGCGGCGGTCATCTCGTTGAGGCCGGTCGTCTCGGTGTCGATGGCGACATAGCCGCGGTCGTTGATCCGGTCGATCCAGCCCTGCAGCGCGGCGGCATCCTTCACCCATTCGTAGTCGTCGGGCACGAAGGGCAGTTGCTCCTGCTCCTCCTCCGGCATGTCCTCCGAACGCGCCTCCTCGATCGCCGGGGCCTCGACGCCCAGCGCCTCGGCCACGCGGCGGGTCACGGTTCGGAACTCCATCTCTTGCAGGAAGGACAACAGCTTGTCCGGATCGGGCGCGACCACCTCCAGGTCGTCCAGCGTCACCTCGACCGGCGTGTCGCAGTCGAGCGTGACGAGCTGCTTCGACAGCTCGATCTGATCGCGGTGCTCGATCAGGGTCTGGCGGCGCTTGGGCTGCTTGATCTCCTCGGCGCGGTTCAGCAGCTCTTCCAGTGTGCCGTATTCGTTGATCAGCAGCGCGGCGGTCTTGATCCCGATCCCCGGCGCGCCGGGGATGTTGTCGACGGAATCGCCGGCCAGGGCCTGCACGTCGACCACCCTGTCGGGGCCGACGCCGAACTTGGCCTCGACCTCCTCCACCCCGATCCGGTTGTTCTTCATCGCGTCGAACATCTCGACCCCGCCGCCGACGAGTTGCATCAGGTCCTTGTCGGACGAGATGATCGTGACCCGCCCGCCGGCATCGCGGGCCTGGCAGGCCAGCGCGGCGATGATGTCGTCGGCCTCGTAGCCCTCCTGCTCCAGGCAGGCGATGGAGAAGGCGCGGGTGGCGTCGCGGGTCAGCGGGATCTGCGGGCGCAGGTCCTCGGGCATCTCGTCGCGGTTCGCCTTGTAGGCGTCGTACATGTCGTTCCGGAACGTGTGGCTGCCCTTGTCGAAGACCACCGCCACATGGGTCGGCGCGTCGGGGCCCTTGTTCTCCTCCACCATCTTCCAGATCATGTTGACGAAGCCCGAGACCGCCCCGATCGGCATGCCGTCGGAGCGGCGCGTGAGCGGCGGCAGGGCGTGGAACGCGCGGAAGATGAAGGCCGAGCCGTCGATCAGGTGCAGGTGGCATCCCTTGCCGAAAGTGGTGCTCATGGGTCCGTCCGCGCGTGAATGTGTGTCGACCGTGCTTTTGACATGAACGCCGCGCTGCCGCCAGTCGTTGCCGCGAATTGTCCGGCTGCCGGGCTGGGGCGGGGGCCGGGCGGGTCGGCCCGTCACTGTGCCGATGCGCGCCGCAGTCCGGTCCCGCCACCCGTCATCGGTGCCGATTGGGAAACGATTCACCGTATTTCGCCCCGACTCTCCCGCCTTTGCCCCGCATTCCGAAAGGAAGCGGTGCAACCGTCGGTGGCTTTCGTTAGGGTCGCGCCGGGGGCGTTTCGGGGGAGGGCGTTCGGGACCGCAGGAGGCGTGGCCGTGGTATCAGTGCGCATGTTCAAGAGTCGAAACCTGACCGTGGCCCTGGCCGCGCTGACCCTGGTGGCGGGGCTTGCGGGCGGCGCCCGGGCGAAGTCGTCCCGGATTCTGGCCCTCGGCGACTCGCTGATGGCGATGAACGGCATCACCGGCCACTCGATCGCCGATTACCTGCGCAGGTCGCTCGGCGCCCAGGTGGTGAACCGCTCTGTCCCCGCGGCGCATATGGTCTACCGCCTGCCGATCACCGGCAGCCTCGGCATGTCGATCCCGGCGCAGTTCCGCAAGAGCGACCGCGGCTGGGACTGGGTCGTGATGACCGGGGGCGGCAACGACCTGTGGCTCGGCTGCCAATGCGCGGTCTGCGACCGGCGGATCGACAAGATGATCTCGGCCGACGGCACCCGCGGCGAGATTCCGCAGCTGTTCCATCGCGTCCAGCAGACCGGCGCGCAGGTCGTCTATGTCGGCTATCTGCGCAGCCCCGGCATCCGCACGCCCATCGAG
Organism: Psychromarinibacter sediminicola; assembly: GCF_029168335.1. Classification (GTDB taxonomy): domain Bacteria; phylum Pseudomonadota; class Alphaproteobacteria; order Rhodobacterales; family Rhodobacteraceae; genus Psychromarinibacter; species Psychromarinibacter sediminicola. The sequence goes on from NZ_JARGYC010000030.1 coordinate 27,016, forward strand.
CACTGCAAGGACGAGGGCGACGAGCTGGAGGCCCGGATCGCGCGGCTGGCGGCCCGCGTGCCGGGGGTGCATTACGTCTCGCTCCACGACCTCGTGCCGCCGGGCGACACCAGCTATTTCGCGATCGACGGCATTCACCCCTCGGTCAAGGCCAGCCGCGAGATCGCGGCGCGGGTCGTGGCGCTGATGACGAAGCACGGCGCCCGTCCGGCCCCGGGGCTCGTGACGCGCGACGTGGCGCAGTAACGGTCGGCCTATTCCGGCCGCGGCGCCAGGCGGGCGGCAATGGCCGGAAGCTCGGACCAGTCGTCGAAATGGGCGTCGTGGTACAGCTCTTCCACCGGCGTCTTGCGGAAGCCCCTGGTATAAAGCGCCATCGGCACCTTGGCCGCCTGCGCCGTCGCCGCGTCGACCTCGCTGTCGCCGACATAGAGAACCCGGCGCACGGGCAGCTGGTCGATGATGTGCCGCACCGGTGCCGGGTCGGGCTTGCGCGGGTAGGGGCCGTCGCCATAGGCGAAGGCGTCGAAATAGCGCTCCAGCCCGAGATGCCTGAGCACGCCGTGCGTCGGCCCCTCCGGCTTGTTGGTGCACAGGCCCAGCCGGTAGCCTTCGGCCTTCAGCGCCTCCAGCGCGTCGACGGCGCCGGGAAAGACGACCGTGTGCTCCACCGCCGTCTCGTAGCGGGCGTGGAACCGGTCGTACATCCGCTTGTGGCGCGCGGGGCTGTCCTCCAGCCCCGACGCCTCGATGCAATGGGTGATCAGCTTGCCCAGCCCGTTGCCCACGAAGCCCTGGATCGTCTCGGGCGACAGCGGCGCCAGCCCCTCCGCCTCCAGCATCTCGGTGGCGCAGGCATGGATGTCCAGCGTCGCGTCGATCAGCGTGCCGTCGAGGTCGAAAACGACCCCGCTCATGCGGCCTTCCACTTGATGCCGCAGCCCATCGACGGCACCTGCTCGGCCGGACCCTCGCCGGTCCTGGCGATCTGCCGCATCGCGTCCAGCAGGTCGGTGGTCGTGTCCGGCCCCGCCGGGTTCTTGCCGGCGTCGTCCAGCCGGCCGCGGTATTGCAGCTTCAGATCGGCGTTGTAGCCGAAGAAATCCGGCGTGCAGACCGCGCCGTAGGCCTTCGCCACCTCCTGGCTCTCGTCGTAGAGATAGGGGAAGGGAAAGCCGTGTTCCTCGGCGACGGCCTTCATGTTCTCGAAGCTGTCGTCGGGATGGGTTGTCACGTCGTTCGACGAGATCGCGGCCACGCCGATATGCATGTTCTGGAGATCCTGCGCGACGACGATGAACCGCTCCAGGATCGCCTTCACGTAGGGGCAGTGGTTGCAGATGAACACGATCAGCGTGCCCTTCTCGCCGGCCACGTCGGCCAGCGAATAGGTCTTGCCGTCGGTCGCGGGCAGGGTGAAATCGGGGGCGGGGGTGCCGAAATCGCAGACGGGGGGACGTTCAGCCATGGGTTCCTCCTTTATCCTTCGCGGCGGAGTATAGCGCCGGGGACGGAACGTGCCATGGGGTGGGAGTGACGCAGGGCGGAGAGAACGGAGCCGCGCGAGGGTCGACGCGCGCGGGGGCGCACCGGCAATTGAGCTTCTCGTTTTATGGCTGCCAGGTTCGGACGACCTCCGAACTCTGCGATAACGTCCACCACAGCGCCGCCGCTCGGGTGCGCGTCGGCGCTTGCGCGGCGGCTTCGCCTTGTTCCGCGCTGGGGCCACGTACGGAAGCCCCGCGCGAACGTCCGGTCGCCGCTCGGAACTCCCTCCCTCAGATCGGCGTGCGCGGGTCCGAGATGAAGCCGTCGATCCGGTAGACGCTGCCATAGGCGCCGGGGTTGGTCATCACCCGCACTTCCGACCAATCGTTGGCGGCCGAGACATCCTTGACCGGCATCGACAGCGACACCTGGTTGCGGTGCCAGTTGGCATGGTGGATGCGGATCTCGCGGTCGGACACCACCTCGGAGACCACCGCGATATGCCCCATCGGCAGCTTGCCCGTGCCGCTGAACGCCATGACTGCCCCGACCAGCGGCGTCTTGCCGCGGTGGTACAGCCCCTTCGCCTGCGGCCACCAGGTGTCGGCATTGCCGCGAATCTCGATCCCGCTGGCATTGCGCGCGAAGGGCACGCACCACACCCGCGCGCCAGTCGCCCGCAGATCCGTCGCCGTGCTGATCGCGCGGCTGACAAGCTCGGGGTTCAGTGCGCCGGACGGTTCCTCCGGGGCGCGCGCGCAGGCGGCGCCGAGCATGAGAACGGCACACAGGCCCATCAGGCGCAGCGGCGACGGCTGCAGGAAGGTGGCGATGGTCATTCTGTCCCTCGGCATTCTCGTGACGGCCGCGGCCCTTTCGCGGGCCTTGTGGACAAGTTTCGGCAAATCGCCGGAAAAATCAAGGCCTCAGGCGGCCTGGCCCGTGGCCAACTCCGCCGCCTGGCGGATCGCGCGGATATTCTCGCCGTAGACACCGGCCTTTGCGACCGACCCGCCTTTGAACACGGCCGAGCCCGCCACCAGCGCGTCGGCCCCCGCACGCGCCACCAGCGGCGCCGTCTCGGGCGTCACCCCGCCGTCGACCTCGATATGCACCGGCCGGTCGCCGATCATCGTCCGCAGGGCGCGGATCTTCCCCGTCATGTCGAGGAAGGACTGCCCGCCGAAGCCCGGATTCACCGTCATCACGCAGACCAGATCCACGAGGTCTAGCACATGCGCCACCGCCTCGGCCGGCGTGCCGGGGTTCAGCGCGACGCCCGCCCTGGCACCCGTCGCGCGGATCGCCTGCAATGTGCGGTGGATATGCGGGCCGGCCTCGACATGCGCCGTGATGATGTCGGCGCCCGCTTCGGCGAAGGCGTCGATATAGGGGTCGACCGGCGCGATCATCAGGTGGACGTCCATGACCGTACTCACATGCGGCCGGAACGCCTTTACCGCCGGCGGACCGAAGGTGAGATTGGGCACGAAATGCCCGTCCATCACGTCCACATGGACCCAGTCGGCGCCCTGCTCCTCGATGGCGCGAATCTCGCGGCCGAAATCGGCGAAATCGGCGGAGAGGATCGAGGGGGCGATCTTGATTCTGCGGTCGAAGCTCATGCGCGGGGTCTCCGGAGGCTGGCGTGCGCGCCGCTCCTACAGCGGAACCGGCCCGGGCGTCCAGAGCCGTGGGGGAAAGCGGCTTCGAAGCCGCTTTCCTGCGCCGCCCCCGGACCGCGCGGCCAAGGGCCTTGCAAGGCCCTTGCCCCAAGGCGCTTGCAAGCGCCTTGCCGTGCGCCGGTCGGGCACGGCAGGATGCCGCCCGACAGGGAGGACCGCCATGACAGACCCCGACACCACGGATTCCGAAACCATTGCCTTCGCCGATGTGGTGCGCCAGCGCCGCTCCACCCGCAAGTTCGAGCCGGGCCGCGCCGTCGGCCGCGATGTGCTGACGCGCATCGTCGATTGCGGCCGCTGGGCCCCTTCGGGCGCCAACACCCAGTGCTGGGACTTCATCGTCGTCGACGACCCCGACCGGCGCGAGGCCGTGCGCCAGGTGTTCCTCGACCAGGCGCATCGGCTGGTGGATCACGCCAAGGGATTCCCGGCCGTGTCGAAGAACTACCTCGCCAACACCGTGGCCATCGTGCTGGTGCTGGGCGACCCGCGCTGGAAGGTCTGCTTTCCGCAGCCGACCAGCCCGGACTGGGAGGCGGAATACGACGACAACAACGAGGCGATCTTCCTGTGCTCGCTCGGCGCCGCGATCCAGAACATCCAGCTGGCGGTGACGGCAGAGGGCCTGACCTCGGCCTGGCTCTCGGGCGGCGGCGAGGAGACCACGAACCGCGAACTGGCCGCGATCCTGGGCTATCCCGAGTGGATGCGTGCCTATGGCACGATCCCCATCGGCTACCCGGTCGCCACGCAGGACCGCCGGTATCGCCGGCCGATCGAGCAGGTCTGCCACTGGAACGGCTACGAGCCGCAGCACTACCGCCGCCATGCGCAGGTGGATTTCTACGAGAGCACCCTGCGCCCCTTCGCGATGTACCGCGACATCGAGGATCTGCGCGACTGGGACGACTATGCGCAGAAGCTGGGCGACTGGGGGCCGGCCTTCACCACCGGCACGGCGAATCCCGACGGCCGGCTGGAGCCGGAGGCGGATTTCACCCGGCCGCGCACCGCCGGACGGGCGACAAAGGCGCGCAACCGCTGATCCGGGACGGCGGCGCCCCGAGCGGCCGCGGCGTGTTGCGACGGCACGGGGCCCTGCCAAGCCTCGACAAGCGGCCCGAAAACCGGTCACCTGTCGCGAGACCCACGACCGGAGACGCCCCATGCCCGACGCGCCGCTGACGCTCGACGCCCTGACCCTCGCCGCCGAGGCCGGAGAGATCGACACCGTCATCGTCGCGCAGGTCGACATGCAGGGTCGGCTGATGGGCAAGCGGTTCCACGTCGCGGACTTCCTCGACCATGCCCGCGATCACACCCATTCCTGCAACTACCTGCTGACCGTCGACATGGAGATGGAGCCGGTGCCGGGCTACAAATCCGCCTCCTGGGCGCAGGGCTACGGCGACTACATTATGAAGCCTGACCTCGCGACCCTGCGCCGCATCCCCTGGGCCGCGGGCACGGCGCTGGTCCTGTGCGACCTGCTCGACCATGCGGGCGAGGCCGAGGTGCCGGTCTCGCCCCGCGCGATCCTCAAGCGGCAGCTCGCGCGGCTGGCCGATATGGGGCTCTCGGCGATGATGGCCTCCGAACTGGAATTCTACCTGTTCCGCCAGTCCTTCGAGGAAGCCCACGCCTCGGGCTACCGCAGCCTCGACCCGGTCAGCCCCTATAACGAGGACTATCACCTCTTCACAACCGTGCGCGACGAGCCGGTGATGCGCCCCCTGCGCAATGGCCTCTACGGCGCCGGCATCCCGGTGGAGAACTCCAAGGGCGAGGCCTGGGCCGGGCAGGAGGAGATCAACGTGCGCTACGCCGACGCGCTGACCGCGGCGGACAACCACGTGCTGACCAAGCAGGCCGCCAAGGAGATCGCGCTTCAGGCCGGCCACGCCGTCACCTTCATGGCGAAATACGCCGATGCGCCCGCCGGATCCTCCTGCCACGTGCACCAGTCGCTCTGGACGCCCGAGGGCAACCCAGCCTTCCTGGACGCGGAGGCCCCGCATGGCATGTCCGCGCTGATGCAGCGCTATGTCGCCGGGCTGCTGGCGCATCTGCCCGAGATCACCCTGTTCCTCGCGCCCAACATCAATTCCTACAAGCGCTTCGTCGCCGGCACCTTCGCGCCCACCCGCGCGGTCTGGTCCCGCGACAACCGCACCGCCGGCTTCCGGCTGGTGGGCGAGGGCACGAAGGGTATCCGCATCGAGAACCGGATCGGCGGGGCGGACCTGAACCCCTATCTCGCCTTTGCCGCCCAGATCGCCGCCGGCATGGCCGGCATCGAGAAGGGGCTCGACCTGGAGCCCGAATTCACCGGCGATGCCTATGCCGCCGAGGCCGCCCGCGCCATCCCGGCCACGCTGCGCGACGCGGCGGGGCGGGCGAACGGCTCGAAGATGCTGCGCGCCTCCTTCGGCGACGACGTGGTCGACCACTACGTCCACGCCGCCGAATGGGAGCAGTCCGAATACGACCGCCGCGTCACCGACTGGGAGGTGGCGCGCGGGTTCGAACGGTCTTGACCGCTGCCGGCCGCGCCCCAGACTGACAATCATGGCCAGGGGCATCCTCCTCGACATCGCCGGCCTGCTGCATGACGGCGGCACGCCGATTCCCGGCGCGGCCGAGGCCGTGGCGCGGCTGCGCGCGGCCGGTCTGCCGGTGCGGTTCCTGACCAACACCACCAGCAAGCCGAAACGCGCGGTGCTGGAGCAGATCGCGGCGTTGGGGATCGACGTGGAGCCTGAGGACGTGTTCACCCCGGCGCAGGCGGCCCGCGACCGGCTGATCGCCGAGGGCCGCGCGCCGCACCTGCTGATCCATCCCGACCTCGCCGAGGATTTCGAGGGCTGGCCGGAAGACGGCCCGAAGACGGTCGTCGTCGGCGATGCCGGGCGGTATTTCACCTACGAGGCGCTCAACGCTGCCTTCCGCGTGCTGGCCGAGGGGGCGCCGTTCCTTGCGCTGGCGGCCAACCGGGTGTTCCGCGACGGCGACGGGGCGCTGTCGATGGACGCCGGCGCCTTCGTCAAGGCGCTGGAATATGCCTCGGGCACCGAGGCGGTGGTTCTGGGCAAGCCGGCGCCCGCGTTTTTCGCGGCGGCGGCCGAGAGCATGGGCTGTGCGCTGGACGACACCGCGATGATCGGCGACGACGCCGAGGCGGACGTGGCCGGCGCCCTCCGCGCCGGGGTCGGGACGGCGGTTCTGGTGCGCACGGGCAAGTTCGCGGAGGGGGACGAGACCGCTCACGAGCCCGCGCCCAGCCAGGTGGCAGACGATCTCGCGGCTGCGGTCGACTGGCTTCTGGAGTGATGACCGGACCGCGCCCGCCGGCGCGGAACACGATCTTCTAGAAGATCGTGCCGCGCGGAATTTTCTAGAAAATTCCGTAATGTCAAAATCTTCTAGAAGATTTTGCCCCCGGGAGGCCGGTGAAGCGAAAGCAGCCCGCGCGGGCCGCCGATCCCGCGACGGGCACCGCGGGAGGGATGTTCCAGCCGACACGGCTTGACGCGCCTCCGGCCCCGCCGGACAGTGCCCGCCGGGGAGGAGAGCATGCACGCATTGTCCAGGCGCGACGGGTCTTGGCCAAGAACACCGGGCGGGTGCGTGCCGGGCTCGGCCGATGCCGGCCCCACGGGCCCCGTCCGCCCGGCTGCTCATGCAGGCTGATGTCGCCATCATCGGCTGCGGCCCGACCGGCGCGCTTCTGGGCAACCTGCTGGGCGCGCGCGGCCTGAGCGTCGCGATCTTCGAGAAACAGCCCGCTATCTACGACCTCCCCCGTGCCGTCCATTTCGACGGCGAGACGATGCGTGTGTTCCAGTCCGCCGGGCTGGCCGAAGCGGTGCTGCCGGAAACCCGCGTGAACCCGGGGATGCTGTTCAAGGATCCCGCGGGCCGGACGCTCATCGACTGGTCCCGCGACATGTCCATCGGCCCGATGGGCTGGCCCGAAAGCTACCGCTTCCACCAGCCGGGGCTAGAGCGGGTGCTGCGGGCGGGGCTGGCCCGCTACCCGAATGTCAGGCTCCACGAGTCGACCGCCGTCACCGCGCACCGGCAGGACGATACGGGCGTGACGCTGACCACCGACAAGGGCACCTACGGCGCTGCCCATGTCGTCGCCTGCGACGGCACCGGCTCGCCCACGCGCGAGGCGCTGGGGATCGGCCTGCACGACCTGGGCTTTCACGAGCGCTGGCTGGTGGTCGATCTCCGTCTCACCCGCGACCGCCCCGACCTGGGCGACCACTCGATCCAGTTCTGCGACCCCGAGCGCCCGGCCACCTACGTCCGCTGCGTCGGCCCGCGCCGCCGCTGGGAGATGCGGATCGACTCGGGCGACCCCGATCACTTCGCGCCGGACGAAATCTGGCGCCGCCTGTCCCGCTGGATCACGCCCGCCGACGCCGACCTGGAACGCGCCGCCGTCTACACCTTCCGTTCGCGCCTCGCCGCGCGCTGGCGCGAGGGCCGCGTCTTTCTCGCCGGCGACGCCGCCCACCAGACGCCGCCCTTCATGGGGCAGGGGATGTGCGCCGGCATCCGCGACGCGGCCAACCTCGCCTGGAAGCTGGCGGCGGTGCACCACGGCGTCGACCCCGCGATCCTCGACACCTACGAGTCCGAGCGTGCGCCCAACGCCCGCGCCTTCATCCAGCTTGCCGCCGATATGGGCCAGCTCATCAACCAGACGGTCCAGGGCCACCTGCCGCAGGGCCGGATGCGTTCGATCTGGCCCGACCTCGGCCCCGGCCTCGGCCCCCGCGACGGCATCGGCGGCGCATTGGCACCGCAGGTCGGCCGCGCCGACGACGCCGCGCCCACCGGCTTCCACCTCCTCACCCGCGCGCCCTTCGACGCCGACCTGCCCGCCGCCCAGGGCGCCGAGGACTGGCTCGCGGAACGCGACCTCTTCGGTGTGATCCTGCGCCCCGACGGCTACGCGCTCGACCACGCGGCGACGCCGGAGGGTCTGCACGAGGCGCTGGCGCGGCATGCCGACCTGCTGGATGCCGTGCCGCCGCGCAGGCTCTGATCTGTTCTCGCCCGTCCGACTGGATTACAGAACGTCCATGACAGGACGACCGGACATCATCGTGGCGATCGACGGCGGCGGCTCGGGCTGCCGCGTGGCGCTTTGCACGGCCGACGGAACCCGCATCGCACAGGCCGAGGGTGCCGCCGCCAACGTCGCCTCGGATTTCGATGCCGCGGTCGGCCATCTCGCCGCAACGCTGGAGACGGCCCGCGCGCAGGCCGGCCTCGCTCCGGCCGACCTGCGCCGCGCGCCGGCCTGGGCCGGTCTCGCCGGTGCCATCGAGCCCGCGATATGCGCCCGGGTCGCCGCCGCCTTGCCGCTCGACGATGTGCATGTCAGCGACGACCGCCCCACGACCATGGCCGGGGCTCTGGGCGGGGCCGACGGCTGCCTCGCCGCCGCCGGCACCGGCTCGTTCTTCGGCCGCCAGGTAGACGGCCGCCACCGCTTCGTCGGCGGCTGGGGGCTGCAGCTCGGCGATCAGGCCTCCGGCGCCTGGCTCGGCCGCAAGCTGCTGTCGGCCGTGGTCGACTGGCAGGACGGCCTCCGCCCGCAGACGCCGCTGCTCGAAGAGACCTTCGCCGGTTTCCGCACCCCGGCGGAGGTGGCCTATTTCTCCCTGCGCGCCACGCCCACCGACTATGCCGCCTTCGCCCCGCGCATTGTCGCCGCGGCGGGGCAGGGCGATGCGCTGGGCCGCAGCCTGATGCAGGAAGGCGCCGACTGGATCGCCCGGTGCCTCCACGCTCTCGGCGCGGAAGCGGGAGAGACGGTCTGCCTCACCGGCGGCATGGGCCCGCATTATGCGGGCTATCTGCCCGCCGACCTCACCGCCGCGCTGATCCCGCCGCGGGGCACGCCGCTCGATGGCGCGATCCTGCTGGCCGCCGACCGCGCCCGGCGCGCCGCGTGAGCCGCCACGTCCATATCGCCCGCGCCGTGTTCGACGGCACGCGGCTGCACGAAGGCCACGCGCTGCTGGTGGAGGACGGCCGGGTCGCCGGCCTTACCGCGGAGCCGCCCGCGGGCATGCCCGTCACCGACCACGGCGACGCGATCCTCGCCCCCGGCTTCGTCGACCTGCAGGTCAATGGCGGCGGCGGCGTGATGCTGGACTGCAGCGCGACGCCTGGCACGCTCGCCCGCATCGCCGAGGCGCACGCCCGGCGCGGCACCACGGCGCTCTTGCCCACGCTGATCACCGATACCCCGGACGCGACCCGCGCCGTGATCGACGCCGTCGCGCAGGCCATCGCCGCGGGCACCCCCGGCATCGCCGGCTTGCATCTCGAAGGCCCGCACCTGTCGACCGCGAAGAAGGGCGCCCACCGTGCCGACCTCGTCCGTCCGATGACCGACACCGACCTCGCGCGCCTGCGCGAGGCTGCCGCGCGCCTGCCCGCGCTGATGGTCACCGTCGCGCCGGAGGCCGTCCCGCCCGACCGGATCGCCGCGCTGGTCGAGGCCGGCATTATAGTCTCCCTCGGCCACAGCAACGCGCCCTACGACAGCTGCATCGCGGCCGCCGCGGCGGGCGCCCGCTGTGTCACGCATCTGTTCAACGCGATGAGCCCGCTCGACTCCCGCGCCCCCGGCCTCGTCGGCGCTGCGCTCGACTGCGGCACGCTGGCGGCGGGTGTCATCGCCGACGGCATCCACATCCACCCCGCGACGCTCGGCGCGGCGCTCCGCGCCAAGCGGGGGCCGGCCCGCCTGTTCCTCGTCACCGACGCGATGGCCGTCGCCGGCACCGACCGCGATTGCTTCGCGCTGAACGGACGCCGAATCGCGCGCCGCGACGGGCAGCTGATGCTCGAGGACGGCACGCTCGCTGGCGCCGATCTCGACATGCCCCGCGCCCTCGCGCAGGTCGCGGCGCTGGGCGTCGGTCCCGAACAGGCGCTCGCCATGGCCACGTCGATCCCGGCCGCGGTGATCGCGCAGGGCGACCGCCTCGGCCACCTCGCCCCGGGGCGCGCGGCCGACTTCGTCGCCCTGACCCCGGACTGGCAGCTCGGCTCCGTCTGGCGCGGAGCCGACAAAATCTTCCAGAAGATTTTGCCCCGCCGAGATTTCTAGAAATCTCGGCCCCGCACGATCTTCTGGAAGATCGTGCCCCCTCTCGACCCGCCGCCCGCCGCCGCGCTATGCTCGGCCGCAAAACCACGAACGGCAGGTCGCGATGCAGTTTCCCCCGACTCACTCCCGCCGCGCCGCGCTGGCGCTCTTCGCCGCCGGCGGCCTCGCCGCCTGTTCCGGCGGCCCCGGCCGGTTCGCCACAGGCCCCGCCGACGAGGCGCCCGGCACCGATTACCGGCCCGTGCCCAACCCGGGCTTCGACGCCTGGGTCGCGTCGTTCCGCAATCGCGCCCAGGGCGCCGGCATCTCCGAGGCGACGCTGGGCCGCGCCCTGCGCGATGTGGGCTTTCTGCCCGACGTGATCGAGCGCGACCGCAACCAGGCCGAGGTGCAGCGCTCGCTGCAGGACTACCTCGCGCTGGCGGTGGACGACGACCGCGTGTCGAACGGCCGCGCGGCGCTGCGCCGCCACGACGCCACGCTCTCGGCCATCGAGGCGCGCTATGGCGTCGAGAAGGAGGTGGTCACGGCCATCTGGGGCGTGGAAAGCCGCTATGGCAAGCGCCGCGGCGATATCCCCGTGGTCTCCGCGCTGGCGACGCTCGCTTATGACGGCCGCCGCGGCGGGTTCTTCGAGAAGCAGCTGATCGCCGCCCTGCGCATCCTGCAGAACGGCGATATCACCGTCGACCGGATGACCGGCAGCTGGGCCGGCGCCATGGGGCATACGCAGTTCATCCCCACCTCCTACCAGGCCTATGCCGTGGATTTCACCGGCGACGGGCGCCGCGATATCTGGTCAGAGGATCCGACCGACGCGCTGGCCTCCACCGCCGCCTACCTGCAGAATTCCGGTTGGCGCCGCGGCCAGCTCTGGGGGGTGGAGGTGACGGTGCCGGCCGGCTTCGACGCCGGGCAGGCCGGGCGCGGGCGCAACCGTTCGGTGGCCGACTGGCAGGCGCAGGGCGTGCGGCCGGCCGCCGGCGGGGCGCTGCCCGATCACGGGCCGGCGGCGATTCTGCTGCCCGCGGGACCGAGCGGCCCGGGCTTCCTGACCTTCCGCAACTTCGGCGTCATCGCGCGCTACAACAACGCCGACAAATACGTGATCGCCGTCGGCCACCTCGCCGACCGCATCGCCGGCGCCGGCCCCCTGCGCGGCACCTTTCCGCCGGATGCGCAGGGGCTGACGCTGGCCGACCGCAAGGAACTGCAGCGCCGCCTGACCGCCGCCGGCTTCGACACGGACGGCACCGACGGCGTGGTCGGCCCCGACACCATCGCCGCCATCGAGGCATACGAGCGGGCGAACGGCCTGCCGGTGACCGGCACGGCGACGCGGGCGCTTTTGCAGCGGCTGCGGGGGTAGGGCGCCCGGTTCGCGCGGGCGTTGGCGCGCTGGAATGGAAGGGGCGGTTTCCCGTCCGGCACGACGTTCCGCGCCTACCGAATGGCAGGCTGCGGGTCCGGTGCGTCCTGTGCCGACGTGCCCTGTGCTACCGGACCCTCGCGGGCCGCGGCCGCCCGCGGGTTCAGGCGGCCTGAAGGTCGGCGACGGCCAGCATGCGGTCGCGCTCTGCGCCGTACAGCACCGCGCGGGCACGACCGGCGCCGCGGGGCACCACGGCGATGCGGCAGGCGGCTCCCACCTCCAGCGGCGCCATGAACCGGCAGGTCAGGCGCGACAGCGTGCCGTCCAGCACGGGCTCGGCCAGGGGCTGGATCAGCGCGAGCAGCAGCATTCCGGGCACGATGGGCGCGGCAAAGCCGAGGGCCGCGGCCGCCTCCGGATCCCGGTGAATCGGGTTTTCGTCGCCGGAAAGCGCAAGGTAGCGATCCGTCTGCGACCGGGACACGGTGACGGGGGCGGTTTCGGCGGCCTCGGCCAGCATCGCGGCGCGGAAGGGCGCAGCGGCCGCGCCGGCGACCTGCGCCACGTCGTAGAGCCGCAGCGCCGTGGTCAGCGTCACAGCGACGCTCCCGGCCTCCAGGACAAAGGTATATTCGGTGCCGCTGGCGCCATCGGTGGCGCGCGCCGTGGCGCGCAGGGGGCTGTCCGGCGGCAGCGGGCCGGAGCGGTCGATCCGCTGGTAGTCATGCACCAGAACCTGCCCGTGTGCCGCCTCCGGCACCGGCAGCGCGGCCTTCACGGCCGGGTCGGAGAACAGCATTGCCGGGGCGGTCCAGGGCTGATCCCGCGGGGCCGCGCCGGTGATCTCTGCGATCAGTGCCGAAAGCGCCTGGGTGGCGGCGGCGGGAAGGGACAGGGAAAGCGTCATCTGCGGTGCGCCCGTCCGGGTCTGCGCGATGCCGTCCGTCGCGCGACGACACGCAATGGCCCGAGGCGCGCGCGTGGCCCGTGACCGCCCGTCATCCGCTAGAGCCGCGCGGCGCTGCCGAGGATCAGCGAGGCGTTGATGCCGCCGAAGGCGAAGGAGTTGCACATCGCCGCGGGCGCGTCGAAGGCCCTTGCCGCGCCATGCACCGGTTCGAACCCGATGGCCGGGTCGAGTTCGCCGAAATTGCCCGAGGGCGGGGCGAGGCGGTTGCGCAGGGCCTGCAGCGTGATGATCGTCTCCAGCGCGCCGGCGGCGCCGAGCGCGTGGCCGTGGATCGGCTTGGTCGAAGACACCGCGACCTCGTCGAAACGGTTGCCGAAGACGCGGCGCATCGCCTGCGTCTCGGACAGGTCGTTGGCGACCGTGGCGGTGCCGTGAGCGTTGACATAGCCCACCTCGTCCGCCCGCAGCCCGGCATCGGCCATCGCGCGGGTCATCGCGCCGGCGGCACCGTCGGGGTCGGGGCGCAGCAGGTCGCCCGCGTCCGTCGTGGTACCGTAGCCCACGATCTCGGCCAGCGGTTCGGCGCCGCGGGCCTCGGCGGCCTCCAGCGTCTCCAGGATCAGGATGCCGGCGCCTTCGCCCAGCATCATGCCGTTGCGGTCGCGCGAGAACGGACGGCAGGCGTCGGGCGACAGGACGCGCAGCATCTCCCAGGCGCGGAACACGCCGGCGACGACGCAGGCCTCCGACCCGCCGGTGATGCAGCGCTCCATCGCGCCGGCGCGGATCAGCTGATAGGCGAGCCCGATCGACTGGCTCGCCGAGGAACAGGCGGTGGAGATGCAGTAGGCCGGCCCGCGCGCGCCCCAGGTCATCGAGATCCAGGACGCGGCGGCGTTCGTCATGATCTTGGGGATCGCCATCGCGTCGAGGCGCTGGGGCGACCCGCCGTAATGCTGGGTGAAGAATTTCAGGTAATTGGCGTCGAGCGTCTCGGCCCCGCCGAAGCCGGAGCCGACGATCACGCCGCAGTCCTCGCCGAAGTCCGCCTCGGTCAGGCCGGCCTGGGTGATGGCCTCGTCCGCGGCGATCAGAGCGAAGCCGGCGACGCGGTCTTGCATCCGGGGCTTCAGCCGGTCGGCATAGGGGGCGAGCATCGCCGCGTCGATCGACGCGGCGATCTTCACCTTCTGGTCGGGAATCGTATCGAAGTCGATCTCGCGGGCAGCCGACACGCCGTCGCGCGCCGACGACCAGAGGGCATCGACGCCGGCGCCGCAGGGCGAGAACGCCCCGGCGCCCGTAATGACGATCCGGGGCGGCGTCATGCTTCGGATTGTTCGAGTATCTTGCGCGACGCGACGGAGAGAAGGTCCTGAACGGTCTTCAGATCGGCCATCTCGTTATCGACCGAGATGTAGATTCCGTATTTCTCCTCGATCGCCATCAGGATCATGATGAAATCGGCCGATGCGATATCCAGTTCGGCCAATTGCGCATCGCGCGACAGCGCGTCGCGTTCGATCATGCCTTCCTCGGCGACGAGGTCCAGGAGCTCTTCTTCGAGCTTCTCGTTGTCTGTGGCGTTGTCGTTGCGCATCTGCGCTCCCTGCGCGATAAGGCCCGGCGTCATTACTCAAGCAAAGCAGTCCGGATTGCAACACATGACCGCGCTTTCTCGAACACCGGCGGCAATCCGGGCACGGTCGGTTGCTTTCTATCTGCTGTGCGTGGCCTCGACCCTGCCGTTCCTGCCGCTGCTGGTGCTGATCTTCGCGCCCGTGCGGGTCGGATGGCCGGTGCTGCGGGCCTATTTTTCGGTGCAGATATGGCTGTTGCGGGTGGTCTGCGGCCAGCGGGTCCGGGTCACGGGGGAGGAAAACCTGCCCGACGGGCCTTGCCTGATGGCCGCGCGGCACGAGTCGGCCTGGGAGACGCTGTACCTGCCGTGGCGCTTCGGCAATCCGGCGGTGATGCTGAAGCGCGAACTGCTGGACATCCCGCTGGTCGGCAATATCGCGCGCAAGCTGAAATACATCCCGATCGACCGGTCGGGAGACCTCGAGACGGCGCGCGCCTCGTTCGACGCGGCGAATGCCGAGGTGGCGGAGGGGCGGCGGATCCTGATCTTTCCCGCCGGCACGCGCGATCCGGCGGGGCGCGACGCGATGCAGTCGGGGGTGGCGGTGCTGTATCGCCAGCTCGGACTGCCCTGCGTGCCGGTGACCCACAACTCGGGCGACATCTGGCCGCACAGGTCCTGGCTGCGCCGTCCCGGCGAGGTGGAGATTCGCATTCTGCCGCCGATTCCGCCGGGCGAGAAGACGCGCGTGTTCCTGGAGCATCTGGGCGCGGCGCTGGGGGCGGCGAACCGCCCGGGCGCGGCCGGTGCGGGCGCGCCCGTGGCGACGCGGGGCCCGGTGACGCCGCGCGCCTGACGGGCGCGGCGCCGGTCAGCGTCAGGCGTCCGCCTTCACCTGCTGGCGCTGGCGGCCGAGGCCGGCGATTTCCAGCTCCATCACGTCGCCCTCCTTGAGGTAGACCGGCTCGGGCTTCATGCCCAGCCCGACGCCCGGCGGGGTGCCGGTGGAGATCACGTCGCCCGGATGCAGGGTGAACAGCTGCGACAGGTGGCTGACGATCTGCGCGACGGTGAAGATCATGGTCTTCGTGTTTCCGGTCTGCATCCGCTTGCCGTTCACGTCGAGCCACATGTCGAGGTTCTGCACGTCCTCGACCTCGTCGCGCGTCACCAGCCACGGGCCGGTGGGGCCGAAGGTGTCGCAGCTCTTGCCCTTGGTCCATTGGCCGGAGATCTTCGCCTGGAAATGCCGCTCGGACACGTCGTTGAGCGTGCAGTAGCCGGCGACGTGGTTCAGCGCCTCGGCCGCTGAGACGTATTTCGCCCTGGTGCCGATGATCACGCCCAGTTCCACCTCCCAGTCGGTGGAGGTGGAGCCCCGCGGCATCACCACGTCGTCGTTCGGGCCGGTGATGGCGGAGTTGGCCTTCATGAACAGGATCGGGTGCTCGGGCGGCTCGGCGCCGGTCTCGGCGGCGTGGTCGGAGTAGTTCAGGCCGATGCACATGAACTTGCCGATGCCGCCGACGCAGGGGCCGAGGCGGGGTTTGGTCTGCACGACCGACAGGGTCTTGACGTCGATCCCGCGCAGCCGGTCGAGACCGCGGTCGGACAAGACGTCGCCGGCGATGTCTGGGACATGCGGGCTGAGGTCGCGGATATGCCCGTCGGCGTCGATCAGGCCGGGCTTTTCCTCGCCCGGGGCGCCGTAGCGGCAGAGTTTCATGATGTCGTCTCCTCGTTTCGTTGCGCGGCGGGCCGCGAATTTTCGTCGAAAATTCGGCGCCGCCGCGGCTGTCGGGTCAGTGGTTGTCGGGTCAGTGGTTGTCGCGGGGCGTGTATTTCTTGCCGATCTCGCGGTAGGCGTCCGCGCCCTGCAGGGTCATGCCCTCGGCGAAGGGGCGAACCTTCTCGCGGAAGATCTCCTGCCAGGGCGACTGGCTGTCCGGCGCGAAGGGCATCTGACCCAGCGCCCGGCGGCGGGCGTCGAGGTCGGCGTCGCTCACCTGCATGTCGGCGGTGCATTTCTTCAGGTCGATCCGCACCCGGTCTCCCGTCTGCACCAGCGCCAGGCCGCCGCCGTCGGCCGCCTCGGGCGAGGCGTTCAGGATCGACGGCGACCCGGACGTGCCCGACTGCCGCCCGTCGCCGACGCAGGGCAGGGCGTGGATGCCCTTTTTCAGCAGGTAGTTGGGCGGGCGCATGTTTACCACCTCGGCCCCGCCGGGGTAGCCGATGGGCCCGGCGCCGCGCATGATCAGGATGCAGTGCTCGTCGATGTCGAGCGCGGGGTCGTCGATCCGGGCGTGATAATCCTCGATCGAATCGAAGACGATGGCGCGGCCCTCGAAGGCCATGGGATCGTCGGGGTTCTCCAGGTAGCGCTGGCGGAACTCGTCCTTGATCACGGACGTCTTCATGATCGCGCTGTCGAACAGGTTGCCCTTGAGATTCAAAAAGCCCGCGTCCTTCAGCATCGGGTCCGAGACCGGTTTGATCACGTCGGGATTCTCCGACCGCTTGTCGCCGCAGTTCTCCACCATCGTTTGGCCGTTCGCGGTCAGCGCCTCGGGATGCGGCAAGAGACCGGCGGCCAGCAGTTCGCCGATCACCGCCGGAACGCCGCCGGCGCGGTGATAGTCCTCGCCCAGGTACTCGCCCGCCGGCTGCAGGTTCACCAGCAGCGGCACCTCGTAGCCCAGCCGCTGCCAGTCGTCGTTGTCGAGCGGCACGCCCAGGTGGCGGGCGATGCCGTTCAGGTGGATCGGTGCGTTGGTCGACCCGCCGATGGCGGAGTTGACGACGATGGCGTTCTCGAAGGCCTCGCGTGTCATGATCTGCGCGGGCGTCAGGTCCTCATGCACCATCTCCACGATGCGGCGGCCGGTGTGATAGGCCATCTGCCCGCGCTCGCGGTAGGGCGCGGGGATCGCGGCGGAGCCCGGCAGCTGCATGCCGAGCGCTTCGGCCAGCGAGTTCATCGTCGTGGCCGTCCCCATCGTGTTGCAGTAGCCGGTGGACGGGGCCGACGAGGCGACGAGCTCCATGAACTCGTCGTCGTCGATCTCGCCGGCCGCGTGCATCTCGCGCGCCTTCCAGACGATGGTGCCCGAGCCGGTGCGCTCGCCCCGGAACCAGCCGTTCAGCATCGGGCCGACCGACAGCGCGATGGCGGGGATGCCGACGGTGGCGCAGGCCATCAGGAGCGCCGGCGTGGTCTTGTCGCAGCCGATGTTCAGCACGACACCGTCGAGCGGGTAGCCGAAGAGCGACTCCACCAGGCTCAGATAGGCGAGGTTGCGGTCGAGCATCGCCGTGGGGCGCTTGCCCGTCTCCTGGATCGGGTGGACGGGGATTTCCATGGTCACGCCGCCGGCCGCCGTGACCCCGTCGCGGACGCGCTTGGACAGTTCGACATGGTGGCGGTTGCAGGGGGAAAGGTCGCTGCCGGTCTGGGCGATGGCGATGATCGGCTTGTCGCCCTGCAGTTCCTCGCGCGTGAGGCCGTAGTTCAGGTAGCGCTCGAGATAGAGCGCGGTCATCTCGCGGTCCTCGGGGTTGTCGAACCACTGGCGGGAGCGGAGCTTCGGCTTGTCGGACGGTTTGTCGGTCATGGCATTCTCCGGGTGTTCAGATCGACCAGCCGCCGTCGATGGCATAGGCTTGGCCGGTGACGAAGGCGGCGTCGTCCGAGGCGAGATAGACGACCAGCGCGGCGATTTCCTGCGGCTGGGCCAGCCGGCCCATCGGCTGGCGGGCGACGAAGGCCTGCATCGCCGCCTCGTAGTCGCCGGTGGCGCGCAGGCGCTCGTGCAGCGAGGGGCTTTCGACGGTGCCGGGGCAGACCGCGTTGCAGCGGATGCCCTGGGTGACGTAGTCGGCGGCGACCGATTTGGTGAGCCCGATGACGGCGGCCTTCGACGCGCCGTAGACGCAGCGGTTCGGCACGCCCTTCAGCGACGAGGCCAGCGAGGACATGTTGACGATGGCGCCGCCGCCGCGCTCCAGCATGCCGGGCAGGGCGGCGCGGATGGTGCGGAACATCGCCTTGGTGTTGAGGTCGAAGGCGAAGTCCCAGTCCTCCTCCGTCGCCTCCAGCACCGAGCCGTTATGGACGAACCCGGCGCAGTTGAACAGGATGTCGGGCTGCGCCTTCGCGACGCCGTCGGCGATGGATCCGGCGCTCAGCGCGTCGAGCACCAGCGTCTCGATCCGCGGGTGGTCGAGCGTGGCCAGCGCGTCGGCGTTGACGTCGCTGGCGAAGACCTGCGCGCCCTCGTCGGCCATCGCCAGCGCGGCGGCCCGGCCGATGCCCTGCGCGGCCGCCGTCACCAGCGCGCGCTTGCCCTCAAGCCGTTGTTTCGTCATGGTTTCCTCCCCGATCGGCCGCTGTTTCGGTAGCCGAAATCCGCGCTTTGATCTCAGGCCTATTCCAAAGCCCTGCAAAAAGCTAGGGTCGCCGGCGGCGGAACGCAAACAGCAGGGAGAGGCAGATGCGGCGGATACTGATCATCGGTGGCGGCGGCATGGTGGGGCAGAAACTGGCGCACCGGCTGTCGGCGCACGGGCTGGACGGGGACCGCAATATCGAGGTGACGCTGTTCGACATGGCGTTCCCCGAAGGCGGCGCCCCGGCGGCGGAACGGATCACCGGGCAGCTCGGCACGCCGGCCGACATCGATTCGCTGGTGGCCGCGCGCTACGACGTGATCTTTCACCTCGCCGCGGTGGTCTCGGGCGATGCCGAGGCGAACTATCAGAAGGGGTGGGAGATCAACGGGGCCTCGGTGCTGCACTTCACCCGCGCGGTGCAGGCCGAGCACGCGGCGTCGGACGGCGCCTGGGTGCCGCGGATCGTCTTCACCTCGTCGATCGCGGTGTTCGGCCCGCCGTTCCCCGAGAAGATTCCCGACGACCAGCCGCTGACCCCGCAGACCTCCTACGGCGCGCAGAAGGCCTGCGCCGAGTTCATGCTGAACGACCTGGGCCGCAAGGGCGCCGCCGAGGTCGTGGTGATCCGCCTGCCGACCATCGTGGTGCGGCCGGGCAAGCCGAACCTCGCCGCGTCGTCGTTCTTCTCCGGCATCATCCGCGAGCCGCTGAACGGGCAGGAGGCGGTGCTGCCGGTGGAGGACGACGTGCGCCACTGGCATGCCTCGCCCCGCGCGGCGACGGGGTTTCTGGTGCATGCCGCAGGGCTGGACATGGCGCTTCTGGGCGACAACCGGGTGCTCACGATGCCGGGCGTCAGCTGCACCGTGGCCGAGCAGATCGAGGCGCTGCGCCGCGCCGCCGGCGACCGGGCCGTGGCGCTGATCCGGCGCGCGCCGGACGAGACGATCCGGCGCATCGTGGGCGGCTGGCCGCGCGACTTCGCGCCCAAGCGCGCGCTGGCGCTGGGGTTCACGGCGGACCGCGACTTCGACGAGATCGTGCGCATCTACATCGAGGACGAACTGCCCGACAGCCCGCCGTGAGCCGGCGGAAATGGCGGGAAGCGAAAACGATTTAGCTTGCCTGTTGTCGAGCCGTTTCCCGGTTGCTAGGGTCTTGGGACGTCTTGCGTGTGAGCGCAAACGTACATGTGATTTAGGGAGGATAAGCATGAACTCGATCAAGACGACCATGTTGTCGGTCGCCGCGGCCGCTCTGGCCACCGCGTCGCTGACGACGATCGCGCAGGCCCAGGAGGTCACCCTGCGGATCCAGACGCATTATGCGCCGGAAACGGTCTCGGGCCAGCTGGCCGCGGATTTCGTGGACGATATCGAAACCATGTCGGGCGGCGATATCGCCATCGAGATGTTCTATTCCTCGTCGGTGGTCGCCACCGTCGAGACGTTCGACGCCGCCGCCACCGGCATCCTGGACTGCGACATGACCGGCGGCGCCTATCAGACCGGCAAGAACCCGGCGTTCCAGTTCGTGGGCGACATCATGGGCGGCTACGACACGCCCTATCAGCAGCTGAGCTGGCTGTATCACGGCGGCGGCTACGACGCGGCACAGGAGCTTTACAACCAGCACGACATGCAGCTGATCGGCTGGTGGATCTACGGCCAGGAATCGCTGTCCTCCTCGACGCCGATCGAGGGGCCCGAGGACCTGGTCGACTGGAAGTTCCGCTCGCCCCCGGGCCTGGAGACCGAGATCTTCGCCGAGCTGGGCGCCTCGCCCATCGTGATGGACTTCACCGAGATCTTCACCGCGCTGGAGACCGGGATCATCGAGGGCGCCGACGCCTCGGGCCTGGCCAACAACGTGGGCCTCGGTCTGTACGACATCGTGAACCACGCGACCTTCCCCGGCTTCCACTCGATGCCGTCGGACCACCTGGCCTGCAACAAGGCCGTCTGGGACGGGCTGAGCGACGCGCATAAGCGGATCATCGACACCGCCATGCAGAAGCTGGCGCTGCAGACCGCGCTGACCTTCGAGAAGGCGAATGCCGAGGCCGCGGCGAACCTGCGCGAGCAGGGCGTGACGCTGCACGACTGGTCGGCCGAGGACCGCGCCGCGTTCCGCGAGGCCGCGCAGTCGGCCTGGGAAGGCTGGGCCGAGAAGACGCCCGAGGCCCGCGCGCTGGTCGACAGCCACCGCGAGTACCTCACCCAGCTGGGTCTGATCGCAGAGTGATCCGGGCGGTTTCCGGACCGGAGTGACAAGAGTGCGGCGAGCCCCGATCGGGGCTCGCCCGTTTTCGCTTTGGCCCCGGGGCGACGGGGCCGCGATGGGAGGTGTGCGAGATGACTGGCGAAAGCGTCTGGCTGGGACCGCTGCGGCGGCCGGTTCAGATCCTGATGTTCCTGTTCGTCGCGGCGGCCGTGCTGCTCTTTGCCTGGCTCGCCGTGAACCGGGTTCTCGACGCCGACGCGATCGGCATGTCGGAGATGCTGCGGCCCGAGGGGCGGCCCCTGGCCGTCGCGATGCTGGGCCTTCTGTTCGGGGCGCTTCTGTTCACCGCGCTGTTTTTGTCCGACACGATCGGCGCCATCGAACCGCGGCCGGACGGCTTCTTCGACCTGGTGTCGCTGGTGCTGTCGCGGCTGGCGATGGTGGGAATCGTGCTGGTCGTGATGGTGATGTTCTACGAGGTCGTCTCGCGCTACGTGTTCGAGAAGCCGACGCTCTGGGCGAACGAGCTGTCGCTGTGGATCGCGGCCTTCCTGTTCCTGCTGGCGGGGCTCTATGCCATGCAGCAGCGCAGCCATATCCGCATCTACATCATCTATGACGTGATGCCGCGCTGGGCGCAGAAACTGTCCGACTGCGTGTCGGTCCTGCTGATCTGGGCCTTCACCGTGTCGCTGGTCTGGGGCGGCTACAACGAGGCCTATGCCAAGCTGTTCCGGTGGGAGACCTTCGGCACCGCCTGGGACCCGCCGATCCCGGCGACGGTGAAACCCGGCATCCTGATCATCATCGGGCTGGTCGCGATCCAGGCGCTGTCGAACCTGATCGCCGACTGGAACAAGGCGCCCGAGCATCACTCGCCGGCCGACGAGATCGACGAGACCGAGATCGAAACCATCAAGGCCACGCTGAAGGGATCCGACAATGGTTGATATCGGCACCCTGTCGCTGTTGCTGCTGCTGGGCATGTTCGTGCTTTTGGCCATCGGCATGCCGCTGGGCTTCGCCTCGGCCTTCCTGGCACTGGCCACGCTGGTGATGAAGTTCGGGCCGGACCTGCTGTTCTCCGACTTCGGGCGCGGGCCGCTGGCCGTGCTGGGGCAGGCCGTCTACCGGCAGATGACGAATTACGTCCTGATATCGGTGCCATTGTTCATATTCATGGCCGCGCTGTTGGAGCGATCCGGCATCGCGCGCGACATGTATTCGTCGCTGAACGTCTGGCTCAGCCGGACGCGCGGCGGCATCGCCATCGTCACCTCGGTGATGGCCGTGATCATGGCGGCGATGTCGGGGATCATCGGCGGCGAGGTGGTGCTTCTGGGCCTGATCGCGCTGCCGCAGATGCTGCGGCTGGGCTACAACCAGAACCTCGCCATCGGGACGATCTGTGCCTCGGGCTCGCTGGGCACGATGATCCCGCCGTCGATCGTGCTGATCTTCTACGGCCTGGTGACCGAGACCTCGATCAAGGCGCTGTTCACCGCGTCCTTCCTGCCGGGCTTCATGCTGGCGTCGTTCTTCATCATCTACATCATCATCCGCTCACGGCTGCAGCCCGACCAGGCGCCGCTGCCGCCGGACGATCCCGACGACCCGCACGGCTCGGAAAAGGGGATGTTCTTTCTGGCGTTCCTGGCCTGCCTCGTGTTAATCGCCTCGGCGGTGCTGACGCTTCGGGCGCTGTTCTTCACGGTGACCGGGGCTAACACGATCCGCGAGGGGGTGGACCCGATCCCGCTGGGCATGGTGGCGGACCTGCCGTGGCTGATCGGCGCGGCGGCGCTGTCGGCGGGGCTGATCCTTCTGGTCTTCGGGCGCGAGCGGACGATGACCGGCTGGCAGATGGGCAAGGGGCTGGTGGCGCCGATCATCGTGATCGGGGTCGTTCTGGGCTCGATCTATGGCGGCATCACCGGGATCACCGAGGCCGCGGGCATGGGCGTGATCGCGGTGTTCCTGATCGGGCTGGCGCGGCGCGAGATGACCTTCGCCATCGTCTGGGACAGCCTGATGCGCACGCTGAAATCCACGGGCACGATCATCTGGGTGACCATCGGCGCCGCGGCGCTGGCGGCGGCCTACACGCTGTCGGGCGGGCCGACCTATGTGGCCAACCTGATCGTCGGGACCGAGCTTCCGTCGATGGGCGTGATCCTGATCATGATGCTGATCTTCCTGATCATGGGGATGTTCATGGACTGGGTCGGCATCGTGCTGCTGATCATGCCGGTGTTCCTGCCGATCGTGCTGCGCCTGCCGGTCGAGGAGCTGGGCGTGCTGGGGCAGCTGGAGCCCAACCACGTGGCGATCTGGTTCGGCGTGGTGTTCTGCATGAACATGCAGGTCAGCTTCCTGTCGCCACCCTTCGGACCGGCCGCGTTCTACCTGAAGTCGGTGGCGCCGCCGCACATCTCGCTGACGGATATCTTCAAGGGATTCCTGCCGTTCATCGCCATCCAGATCCTGGCGCTGAGCGTGTTGCTGATCTGGCCGCCGATCGTGGCGATCCTGTTGTGAGGGCGCAGGGATCGCCGCGCCTTCGGCGCGTCGATCCGCTGGGGGGACGCTGTCCCCGTCGTCCATCGGGCTCGAACCGATGGCGCTTCGATGGACGACCCCCCTGCAGTATTTGCGCCAAGCTGAAGCAGGGGGTGCCGGGCCGGGCCGGGGACAGGTTGTGCGTCGGGCTGTCCGGGGGCGAGCACGTGCTGTCGCCCGCTGACGCCGCAGGCCGTGCCGGTGAGCGTCACGCAGGGCTTTCGCCGGACCTTCGATCTGCGCTATCAGGTGACCGGCCAGCCCTCGGGCCGGCCGCAAATCCCGCTCTTCTTCGCGCGGCCGGAGAGCGCGCAGCGCGACGGGCGGGTCTGGAAGACGATATGGGAGGACGCCCGCGCCCGGCTGGCGCGGAACCCCATGTCGAGATACACCGTTGGACATGTGACGCGCCCTGTCGCGCGTGACGGCGGGCCGGTGCCCGCCAGCTAAGGAAGGCCCCTCATGGATTTCGTCCGCCTCGATCCCTCCGACAACGTGGTCACCGCCACCCGCGCGCTGGAGGCCGGCGTGCAGGTGGAGGAGGCCACGACCACCGGCCTGATTCCCTCGGGCCACAAGATCGCCACCCGCGCCATCGCCAAGGGCGACCCGGTGCGCAAATACGCCCAGCTGATCGGCATCGCGCACGAGGACATCGCCGCCGGCGACCACGTGCACACCCACAACCTCGACTTCGTGGGCACCGACGTGGAGTACGAGTTCGGCACCGACCAGCGCCCGGTGGAGATGGTGCCGGAGGACGCCCGCGACACCTTCATGGGCTATCGCCGCGAGAACGGCGCCGTGGGCACGCGCAACTACATCGCCATCGTCACCTCGGTGAACTGCTCGGCCACCGCCGCGCGGCGCATCGCCGACCATTTCACGCCCGACAGGCTGGCCGATTATCCCAATGTCGACGGCGTCTGCGCCTTCGTCCACGGCACTGGCTGCGGCATGGCCGGCGACGGCGAGGGGTTCGAGGCGCTGCAGCGCGTGATGTGGGGCTATGCAAGGCATCCGAACCACGCGGGCGTGCTGATGGTGGGGCTGGGCTGCGAGATCAACCAGATCGACTGGCTGCTGGAGGCCTACGGGCTGCAGCAGGGCCCGACCTTCCAGGTGATGAACATCCAGGGCGTCGCCGGCCTGCGCAAGACCATCGAGACCGGCATCCGCAAGGTCGAGGAGATGCTGCCGGTGGCCAATGCCGCAAGGCGCGAGCCGTGCCCGGCCTCCGAGCTGAAGGTCGCACTGCAATGCGGCGGCTCGGACGCGTGGTCGGGGATCACCGCGAACCCGGCGCTGGGCCATGCCTGCGACCTGCTGGCGGCCCAGGGCGGCACCGGCGTGCTGGCCGAGACGCCCGAGATCTACGGGGCAGAGCACCTGCTGACCCGCCGCGCCGTGTCGCAGGATGTGGGCGAGAAGCTGGTGAACCTGATCCGCTGGTGGGAGGATTACACCGCCCGCAACAAGGGCACGATGGACAACAACCCCTCGCCCGGCAACAAGAAGGGCGGGCTGACCACCATTCTCGAAAAGTCGCTGGGCGCCGCGGCGAAGGGCGGGACGACGCCCCTGACCGGCGTCTACAAGTATGCCGAGCCGGTGACGGCGAAGGGCTTCACCTTCATGGATTCGCCGGGCTACGACCCGGCCTCGGTGACGGGGCAGATCGCGGGCGGCTGCAACCTCGTCGTCTTCACCACCGGGCGCGGCTCGGCCTTCGGGTCGAAGCCGGCGCCGACGATCAAGGTGGCGACGAACACCGAGATGTACGGCCGGATGATCGAGGACATGGACATCAACGCCGGCGCCATGTTGACCGAGGGGCTGAGCCTGGAGGAGAAGGGGCGCGAGATCTACGACACGATCCTGCGCGTGGCCTCGGGCGAGGTGACGAAGTCCGAGGCGCAGGGCCTGGGCGACTACGAGTTCGTGCCGTGGCAGATCGGCGCGGTGATGTGAGCCTGGCGCGCGTGACCGGGGCTGCCAGCTTTGCCGCCGAGGCCCATGCGGGACAGATGCGCAAGGGCGGCGGCCGGCCCTATATCAACCACCCGCTGGAGGTGGCCGCGGCGGTCGCCGAGGATGGCGCCGACGCGGATATCGTCTGCGCCGCGCTGCTGCACGACGTGGTCGAGGACACGGACGTGGCGGCGCCGGAGATCGCCGCGCGGTTCGGCGACCGGGTCGCGGCGCTGGTGGACGAGCTGACCGACCGACCGGAATGGGAGGCGCTGCCCACGCCCGACCGCAAGGCGCGGCAGGCCGAGGAATTCCGCAGCGCCTCGGCCGCGGCGCGACAGGTGAAGATCGCGGACCAGTGGTCGAACGTCGCCGAACTGGCCGCGGTGGAGACGGGGCACGACGCCGGCTGGCTGGCGGCCTACCTGCGCGCGGCACGGGCGACGGTCGCGGTCTGCCGGCCCGCGTCGCCGGGCCTGGCGGCGCGCTTCGACGGTGCGGCGGAGAAACTTGAACGAAAGATCGGGGGAATGGGACAATGAGCAAACCGGAGATCGGATTCATCGGGCTGGGCCTTATGGGCTCGGCCATGGTCGGGCGGCTGCAGGACAAGGGCTATGACCTGACCGTCATCGCCAACCGTTCGCGCGCGAACGTCGACAAGGCGGTGGCGCGCGGCGCGACGGAGGTGGACACGGCGCGCGCGCTGGCGGCGGCGTCGGACATCGTGATGCTCTGCGTCGGCACGTCGGACCAGGTGGAAAGCCGGATGCGCGGGCCGGACGGGGTGATCGCCGGGCTGCGGCCGGGGGCGGTGGTGATCGATTTCGGCACCTCGCTGCCCGCCTCCACCCGCGCGCTGGGCGAGGAGGTCGCCGCCGCCGGCGGCACCTACCTGGATGCGCCGCTGGGCCGCACGCCCTCGCACGCGGTGGAAGGCAAGCTGAACATCATGGGCGCCGGCGACCGCGACGCCTTCGACCAGGTGCGGCCGGTGCTGGACGACCTGGGCGAGAATGTCTTTCACCTGGGCGCGCTGGGCGCCGGCCACACGATCAAGCTGATCAACAACTTCTTCGCGATGACCACCGCCAACGCCATGGCCGAGGCCTTCGCGATGGCCGACGTGATGGGGGTGCCGCGCCAGGGACTCTACGACGTGATGTCAGCCGGCCCGCTGCATTCGGGCATGATGGATTTCGTCAAGACCTATGCCATCGACGGCGACCCGAACGCACTGGCCTTCTTCGTGCAGAACGGGCTGAAGGACGTGGGCTACTACGCCCGGATGGCGCGCGAGGCGGGGGTCGAGAGCCTGATGGCCACCGGCGCGCTGGCGGCGCTGGAGGAGTCGGAGAAGACCGGGCGGGGCGAGACGCTGGTGCCCGAGCAGGTCGATTTCTTCGCCGACCGGTTCGGGCGCGGCTGATGCGCGTCGCCTGCATCGGAGAAGCGATGGTCGAACTGTCGCTGGAAGGGCCCGCGGCGGACCGGGCGCGGCTGGGCTATGCCGGCGATGTGCTGAACACCGCCGTCTA
This sequence comes from Psychromarinibacter sediminicola, assembly GCF_029168335.1. Taxonomy (GTDB): domain Bacteria; phylum Pseudomonadota; class Alphaproteobacteria; order Rhodobacterales; family Rhodobacteraceae; genus Psychromarinibacter; species Psychromarinibacter sediminicola. Next base: position 53,877 of record NZ_JARGYC010000030.1, read on the forward strand.
CCTGAAGCGCGCGGCGCCGGAGCTACAGGTCGATTTCGTCACCCGGCTGGGGCGCGACGGCTTTTCCGACCGGATGCGCGCCTTCATCGCGGGCGAGGGGGTCGGCACCGGCGCCATCGAGACCGACCCGGACCGCCGCCCCGGTCTCTATGCCATCGAGACGGATGCCGAGGGCGAGCGCTCCTTCACCTACTGGCGCGACAGTTCCGCCGCGCGGGCGATGTTCCAGACCGGGGACGGGCCGGATTTCTCGGCGCTGGAGGACTACGACGTGGTCTACCTGTCGGGGATCACGCTGGCGATCCTGCCGAAACCGGTGCGCTCGGCCTTCTGCGCGTGGCTGGAGCGGCGCCAGCGCGACGACGGCGGGATCGCGTTCGATTCCAACTACCGCCCGGCGCTCTGGCCGGACCAAGAGACGGCGCGCGGCGCGGCGGGGCGGATGTGGAAGGCCTGCACCATCGGGCTGCCGTCGCTCGACGACGAGATGGCGCTGTTCGGCGACGCGGACGAGGCGGCGGCGGTGGACCGGCTGGCGCGCTACGGCTTCACCGGCGCGCTGAAGCGGGGCGCGCGCGGACCGGTGTCGCTGGGCGCGCCGGACCCCGACGACCCCGCCTATCTGCAGATGCCCGTCGCGCCTGCGCCAGAGGACTTCCCGCCCGCGCGGCAGGTGGTCGACACCACGGCGGCGGGCGACAGCTTCAACGGCGGCTACCTCGGCGCGCTGCTGACGGGCAAATCCCAGGACGAGGCGCTGCGGGCCGGCCACGCCATGGCAAGCCGGGTGGTCGGCGCGAAGGGCGCGATCATCCCGCGCTAAACCGGACCGGCTTTCCGGGCCTCCACTGCTTCTTCTGGCTCGAAATACTCCGGGGGGTCTGGGGGGCTG
>NZ_JARGYC010000031.1 GCF_029168335.1 Psychromarinibacter sediminicola
GTCGGCGACATCTGCGATCTCTTCGAACCCGACGAATGCTGGAACTACTTCAAGGCCGCAGGATATGCCCACGATTAAACGCACGAAGCTCTAGCTAGTCTCGGTCTCGGTTTCCGTCTCTGTTTCGACCTCGGGCGCCGGATCGGGCGCCGGCGGCGCGGTGTTGGCCGGCGGCGCCGGGGAAATCGGCACTTCCAGGGCGCCGCCCCCCATCACCAGCGTGTACCAGACCTTGCCGGTGCTTTCCTGGTGATAGGCAAAGCCCAGATCCTCCGCGTCCGGATGCAGGATGACCTCGCGCGTTGCGGCCTGCTTCATCCAGGCGGCCAGCGTCTCGGTATCCGTCTCGTAGGTTTCCGAGATGTTCTCGCCCAGCATCCGCTTCTGATACCCGGCCCTTGCCACGCGCTCGACCGGAGACGAGCCGTTGGAGCCGAAATGCCACGGCCGGTTCTGCCGGGCCATGTCGTTCGAATGGGTCAGCGCGGCCGCGTTCAGCGCCGAATCGAGCTGGACCGCGGGCAGCCCCTTCGCCCGGCGCAGCGCATTCACCGAGTCCAGCATCCGAAGCTGGACCGGACCCTGGTTGCTGTTGCTCAGGCGAAACACGCCGCCGCTGCCGTCAGGCGCCGGGGCGCCGCAGCCCGCAAGCAGAATCATGCCGGTCAGCAGCAAGAGAATTGGACGCATCATTGCCTGTCACCCTGGATTTGGCCCACAAACCACCTAGCTCGCTGGCCCGTGGGGTTCAAACCGTAGAGGCCCGCGTGCGCGAAGTAGCGCTTGTTTGAATTGCGACTGCGGCTTTGTAGCCATAAGATGCGGGCGCAGCAAATAATACATGGCTGGAGAGACCGATGTCCTCGGACAAAAAACCGAACCTGACCCGGCGTGTCTTCCTGGGTGCGAGCGCCGCCGCCATAGGCGGCCTGTCCGCGCCCGCGGTCGCCCAGACCGAGAACACGACGATCTACGATGCCGACAACCCCAAGCGGAACATCTCCAGTTTCCGCGCGCTGGATTGGCGGCCCTATTTCAGCAACACCCGCAACGGCGCGATCCTCGTCGACACCCGCTCGCGCGCGCTGCATTTCTGGTCCGAGGACCAGACGGTGTACAAGCTGTACCCGACCAGCGTGCCGCTGACCGAGGAGTTGACGCGCCGCGGCCGCACCAGCGTCGTTCGCAAGGTCGAAGGCCCGTCCTGGCGCCCGACGCCGTCGATGAAAAAGCGCAACCCGGAATGGCCGGACTATGTCGGCCCGGGGCCCGACAACCCGCTGGGCACCCACGCGCTGTATCTCGGCTGGACCTATTACCGCATCCACGGCACCCACGACACGCGCAAGATCGGGCGCCGGTCGTCGAACGGCTGCATCGGGCTCTACAACGAGCACATTCAGGAGCTGTTCGGCCTGACGAAAGTAGGTTCTCAGGTGTTGCTAATTTGACGACGCCGCGCCGCTTCACGCGCGCGAGGGCATGTTGGGTTTGCCATGGCGAAGCGGTGGTGCTTATTGAGGAATTGCGGGGTACAGTAGACGTTCCACGTGTATCCAACCGTAAGCCAGATCCAAGTCCTGGAGGATAAAAATGAAAAAAGTCGCACTCGCTGCCGCCTTCGCAGCCGCTGCGTCAACGGCGTATGCCGGCAACTACGAGAAAGTCGTGGTTGTCGAACCCGAAATCGTCGTGGAAGAAGCCGCTTCTTCCTCGAATGCCGGCCTGATCGTGCCGCTGCTGGCGCTGATCGTGTTCGCCGCGGCCGCGGCCAACTGAGTCAGACCAAGGCTTTGTGAAAAGGCGGCAGGGTTCTGCCGCCTTTTTCTATTTCAGCCAGCCCTGCAGCTCGGTCTCGATCACCGTCGACAGCACGTCGATATGCGCCGCGTCGTCGTTCAGGCACGGGAAATAGGTAAAGCTCTCGCCGCCGGCTTCCTCGAAGCTTTCGCGGATCTCCTCGTTGATCTCTTCCAGCGTCTCGATGCAGTCGGCAGAGAAGGCCGGCGCGATCACGGCGATCCGTTTCTTCCCCGCCTCCGCCAGCCGCGCGACCTCTTCCACCGTGTAGGGCTGCAGCCATTCCTCGGGGCCGAAGCGCGACTGGAAGGTGGTCACCAGCTCGTCCGCCGACCAGCCCAGCCGCTCGCGCAGAAGGCGAGTCGTCTTCCGGCACTGGCAATGGTACGGGTCGCCCTCCTCGGTCAGGTAGCGTAGCGGCAGACCGTGATACGAGGCGACCAGAACATCCGGCTTCTGGTCCAGCGCGGCATAGCCCCGCTCCACCGTTTGCGCCAGCGCGTCGATATAGTCGGGGTGGTCGAAATAGGGCGGCACCGTCCGCACCGCGGGCTGCCATTTCTCCGCCATCAGCGCGCGGAACAGCTGATCGTTCGCGGTGGCCGTGGTGGCGCCGGCATATTGCGGATAAAGCGGGAAGAACAGGATCTTGCGACAGCCCCGCGCGACCATCCCGCGCAGCACCGACTTCGTCGAGGGATTGCCGTAGCGCATGCAGTAATCGACGATCACGTCGTCGCCGTAGCGCGCCTGCATCTTCTGTGAAATCCCCGCCGTCTGCGCCTTGGTGATCGTGGCCAGCGGGCTTTCCCCCGCCTCCTCGTTCCAGATCGACCTGTAGGCCGCGCCCGAGGAGAACGGCCGCTTCGACAGGACGATCCCCTGCAGGATCGGCTGCCATTTCCACTTGGGATAGTCGATCACCCGCTGATCCGACAGGAACTCGTTCAGATAGCGCCGCATCGACCAGTAGTCATAGCCGTCCGGCGTGCCCAGGTTCGCCAGCAGCACGCCGACCTTGTCCTGCGCGATCTTCGGATGATCCGCCGGCGCGTGCTCCGGCCGCTTCTCCACGATGTCTTTCATGTGCATCCCGTCCTGTGATCCCGGGGGAGATAACGGCTGTGCCGTCCCGGTCAATTGCGCAACTTTGTCTCGGTCGTGCCCAGCGCGTCCGCCAGGCTCTGCGTGGCCGAGCCGGGGCGCAGCGGTTCCGGCTGATCCGGGCCGGGCGCCCAGCCGGTCAGCAGGATGATCTCGAAGGTCGCGGGAATACGCCCGTCTTCCGTCCCGAACGCCTCCACATAGCGCCGCGCCGCCTCCAGCAGCACCGCGCGCCGGGTGAACCGCCGCGGCCGCTCGGTCATCGCGTTCGTCTCGCCCATCGCCCGCAGGTCGCGCATCAGGCGCAGGGGGTCGGCATAGCTGACCGTCTTCGGCAGGTTGTCCGCCACCGGCAGCGCGAAGCCCGCCCGCTGCATCAGCGCGCCCACGTCGCGGATCTCGGCCATCGGCGCCACGCGCGGCGACAGCCCGCCGGTGACGGCCGCTTCCGCCTCGGCCAGCGCACCGCGCAGCTCGGTCAGCGTCTGCCCCCCGAACAGTGCCCCCAGGAACAGCCCGTCGGGCTTCAGCGCCCGCCGCGCCTGGATCAGCTGCCCGACGGGATCGTCGGCCCAGTGCAGCGACATCGCGTGAATCACCAGGTCATGCGCGCCGGGTTCCAGCGAAAGCGTCTCTAGATCGGGCGAAATCGCCGCCTCGGGCAGGCGCGCGCGCCACAGATCGGGCCAGGCGGTCACCACGGCCGGCGCCGTAAACCGCCTGTTAACCATCATGAGTCTTTCCTGGATCTCGTCGGCCGCTTCCTCCTGCAGGAACAGCGCCGCGTCGCCGGTGGCCCGGGCGCGGGCCCGCTGGCGGTCAAGCGCGGCGCGGTCGGTGAGGGGTCTGGTCATGCGATACGGGCCCGTGTTGTCCGGCCGCCTAGATAGGAGTCTCGTGCCCGAATGCAAAGCCTGCTGCGCATCGCCTTCCCGCCGCAATGCGTCAGCTGCGGCGCGCTGGTGGAGGAGACGTTCGGCCTCTGCGGCCCCTGTTGGCGCGACACGCGGTTCGTCACCGGGCTGGTCTGCGACCAATGCGGCGCGCCGCTGCCGGGCGAATCGGACGGGCAGGCCGAGCTGTGCGACGATTGCATGAGCATCGGACGCCCCTGGGCGCACGGGCGGGCGGCGCTGCTCTACCGCGACAACGCGCGGCGGCTGGTGCTGGCGCTGAAACACGGCGACCGGCTCGACCTGGTGCGCCCCGCGGCGCGCTGGATGGCGGGCGTGGCGGGGCCGTGCCTCGACGCGGACAGCGTGATCGTCCCGGTTCCGGCGCATTACCTGCGCCTGCTCCGCCGCCGCTACAACCAGTCCGCCGCGCTGGCGCAGGCCGTGGCGAAAAGCGTGCGCCGTCCCTGCCTGCCCGACCTCCTGCGCCGCAGCCGCCGCACGCGGATGCAGGACGGCATGAGCCTGGAGGACCGGTTCCGCAACCTGTCCGACGCGATCCGCCCCGCGCGCAACGCCCGCGACCGCCTGGCAGGCCGTGCCGTTCTGCTGGTCGACGACGTGATGACCTCGGGCGCCACGCTGGCCGCCTGCGCCGAGGCCGCCCATGCCGCCGGCGCGCGGCAGGTTTGCGTCCTGGTACTGGCGCGCGTTGCGAAGGATGCCTAAGTCCCTATAGGTTAACGGACCAAGGGGAAACGGGCGAGAAATGCAGCCAGTCGAAATCTACACCACGCCGTTCTGCGGCTTCTGCCAGATGGCGAAACGGCTTCTGACCCAGAAGGGCGTCGATTTCTCGGAAATCGACGTGTCGGGCGATTCCGGGAAACGGCAGGCGATGATGGCCCGCGCGAACGGCGGCTATACCGTGCCGCAGATCTTCGTGGGCGACCGGCATGTCGGCGGCTGCGACGAGCTCTACGCGCTGGAGCGGGCGGGCAAGCTGGACCCGCTCCTGGCCGCATAGGTGCGCGCCGCCCTGCTGCAGATGACGGCCTCGGACGACCCCGAGGCGAACCTGCCGGACACGCGGCAGGCGGTGGCCGACGCCGCCGGGCAGGGGGCCGAACTGATCCTGACGCCGGAGGTCACCAACTGCGTCTCGGCCAGCCGCACGCGGCAAAACCAGGTGCTGCGGCCGGAGGCCGAGGATGCCACGCTCGCCGCGCTGCGCGAGGACGCGGCGCGGCTCGGCGTGTGGCTGAACATCGGCTCGCTGGCGCTGAAGACGGACGATCCCGACGGGCGGTTCGCCAACCGGTCCTTCTTGATCGGCCCGACGGGAGAGATCGCCGCGCGCTACGACAAGATCCACATGTTCGACGTGGTGATCTCCGAGACCGAGAGCTACCGCGAATCCGCCGGCTATCGCCCCGGCGACCGGGCGGTGCTGGCCGAGACTCCCGTTGGCCGGATCGGCCTGACGATCTGCTACGACATCCGCTTCCCGCATCTCTACCGGCAGCTGGCGCAGGCCGGCGCCGACATCCTGCTGGTCCCGTCGGCCTTCTCCGCCGTGACCGGCGCGGCGCATTGGGAAAGCCTGCTGCGCGCCCGGGCGATCGAGACCGGCTGTTTCGTGCTGGCCGCCGCGCAGACCGGCACGCACCCGGCGACCCGCGGCAAGGCGCGGCAGACCTACGGCCATTCGCTGGCCGTCGCGCCCTGGGGCGAGGTGCTGGCCGATGCGGGCGAAGCGCCGGGCGTGACCATCGTGGACCTGGACCTCGCCGAGGTGGCCTCAGCCCGGTCCCGCGTCCCGTCGCTCGACCACGACCGCACGTTCGAGCCGCCGGCATGAGCGATTCCAACGAAAGCCTCTCGGTGGCCCTGTTCAGCGAGCTGTTCATGGCCGATCAGCTGGCGCGGGTGAAGCTCGCCCGCGTGCTGCCCAAGGGGATGGAGTTGAGCCATTTCTCGGTGCTCAACCACCTGTCGAAGTCGAAGGGCGAAAAGACCCCGGGCCAGCTCGCCCGCGTGTTCCACGTCACCCGCGGCGCGATGACCAACACGCTGAACAAGCTCGCCTGGGCCGGCTATGTCCATATCCGCCCCGACTGGGACGACGCCCGCCGCAAGTTCGTCGCGATCAGCCCCGCCGGCCGCCGCGCCTGCGAGGAGGCGTTCCAGGTCATCGCCCAGACCGTCAGCGAGATGGTCGAGGATATCGGCGCCGACAAGGTCCGCGCCGCGCTGCCCGTCCTGCGCGAGGTGCGCGAGCGGCTGGGCGACGAGGACTGAGTCGCGTTCACGCTTTCCGTGAAATCGAGTCCCATCGGTTGAATTCATGCTATGATCGAGTCGCCTCTCGATTGTGAGAGCCGATTGAACACAGTGATTTCGACAGGAGGACGCCATGGCGAAGCCCGACAAGCACAGCGCCGCATCCGGCGCCGCGGCCAAGGAACTGGAACTGCGCAAGGCCGAGGACGCCGCCGAGGAGGCCGCGAAGCTTCTTCACGTCTATGCCCGCGGTGCGATCTGCGAGACCGAGACCCGCGGCTTCCCCACGCCCGACAACCGGTCGCCGACGGAACTCGTGGTGGACGCGACCGAAGGCTTCATCCCGCTCTGGGCCCCCGGCACCACCCTGCGCTGGCGCTTCAACGCGCTGTCGATGACCGCCTTCGTGAACCCCGAGGCGGCCAAGTCCTATGTCCGCACGCTGATGGCCGACGCGATCCTGGCCTGGGGCAACGCGGCGCCGGTGCGGTTCAAGGAGGCGCACGACGCCTGGGATTTCGAGATCGTGGTGCGGGCGCAGGAGTACTGCTCGCCCAACGGCTGCGTCCTGGCCTCGGCCTTCTTTCCCGACGGCGGCCAGCACGAGCTGATGATCTATCCGACCATGTTCCAGCAGAGCCGCGAGGAACAGGTCGAGACGATGGCCCACGAGATCGGCCATATCTTCGGCCTGCGCCACTTCTTCGCGCAGGTGAGCGAGACCGCCTGGCCGGCCGAGATCTTCGGCACGCACGAGCGCTTTTCGATCATGAATTACGGCGAGGACAGCCGCCTGACCGACACCGACCGCGAAGACCTGATCCGGCTTTATCACCATGTCTGGTCGGGCAACCTGACCGAGATCAACGGCACCCCGATCCAGCAGGTACATCCCTACAGCCATACCCGCGCGACGCCGGTGAACCCGATGGTCGCGATGGTCCAGCCGACGGTGGCGCGGCGCGCCTGATCCTCCCCGGGGCGGCGGGCGCGGGGCTAGTCCGGCTTCACGCTCGCCGTCACGTAATTCACCGACAGGTCGCGGTCCGAGATCGACCACGACCAGCCCAGCGGGTTGAACACGAACCCCTTGCGGTCGACCGGCTCTAACCCGGCCTGTCGCAGCAGGTCGAACAGCTCGTCCGGGGTGATGAACTTCGCCCAGTCATGCGTGCCCTTGGGCAGCCAGCGCATCACGTGCTCGGCGCCGACGATGGCCATGACATAGCTCTTCGGAGTCCGGTTCAGGGTGGAGCAGATCATGATCCCGCCCGGCTTCAGCAGTCTCTGACACGCCGCCAGATAGGCCGGCGGGTCCGAGACATGCTCCACCACCTCCATGTTCAGCACCGCGTCGAATTGCTCGCCCGCCTCGGCCAGCGCCTCGGCGGTGGTGTGGCGATAGTCGATCTCCAGCCCCGACTGCTCGGCATGGATGCGGGCGACGGGGATGTTGCGTTCGGCCGCGTCGGCGCCCACGACCTCGGCCCCCAGCCGCGCCATCGGTTCCGCCAGCAGCCCGCCGCCGCAGCCGATGTCCAGGATGCGCAGCCCGGCGAACGGCGAGGGGTCCGCCAGATCCCGCCCGAACTCCGCCGCGATCTGCCCGGTGATGTAATCCAGCCGGCAGGGGTTCAGCATGTGCAGCGGCTTGAACTTGCCGTTCGGGTCCCACCACTCGGCGGCCATCGCCTCGAACTTGGCGACTTCCTCACTGTCCACGGTCGTCGTTTCGGCAGCCATCGCATCCCCTCGATTTCCATGCCCGGCCCCATGGCGGGGGCGGGCCGGACACTATATAGGGGGCTTATGGATAAGGTCGCGACCAGACGAAAGGGAATCCAGCATCTGTACCCGCCGATCGACCCCTTCGATCAGCGGATGATGGATGTGGGCGACGGGCACAAAGTGTATGTCGAGCAATGCGGCAACCCCGCCGGCATCCCCGTCCTGGTGCTGCACGGCGGCCCCGGCGGCGGCTGCAGCCCTGCCATGCGGCGCTATTTCGACCCCGACATCTACCGCGTGATCCTGTTCGATCAGCGCGGCTGCGGCCGGTCACGCCCGCATGCCAGCACCGACGCCAATACCACCTGGCACCTCGTCGATGACATAGAAATGATCCGCCGTGTGCTGAAGGTGCGCCAATGGGTCGTGTTCGGCGGCTCCTGGGGCGCGACGCTGGCACTGATCTATGCCCAGGCGCATCCCGAGCGCACCGCCGCGCTGATCCTGCGCGGCGTGTTCCTGATGACCCGCTCCGAGCTCGACTGGTTCTACGGCGGCGGCGCCGGGCGGTTCTTTCCCGAGCTCTGGGCGCGGTTCGAGTCGCTGGTCCCCGAGGACGAGCGCGACGACCTGATCTCGGCCTACAACCGCCGCCTGTTCTCCGAGGACATGATGGTCCAGACCCGGTACGCCCGCGCCTGGACCGCCTGGGAAAACGCGCTCGCCTCGATCGACAGCGAGGGCATCGGCGGCGACAGCCCGGCCGATTACGCCCGCGCCTTCGCCCGGCTGGAGAACCACTATTTCACCAATGCCGGGTTCCTGGAGCGCGACGGCCAGATCCTCGCCCGGGCCGACCGGCTGACGGGGATCGCCGGCCATATCGTCCAGGGCCGCTACGACATGATCTGCCCGCCGCATTCGGCCCATGCGCTGCACCACGCCTGGCCGGGATCGAGCCTGTCGATGATCGGCCGCGCCGGCCACGCCCTCTCGGAACCGGGGATCAGCGCCGAGCTGGTGCGGATCATGGACAAGCTGCGCTTCGACGCCGGGCTGCGCGGCCTGGCGCAGGGCCTGCGCTGAGATCACAAGGCTTTACACAGGTCCGGTTTTTGTTAACTTGCCAGTCAACGAAAAATCGGGACGGAGGTGACGGGGGCCGTGCACCCGGTATTGAAGATCGTCATTCAAAGGCTTCTGCTGGGTCTGCTTACGCTCCTCGTGGTCTCGATCGTGATCTTCCTCGCGGTCAACGCCCTGCCCGGTGACTTCGCCCAGGCGATCCTCGGACAATCCGCCACGCCCGAGGCCGTCGCCGCCATCCGCCGCGATCTCGGCCTCGATCAACCCGCCGTCACGCGGTATTTCTCCTGGCTGGCCGACATGCTGACCGGCGACCTGGGCGTCAGCTTCGCCCAGGCCAACTTCGCCAGCTTCGTCGGCACCAGCGCCGAGAGCGGGTCAGGTCCGGTGACCGTGCTGCAGCAGATCACCCCGCGCTTCCAGAACACCATGTTCCTCGCCGGCGTGACGGCGATCATCGCGGTCCCGGTGTCGCTGACCCTGGGCATCCTCGCGGCGCTCTACCGCAACTCGGCCTTCGACCGCGGCGTGAACATCTTCGCGCTGTCCTCGGTCTCCAGCCCCGAGTTCTTCCTGGCCTATATCCTGATCCTGTTCCTGGCGGTGCTGAACCCGGTGCTGCCGTCGCTGTCGAACATCTTCTCCGACATGGGGCTGGGAGAGCGGCTGCGCGCCACGCTCCTGCCGGCGCTGACCCTGACGCTGGTGGTGACGGCCCAGATGATGCGGATGACGCGGGCGGCGATCATCAACCTGCTGGCCTCGCCCTATATCGAGATGGCGCGGCTCAAGGGCATCTCGCCGACACGGGTGATCGTGACCCACGCGCTGCCCAACGCGCTGGCGCCGATCATCACCGTCATCGCGCTGAACCTCGCCTATCTCATTACCGGCGTCGTGGTGGTCGAGGTGGTCTTCGTCTATCCCGGCATCGGCCAGCTCTTCGTCGACAGCGTCAAGATCCGCGACATCCCGGTGGTGCAGGCCTGCTGCCTGATCTTCGCCTCGGCCTATATCCTGCTGAACCTTCTGGCGGACGTGCTGTCGATCTTGTCCAACCCGCGTCTGAGGCACCCGAAATGAGCCTCTGGGTCTGGATCCTCCTGGCGCTGGCCGCCATCGCGCTGGGCGGCTGGCTGTTCCGCTATGCGGGGCAGCGGATCACCGCAAACCGTCCCTATTTCCGCGATATGCCCTATGGCGTCGCCTTCGGCTACGTCTTCGCGGGGGCGGCGGTGCTGGGCGGCATCTGGCTCTATTTCCAGGACGGCGCGGTGTTCTTCCGCTGGGCGGTCCACGGGCTTCTGGGCTTCGCCGCCGCCGCCTGGGTCTTCCGCACGCTGGGCCGCACCGTCGGAACGGACCGGACGCGCAAGTTCTTCCGGTCGATGCCGCTGACGGCGTCCTTCGGCCTGCTGATCATCCTGATCTACGCGGTCCTGGCGATCTTCGCGCCGCTCATCGCGCCCTACGGGCAGGAAGAGGTGTTCCAGCAGGTCAACGCGCTGCCCGGCGGCGACCCGGCGGCCGGCGGCAACCCCGACCACCTGCTCGGCACCGACCAGATCGGGCGCGACCTGCTCTCCCGTCTGATCTACGGCGCACAGAACACGGTGGGCATCGCTTTCGCCACCACCTGCCTCGCCTTCTTCCTCGGCGGCTCCTTCGGCTTTCTCGCGGCGACGCTGGGCGGCTGGCTGGACCAGGTGCTCAGCCGCACGGTCGACGTGCTGATGGCGATCCCGTCGCTGATCTTCGCGCTTCTGCTGATGACCATCGCCAGCGCCTGGGCCGGCACGCAAAGCTGGCAGCTGACCTTCTATATGATCGTCATCATCGCGGTGATCGATTCCACCCGCGTGTTCCGCCTGTCGCGCGCCGTGGGGGCGAATATCGTCGTGATGGACTACATCGAGGCCGCGAAGCTCCGGGGAGAGGGGCTGCGCTATCTGATCTTCCGCGAGATCCTGCCCAACGCCTACGCGCCGCTTCTGGCCGAATTCGGGCTGCGCTTCTGCTTCGTCTTCCTGACCATCGCCTCGCTGTCCTTCCTGGGCGTCGGCATCCAGCCGCCGCTGGCCGACTGGGGCACCATGGTCCGCGACCTGGCGCAGTTCATCAACTTCGCCGCCTTCTCGCCGCTGGCCGCCGCGCTTCCGCTGATGGCGGCGGGGGCGATCGCGCTGCTGACCGTGGCGGTGAACTTCGTGGTGGACTGGATGCTGCAGAAATCCTCGGGGCTGAAGGAATGAGCAATCTCGTCGAAATCCGCGATATCTGGATCGAGGGCCGCTCCGACGAGGACTGGCTGCCGATCATCAACGGCATCGACCTGACCCTGGCCAAGGGCGAGGTGCTGGGCCTGATCGGCGAATCCGGCGCGGGCAAGTCCACGCTGGGCCTCGCCGCGATGGGCTATACCCGCGACGGCGTGCGCATCAAGTCGGGCTCGGTCACCTTCGACGGCATCGACCTGATCGCCGCCTCCGCCGCCACGAAACGTGACCTGCTGGGCAAGCGCATCGCCTATGTCGCGCAATCCGCCGCGGCCAGCTTCAACCCCGCGCACAAGCTGATCGACCAGCATATCGAGGCGCCGGTGCAGCACGGCATCTCCGGCCGAACCGAGGCCACGCAGGACGGCATCGAGCTCTACCGCCGCCTGCGCCTGCCGAACCCCGAGGAGATCGGGTTCCGCTATCCCCACCAGGTCTCGGGCGGACAGCTGCAGCGCGCGATGACGGCGATGGCGATGTCCTGCCGTCCCGACCTGATCATCTTCGACGAGCCGACCACGGCGCTCGACGTGACGACCCAGATCGAGGTGCTGGCGGCGATCCGCGACATCGTCGAACAGTTCGACACCGCCGCGATCTACATCACCCACGACCTCGCCGTCGTCGCCCAGATGGCCGACCGCATCAAGGTGCTGCTCCGCGGCGACGAGGTTGAGACGGCCGACACCCGCACCATGCTGTCGGCGCCGCAACAGGATTACACCAAGAGCCTCTGGGCCGTGCGCAGCTTCGACCGGCCGGCGAAACCGGCGCCCGCCACCGATGCGACGCCGGTGATCTCGGTGCAGAACATCACCGCCGCCTACGGCAGGATGCCGGTGCTGTTCGACGTCAGCTTCGACATCCACGAGGGCCGCACCGTCGCCGTCGTGGGCGAATCCGGCTCCGGCAAGTCCACCGCGGCGCGGGTCATCACCGGCCTTCTGCCGCAGAGTCAAGGCGTGATCGAGTACCGGGGCGACCCGCTGCCCGCCGACTACCGCAAGCGCGACCGCAACCAGCTGCGCCAGGCGCAGATGATCTACCAGATGGCCGACACGGCGCTGAACCCGCGCAAGACCATCGGCGAGATCGTCGGCCGGCCGGTCGAGTTCTACATGGGGCTGAAGGGCCGCAAGAAACGCGAACGGACGCGCCAGCTTCTGAACCAGATCGAGCTGGAGCCCGACCAGTTCATCGACCGCCTGCCGTCCGAGCTGTCGGGCGGCCAGAAACAGCGCGTCGGCATCGCCCGGGCACTGGCCGCCGAGCCGGAATTCATCATCTGCGACGAGGTGACCTCGGCGCTCGACCAGCTGGTCGCCGAGGGCATCCTGCGCCTGCTCGCCCGGCTGCAGGACGAGCTTCACCTCAGCTACATGTTCATCACCCACGATCTCGCCACCGTGAAGGCCATCGCGGACGAAGTTGTGGTGATGAAGGACGGCCGCGTGGTAGAACACGGGCCGAAGAAAGAGATGTTCACGCCGCCGCACCATCCCTACACCGACCTGCTGCTCAGCTCGGTGCCCGAGATGGACCCGGACTGGCTGACCGAGCTGCTGGCCGAGCGGGGGCGGGAGAATATCGGCGACGCCGCCGTCGGCAAGATGTAATGATCCAAGGCCACAGGAATCGCCGAGACGCGCGGACCGGGACGGCCCCATGAAGACGAAACCAAGGGAGTTCTACCAATGACACGTTTCACGAGACGCGGACTGCTGGGGACCGGCGCCGCCGCCGGTGTGCTGGCCGCCACCGGCCTGCCCGTCCGGGCGCAGCCCAAGCGCGGCGGCCGCCTGCGCATGGGCCTGAACGGCGCCAACACCTCGGACAGCTGGGACGGCCGGACCCATTCCGACATCTTCATGTCCTCGGCGGCCTCGGGCTGCGTGTTCGACACGCTGACCGTCGTCGCGGCCGACGGCTCGCTGCAGGGCGAATTGTCCGAAAGCTGGGAGGCGTCCTCCGACGCCAAGACCTGGACCTTCAACCTGCGCCAGGGCGTGACCTTCCACAACGGCAAGGGCTTCGGCGCCGACGACGTGATCGAGTCGCTCAAGATGCATGTGGGCGAGGGCGTGAAATCGGCCGCCAAGCCGATCGTCGAATCGATCGCCGAGATGAACAAGATGACCGACCACCAGGTGCAGTTCGTGCTCGACGAGGGCAATGCGGACTTCCCGTATCTCTTGGCCGACTATCACCTGCTGATGTACCCCGCCGGCCAGATCGACGAGGCCATCGCCAAGGGCATCGGCACCGGGCTGTACCGGGTGCAAAGCTTCGATCCCGGCGTCCGCTTCGTCGGCACCCGGGTCGACAGCCACTACAAGGACGGCGAATTCGGCTGGTTCGACGAGGTCGAGATCATCGCCGTCAACGACATCACCGCCCGGATGAACGCGCTGCTGACCGGGCAGGTGGACGTGATCAACGACATCGACTTCAAGACCGAGTCGCTGCTGTCGGCGAACCCGAACACCGAGATCTTCGAGGTCACCGGCAACCAGCAGTTCACCTTCCCGATGCTGACCGACGTGGCGCCGTTCGACGACAACAACGTCCGCATGGCGATCAAGCACGCGGTCAACCGGCAGGAGATGGTGGACAAGATCCTGCTCGGCCACGGCTCGGTCGGCAACGACAGCCCGATCGGCCCGGCGAACCAGTACTATTTCGCCAACATGGAGCAGCACAGCTACGACCCCGAAAAGGCGAAGTGGTATCTGAAACAGTCCGGCATGGACTCGCTTTCGGTCGACCTGTCGGTGTCGAACGCCGCCTTCACCGGCGCGACCGACGCGGCACAGCTCTACCAGGCCTCGGCCAAGGGTGCGGGGATCACCATCAACCTCGTGCAGGAGCCGGCCGACGGCTACTGGTCGAACGTCTGGCTGAAAAAGCCGTGGTGCGCCTGCTACTGGTCCGGCCGCGCGACCGAGGACCTGATGTTCTCGACCGCCTACGCCACCGGCGCGCCGTGGAACGACACGCATTTCGAGAACGAGCGCTTCATGGAATTGCTGGTCCAGGGCCGCACGACCTTCGACCCGGACAAGCGGCGCGACATCTACTACGAGATGCAGCAGATCGTCCACGACGAGGGCGGCGCCGTCATCCCGATGTTCGCGAATTTCGTCGGCGCGAAGTCGTCCAAGGTGACCAATTCGGGCACCATCGGCAACGTCTACAAGGTGGACAACGCCCGCGTGGCCGAGCGGTGGTGGATGGCGTAAACCGCCTTTGACCTGCTTACGAAACGCCCCGTCCTCGCGGCGGGGCGTTTCCGTTTCGGTCGCGCCTCAGCCGAACCGCGACCACGCCTGCCGCATCGCCGACTCCATCTCGGACCAGGACTTGTCGAGCCCCTTCTTCATGTCCCAGAAAGCATCCTGCCCGGACTTCTGGTATTGTTCCAGCTGCGCCTGCATCTGGTCGCGATGCGCCTTCAGCTCCTCCAGCTTCTGCTGATAGTGGATGCGCGCATCCGCCTCGGCCTTGTCGGCCTGGGCCTTGAGCTTCTCGATCTCGGCGCGCCATTCCTCCAGCTGGGCGCGGGCCCGCTTTTCGTAGGCGTCCTTGTCGGTTTCGTCGGTCATGATGGGTTCCTCCTCTCGGTTGACCGTCAGGATATCAGATAGACTGCGTCGCGTATGCCGCAATCTCGCCCCTTGCAGAGTCGCATCGCCGCGCGTATATCCCCCCTCAACAGCGGCGCCTTGGCTTCCACCCCCACGGCTCCACCGGACAAGTGTGACGGGCCGCGCGCCCGTTTTTTCGTTTCTGGACCCTGCATGTCTGACCTGATCGCCAAAGCCCCCATCGACAAGCGCCTGGCCGAGATCCTGACCCCGATCATCGAGGGGATGGGGTTCGAGCTGATCCGCGTGCGGCTGATGGGCGGCAAGTCCAAGACCGTGCAGGTGATGGCCGAACGCCCCGAGGGCGGCGGCATCGAGGTGGACGACTGCGCCGAGATCTCGACCGCCGTCTCCGCCGTGCTCGACGTCGAGGATCCGATCGAGGACGCCTACACGCTGGAGGTCTCCAGCCCCGGCATCGACCGGCCGCTGACCCGGCTCAAGGATTTCGACACCTGGGACGGCTACGAGGCAAAGCTGGAGACCGCCGAGCTGATCGACGGCCGCCGCCGCTTCAAGGGCATGCTGGCCGGGACCGAGGGCAGCGAGGTGCTGATCGAGATCGAGGATCAGGGCGCGCCGGTGACCATCGGGCTGCAGTTCGACTGGCTGAGCGACGCCAAGCTGGTGCTGACGGACGAGCTGATCCGCGACGTGCTGAAGAGCCGCAAGGATGCCGGCATCGTGGATGAGGACAAGTTCGACGAGATCGAGACAGAAGAGGGCGACGGAGACGACGCCGGTGCGGTATGAGTGGGATGCGGACAAGCGCAGAGCCAATCTGGACAAGCACGGACTGGATTTCGCCGATGTGGAGCGCGGGTTCGATTGGGAGCTTGCCCTCTTGGACGAAGACGACGCCCGCGCGGAGCAGCGCGATCAGGCCATCGGGTATCTGTTCCAGCAGGTCGTCGTCCTTGTCTACACGCTACGCGGCGATGCATGCCGCATCATTTCGCTGAGACGCGCCGATCCGAGGGAGCGCAGAGCTTATGAACGAAGCTGAACACGGGATGCCCGACGAAGAGAACCCGCCCTTCGATTTCGCCAGCGCCCGCGCGTGGCGCCCCGGCGATCCGCCGTCCTCGCCCGAGGCGCGGCTGTATCGTGCCCTGCGCCAGGTCGTCGCCGCCCGGAAGTCCGGGCAGGAAAAGGAACTGACAGAGGCGCTCGACGCCGCCGAGAGCGTCCTCTCCCGTTACGAAGACAAAGGATAAGAGCAATGGCCATCACCTCTGCCAACCAGCTGGAACTGTTGCAGACCGCCGAGGCGGTCGCGCGCGAGAAGATGATCGACCCGGGCCTCGTGGTCGAGGCGATGGAGGAATCGCTCGCCCGCGCCGCCAAGAGCCGCTACGGCAGCGAGATGGACATTCGCGTGTCCATCGACCGCAAGACCGGCAAGGCCACCTTCACCCGCGTCCGCACCGTGATCGGCGAGGACGAGGAGCTGGAGAACTACCAGTCGCAGCTGACCGTCGAGCAGGCCAAGCAGTACCTCGACGACCCGCAGCCCGGCGATGTCATCACCGACGAGGTGCCGCCCGTGGAAATGGGCCGGATCGCCGCGCAATCGGCCAAGCAGGTGATCCTGCAGAAGGTCCGCGAGGCCGAGCGCGACCGCCAGTTCGAGGAATTCCAGGACCGCGTCGGCACCATCATCAACGGTGTCGTCAAGCGCGAGGAATACGGCAACGTCATCGTCGATGTGGGCCGGGGCGAGGCGATCCTGCGGCGCAACGAGAAGATCGGCCGCGAAAGCTATCGCCCGAACGACCGCATCCGCTGCTACATCAAGGATGTGCGCCGCGAGCCGCGCGGCCCGCAGATCTTCCTCAGCCGCACCGCGCCGGAATTCATGGCCGAACTGTTCAAGATGGAAGTGCCGGAAATCTACGACGGCATCATCGAGATCAAGGCCGTGGCCCGCGACCCGGGCTCGCGCGCGAAGATCGCGGTGATCTCCTACGATTCGAGCATCGACCCGGTCGGCGCCTGCGTCGGCATGCGCGGCAGCCGGGTGCAGGCCGTGGTGAACGAGCTTCAGGGCGAGAAGATCGACATCATCCCGTGGAACGAGGATCAGCCGACCTTCCTGGTGAACGCGCTGCAACCCGCCGAGGTGTCGAAGGTGGTGCTGGACGAGGAAGCCGAGCGGATCGAGGTCGTGGTCCCCGAGGAGCAGCTGAGCCTGGCCATCGGCCGGCGCGGCCAGAACGTGCGGCTGGCCTCGCAGCTCACCGGTCTCGACATCGACATCATGACCGAGGAAGAGGAAAGCCAGCGCCGGCAGGCCGAGTTCGAGGAGCGCACCAAGCTGTTCGTCGACACGCTGGATCTGGACGAGTTCTTCGCCCAGCTGCTGGTGGCCGAGGGCTTCACCACGCTGGAAGAGGTCGCCTATGTCGAGCTGGACGAGCTGACGGTGATCGACGGCGTCGACGAGGAGACCGCCGAGGAATTGCAGGCCCGCGCCAAGGACTTCATCGACGAACAGAACCGCAAGGCGCTGGAACATGCGCGCGAGCTGGGCGTCGAGGACAGCCTCGTCGGGTTCGAGGGGCTGACGCCGCAGATGATCGAGGCGCTGGCGCTGGACGATGTGAAGACGCTGGAGGACTTCGCCACCTGCGCCGACTGGGAGCTGGCCGGCGGCTGGACCACCGTCGACGGCGAGCGGGTGAAGGATGACGGCCTGCTGGAGAAATTCGACGTCAGCCTCGCCGAGGCGCAGGAACTGGTGATGAACGCGCGGGTCCAGCTGGGCTGGGTCGACCCGGCCGATCTGATATCCGAGGCGGACGAGGCCGAAGGCGAAGCCGCCGCGGAAGTCCAGGAGGTCGGGGCCTGATCCCAGGCCCCGGAGGCGCCGGATGGCTCGGGGTGGCCAGCGGAAAGACCGCGATGCGGGACCGGAGCGGCGCTGCATCGCCACGGGAGAGGTCCGGCCCAAGGCCGGGCTGATCCGTTTCGTCGTGGGGCCGGACGCGGAAATCGTCCCGGATGTCCTTGAAAAACTTCCCGGAAGGGGCATCTGGGTAGGATCGGAAAAGTCCGCGCTGACCCTCGCGGTCAGGAAGCGGCTATTTTCCCGGGCGGCGAAACAGTCGGTTTCCATCCCGGAAACGCTTATCGAGCAGGTCGAACGGCAGCTCCTGCAGCGGGTGATCGAGCTGATCGCCCTCTCGCGCAAGGCGGGCCAGGCGGTGGCCGGATACGAGAAGGTCCGCGCCTGGCTGGACGCGGGCGAGGCCGAGGTTCTGATCCAGGCGTCGGACGGGTCCGAGCGGGGGAAGACGAAACTGAGGACGCCCGAGGACGGCCAGTTCATCGGCTGCCTGACGGCGCAGGAATTGGGTTTGGCATTCGGGCGCGAACATGTGATACATGCGGCGCTTGCGGCTGGCGGACTCACCACACGTGTAGTAGAGGATGCCGCACGGCTTTCCGGCCTGCGCATGACGGACGGGGGAGATGGGGCCCCCGGAAAGGATTTGAAGACGCGATGAGCGATACCGACGGCAAGAAGACACTTGGGATTCGCGGCGGCCCCCGGTCGGGGCAGGTGAAGCAGAGCTTCAGCCACGGCCGGACCAAGAACGTCGTTGTGGAGACCAAGCGCAAGCGCGTTGTCGTGCCCAAGCAGGGTGCGGGGGACAAGTCCGGCGGCGGCGGCAAGCAGGGCGGCGATCCGTCCAAGCGCCCGGCCGGGATTTCCGACGCCGAGATGGAGCGCCGGATGAAGGCGCTCGCCGCCGCCAAGGCGCGCGAGGCCGAGGAACAGAAAAAGCGCGAGGAAGATGAACGCCAGCGCGCCGAGGAGCGCGAGCGCCGCCGCGCCGAGGCCGAGGCCAAGGAACGCGAGGAGCGCGAGCGCGAGGAGAAGGCGCGCCAGAAGGCCGAAGAGGACGAGCGCCGCAAGCGCGAGGCCGAAGAGGCCAAGGTGAAGGCCGCCGAGGAAAAGGCCAAGCCGGCCGAGCCCGAGGCCCAGCCCGCCGCGCCGGTCGAGGACGCCCGCTCGGGCAAGCCCTCCTCCGCCCCGCGCAAGACCGAGCGCCGCGACGACAGCCGCGAGAAGCAGGGCAAGCCCGGCAAGGGCGCCCGCGACGGCGGCGGCCGCCGCTCGGGCAAGCTGACGCTGAACCAGGCGCTGTCCGGCGGCGAAGGCGGCCGGCAGAAATCGCTCGCCGCGATGAAGCGCAAGCAGGAGCGCGCCCGCCAGAAGGCGATGGGCGGCGCCGAGAACCGCGAAAAGATCGTGCGCGACGTGCAGCTGCCCGAACATATCGTGGTGTCCGAGCTCGCCAATCGCATGGCCGAGCGGGTGCCCGACGTGGTCAAGGCGCTGATGCAGAACGGCATGATGGTCACCCAGAACCAGACCATCGACGCCGACACCGCCGAGCTGATCATCGAGGAATTCGGCCACAAGGTCGTGCGCGTCTCCGACGCCGACGTCGAGGACGTGATCGACACGGTCGAGGACAAGGCCGAGGATCTGCAGCCGCGGCCGCCGGTCATCACCATCATGGGCCATGTCGACCACGGCAAGACCTCGCTTCTGGACGCGATCCGCAAGACCAAGGTCACCAGCGGCGAGGCCGGGGGCATCACCCAGCATATCGGCGCCTATCAGGTGCAGACGCAGGACGGCACGACGCTGTCCTTCCTGGATACGCCGGGCCACGCCGCCTTTACCTCGATGCGCGCCCGCGGTGCGGACGTGACCGACATCGTGGTGCTGGTCGTGGCCGCCGACGACGCGGTGATGCCGCAGACGGTCGAGGCGATCAATCACGCCAAGGCCGCCGGCGTCCCGATGATCGTGGCGATCAACAAGATCGACCTGCCGGCCGCGAATCCCGACAAGGTGCGCACCGACCTGCTGCAGCACGAGGTGATCGTCGAGAAGCTGTCGGGCGACGTGCAGGACGTGGAAGTCTCCGCGCAGTCCGGCGACGGGCTGGAGGAACTGCTGGAATCCATCGCGCTGCAGGCTGAGATCCTGGAGCTGAAGGCCAACCCCGAGCGCGCCGCGCAGGGCGCCGTGATCGAGGCCCAGCTGGACGTGGGCCGCGGCCCCGTCGCCACGGTCCTCGTGCAGAACGGCACGCTGCGGCAGGGCGACATCTTCGTCGTCGGCGAGCAGTGGGGCAAGGTCCGCGCGCTGGTCAACGACAAGGGCGAGCGCGTGAAGGAGGCCGGGCCGTCGGTGCCGGTCGAGGTGCTTGGCCTGAACGGCACGCCCGAGGCCGGCGACGTCCTGAACGTGGTCGAGACCGAGGCGCAGGCGCGCGAGATCGCCGAGTACCGCCAGAACGCGGCCAAGGAGAAGCGCGCCGCCGCCGGCGCCGCGACCACGCTGGACCAGCTGCTGGCCCAGGCGAAAGAGGACGAGAACGTCGCCGAACTGCCGATCCTGGTGAAGGCCGACGTGCAGGGCTCGGCCGAGGCGATCGTCCAGGCGATGGAGAAGATCGGCAACGACGAGGTCCGCGTGCGGGTGCTGCATTACGGTGTCGGCGCCATCACCGAGACCGATATCGGCCTGGCCGAGGCGTCGAAGGCGCCGGTCATCGGCTTCAACGTGCGGGCCAACGCGCCGGCGCGTCAGGCCGCGAACCAGAAGGGTGTCGAGATCCGCTATTACAGCGTGATCTACGACCTCGTGGACGACGTGAAGAAGGCCGCGAGCGGCCTGCTGGGCGCCGAGATCCGCGAGAACTTCATCGGCTATGCCGAGATCAGGGAGGTCTTCAAGGTCTCCAAGGTCGGCAATGTCGCGGGCTGTCTCGTCACCGAGGGCGTCGCCCGCCGGTCCGCCGGGGTGCGCCTGCTGCGCGATGACGTGGTGATCCACGAAGGCACGCTGAAGACGCTGAAGCGCTTCAAGGACGAGGTGTCCGAGGTCATCTCGGGCCAGGAATGCGGCATGGCCTTCGAGAACTACGAGGACATCCGCCCCGGCGACGTCATCGAGATCTTCGAGCGGGAAGAGGTCGAGCGCACGCTCACCTGATCCCGGCCCGAGATCCCGGCCCGAGACGGAAATGACAAAGGGGAAGGCCGCGGCCTTCCCCTTTGCGTTTCGTCCGTGATGTGGTGGTGGTCAGGCGGCCAGAGCATCCACCGGCCGGCCGGTGAAGATCTTGTCACCGACCCGCACCGATACCGAGCCGTTCGGCAGGGTCTTCACAAGAAGGCCCTGGACCGAAACACAACTCCCGATGGTGATCGTCCTCAGCATGGCATGCGTCCCCAGATGTCATGGTAATGCCAAAAATAGGCTCAAATCGTTCTAAAATCACTAACAAATTCGGCGGAGACCCGCTTTTCTGCCAAAATGACAGGCCGGAATCGGCTAAGGCCACAAAACATAGGTAAAATCCCTTCGCGACAAAATCGCGAAAATCACAACCAGTCGCGCAAGACCGGGATCAGCGGTACATCCGCAGGTGGCATAGGATAGCTGCGCAGGTCTCGTGCGGCGACCCATTTCAGCTGCTGCCCCTCGCGCGATTGCGGCACGCCCTCCCACTTGCGGCAGGCGAAAAGCGGCATCAGCAGATGGAAATCGTCGTAGCCATGGCTGGCGAAGGTCAAGGGCGCCAGGCAGCTTTCCCAGGTGTCGATACCAAGCTCTTCCTCCAGCTCGCGGATCAGCGCCGCCTCGGGCGATTCCCCGGGTTCCACCTTGCCGCCGGGAAACTCCCACAGCCCGGCCATCGCCTTGCCCTCGGGGCGCCGGGTCAGAAGCACGCGGCCGTCGCGGTCGATCAGCGCGACGGCCGAGACCAGGACGACCTTCATGACCGGTAGTCGGCGTTGATCTCGATATAGGCGTGGGTCAGGTCGCAGGTCCAGACGGTCGCGGCGCCGTCGCCCAGCCCCAGGTCGACCCCGATCACCAGGTCCTCGCGCTGCATATAGGCCGCGCCGTCCTCCTCGCGGTAGCCCGGGTCGACCCAGCCGTCGCGCGCCACCTGGATGTCGCCGAAGGTGATCGCCAGCCGGTCGCGATCCGCCGCGGCGCCGGACTTGCCGACGGCCATGACGATCCGGCCCCAGTTCGGGTCTTCGCCGGCGATGGCGGTCTTGACCAGCGGCGAGTTGGCGATCGCCATCGCCGCCTTCTTCGCGTCGGCCGGCCCGGCCGCGCCGGTCACCCGGACCTCGACGAACTTCGTCGCCCCCTCGCCGTCGCGCACCACCTGATGCGCCAGGTTCCGCATCACGTCGCCCAGCGCCGCCTCGAAGGCCTGCCCCGCGCTCGTCCGCCCGTCGCCCACGGTCACGCCCGACGCGCCGGTCGCGGCGAGCAGCACGGTGTCCGAGGTCGAGGTGTCGCTGTCCACGGTGATCGCGTTGAAACTGGTCTCGGTCAGCTTCGACAGCATGCGCTGCAGATCCTCGCGCGCGATCTGCGCGTCGGTGAAGAGATAGACCAGCATCGTCGCCATGTCGGGCGCGATCATCCCCGAGCCCTTGGCGATGCCGGCGATCTTCACCTCCTGCCCGTCGATATCCACGACCATCGACGCGCCCTTGGGGTAGGTGTCGGTCGTCATGATCGCCTGCGCGGCCCCGGCGATGCCGTCGGGGGACAGCGCGTCCTTCAACTCGGCCAGCTTCGCGGCGATGCGGTCATGCGGCAGCTTCTCGCCGATCACCCCGGTCGAGGAGGTGAAGACCCGCGACTGCGGCACGCCCAGCACCTTCGAGGCCTCGACGCACAGCGCCTTCACCGCCTCCATCCCGTGAGTGCCGGTGAAGGCGTTGGCGTTGCCGGAATTCACCACGATGGCGGCGCCGCTTTTCGACGTGCCGGCGATCTTGTCCTGGCAATCCAGCACCGGCGCCGCCCGGGTGGCCGACTTGGTGAAGACGCCGGCGATCTCGGTCCCCGGCGCCAGCTCGGCCAGCATCACGTCGGTCCGCCCGGCATAGCGCACCCCGGCCTGCGCCGCGGCAAAGCGGACGCCGCCGATCTCGGGCAGGTCGGGAAACCCGCCCGGCGGCGCGAGCGGCGAGACGGCCGGCGCCGTCTTGGTCCCGGGTGCGGCGGGCTCGGCCGCCTGCACCCGTGCCTTCAGCGCCTTCAGCTTGCGCTTGAGCTTCCGGATCGTCTTTTTCTTGCCGGCCATCCGCTGTCCGCCCCTGTCACTCGGTGATCAGCGACAGATCCTTCAGAACCGCCGGGTCGATCTCGGACACGTCGGCGCGGTCGATCTCGGCGGCTTCGACGATCTCGTTGATCTCGGCGCGCAGCTTCTGCTCCCACAGCTCGGTCTCCAGCGTGCCGCGGACCTCGGCCAGCTCCGGCGCCTCGGGCAGGCGGGTCTCGTTCAGCTTGACCACGTGCCAGCCGAACTGCGTCTGCACCGGCGCGGAAATCTCGCCCGGCTCCAGCGTCACGACGGCTTCCTCGAACTCCGGAACCATCTGGCCCGGCCCGAACCAGCCCAGGCTGCCGCCATTGGCGCCCGACGGGCCGGTGGATTTCTCCTTGGCCACGGCGGCGAAGTCGGCGCCGCCCTCCAGCTCCTCGATCACGGCCTGCGCCGCCTCCTCGGACTCCACCAGGATATGCGAGGCGTTGAATTCCTTCACCGGCTCGTAATCGGCATACTTCGCGTCATAGGCGGCCTGCAGGTCCTCTTCGGTGACCGCGATGGTCGAGGCCAGCGCGTTCACCTTGCTGGCGGCGATCAGCGAGCTTTCCTCGTTGTCGATGGTCAGCTCGGTCGCCTTGTCGACCTCGTCCACCGACAGGCTGACGGCGCGCTGCTGGATCAGCCGCTCCATCAGGCCCTCGAAGATCACCTCGTCCGGCAGGCCCTTGTTCTGGTCCGACAGCGTCTCGCGCATGGCGATCATGTGGCCGATGGTGATGTCGACGCCGTCGACGGTGGCCACGACGGTGTCGGCGGTGACCTCGGCGGGCGCGCTGTCGTCCTGCGCCAGGCCGGGGGCGGCCAGCGTCAGGCTGAGTGCGGCGCTTGCCAGAAGGGTCTTGCAGTTTGCCATGGGTCGGTCCTTTTTTCGATCCGGGCCGCGGCCGTCCGCGACGTTGACACTATTGGGGCGGCCCCTTACATCGCCGTATGGCGCGCAGGGCCGCCGTCTCCCCGCATTTCCTATGGGCTTGGGCGAGGGCGGGCAACCATTCGTCGCACACTTTGACGTCAGAAAAGCATCCAGGCGGAGAACACATGCTGGGTTTCGGAACAATCGCCAAGAAGGTCTTCGGCACGCCCAACGACCGCAAGATCAAGGCGACCCGCCCGCTCGTCGCGAAGATCAACGCGCTGGAGAGTGACTACGAAGCCAAGAGCGACGACGAGCTGAAGGCCAAGACCGCCGAACTGGTCGATCGGGTGGCGAACGGCGAGGCGCTGGACGACCTGCTCCCCGAGGCCTTCGCCAACTGCCGCGAGGCCGGCAAGCGCGCGCTGGGCCTGCGCGCCTTCGACGTGCAGCTGATGGGCGGCATCTTCCTGCACCAGGGCAACATCGCCGAGATGAAGACCGGCGAGGGCAAGACGCTGGTCGCCACCTTCCCGGCCTATCTGAACGCGCTGACCAAGAAGGGCGTGCATATCGTCACGGTGAACGACTATCTCGCCAAGCGCGACGCCGAGTGGATGGGCAAGGTCTACGAGGCGCTGGGCATGACCACCGGCGTCGTCTATCCGCAGCAGCCCGAGGCCGAGAAGAAAGCGGCCTATGCCTGCGACATCACCTATGCCACGAACAACGAGCTGGGCTTCGATTACCTGCGCGACAACATGAAGCCCGAGCTGGACGACATGAACCAACGCGGCCACCACTATGCCATCGTCGACGAGGTCGACTCGATCCTGATCGACGAGGCGCGCACGCCGCTGATCATCTCCGGCCCGTCGCAGGACCGCTCCGAGCTTTACACCACGATCGACAAGATCATCCCCGAGATCCAGGACGAGCACTACAACCTCGACGAAAAGTCGCGCAACGTGACCTATACCGAGGAAGGCAACGAGTTCCTGGAGCAGCGGCTGAAATCGGCCGGCATCCTGGACGAGGAGCACACGCTCTACGACCCGGAATCCACCACCGTCGTCCATCACGTGAACCAGGGCCTGCGCGCCCACAAGCTGTTCACCAAGGACAAGGACTATATCGTCCGCGGCGGCGAGGTGGTGCTGATCGACGAATTCACCGGCCGGATGATGCCCGGCCGCCGCCTGTCGGACGGCCTGCACCAGGCGATCGAGGCGAAGGAGGGCTGCAAGATCCAGCCCGAGAACGTGACGCTGGCGAGCGTGACCTTCCAGAACTACTTCCGCCTCTACGACAAGCTCGCCGGCATGACCGGCACCGCCTCGACCGAGGCCGAGGAATTCGCCGAGATCTACGGGCTGGGCGTGGTCGAGGTACCGACCAACCTGCCCATCGCGCGGCACGACGAGCACGACGCCGTCTACCGCACCGCGACCGAGAAGTTCGACGCCATCATCGCCGAGATCAAGGCGTCGCACGAAAAGGGGCAGCCGGTGCTCGTCGGCACCACCTCGATCGACAAGTCGGAATACCTGTCGCAGCTTCTGAAGCAGGAAGACATCCCGCACAACGTTCTGAACGCCCGCCAGCACGAGCAGGAGGCGCAGATCATCGCCGATGCCGGCAAGCTCGGCGCCGTGACCATCGCGACGAACATGGCCGGCCGCGGCACCGACATCAAGCTGGGCGGCAACGTGGAATTCCAGGTGATGGAGGCCATCGCCGCCAACCCCGAGCGCGACCCCGAGGAGATCCGCAAGGAGATCGAGGCGCAGCACGAGGACGAGGAAAAGGCGGTGATCGAGGCCGGCGGCCTGTTCGTCCTGGCCACCGAGCGGCACGAAAGCCGCCGCATCGACAACCAGCTGCGCGGCCGCTCCGGCCGGCAGGGCGACCCGGGTCGGTCGGCCTTCTTCCTGTCGCTCGAAGACGACCTGATGCGCATCTTCGGGTCGGAACGGCTGGACAACATGCTGGGCAAGCTGGGGATGAAGGAAGGCGAGGCCATCGTTCACCCCTGGGTCAACAAGTCGCTCGAACGGGCGCAGGCGAAGGTCGAGGGGCGCAACTTCGACATCCGCAAGCAGCTGCTGAAGTTCGACGACGTGATGAACGACCAGCGCAAGGCGATCTTCAGCCAGCGCCGCGAGATCATGGAGGCGACCGACCTGTCCGAGATCGTGCAGGACATGCGCCACCAGGTCGCGGACGATCTGGTCGACACCCATATCCCGCCCAAGACCTATGCCGACCAGTGGGACGCCGAGGGGCTCTATGTCGCCGCGCTGGAGAAGCTGGGCGTGGACGAGCCGATCATCGCCTGGTCCGAAGAGGAAGGCGTCGATGCCGAGGTCTTCAAGGAGCGGCTCTACAAGGCGTCGGACGAATTGATGGCCGGCAAGGCGGCGCAGTTCGGGCCGGACAACATGCGCTCCATCGAGAAGCAGATCCTGCTGCAGACCATCGACGCGAAATGGCGCGACCACCTCCTGATGCTGGAGCATCTGCGCTCGGTCGTCGGCTTCCGCGGCTATGCCCAGCGCGACCCGCTGAACGAATACAAGACCGAGGCTTTCCAGCTGTTCGAGTCGATGCTCGACAGCCTGCGCGCCGAGGTCACGCAGAAGCTGTCCCAGATCCGCCCGCTGACCGACGCGGAACGCGAGCAGATGATGAAGGACATCACGGCCCAGCGGGAGGCCATGCAGAAGCAGACCGAGAACGCGCAGGCCAAGCAGCCCGAGGTCGTCGGCGCCGGCGGCGAGGCGACCGAGCGGACGCCGCAGACGGCCGAGCCGGTCGGCGCGGCGAAGCCCGGCTTCGACGAGAGCGATCCGTCCACCTGGGGCAATCCCGGCCGGAACGAGGCCTGCCCCTGCGGCTCGGGCAAGAAGTTCAAGCATTGCCACGGGCGGCTGACCTGACCTGACGCGGGCCGAGTCGGCTGGATGAACCGACTCGCCACGGTGGACCAGCCCGGACTGCTATACACGTTATGCGTGTACGGCGCGTCTGTTGCACCCGGGTAACAGACGAACCCACAACTCGTTAATTGTTTCGCACCTGCAACACAAATTCGGGGGGCCGCCATACTGTTTCCTCAATTGCGCGGCATGACCGCGGCCGTGTGGGTAAAGAGAAAAGAACATGAGGGCATGGGCATGAAGCAGAAGAAACGTATCGTGACGGCGCTGGTGACGGTCGGCGCCATCGTCGCGGCCGCCCAGCTCATGCAGCACGGCAACAGCCTCTCCGCGCTGAACCCCGCCGCGCCGCCGGTCACGACCGCCGGAATGGTCACCACGCCCACCCCGCAGCCCGAGGAGACGGCCGCCGCCGAGACCCCCGAGACGGCCGCGCCGGACCCCGAAGAGACGGCCGCCGCCGAGGCCCCGGAGACGGGCCTGCCCGAGACTACCGCGCCCGAGACGGCCGAGGCGCCGGAGGCCACGGACATCCCCGACCCCGCCATCGTGACCGAGGCCGTGCAGCCCGAACCGCTGGTCCCCGCGCCGCCGGTTCCTGCCCCCGACACTGCGCCCGACACCGAGACGGCGGACGCCGCCCCCGAGACCACGCCCGAGACCGGCCCCGCGCCCGAGACCGACAGCGAGATGGCCGAGGCGCCCGAAAGCCCCGCGCCCGAAACCCCGGCCGGCGAGACCGGGGCGGTGGCCGAGGCCCCCGAGACGGTCGTGCCCGAAACCCCCACCGAATCCGAGCCCGAGATCGCCGAGGCTCCCGAGGACGCGCCCGACGAGGCGACCGATCCCGACGGCATCGCCCTCGCCGCGCTGGACGAAAAGCCGACCCCGGCCGCCCCAGAAACCCCGGTCGTCGCCCCCGAGATGCCGGCCGAGGCCGAGGCGCCCGGCCCGCTGCCGCTGCCCAAGCGCGACCTGCCCGACCGCGTGACCGCGGCCGACACCGCCGTCCCCGACGACATGGCCGAGCCGCCGGCGCGCAACGAATACGGGCTGACCTGCGGCATCGTCCTGTCCGCCTCCGAACAGCGCAGCGCCATGGTCAAGCTGACCGTCACCGCCCCCTGCCGCCCGGACCAGCGGATCACCGTCCGCCACGCCGGCATGGTGTTCTCGGCCGAGACCGACGGGCTGGGCGACTACCGCGTGGTGATCCCGGCGCTCGCCGCCGAGGCGGAGTTCGAGGTAACCTTCCTCGACGGCACCCGGGCCGAGACCGCGCTGACCGTACCGCAGGCCGCCGCGACCGAGCGGGTGGTGCTGCAGTTCAACGGCAAGACCGGGCTGCAGATCCACGCGCTGGAATTCGGCGCCGACTATGGCGATCCCGGCCATATCTGGTCGGGCAACGCGCGCGACGCGACGCTGGCGATGAAGGTGGGCGGCGGCTTCCTGACCGCGCTGGGCGATCCCGGCCTGAAGGACGCCTTCATCGCCCAGGTCTACACCCTGCCGCCGCAGACCTCCGGCCGCGACGGCGTGGTGCGCCTGAACGTCGAGGCCGAGGTGACCGAGGACAACTGCGGCCACGACATCGCCGGGCAGACGATCCAGCGGACGGCCGAGGGCACGATGCGGCCTGTGTCCCTCACGCTATCCATGCCGGACTGTGATGCGGTCGGCGAGTTTCTGGTGTTGAAAAACCTCCTGCGAGACCTGAAGATCGCCTCCAACTGAGACCGAGGCACTCGCGGTAGCCCGACATGCGCCATCTTCGTGCGGCGGTTCTCGCCGCACTTTCCCTGATTCCAACGGTCTGCCCCGCACCTGCGGCCGACGTCACGCTGACCTCCCGCGACGGCACGGTGGAGGTGGAAGGCGACCTGCTGGGCTATGACGGCGAGTTCTACCGGGTCGACACGGTCTATGGCGTGCTGACGGTCGACGGCAGCGGCGTGGTCTGCGAAGGCCCCGGCTGCCCCGACCTGACGGCGTTCGTCGCCCGCTTCACCTTCTCCGGCGCGCGGACCATGGGCGAGGTGCTGTTGCCCTCGCTGGTCGAGGCCTTCGCCGCGCGCGCGGGCTACCTGGTCGAGCGGCAGATCATCGACGACACGCATTTCGCCTATATCCTGACCGACCAGACCACCGGCGCCAAGGCCGCCGAGATCGGGTTCCGCGTGACCTCGACCGAGGAAGGCTTTGCCGACCTTTTGGCCAACGAGACCGACATCGTGCTGTCCACCCGCCCGGTCAACGCCACCGAGGTGCGGCTGGCGCGCGAGGCGGGGCTGGGCGACCTGTCGGACCCGCGGCGCAGCAAGATCCTGGCGCTCGACGCGATGGCGGTGATCGTCTCGGCGGAGAACCCGATGCAGGGGCTGACCCTGTCCCAGATCGCGCGCATCTTCTCGGGCGAGATCGCCGACTGGTCCGATCTGGGCGGCCCGGAGGCGCCGATCGCGGTGCACCTGCGCGGCGAGGACTCCGGCCTCGCGCAGGCCTTCGACGCGCGGCTGCTGGCCCCGCGCGAAAAGGCCGCGGCCGAGGGCACGATCCGCCACGACAGCAACCGCGAGCTCGCCGACGCGGTGGCCGACGACCCGCTGGCCATCGGCATCGCGCCCTATTCGGAAACCGGCAACGCCCGCGTGCTGGACATCTACGGCACCTGCGGCATGGTCTCGGTCCTCGACGAGCTGACGGTGAAGACCGAGGACTATCCGCTGACCCTGCCGCTCTTCGTTTACACCCCGGCCCGGCGCCTGCCGCTGCTGGCCCGCGAGTTCCTGAAATTCGCCCGCTCGCCGGCGGCGCAATACGTGGTGTCGCGGGCCAATTTCGTGGACCTGCGTCTCTATCGCGTGCCGGTGGCCGAGCAGGGGCACCGGCTGGTCAACGCCATCGCCGAGGCGGGCGACGAGATCATGCTGGACGAGCTGCAGCGCCTGGTCCGGGCGATGGAGGGGACCGAGCGGCTGACCCTGTCCTTCCGGTTCGAACCCGGCGGCACCCAGCTCGACGCGCAGTCGCGCTCGAATGTCGAGGTGCTGGCG
This sequence comes from Psychromarinibacter sediminicola, assembly GCF_029168335.1. Lineage (GTDB taxonomy): Bacteria > Pseudomonadota > Alphaproteobacteria > Rhodobacterales > Rhodobacteraceae > Psychromarinibacter > Psychromarinibacter sediminicola. Next base: position 29,837 of record NZ_JARGYC010000031.1, read on the forward strand.
CAGCAGATCGAATCCGGCCAGTTCGACTATCGCCCGCTGATCTTCGTGGGCTTTTCCGACAGCGAGGGGCCGGCCGACGGCAACGAGCGGCTGTCCGGCCGCCGGGCCGCCGCGGTGCGCGACGCGGTGCTGGACGCCGCGCCGACGGCGGATCGCGACAAGCTGGTGATCTCGGTCGACGCCTTCGGCGAGGCGATGCCGATGGCCTGCGACGACGCCGAATGGGGCCGCGAGATCAACCGCCGGGTCGAGGTCTGGACGACTCAGAGATAGCCCTCGGCGCGAAAGCTGAGCTCGGTCGATTTACCGACGATCAGGTGGTCGTGCAGCGTCAGCCCCAGCGCCCGCGCCGCCGTCTCGATCTGGCCGGTCATCGCGATGTCCTGCTCCGACGGGCTGGGGTCGCCCGAGGGGTGGTTGTGCAGGAGTCTACTCAAGTTGCTCTTTTAATTGATATATAAGCAGAAATAGAGATTTCGCCAATGCACTGGTGCCGGTACTTGGGATCGGTATTGAAGGGCTGACCGTGAGCATTACTGTTCGTCTTGGTCCGTCACGTCCAAGCGTTGAGAGGCACGGCAGATCACGAGATTCGTTCTATCCCATTCGTCGAGCTCTTGAACAGGGTAGAGAACCGCCTTTCCGACTTTTACGTATGGTGGGCCAACGCGCATAGCACGCCAATTGCGCAGCGTGCCTACGCTGATCTCTTGGCGATATCGCTCTGCGACTTCCTCCGCTGTGAGATATTTCCGTCCTTCCATCATCACCACTCCTGGGCATCGTGACGCATGGGCGTAAGATGACAGTCCCGGCAGATCATGGAAGAGCTTGAGGAGCGGAGTAGTACGAAGACGAGCAATCGGCGGAGAAAGGCGAACATGCGTAAGGATTCTCCGGTGCTTGCTTATTTGCGTAGCAAATTCCTGGCAGTTGATTGAGCGCTGCCCTCCGAAGGCGAAGGCCCCAGGTTCGAATCCTGGTGGGTGCGCCATCTTCCACCAAAAACCGATGACATACGCCGCTGTCGACTGAGGCATCCGTGTGCGGCGCCCGAAGACCTCACGGCATTGGTTGGGTTTGGGCCTCCGGGTGACTGCGCTTACCACCGGCCCAGACGCCGCCCCTGGCGGGCGATATTTCTCGAACGGTCGGCTGGCCGAAGCCTGATTGATAGCGGACTGTGCATGTTTAGGCGCTCATCGGATTGTGTGCCGGCGCTTCCTGCTTGCGGCAAGGACCTCCATCCTGCGGATCGCCGTCCAAAGTTCGATCGAAATTCGGAAGCGTGGATCTTTTGAACTGTTTCTGCGTGTGTGGACACCTCTCAACCGAGGCTTCCCGACCCTCTCGCGTGCTTGGTCTCAGCCGCCTCGCCTCACTCGCTGCCCGCCACCTCCTGTCGCGATAAACGACATGACCGCGTTTTGGTGATGGCTTTGAATATCCCCCGGTTATTCCGTACTCTGCCTGGAGCGAATCTCCTTTACCAAATCGATCAGTGCTCGCAAAGCGGCAGGCACGTGGCGGTGGCCGGGATAGTAGAGCACCAAGCCCGAGTCTGGTGGGCACCAGTCATCAAGGACTGCCACCAGACGGCCCGCTGCAAGGTGCTCGCACGCGGCGGTTTCGGGCACGTAGGCGATACCCAAACTGCGAATTGCCGCTTCGGCTATCAGGTCGTTATCGTTCAGTGTCAGGGTTCCTGGGGGATCCAGGGCGATTTCCTGCCCACGCTTCTCGAATTCCCATCGATAACGCTTGCCGCTCGGCAAGCGCTGGCGGATACAGCGATGGTTTCGCAGGTCATCGGGAATGTCAGGCTTGCCGAAACGGTTCAAATAGTCCGGTGAGGCGACGGCGAGAAATCGGAAATCATCGCTGAGGCGCACCGCGATCATATCCTGGGGCACCGCCTCGGCGAGCCGTATGCCCGCATCGAACCCTTGTTCCACAATGTCGACAAGCCGTCCATCGCAGACCAGATCAATTTCTACATCCGGGTATCTTTCCAGATAGGTCGGCATGACATGACGGAGCATCATCCGGGCGCCCCCCTTGTCCGCATTGATGCGTAACACTCCACTGGGAGTGCCGCGCTCATCCGCTAGCGTATCGATCGCGGAATCAAGGTTCCGCAGAACCGGCTCGATCCGTTTCAGCAGTCGTGATCCGGCGTCTGTCGGCGAAACACTGCGGGTGGTCCGGTTGAGAAGCCGCAGTCCCACTTGCTGTTCCAGCTTCTTCATGCGGTGACTGAGCGCGGATCGCGATACACCCATGAGATCGGCGGCGCGCCGGAAACTGCGCTCGGCGGCAACGACGGCAAATGCCTCCAGATCAGCCAGCGACGGTTTTTCCATTCGTGAATTTCTTTCACCTAATCATGCAACAATAGCGCTCTTATAGCACCAATCATGGCGGACTACATTATGATTTACTCATGAAAGGAGTGTCATATGAGCAAAACATGGTTGATTACCGGCGCATCCTCGGGCCTCGGTCGGGAGATGACGGCGCAATTGCTGGCGCGAGGAGATCGCGTCGTGGCGACGGTGCGGCGCGAGGACACGCTTGCCGATCTCGCGCAGCAGCACGGTGCGAACCTTATGGTTCTGACGCTGGACGTTACCGATTTCGCGCGTGCGCGAAGCGCGATGGATGACGCATTCGCCAAGGCGGGGCGGATCGATGTTATCGTCAGCAATGCCGCCTACGGGCTGTTCGGCGCGGCGGAAGAACTCACCGACGAACAGATCGAACACCAGATCGCCACAAACCTCACGGGATCGATACACATCATCCGGGCAGCGCTGCCGCATTTGCGCCGTCAGGGCGGCGGACGTATCGTCCAAGTCTCGTCGGAAGGCGGGCAGATCGCCTATCCCAATTTCAGTCTGTATCATGCCACCAAGTGGGGGATCGAGGGCTTCATCGAATCCGTTGCGCAGGAAGTCGCGCCCTTCGGTATCGACTTCATCATTGCCGAGCCCGGCCCGACAGGGACGAACTTCGGCCCCAACCTTGTGCGCCCGGCGTCGATGGCGGTCTACGAGGACACGCCGGCCGGAGACGTGCGGCGCGCCGTCGACAGCGGGAGTTTCGAGATAAAGGGCGACGCGGTACGGACGGTGGAGGCCATGATCGCAGCCGCCGACAGCGAGGCCCCTGCGCTGCGTCTCACGTTGGGCAGCATTGCCTATGAGTCCATTTCCAAGGCACTGGCCGAGCGGCTCGCATCCCTGCAGGCGCAACGTGACGTTGCCTTTTCTGCGGACCGCGATGCGCAATAGCGCTGCCAAGTCTGGCTGGTCACCGATATCGCCTGGGCAACGCAAAGCCCGGGCGCGTTCCGGAAAATCATGACTCATTACTTCGCAAAGGAAATCGGCTGTCGCCAAGATCCTTCAACGCCATCAGACACGTCGGATGGGGAAACCAATTTCAGCGGAGGGCGGTGCGTGATGCGCCCGATCGAAATCGTGAAGTTGTAAGCCAAGATCTGGGGACGCGGATGAGCAAGGCGTGGTGCATCACACCAGTCCAGCTGTTTGCGGTGCACAAGCGCGAATCGAAAATAACGCACTATGATCGAATTCCGTCATCTTCGTTACTTTGTGGCAGCGGCAGAGCACGGTAGCCTTCGCAAGGCGGGCATGGCCCTAGGCATACAGGAGTCGACTATTAGCCGGGCGATCCGTGATCTCGAAGACCAGCTCGGCGCTTCTCTCTTCCAGCGTCACATCGGTGGCGTCCGCCTGACTATCGCCGGCGAACGCTTCCTCCACCGGACGCGTACCGCGCTTCAACAAATCAGTGCCGGTGTCAGGGACGTAGGTGCAATCGGACGGTGTGAGGACGGACGCGTTAGGGTCGGCATACTTTCCTCGATTGCGTCTGGATTCCTGTCAGACCTACTGCGGGAGTACAACAAAGATCATGCCGGTATCCGAATCGATCTCGTTGACGGGCATCCTACAGACCATGTCACAGCGATCCGCCATTCCCAACTTGATGTCGCGTTCGTTGTTGGGACAAAGGCGTGGACGGACTGCGAATCTGATTGGTTGTGGGTTGAACGAGTTTTTGCGGTGCTGCCGGAGACCCATTCTCTTGTGGGTAAACAGGAACTCGACTGGTCTGATCTTGTGGGAGAAAGCTTCATCGTAGGCGATGCCGCGCCCGGTCCGGATATCCATAATTACTTGGTAAATCGGTTAGTGGATTTCGGAAACCATCCCGAGGTCGAAGTTCAACGCGTGAGCCGAGACAATCTCCTGTCTCTCGTCGCGGTAGGACGCGGGCTGACACTCACCAGCGAAGCAACAACTCTTGCACAAGTGCCCGGCGTCACTTATCGCCCAATATCTGGAGAAGCTCTTCCTTTCAGCGCAATTTGGTCCGCTCGGAACGACAATCCGGCAATGCGTCGCCTACTCAGCATGGCGCGCTCAATGTCAAATGCCGCCATTTCCTGATCGCTGCACGGTAGTTGCTGCTTTCGATCGACGCCCTTCCTTCCGCGCTTTGGCAAAACCTCGATCTGTCGCCATGAAGCGCGCCAGCATCGGTGCGACAAGCTTTACCGGCTCGTTCTTCTGTCCGGTTTCGCGCGCCAACACCTCTGCATAGGCGACGAGATCGCGATGAATGTCAGCGGGGAGTTCAATGTTCAGTTTGACAGGTTTGTCGTCGGGAATGGCGCCCAGTTTGAGCTTGGTCATGGATCAACTCCGATAGGGTTCAAGAATAAGGTCACGCGTGACCATGACGCGCACCGGGAAGCCGGGGTCCACGGTCAGGGTCGGCGGGATTGAAATCTGACGGCGGACAATTTCGTCGCCGGCGCGACCGACCGTGTCCTGCGTTCCTTCACGGATAGCGCGGGCGATGTCGTCATCATCGTCGGCGCCCAGTTCAACGCCGATATTCAGGATAGTGGCGAGCCCGGCCGCCATGAACAGACGCCCCCAATGATGATCGACGCCATCTTCGAGCCCGGCGTAACCGGCTTCGTCGGCGCCAGGCTGGCGTTCAAGAGTGATGGAACGGCCGTTGGGCAGAATCAGCCGGGTCCAGGCAAGAAGCACCCGGCTCTGCCCGAAGGCGACGCGGCTGTCATATTCGCCGATGAGACGCGAGCCTTGAGGGATCAACAGGAAACGGCCGGTCGGGCTGTCATAGACATGGGATGTCACCTGGGCGGTGATCTGGCCGGGAAGATCCGAGCGAAGGCCGGTAACAAGCGCCGCCGGAATGACCGCGCCGGCCTGGACGACATAAGGGCTCGGCGGATCGGTAAGCCGGTCGGTACTCGTCGTGCGGCGATCGACAGGTTCGTCGAGAAAGGCCTCGTGCCGTTGCGTCGCGTCCGGCGCAGCGGAAGCCGCATTGGCAGGAAAGAATGACTCGGTGGTGGACGGAGCGGCAGCCACTTGCGAGGCTTGCGACTGTGCCTGCACGGTGGTGCTGGCTTCGGCGAAGAGTTGGCTGAGGCGGGCCGCTTCCATTTCCTGGGCGCGGCGCTGTTCCTCCGGATCGGCGGCCGGGGTGGTGACGACTGGGGAGGGGACCGGCTCGCCGCGCCGTTGTGCTGACAGGATCGGCCGTCCGAGTTCGCCAGGCAGCGGCGGCCCGAGCTGCGGCACATCCGTGTAATCCGCCGGCAGGCGCGACAGGCCTTCGGCTTCCTGAATGCGCTCTGTGGAATAGAGCTCTTGCGGACCATCGACAGGTTCGCGGTCCTGCAGGGCAATGATCAGGATGGCCCCGAGCCCAAGACCGCCTACCGTTCCCAGAACCATGAGCGTCCGGCGTGAGAGCCGCATCGCACGCGGCGGATCGGCGCGCAGTCTCAGCGACGCAGCGATGTCCTCCCCGTCTTCGATCTCCGGACTTTTCTCGGGTTTCTCGCTCATTCGCGACCTCCACGGGAGGAATGGCGGGCGGCTACGGCCTGTCGCACGCCGTCGGTGCGGACGATCCGTACCCGTTTCTGTTCGTCGCCGAGGCGTAGCTCGGCGGCGGCGAAGAGCCGGTCGACGATCATGTAGTTGCGGCGGATGCGGTAATTGACGAGCTGGCCTTCACCTTCGGGTCCAATGACAAAAAGCGGCGGCATCTCTCCCTGACCGATCCCTCGCGGAAACTCGATGAAGACCTGCCGCCCGTCATCGAAGGCGCGCCGCGGCCGCCAGGGTGCACGGTCACCTTCGATCCGGTAGCGGAAGCGTAGAGAGTCGAGCGCGATGTCGCGTTCGATCGGCAGCGCGGCCTCCGCCTCGGCATTACGTCGCCTGAGGGCGATCAATGCGTCTTCGGCGTAGGTCCAGGAGACCGATGCCATATAGGCGGACGGGTTCGCCCTCAGTTCGAGATGATAGGTGCGCCGGTCGGTATTGATGACGAGGTTGGTCTGAAGATCGGGCCGCGTCGGTTTGACGAGGATATGGATGCGCTGGCTGTCGCCCGAACCGCTTAGCGTGTCACCGATGATCCAGCGGGCGGTGTCGCCGGCGGCGATCGGGCCGGCGCCGACGAGCTTCTCGCCAGGCTGAAGAGCGATGTCAGTGATCTGCCCTGGCGAGGCATAAACCTGATAAAGCGCGCCGGCGCTATACGGATAGAGCTGGACAGCATTGATGAAGCCGTCGCGCACCGGCTCCATACGGGCGGCGTCGTTCGCCTCGGTCACGCGTTCGGCAGGATCAATAGGTTCGGGGTCTCCTGCCTTGCCATCAACCGGCTTGAGCTGCCCTGGTAGTGGCAGCGGTTCGGTCTGCTCGACGATCCGCACCGGGCGTTCCGGTTCCGGGAGGAGCGTCGCTTCGATAGCGGGTTCGTCATAGGCGATTTCGGGCGGTTTGAAGGTCGCGCATCCCGACAAGGCGGTGGCGGCCAAAAGGACGGCGATGGAGGCTTTGCGAGGCGGACGTGTTCTTGTCATTGGGCAGTCTCCCGGGACCAGTTGATGGCGTTGACGAAAATGCCGAGCGGGTTCTTGCGCAGGCGCTCGGCGTCGCGCGGTTGTTGCAGGACGATGGTGAGAATGGCGGTCCATCGTTCGGTCGCAGCGAGTTGCCCGTTCGTGTAACGGCGCTCGATCCAGGCGACGCGGAAACTGCTCTCCGAAGCGCGGATCACGCTTGAGACCTCGACCGAGACCTGCGTTTCGCCGACCTCGGCGAAGGGGTCGTTCACGCGGGCATAGTCATTGAGAGCGACCGCCCCTCTGTCTGTGGTGAAGTCATAGGCGCGCAGCCAGTTCTGGCGCAGCACGATCGGATCGGCGGGGATCTGGCGCACATTCTCGATGAAACGCGACAGGTGATAGGCGATCTGCGGGTCCGTCGGGCGGTAATCCGCGGTCGCGGGTGCCACGGCTTGCGCCGAACCGAGCCGATCCACTTCGACGACGTAGGGCGTGATCGTCCCTTGCGTGGATTGCCAGGCCAAGGCAGCGCTGAGTCCTGCCGACAGCAGCAAGGACCCGAACGCCATCAGCCGCCAGTTCTTGGCCTGGACGCGCGCCGACCCGATCCGTTCATCCCAGGCCTGGGCGGCTTTCTGATAGGGCGTGACGGGCTCGGGGGTCTTGGAATAGCGAACGCTCGGGCGACGGAACATCATGATTTCTCCGAAAGGCTGACAGCGGTCCCGCCACCGCCATGGTCGCCGGAGCGAATAATATGGGCGGCGGTGGCGGCGCCGTGGTGAAGGGATTGTTGGTGTTTCATGCGGCGCGCCCAGGCGGGCGGTCCGGTTGGTGATCGTGGCGCGGACGTCTGTGTTTCTGGGCTATTGGTGAACTTGCCGCCGGTGGCCTCGAATGCGGCGCGCGAACCGGACCGGTAGCTCTCGCTCATGGAACGGCGAAGGGGGCTCGTTGCGGCGCCGACACCGGCCTGTCCGACACTGGCTATGCCTGCGACGACACCGGAAGCGCCACCGCCCGCGGCCGTGCTGCCCACGCGATAGGCGGTCGATGCCCCGCCAGCGAGCGCCGCGGTTCCACGGGCCCCTGCGCCTGCTGCGCCAACGGCGAGCTTTGCGCCCGCCACGCCACCCATTGCCATGCCGCCTGCGGCGAGACCGGTTCCGACCGCGGCGCCGGCGCCGAGTTGCGGACCACCGGAGACGATCCCGTTGGCGATGCCGGGGCCGAAAATGCCGAGCGCCAGCATGGAGAGCGCGGCGAGCACGATCGCCATGGCATCCTCGATGGTGGGCTCGCCCGCAAAGCCAGCCGTGAACTCGCCGAAAATGGTCGAACCGATGCCGACGATCACGGCGAGCACCAGCACCTTGACGCCTGACGAGATCACCAGCCCGAGCACGCGCTCGGCCATGAAGGCGGTCTTGTTGAAGAGCCCGAAGGGCACGAGAATGAAGCCGGCCAGTGTCGCCAGCTTGAATTCGATGAGGGTGACGAAGAGCTGGATCGCCAGAATGAAGAAGGAGAGGAGAACGACGAGCCAGGCGAATAGCAGGATCGAGATCTGGATGAAGTTCTCGAAGAAGGAGACGAAGCCCATCAACTCGGCGATCGAAGCGAGGATCGGCCGACCGGCCTCAAGGCCGATTTCGGCGATGCGGCCGGGCTGAAGAAGCTCGGTGGCGCCCAAGGCTCCGCCCGATGCTATGAGACCAAGCCCGGCGAAGCTTTCGAAAACGATGCGGGCGAGCGTGTTCCAGTTGCCGATGATGTAGGCGAAGACGCCGACGAAGAGCGTCTTCTTGATGAGCCTGGCGAGAATGTCGTCGTCAGCGCCCCAGGCCCAGAACAACGCGGCGAGCGTCACGTCGATGACGATCAGCGTGGTCGCAAGGAAGGCGACGTCGCCGCCGAGCAGGCCGAATCCGCTATCGATGTAAGAGGTGAAGACCTGCAGGAACCGGTCGATGACGCCAACGCCGCCCATGTCCTACTCCTTCTCGGGATCGCGGCTGGAAAGCCCGAGAAATCGGCGGCGTTGCTCAGCCCACGCGGCGCGGCAGGTCGTGTCGGTGTTCATATCTTCCGGGGTCATCGTCCGGCAACGTGAAAGCTCTGCCTGCAACGGATCGTCGCCCGCCGACGGCTCCAGCGGCGCTTGCGGCGTGACAGTGTTCGCCAGTTCGACGGCCGCGAAGAGCGCGGCGATCGCGGCGAGGCCGAAGGCGACGAGCCGGAGAATATGGTCGGGGGAGCGGCGCATCGGCCCCTACCGGAACATGGTGACGGTGGTCGGCCGGTAGCCGCTTCCATAGTCGAGGAAGCGGTTCAGATTCTCGCGGGCCTGAGCCTCGGCGGAGGCTCGGCGAGCCGCGTCCAGCGCCTGCGCGCGGTTCTGCGCAGCGATGGCGGCGGTCAAATCCGTCATCTGCTGACTTTGCAGCGCGAGAAGCTGATTACCGGCCTGCGCCGCCTGCAAGGCACCGGTCGCGCCCTGGCTCTGGGAAACAAGATTGCTGAGCTCAGCGCGCGTTCCTTCGATGTTGCCGACAACGCCCGCCTGAACCTTCAGGGCGTCTTCGTATCCGGCAACAGAGTTGCGCCAGCGCGCTTCGGCGTTGGCGATCATGTCAGCGAAATCGCCGTTCGCCGCCGCCTCGCCATACTGCGCGCTGAAAGCGGTCTCGATCTCGGAGACCTGATAGGCGATGTTCTGCGCCTCGTTCAGGAGATCCTGGGTGCGGGCGATCGTGGCCTGAAGCTGGGCGAGCGAGGAATGCGGCAGGCTCGCGAGATTGCGCGCCTGATTGATCAGCATCTGCGCTTCGTTTTGAAGCTGCTTGATCTGGTTGTTGATCTGTTCGAGCGTTCGCGCCGCGGTCAGCACGTTTTCGGCGTAGTTCGACGGATCGAACACGATGCCGCCGAAGCCGAACTGGGCTTGGGCCGGCTGGGTCGCGGCGACAGCGATGGTGCCGGACATCAATATAGCGGCGAGTTTCTTACGCATGGGTGGTCTCCTCAGTTTGGATTGAAGGATCTGGATCGGGGACCGGGCCGAGCAGTTCGACGGCCCAGTCGAGGCCGCGCCGGGCGAGCCAGGCGGCGGCGAAGCCTTCCCGCCCGTGTTCGGCGAGAATGTCGGTGATGGCGGCCTGATCGGCCTTCGACGATGCGGCGGTGAAGGCGAGCGCGACCTCGGCGAGGCCGAGCGAGAAGAGCCGGTTGCCGCGTCGCGACTGGCAGTAATAGTCACGCTTCGGCATGGCCCGCGCGACGATCTCGATCTGGCGCTCGTTGAGACCGAAGCGCCGATAGATGTCGGCGATCTGCGGCTCGAAGGCGCGTTCATTCGGCAGGAATACTCGCGTCGGGCAACTCTCGACGATGGCGGGCGCGATAGTCGAACTGTCGATATCGGCGAGCGACTGAGTGGCGAAAAGGACGGAGGCGTTCTTCTTTCTCAGCGTCTTCAGCCATTCGCGGAGCTGACCGCCGAAGGTGCCATCATCGAGTGCGAGCCAGCCTTCGTCGACGATGATCAGGCTCGGGCGTCCATCGAGGCGCTCCTCGATCCGATGGAACAGATAGGCGAGCACGGCAGGCGTTGCGGCCGAGCCGATCAGCCCTTCGGTCTCGAACGCCTGAAAGTCGGCTGTTCCCAGTTCCTCGGTCTCGGCGTCCAGCAACCGTCCGAAAGGGCCGCCGAGACAGAATGGCGCCATCGCCTGTTTGAGCTCGGTCGACTGCAACAGAACCGAGAGGCCCGTCAGGGTGCGTTCCTCGACCGGCGCCGAGGCGAGCGAGGTCAGCGCCGACCAGAGATGATCCCGCGCCACCGGATCGACAGTGACGCCTTCGCGCGCGATCAGGCCGGACAGCCAATCCTGCGCCCAGGTGCGATCGCTCGTCTCGTAGATATTGCGGAGCGGCTGGAGTTGGACGGCCGCTTCATCCTCCGACAGCGCCCCGGCGAGATCTTGCCAGTCGCCCCCGCAGGCAACCGTCGCGCAGCGGATCGAACCGCCGAAATCGAAGGCAAACACTTGCGCGTCGGGATAGCGCCGAAACTGCAGCGCTATCAGAGCCAGGAGGACCGACTTGCCCGAACCGGTGGGGCCGACGACTAGCGTATGGCCGACATCGCCGACATGCATCGAGAAGCGAAATGGGGTCGAGCCCTCCGTCTCGGCATAGAAAAGCGGCGGGCCGTCCAGATGATCGTTGCGCGCCGGCCCCGCCCAGACCGCCGAAATCGGGATCATGTGGACGAGATTGAGGGTCGAGACCGGCGGCTGGCGGACATTGGCGTAGAGATGACCAGGCAGTGAACCGAGCCAGGCCTCAATGGCGTTGACGGTTTCCGGCATGCAGGTGAAATCGCGGCCCTGTATGACCTTCTCGGCCGCCTTCAGCTTGGCCTCGGCAACCGCTTCGTCCTCGTCCCAGACCGTCAGCGTGGCCGTGACATAGGCGGCGCCCGCCATGTCGGCGCCGAGCTCCTGCAAGGCTTCGTCAGCATCGGCGGCCTTGTTCGATGCGTCGGAATCGAGCAGCGCCGAAGCCTCGTTGGTCATCACCTCCTTCAGGATCGCGGCGACGGATTTGCGCTTGGCGAACCATTGGCGGCGAATGCGGGTGAGAAGCCTAGTCGCGTCTGCCTTGTCGAGGCAGACGGCGCGGGTCGCCCAACGATATTCGAAGGCTTGGCCGTTGAGTTCGTCGAGCAGGCCTGGCCATGTGGCGGTCGGGAACCCAATGATGGTCAGCGTACGGAGATGGTCATCACCCAGTTTCGGCGCCAACCCGCCGACAAGCGCACTGTCGGCCAGGAGCGCGTCGAGATGCATCGGCGTTTCCGGAACGCGCACGCGCTGGCGCCGGGTTGAAATCGTCGAATGGAGATAGGTCAGCGTCTCCTCGTCGGAGAGCCAGACCGCTTCCGGCATGAAGCTATCCAGCAGGTCGAGCAGACGATCCGTGCGCGCGGTAAAGCTTGCGACATGCTCCTGAGGGTTCAGACCCTTGTCTGGCGCGTCCTCATAGAGCCAGCGCCCGGCGCGGCTGGCGTCGTCCGCCGGCGGCATCCAGACGAAGGTCAGGAAATAGGCGCTCTCGAAATGGCTCGACGCTTCCTCAAATTGTGCCCGTCGTTCCGCATCGACCAGAGCCGAAACCGGATCGGGAAACTGCGAGAGCGGATAGTCCCGGGCGGGCAGTCGTTGCGCTTCGATGAAGACAGCCCAGCCGGAGCCGAGGCGGCGGAGGGCGTTGTTCAGCCTTCCTGAGACGGCGACGAGCTCCGCAGGCGTCGCGGAGTCAAGGTCCGGCCCGCGAAACCGCGCTGTGCGCTGCAAGCTGCCGTCCTTGTTCAGGATGATGCCCGGCCCAATGAGCGCTGCCCAGGGCAGGAAGTCGGCGAGCAAGGAGGCTTTGGAGCGGTATTCGGCAAGGCGCATCATCGCTCAGACTCCGAACCAGGTTGGAAAACGAAGATGCCGCCGGGCAACGTCGACGATCTGGGCGTCATGCTTGGCAGCCCAGACCGCGAGCAGATGGCCGACGAGCCAGAGCGCGACCCCGACCACCCAGAGCCTGAGCCCAAGGCCTACTGCGGCCGCGAGTGTGCCGTTGGCGATGGCGATCGCACGCGGCGCGCCGCCGAGCAGGATCGGCTCGACCAGCGCGCGGTGAACCGGTGCATGAAAGCCAGGGATTTCGGTCGCGCCCTCCATCAAATCAGCGCTCCGCCGCCGAAGGAGAAGAAGGACAGGAAGAAGCTCGACGCGGCGAACGCGATGGAAAGGCCGAAGACGATCTGCACGAGGCGCCGGAAGCCGCCCGAGGAGTCGCCGAAAGCGAGCGTCAGACCAGTTATGATGATGATGATCACCGCAACGATCTTGGCGACCGGTCCTTCAATCGATTCCAGGATCGATTGGAGCGGTGCCTCCCAGGGCATGCCCGACCCGGCTGCATGGGCGGGCGCAGCAAGCAGAACGCCTAATGCGAGGGCCGTCGCATAGAGTGGCCAGCGTGGGTAAAGAATGGTGGTTCTCGTCATGGATGGTCTCCTATCTGGGGGTGAAGAAGATGCTGGAGCCGATAGTCGCCGCTCGTATCGAGGCTTTCGACACGGGCGAGTTCGGACAGCCGACGGGCCGATCCGCGACCTGACAGGACGGCGATCAGGTCGATCGTCTCGGCGATCATCGCGCGGGGCACGGTGATGACGGCTTCCTGAATGAGCTGTTCAAGCCGGCGCAGCGCACCGAGCGCCGAGTCGGCGTGGATGGTGCCGATCCCGCCCGGATGGCCGGTGCCCCAAGCCTTCAGAAGATCGAGCGCTTCGGCGCCGCGCACCTCGCCGATGGGAATGCGGTCGGGCCGTAGGCGGAGCGAGGAGCGAACCAGATCGGAGAGTGATGCCACACCATCCTTGGTTCGAAGCGCAACCAGGTTCGGCGTCAGGCATTGGAGTTCGCGCGTATCTTCGATCAGAACGACGCGATCCGCGGATTTGGCGACTTCGGCGAGCAGCGCATTGGTGAGCGTGGTCTTGCCGGTCGATGTGCCGCCGGCGACGAGGATGTTGGCGCGCGTTGTGATGGCCTCGCGCAACGCTGTCGCCGCATCGTCCGACATGATCCCGGCGCGTACATAGTCCTCGAGCGTGAAGACTGCGACCGCCGGCTTACGGATGGCGAAGACCGGCGCGGAGACGACGGGCGGTAGCAGGCCTTCGAACCGCTCTCCCGTTCCAGGCAGTTCCGCTGAGACGCGCGGGGCTCCGGCGTGGACCTCGGCGCCGACATGGTGCGCGACCAATCGCACGATACGTTCGCCGTCAGCGGCGGAAAGCTCTTCGCCCGTGTCGGCGAGGCCTTCGCTCAGCCGGTCGACCCATAGACGACCGTCGGGATTGAGCATCACCTCAATAACCGCAGGGTCTTCGAGCCACGCAGCAACGTCTGCCCCTAGCGCGGTCCTGAGCATGCGCGCGCCGCGGGCGAGAGCTTCGGATTTGAGTGTGTGGACGGTCATCGGCGGCCCCGCATTGAATTACGGGACACATCAAGAAGACCGTTAATGGGTCAGCGGCAACAGCCTAGAAGGCGTAGTAGTAGAAGGGCGTGTGAAGGCAGGAAATCGCGTAGGTCGCAGGGATAAATGAAGGCGGCTTTGCCGGAAGAGTGGTCATACACCGAGCAACCGAGTCCAGCTATCCTAGTGCAACTAGTTCTTTGAAGTCTGTCTCGCGGATGATGCGGAGCGGCTGACCGGCGGAGACAAGGCCCTCTGCCTTCCGATGTTTCGAGGACTTGCCATGCCCGGCCAACCTGGTCACGTCCATGTCACCGACGACGAGCATGGTCGTCTTCTTGGTGACACTGTTTGTCACCGTGCATCCGACTGACGCTGCAAGATCAGCCGCCTCACGGCGCGGTATCTCAAGCGCACCTGTAAACACGATTACCTCACCTGCAAAAAGCCCATCAGGATTTCCGTCGCGTGTGATCGAGGCCGCGCCACTTGACGAAGGGTCTATGGGTTGCAGGACACGTCTCTGCATCGCGTCGAGGTCGAGGCCGCTTTCCAGCATCGCGGCAAGCATGACATGACCCGCAGCCTTGGCGTCCTCCAAAGCGTTGTGGTGCTCGAAGGTGTAACCGATCATCTTACAGACGTTAGCAAGCCCGTAGCCCGACCGTGCGCATTCCGCCCAAGTGCGACGCGCGACGCGTGCGGAATCGAGCCATGTGCAGGAAGGGGCAGTGATCGACCACCGACCCGCCGCTTGGTGCATCGCGACACGATCGAAGTGCGTATGAGTGACTACGACGTGCCCGCCAAGGAAGCGGTCAATTTCGGATGCTGCATTGCGGAATGTCGGCGCGCCTTGCACGTCTCGCTCCGAAATGCCGTGGATTGAAATGTTGACGGGATCGAAGAAGTCATCCGGATCGATCAGGGAGTACCATTCCGACGCAAGCGCGCCATTTTCGAACGCAGCTACACCAATAGAGCAGATGGACGCCATGTCAGCGTTCGCGGTTTCAACGTCGATCGCTATAAATCGCATAGGCAAGCCTTTTGCAGTTCACGCATACAAGTACGTGCAACTAGATCATTGCAGGTATTGTTTATCCGTCAATCATGGCGGAAAGCATCGATCTCCAAAAATGGGCTCGAAGCCGTCATTGCTCAGATCGGAGACCTGCGATGTCCTCCGAAATTTCCTTCGTCAGCGTGTTCCCCTTCGCCAACCGCCGTCCGAGGGTCTCCACAAAGCCTTCATAGCGTTCCCGGCCTTTTGCCTGTGCCGCCTCGCGCTTTGTATCAGGCAATGGCGGAGTCGTGGTGAGCCAGAACCGGACGAAGAGCGCCAGCGCTTCGGTGGCGATGGTCTGGTTGCGCTCCAGGCGTTCGACGGCGCGGTTCAGGCGATCGAGACGTCGGGTGATTGCGGCCTCACGTTGATCAGCGGCATCCGGCGAAAGATAAGAGGCGAGCGCTGCCTCCACGACTTGCGATTTGGAAACCTTTCGGCGTGCTGCCAACGCTTCCAGCTCCGCTGTCAGCAATGGGTCGAAATACACATTGAGCCGGTCCTTCTTCATGGCGGACCTCAAAGTTCGATGCCGTCATCGGGATCGAGCGAGGCTTGGCGCGCGACGCTTTTGAACCGCCCCTGCATCTGCCGGGCACGCTGCGCATCATCATCCGGCTCATCGTCGAGACCTGCGAATTCTTCCCGTGCCGGCGCTGTTCGTTCCGGTGCGATGGCTTCATGCTCGGGCAGTTCCGGTTCGCGACGAATGCCGCCGTCACTGTCTTCACTCCCCTCGCGGAAGACCTTCTTCCTAGGCCTAGGTGCAGTGACGGTAGCTTGTCCGCTCCAATCATCCCTTTGCGGATTGTGGGGCGCGGCGTGATCGGCAACCAGTTGCGGCGGTTCGACGATGCGTGTCTTGAATTGCGGGTCAGCATAGTAACGCGCCTTCTTCCCCCGGATCGGCGGTGCGCCGGAGACGAGGACGATCTCATCGTCCGGCGGCAATTGCATGATCTCGCCGGGCGTCATCAGCGCGCGCGCCGTCTCCTGCCGAGAAACCATGAGATGGCCGAGCCAGGGCGACAATCTGTGTCCGGCATAGTTCTTCATCGCCCGCATCTCCGTCGCCGTGCCCAAGGCGTCGGAAACCCGCTTGGCGGTGCGCTCGTCATTGGTCGCGAAGCTCACCCGCACATGGCAATTGTCGAGGATGGCGTTGTTCTGGCCATAGGCTTTCTCGATCTGATTGAGGGACTGGGCGATGAGAAACGCCTTGAGGCCGTAGCCCGCCATGAAGGCGAGCTGGCTTTCGAAGAAGTCGAGCCGCCCGAGCGCCGGAAACTCGTCGAGCATCAGCAACAGGCGATGGCGCCTGCGATCGGTGTTCAGTTCTTCGGTCAGTCTGCGCCCGATCTGATTGAGCACGAGCCGGACCAGCGGCTTGGTGCGGCTGATGTCGGAGGGCGGCACGACGAGATAGAGCGTCGTCGGCCGTGTTCCGGAAACAAGGTCCTCGATCCGCCAATCGCAGCGGCTGGTGACTTTGGCGACGACCGGGTCACGATAAAGGCTGAGGAAGCTCATCGCGGTCGACAGCACGCCCGAGCGTTCGTTCTCGGCCTTGTTGAGCAGTTCGCGGGCGGCTTGCGCCACGACCGGATGCGGCCGGTCGCCGAGATGGGGCGTGCGCATCATGGCCGCAAGCGTCAACTCGACCGGCCGTCCTGGATCGGAGAGCAAGGCGGCGACGCCGGCGAGCGTCTTGTCGGCCTCGGCATAGAGGACATGGAGGATCGCACCGACAAGCAGCGAATGGCTTGTCTTCTCCCAATGGTTCCGGCGTTCGAGCAGTCCTTCCGGATCGACGAGGATATCGGCAATGTTCTGGACGTCACGCACTTCGCTGTCGCCGCGCCGGACTTCGAGCAGCGGATTGTAGGCCGCACTCTTCGCATCGGTCGGATCGAACAGGAGGGTGCGGGAAAAGCGCGACCGCCAGCCGGCCGTGAGATCCCAGTTCTCGCCCTTGATGTCATGGACGATGGCCGAGCCCGGCCAGGTCAGCAGGCTCGGCACGACGAGCCCGACGCCCTTGCCGGAGCGGGTCGGCGCGAAGCAGAGCACATGCTCCGGGCCATCATGCCGGAGATAGCGGTTCTCGAAACGACCGAGCACCACGCCGTCCGGGGCGAGCAGTCCGGACGCTTCGACATCTATGCGCTCTGCCCACCGGGCCGAGCCATAGGTGGTCACGTCCCGCGCCTCGCGAGCGCGCAGGACAGAAAGGAAAATGGCCACAGCGATCGCGGCGATCCCGCCGCTGCCGGCAACGATCGCGCCTTCCACAAATACACGCGGTGCGTATGCGTCATAGAAATACCACCACACGAAGAAGCTCCAGGGCGAATAGACGGGCCATCCGAGGACGTCCGTCATTGGCTCGCCGAGCTGCGGCTGAAAGCCGAGCCGCCATGCCGTCCACTGCGTCGCCGTCCAGATGAAACCGACCGCGACCAGCGTGACGATGATGATCTGACCCCAGAGGATCTTGG
The DNA here is from genome assembly GCF_029168335.1 of Psychromarinibacter sediminicola. Classification (GTDB taxonomy): domain Bacteria; phylum Pseudomonadota; class Alphaproteobacteria; order Rhodobacterales; family Rhodobacteraceae; genus Psychromarinibacter; species Psychromarinibacter sediminicola. The sequence goes on from NZ_JARGYC010000031.1 coordinate 47,379, forward strand.
TGGCCTGTGTTTGCTGAGTCTTGATCGCCATATCTTTTCCTTCCGGGGGGATTGTTCAAAGGCTGAGCCCGCGCTTGCGACCGAGGCTCCAGTCGACTCCGCCGCCCGGCGTCATCGTTCCCGTCACGGTCTGGCTGAGGTGACGTTCGAGCTGCGGTTTCCACGGGACGAGTTCGAAGCCGAGCCCGTCATCGACCATGGCGAAGCGGCCCGAGGCGAGATCGAGCCGCTTGCGATAGGTTCCGGCGATGCGCTCCCCGTCAGCAGGTTTGCGGCGCGGCAGACCCGTCTCGGTTTCGATCTTCGCGGCAGCGGTGTCGAGCTCTCGTTCGCGGAGCCTCTTCAGAAGGTCGCGGGCGAAGGTGATGCGCCGACCGTTCCTGGTAGCCAGCCCTTCGGCGACGAGATGATCGCCACGCCGATGCAGTGCCTCGCGGACCTCGGCGCCGAACCCACCCATGCTGAGCGGTGCTTGGGTCTTGGCGAGTTGCAGCCGGTCGAGCCAGGTCGCGCCGTTCGCGCCGATCTGGGTTTCGAGGTTGAGATCCGAGCGGCCGACGAGGGCCATGCGCTGACGCCCGCCATCCTCTGAACGCCAGACACGCGTTTCGACAATGCCGCCTTCGGGCGTGTCGCCCGTGGCATCGAGATCGTGGAAGCGCAGATGATGGACCCGACCGTCCACCGCGTCGATCACGGCATAGGCTTCGCCGCTCAGCTCGTCATGGAGGCCACGTTCGACGAGCCTTCCAAGCACCGGGGCGTGAGGCGTGTCCTCAATCGCGAAGTCTGTTTGCGCTCGATCGGGTCCGCCCGCCATGGCGCGGTGCATGGTCTTGATGATGTCGCCCCGGATGGAAAGCTCGCGCAGCGTCTGTTCTGCGCCGGGCTTCAGTGACCAGACTGCCGGCGCGAGCCTGTCGGCGAGACCGAGCCGTTCCAGCGTCTGCGCACGGCCGATCAGCAGACTGCGCAATTCCGGATCGCGCGGCTCCGGCGATCCTGGTCGCAGATCGGCGACGCCGGCGCCGTCATCGGCGAGGCCCTGCAGCGCGCGGTCGAGGCCCGTCCAGCGCTCGGCCGTAACCTCGGCCTGAAGCTCCACGGCAATTTCGCGTTCGTTGCGCGGCCCGAGCTCCAGCTCGACCAACGTCTCGGCGCGGCCGCGAAGACCCCGGCTGATATAGTCGCGAGCGATGACAAGGTCTTTTCCGTTCTCGGCACGGCCACGCACCAGCACGTGCACATGCGGATTGTCGGTGTTCCAATGATCGACGCCGATCCAGTCGAGCCTGGTGCCGAGATCGCGTTCGGCCTGTTTCATCAGGTCGCGCGTGAAGGCGCGGATATCCTCGAGGCGGTCGGCGTCTTCGGGCGAGACGATGAAGCGGAAATGATGCCGGTCACCCTCGCATCGCCCGGCGAAGGCACGATCATCAATGCCATCCGCGTCGGCACTGAACATGCCGGCCTCACGGCCGTCACGAGTCACGCCCTCGCGCTTGAGATAGGCGATATGCTTGGCGAGCGGCGCGGAGCGAAAGCGTGCACCGCGATGACGGACGACGCGCGCCTTGACGACGACGCGTCGCTGCGTGCGGGAAAGCCCGCGCGTCGCACCGGCGAAACGCCCTCGGCCGAATTGTGAGCTTCGTCCACGCGCCTTCGATCCGTTGAGTCTGTATCCGGTGTGCCCGGCCTTGCGGGCGGCGCCCATGACCTGGCCGACGAAGCTTTGGGCCTTGCGAGAGCTCGTCCCCTTATTGCGGATGCGCCCCGGCCGGATACGCAGATCATTGTCGCGGTCGCTCATGATGAAGGCTCCACCGTCGAGCATGCGGCACGGCGAAAACCGCAAGAAAACAGCTGACTAGGCCGCGAGGCGGCACCGTTCCCCTCGCCGCGGCGGGAAAAATATCGAACGCCAACAACGACATAGCGCGTATCAGTGCCGCGCCTTTTATCTCGCCCTCCCGTTGTTGTTGCGGCGTCCGTCCCCGTCCTTTCTCCCGGAAACACGCTGATGCGCGACGGACCGCGTCGGAATGCGATCAGCGGTCTCATTGCTGATCCCCGGTTCCATTTGGCGGGAACAGGCTGTCCGAAGCACCGGATGTGTGCGGAGGATAAACGCCTGCACCGCCGGTCGGGCGCGTTGCATCGGCAGAGTTTTGTCGGTCGGCATGCGTGGCGAAGAGCGGCGCCGTGTGCCAGTCCACGACCATGACAGCGCTCTGCTGTTGTGGTTCTGCTGCATCCGGAAGACCAATGAGCGGTGCGAGCGCCGCCACATAGGCGCGGGTCTCGCGGGGTAGCGGGCGGCCTGTCGCCAAGTATTCGGCATAGCGTGTCGGTCCGGCATTGTAGGCGGCGAGAAAGCCCGGCGACCCGAAGCGGTCATGCAGTTCATTTAGGTATGCGGCGCCGGCGAGAATGTTGTCGCGCGGATCGAACGGATCGCGCCCCAGGCCGTAACGCGCGCGCAACTCATCCCAGGTATCGGGCATGATCTGCATCAGCCCCATGGCGCCTTTCGGGCTGACGGCGCGCGCATGCCCGGCGCTTTCTGCGCGCATGACGGCGGCGACCCAGTGCGCCGGAATACCGAACCGCTGCGCGGCTTCGGCGATATAGGCCGCATAGGGATTGCTGCTTTGTGTCGTCCTGGAGGAGGTAGTTTCTGCGCGCGCGGCATCGGAAATGACGGCGCCCGCGAGCAGGCCGCAGAGGACTATTCGCGCCACCAACGCGCGGTATCGAGACGGCTTAGCGGTGGTCATCGCGCTTCTCGGGGCGCTTTGCGGGACGGTTCCAATGCAGCGCCCAATGCCCGTCCTTGGCGTCCGTCTCGAAGAGATTGGCGCGGATCGGAAAAGCGAATGTCGGATCGTCGATCTGCAAAGAGATGTATTCGCCGGCCTTCTCGCCGGTGCGTTTCCAGCCGGCGCCGATCTCCGGTCCCTCGTGACCGCCATGATGGATACGATAGTCGGGAGCGTTCTCGCTGTCCGACGGCGCTGCCGGGACGAGGGCGAGTTCACGGTAGAGAATGAGCGTGTGAAGTCGGCCGACGAAGCCGGTTTTCGTGCGGGTGAATTGGCCGATCTGAGCCATGGGAAGGTTCCTTTCATTTGCGGTCGGAAAGATTTGGAGGGATGTCGGGGTGTGCATCGGCGCGCCAGACATAGCGGCCGTCGCCGTCTTCATCGGTGAGGATCGGGATGGCGCGCCCGATCACGGCGTCTGCCGGGAGCGCGCCGAAATATCGACCGTCGAGACTGTCGGGATGGCTCGGATTCAGGAGGAATAGTTCCGTCTTGGCGACGATACGGCATCCCTGCCATATGGGCAGATCGCGTCCGAAGCGGTCGCTTGGTTGCGCCTGCGCCATGGTAATGTCGTCGACCGTGACGACGGCGCCGTCACGACAAACGCGCTGTCCGGGAAGCGCAACGATGTGCTTGAGGAGCGGTACGCCGTGGGGCAGGTAGCCGCGCTCGTCGAGATAGATCGCAAGCGATTTCGGAGGATCGACAACGACTAGATCGCCGACAGAAAGATCCTTGTCCGAAGTGACGGCGTAGAGACCGACGGGCGCGCTTGCGGAGGTATTCCAGATCAGCTTCGGACTGACATGGACGAAGGCCAGACCGCCGATCGCGAGCACCGAGAAACAGGTCGCCATGGCGTAGCCCAAGCGGGTCATGACGCGCTCCTCGCCGATGCGGCGCACGATGCCTGTGGATCGGGCGAACAAGCTTTGCGCAGAAGCCAGGCGCGATGCTGCGCAGTTGTGTAACTGCGGGGCTCCAGGCCCGCAGACAGTCTGTTGTGAACGTGGCGCCAGTAGTCCGGCGCGGCGTCCGCCGAGTCGATGCCGAGCGCTTCGATTTCATCGACGATCTGGAGAACCCGTTCGACCTTGGGCCAGCCGGACAGGCGCAGCAAACTGTCGCCGCCGGGTGTCACATACGGAACGGTCGCGTAGGGCTCGCCCGGTCGGGGCGCCCGCAGTATGTCGATCCGGCTTATCGCCGTGCCGAAGTCATTCGCCTGCCAGCGGACAAAGGCGAAGATGGCGCCGGGATCGAAAGCGACGGTGCTGCGACTGCGGCTCTGAATCGTAGTCCGCACGATTCGGCCGAAGCGAATCCAGTACTCGATCCGCTTCTCGATCCAGACGAGCTCGACGGTGGCGCCGCGGCTCATGAGCGGGCCTTCCGCACATAGGCGGGTGAGATCGCGGCATGTCGCTTGGCGGGCAGAACCTCTTGGCCCGTGTCATCCGAAGTTGAATGCTTCTCACCGCGGCTGACCCAGGCCTGCAGATCCTCGATCGCATAGACCACACGCCCGCCGATCTTCGAATAGCGCGGCCCCGTGCCATAGGTGCGGTGCTTTTCGAGGGTTCTGCCCGACAGGCCGAGAAAACGGGCCGCCTCGGGTGTTCTCAGATAGCGTGGGGGAAGTCCGGCATTGGGGTCTGGCATGGGTCGCGTCTCCGGTTAGGCCGTCCCGCTGCAGGATGCGCGGGACTGTCGGAGACGAGAAAAGCGTGAGATGACCCCCTGGAGGGATGATGATCAGCGTACAGCGAAAACGTCACCCCCTAACAGGCTGCTGAAGAAGTCGGGTTGGAAGGACGTTATTCCTGTCGCCGGGGCTGGAAGGCGGGTCGCTCGCAGATGCGAACGTCGGGTC
>NZ_JARGYC010000032.1 GCF_029168335.1 Psychromarinibacter sediminicola
ACTCGGCAGGATATGCGACCTGTTCTCTCCGGTTGAATGCAGAAACTATTTCCAGGCTGCGGGATATGCGCCTGGTTAATCCCGAAAGACTCTATGCCGACTGGTGCGTTGCGCTGAAGGCCGGGCGGCTGCATTGCACCGGGCCCTGGAGCGACACGATGACCTCTGCGGTCCTGAGCGATCTCTACGACACGCCCCTGCGGCTGGCCTCCGCCGACGGCGCGACCGTGGTCGTGAATGCCGATTGACGGCGCCGCTCGGCGTCGGGTGGCCTCAGGGTCGCGCCGGGACGCCCTGTCGCGGCCATCACCTCGGGCCGGTCCGAGCCGCGCGTCCTGCGCGCCCGCTCACCGGCCGAGCCAGCCGCCATCGACGGACAGCACCGTCCCATGCACGAACCGCGCCGCGTCGCTGGCGAGGAACACGACCGGGTCGGCGATCTCTTCGGGCCGGCCCCAGCGCCCGGCGGGCACCCGCGCCATCAGCTGCGCCTCGCGCTCGGGGTCGCTTTGCAGCGCCGCGGTATTGTCGGTGGCCACGTAGCCCGGCGCGATCGCGTTGACGTTCACGCCCTGCGCCGCCCATTCGTTGGCGAAGGCCTTGGTCAGCTGGGCTATGCCGCCCTTCGCGGCGGCATAGCCGGGCACGGTGATCCCGCCCTGGAAGCTGAGGACCGAGGCCACGAAGATCACCTTGCCGTCGCCGCGCGCCAGCATCCCGCGCCCGATCTCGCGCGTCAGCAGGAAGGGCGCGTCGAGGTTGACCGCCATGACGGCGTCCCAATCGGCATCGCTGTGCTCGGCCACCGGCCCGCGCCGGATGATGCCCGCATTGTTCACCAGGATGTCGATCCGGCGGTCCGCCAGCTCCTCCAGCATCGCATGGATCGCGGCGCGGTCGCCCAGGTCGCAGGAGATCGCGTCGAAGCGGCGGCCGGCGTCGCGCACCGCGGCGCCCACATCGCCGCCGTCGTCGGGCAGGCTGGAGGAGACGCCGATCACGTCGGCGCCGGACCGTGCCAGCGCGGTGCAGATCGCCGCGCCGATGCCGCGGCTCGCGCCGGTCACCAGTGCGGTCCGGTCGGTCAGGTCGAACGGGGTCATGCGGTGTTCTCCGGGTTTGTGTCTCGGGGGCAGTACCATATTCGCGTGGTCCGCTGCCAGCCGGGCGCCGGTCATGCGGCGGGGCAGGGCGCCACGAGAAACGGGCGGCCCGTATCCTGCGGGCCGCCCGTCCTGGTCGTGTGTCTTCCGCCGTGCGGCGCCGTCCGGCCGGACCGCGCCGCAGCAGGCTGCCTTACTCGGCCGCCACGGAGGCGCCGAAGCTGCGCGCCAGCTCGTCGGCCAGGTCGGTCTTCTCCCAGGAGAAGCCGCCATCGGCCTCGGGCTGCCGGCCGAAATGGCCGTAGGCCGCGGTGCGCGCGTAGATCGGGCGCAGCAGGTCCAGGTGCTCGCGGATGCCGCGCGGCGTCAGGCGGACCATCTCGCGCAGGCGCGTGGCCAGCTTGTCCTCCGACACCTTGCCGGTGCCCAGCGTGTCGACATAGAGCGCCACCGGCTCCGGCACGCCGATCGCATAGGCAAGCTGGATCTGGCACTTCGCGGCCAGCCCCGCGGCCACCACGTTCTTCGCGAGGTAGCGCGCCACATAGGCCGCCGAGCGGTCCACCTTCGTCGGATCCTTGCCCGAGAACGCGCCGCCGCCATGCGGGGCCGCGCCACCATAGGTGTCGACGATGATCTTGCGGCCGGTCAGGCCGGCGTCGCCGTCGGGTCCGCCGATGACGAAGTTGCCGGTCGGGTTCACGATCAGCTTGTCGTCCGGCAGCGTCCAGTCGGAGGGGAAGGCCTTTTCGATATAGGGCTTCACCATCTCGCGGACCTCGTCCTGGCTGACGCCTTCGAGGTGCTGGGTCGAGACCACCACGGTGTCCAGGCCGACCGGCTTGCCGTCGCGGTAGAGCAGCGTCACCTGGCTCTTGGCGTCGGGGCCGAACTTGGGCTGCACGCCCGATTTCCGGTCCTCGGCCATGAAGCGCAGGATGCGGTGGGCGAACTGGATCGGCGCCGGCATCAGCTCGTCGGTCTCGTCGCAGGCATAGCCGAACATGATGCCCTGGTCGCCGGCACCTTCCTCGCCCTTGTCGCCTTCGTCGACGCCCATGGCGATGTCGGCCGATTGCTCGTGCAGCAGGTTCTCGACGGCGCAGGTCTTCCAGGAAAAGCCCTTCTGCTCGTAGCCGATGTCGCGGATGGCCTGGCGGGCGATCTCCTCGACATGCTGGCGCACGTCGTCGGGGCCGCGCACCTCGCCGGCGATCACGACGCGGTCGGTGGTGGCGAGCGTCTCGCAGGCCACGCGCGACTGCGGGTCGGCGTCCAGGTAGGCGTCCAGCACGGCATCCGAGATGCGGTCGCAGACCTTGTCGGGGTGCCCCTCCGACACCGATTCACTGGTAAAGAGCCAGGTCTTGTCGCTCATCTTGTCCCTTTCCTCCATGTATAGTCAGCGCCTGACGGATCAGGCGGTTTCGCAGCTTGGCTGCATTTCGGGTTGTTGGGTACGACCGGGGCGCGGCTGCGCCCCGGCCTCTGCCTGTCTCAGGCCGGCTTGCGGAAGTGCTGGATGCCCCAGGCGAGCTGGCCGGCATCGGCGGCCTTCACCCAGTTCTCCAGGCCGACGGCCATCTTGTCGAGATACTCCTTCGAGGCGCCGGCCTCGCGCAGCTTGTCGTAGTTGGCCAGCAGCTCCTCGCGGACGCGGCTGTAATGCGCGCGCAGGTCGGCGACGGCCTCTTCCTGCTCCACCGTCTCGAAGCCCAGCTTCTCGGCGGTTTCGCGGTAGAAGCCGGGGCTGCCCAGGCTGTTCAGCTGCAGGCGGTCGTAGACCGGCTGAAGCTCGGCCGGGTCGGCCGCGTCGGACTGCATCGGGTCGGTGAAGATCAGGTGACCGCCCGGCTTCAGCACGCGGAAGGCTTCGGCCAGCACCTTGTCGCGCTGGTCGGAGTGCAGGAACGAGTCCTGGCTCCAGACCACGTCGACGCTTTCGTCGGCCTCCGGCACGTCCTCGAACACGCCGTGGCGCACCGAGATCTTGTGGCCCAGCTTGGCGGCCCGGATCTTGCCGAGATTGTACTCGTTCTGGGTCTCGGAGATGTTCAGGCACACCGCCGTGGCGCCGGTCTTCTTCACCAGCGTCCGCATCGCGCCGCCATAGCCCGCGCCCATGTCCAGCACGCGCGAGGTCTCGTCCAGCTTCGGCAGCCGGTCGATCATCGACTCGATGGTGCGGTCGGAGGCGGTGCGGATGTCCTTGGTCTCGGCGTAGCGGCCGATATGCAGGTCCTCGCCGCCCCAGATCGTGGAGTAGAAGGTGTCCGCGTCGTCGCTGTCGTAGTAGTCCTCGGTGATGTCGCGGATGTCCTCGCGGCCGTCCGCATCCACATCGCCCCAGCGCACCAGGTGCAGCGCGGATTTCTCGGCGACGTGGATGAAGAAGTCCGGGTCGTCCTCGGCATAGGTCTCCTGGAAGTCGCCATAGGTGCGGACCCGCTCGAACCCGGCCTCCTGCAGCAGGCGGCGCATGTAGTTCTTGCGGATCGGGCACATGTTCAGCGTGTAGGACGACCCGTCGGGGAAGGAATAGCGCATCCGGCACAGCCCCTCGTCGACGTGATCCGGCTCGGCCGTGATGTTGTCGCCGCAATAGTAGAACTTGTGCTTGGTGGAATAGCCGTTGTCGATCATCGCGTCGTAGTTGCGCTGATCGAGGATCAGCAGGCCGTCATGCTTCAGCGCGGCGTAGAACTCGGCCAGCGCGCGGCGGCGGTCCTTCTCCTCGTGCAGGTGGGTGAAGGAATTGCCCAGACAGATGATCGCGTCGTACTTGCCCGCGATGTCGCGGTTCAGCCAGCGCCAGTCGGCCTGCGTCGTCTTCAGGATCAGGCCGCGGGCCTGGCCGTTCTCGAACGCCTTGGCGACCATCGCGGCCGAGCCGTCGGCGGCAGTCACGTCGAAGCCTTCCTCGGTCAGCCGGACAGAGTGGAAGCCGGTGCCGCAGGCCACGTCGAGCACCCGTTCCTTGCCGCGGGCGCGCAGGATGTCGATGAAGAACTGGCCCTCGCTCTCGGCCCGGCCGCGCCAGTCGATCAGTTCGTCCCACTTGTCGACGAAGGTGCTGACATACTCCTTGCGATAGTGATCCGTCTCGCGGTCGCTCAGCGGATCGTCGCTATAGACCTGGTCGGTCATTGTGAGTTCGGCGTTTTCAGCGAGTGTGTCGCTCATCGTCTACAGTCCCCTTGCGTTCTGGGCCAAAGGCCGGACGCGATGCGTCCAACCGGTCACTTCCCTCGCGGCGCCGTTGTGCGGCGATGCGTGAAGTCGGCCCGATGCAGTTTGTGTCGCTGCGCCCAACGGCGCCTTGTGAAACCATTCGCTCGCGAGCGGCTCTGCTCACGGCGCGTCGTTGCGCCTGTGCTTCGATGTCTCGAAGCAAAATTCCGGCGAATGTCTCTGCGGCTGCATTATGACTTTCAAAAGCGTCGTTTCAACCTTTGTATGCGACTTTTTCATGAAGTTTATGATTTGCTTTCCCAAAGCAATCTGTTAACGCGCGCGCCGCCCTGCGGCCGCTTCCGGCGGGACGACCGCCTTGTCACCGCCGCGCCCGCCGCTAAAACATTTAGATCAGGTGAAGAATTCCGGCCGCGCGCGACTCCCCGCGCCGAACGGCACACCCGAGTCGCGCCCCGCCCCGCCGCGACCGCCGGGCGCCGCGCCGGGGTCGAACAAATCGGCGCCGCGTGCGTTCGTTCCGTGACACAAGGAGGAACCCCATGGCTTCGCGCGCCGTCTGGAAAGGTCAGCTACGCCTGTCGCTCGTCTCGATTCCGGTGGAGATTCACTCGGCGACGAAACGCGGCGCGCGGGTCAGCTTCCGGCAGATTCACGGCCCCTCCGGCAAGCGCGTGCGCTACGAGAAGACGGTGCCCGGCATCGGCCCGGTCGACCGCGACGACATCCTGAAGGGCTACGAGCTGGACGACGACGAATACCTGCTGCTGGAGCCCGAGGAGATCGACGCGATCAAGCTGGAGACCAAGAAGACGCTGGAGCTGGTGCAGTTCGTCGGCGTCGCCGAGATCCCGCCGCTCTATTACGACAAGCCCTATTACGTGGTGCCCACCGACGAGCTGGCCCAGGACGCCTACCGCGTCGTCCGCGACGCCCTGCGCCAGACGGAGAAGGTGGGGCTGGGCCAGCTGACCATGCGCGGCAAGGAATATCTTTGCGCGTTGCGCCCCTGCGGCGACGGGCTGCTGCTGGAGACGCTGCACTACGCCGACGAGATCAAGGCCGCCGACCCGCTGTTTTCCGATATCGAGGACGACCCGGCCGACGAAGAGCTGCTCGACGTCGCGACCGAGCTGATCGACCGCAAGACCGACAGCTTCGACGCCTCCGCCTTCGAGGACAGCTACGACGCGGCGCTGCGCGACCTGATCGAGCGCAAGCGCAAGAACAAGAAGACCCCGCGCGCCAGGACCGGCGAGGGCGAGGCGCGGCAGGGCGACGACAACGTGGTCGACCTGATGTCCGCGCTGAAGGAGAGCCTGAAGACCGACGGCAAATCGTCCAGGTCCAAGTCCTCGAAATCCAAATCCGGCGGCAAGACCAAGAAATCGGCCTGATGGACAAGCTCGACGACTATCTCGAACGCCGCGACTTCGACCGCACGCCCGAACCCTTCGAGGCCGGCCGCAGTTCGAATCTCGCACCGCGCTACGCGATCCAGAAGCACGATGCCACGCGCACCCATTTCGACCTGCGGCTGGAATGGGACGGCGTGCTGCTCAGCTGGGCGATCACCAAGGGGCCGTCCTTCGACACCTCGGAAAAGCGCCTCGCCGTGCGGACCGAGGATCACCCGCTCTCCTATATCGGCTTCGAGGGCACGATCCCCGAGGACAATTACGGCGCCGGCACGGTCATGCTCTGGGACCTCGGCTACTGGGAGCCGCTGGACCCCGTCGACAAGGGCCTGAAGAAGGGCCACCTGCACCTTCGCCTGCACGGCGCGCGGCTGACCGGCGACTGGAACCTCGTGCTCATGAAGGGCAAGGAAAAGCGCGAGAACTGGCTGCTGATCAAGGGGGACGATGAGGCTGCCGGTGCCCGCGACCCCGTGCGCCGCTACCGCCGCAGCATCTCGACCAACCGCACCATGCGCCAGATCGCGTCGGAGAAGAAGCCGGTCCCGCTGCACGAGGGCAAGCGCCCGCGCTTCGCCAAGCCGCAGCTCGCGACGCTGTCCGACGAGATGCCCGACGGCGACGGCTGGTGGCACGAGATGAAGTTCGACGGCTACCGCGCGCTGATCGCGCTGGGCGAGGACGGCCCGCGCGTTTTCACCCGGAACGGCAAGGACTGGACCGACCGCTTCGAAAGCCTCGCCCCCGCCTTCGCGCAGGTCGACTGCGACAGCGCGCTGATCGACGGGGAAATCGTGGCCGGCGCCGGGCTGGACGGTTTCTCCAACCTGCAGAAGGCGATCAAGAACGGCGGCCCCTTTCGCTTCTATGCCTTCGACCTGCTGGACCGCGACGGCACCGACCTGACCGGCAAGCCGCTCACCGACCGGCGCGCGGCGCTGGAAGACATCTGGCACGACATGCCGGCGGAGGGGCCGGCGCAGCTGTCGCCGGTGATCGAGGAGAACGCCGCAGAGGTCTTCGACCGGGTCTGCGACGCCGGCGGCGAGGGGCTGATCGCCAAGCGCATGGCCGACACCTACCGCCACAGCCGCACGAAGAGCTGGCTGAAGGTCAAATGCCGCCGCCGCGACGAGTTCGTCGTGATCGGCTGGCAGGAAAGCGACAAGCGCGGCCGCGCCTACTCCTCGCTGGCGCTCGGCGCGCATGACGGCGACGACCTCGTCTATGTCGGCAAGGTCGGCACCGGCTTCGACGCCGACGATATGGACGAGCTGTCGGACGCCATGCGCCCCCTGGAACGCAAGACCGCCCCGGCCGAGGTGCCGCGGGCCGAGGCGCGCGGCGTCCACTGGATCACGCCGAAGCTCGTCGCCGAGATCGACTATGCCGAGCGCACCGCCGACGGCATGCTGCGCCACGCCGTCTACCAGGGCCTGCGCGATGACAAGCCCGCCCGCACCGTTCGCCTGGACAATGACCGCATGACCGAAGACGACCGCACCCCCGTCGCCGGGGTCGAGATCAGCAGTGGCGACCGTAAGGTCTATCCCGATGCCGGCGTCACCAAGCTCGACGTCGCCCGCTTCTACGAGACGATGGCCGACCGCATCCTCGAGACGGCGGCCGACCGGCCCCTGTCGCTGGTCCGCCTGCCCGAGGGGCTGGGCGGCGACCGCTTCTTCCAGAAACACGCGGGCAAGGGGTTTCCCGACGGCCTGAAGACGGTCGAGATCGAGGAATCCGATGGCGGGACGGAGCCCTACATGTACGTCACCGATGCCGCCGGGCTGGTGGCGGCGGCGCAGATGGGCACGCTGGAACTCCATATCTGGGGCAGCCGCCGCGACAGGCTGGACCGCCCCGACCGCATGGTCTTCGACCTCGACCCCGACGAGGGGCTGGACTTCTCAGATGTCCGCGCCGCCGCCTTCGAGGTGCGCGATGCGCTCTCCGACCTCGGCTTCGCCTCCTGGCCGCTGCTGACCGGCGGCAAGGGCATCCACGTGATCGTCTCGCTCCGTCGCACCGCCGGCTGGGACACGGTGAAGCTCTACGCCCGCATCTTCGCGCAGCTCATGGCGACCCGCGCCCCCGACCGCTACACCGCGGAGATGTCGAAGAAGAAGCGCAAGGGCCGGGTGTTCATCGACTACCTGCGCAACGAGCGCGGCGCGACGGCCATCGCCCCGTTCTCGCTCCGCGCCCATCCCGGCGCCCCGGTCGCCGTGCCGGTGGGCTGGGACGAACTGAAAGACATTGAGAGCGCCCGCGCCTTCGATCTGGAATCGGCGCAGGAGCGGGACTGGTCCGCCGTAGACCTGCCCGCCCCGGTCGGCGTGACCGAAAAGCGCGTGGACAAGCTGGAAGCCGCCCTGTCGCAGGAAGCGGACTGAGGCGCATCCGGCCCCCGCCTCCCCGGACACCGCACCCCGAAGCGCACGACCCCCGGGCTTCTTCTCGTTCCAATTACGCAAGTCCCGCCGACGACCACCCCGCACCGCCACCGGGCCAGGGCCCGACCCGGCCCGACCGCCACCCCGACACCGCCGCCCGAAGCGCACCACCCCCGGCTTCTTCTCGTTCCAAATACGCAAATCCCGCCGCCGGCCGCCCCGCGCCGCCACCGGGCAAGAGCCCGACCCGGCCCGACCGCCACCCCGGACACCGCCCCCCGAAGTGCACCACCCCGGGCTTCTTCTCGTTCCAAATACGCAACTCCCGCTGCCGGCCGCCCCGCACCGCCACCGGGCAAGGGCCCGGCCCCGACGCGGCGCGCCCTCTACGGCGCCAGCTCCGCGACCGAGACCTGCCGCGCCTCGGCGGCGGACCGGCGGATCGCCTCGACCACCGTCATCGTGCCCAGCCCGTCCGCCGCGCTGTTCAGCGGCTCCGCCTCGCCGCGCGCCACCGCGCCGAAATGCGCCAGCTGCGCGACATAGGCGTCGCCGGGCGTGTGGGGCAGGGCGGTTCGCCGCATCTCGACGGTCCAGTCCGGCGGGCCCGGATGGCGCCAGAGCGACAGGTCCGGCAGGCTCAGCGCGGCCTTCGTGCCCGCATAGGCATGGGCGATGGTGTCATGCGCCGGAAACCGCGCGAGGTTCTCGCCCGCCGTCACGTCCCAGGCCCAGGGGCCGGCGGCCGCATCGGTCTGGGTGATGGTGGCGAGGCCCCCGCGCTCGAAGCTCAGGATGGCCGCCGCCGTGTCCTCGACCGGCAGGTCGCGTTGCGCGTTGGAGGTCACGGCCGTGACCTGCGCGACGGGTCCGAAGAAGTGCCGCAGCAGGTCGATCTCGTGCGTCGTGTTGATCAGAAGCGGCCCGCCCTGTCCCGCCACGACGCGCCAGGCGGCGAAATAGGGCGCGGGCTTGGTCAGCACGCTCATCACCGTGGCCGTCACCAGCTCCCCGATCTCGCCCGCCTCGATGGCGGCCTTCGCCGCCTTGATGATCGGGTTGTGCCGCCGGTGATGGCCCACCAGCACCGGCACGCCGGTGCGCTCCACCGCGGCGACCAGCTCCGCGCCCTCGGCCAGCGACGCGGTCACCGGCTTTTCCATCAGCACCGGCAGCCCGGCGGCCAGAAGCTCCAGCCCCAGCGGCAGATGCGCGTCGTTCGGCGCGGCCACCACGACCGCGTCCGCGACCCGCGCCGCGATCAGGTCGGCGGCCTCGGCGAAGAACGGGACGCCCCGGGCATCCGCCAGCGCCTTCGCCGCCGGATCGGGGTCGGCGATGGCCGACAGCGCCATCCCCTCGACCCGCCCCAGCGTCTCGATATGCGTGCGCCCGATGATGCCCGCGCCGATCACGGCGATCCTGAGGTCGGCCACGGCCACGCTCCTTCCCTTCCCCCCGAAACGATCGGTCCGGCCCCGCCGCCAAGAATGCGACGGCCGGCCTTACCCTTGCGGCTTGTACGCCACCGCCTCGATCTCGACGAGGATGTTGGCCATCAGCCGGCTCTCGCAGGTCGTGCGCGCCGGGAATCCGTTCTGGAAGTAGCTGCCGTAGACCGCGTTGAACTTCGCGAAGTCGCGCGCGTCCGCGAGCCAGACGGTCGTCTTGCACACGTCGTCCAGCGTGCAGCCGGCCAGCTCCAGCGCCGCCTTCAGGTTGGCCATTACCTGCTCGGTCTGCCCGGCGATCTCGTGGCCCACGACGCGGCCGTCGGCGCCGAAGGGCACCTGGCCCGAGACCCAGACATAGTCGCCCGTGCGCACCGCCGGGCTCAGCGGCGGGGTGCCCGTGGCGCCGGGATGGGTGAAATGCTCGATGACCTTGGACATGGGGATGCTCCGGCTGGGCCGGACGTGCCGGCGGTGGGTGACATGATCGCCGCGAACGGTAGGGGGCGGCCGGCGATTTCGTCAAGCCGTTGCGGCATTTGCGCTTCGCCGGGCGGATGGCTAGCATCGGCGGGAGGACATTCGGTCAAGGGGTCGGGGGGCCAGGGGGATCGGCATGACACAGGCAGCGCCCTATCGCGCGCTCTACGCATATACTTGGGATCTGGCGGAGGAGGATCCGGCCGCGCTGACCGCGCGGATGGACCGGCTGGGCCTCGACACCCTCGCCATCGCCGCCTCCTACCACGCGGGCAAGTTCATCCGGCCGCACGGCAAGGCCGGCAGGGTCTACTTCCCCGAGGACGGCGTCGCCCATTGCCGCGTGACCCCCGAGAGATACGGCGCGATCCGGCCGCAGATCGGCGCGCTGGCGGCCGAGACGGACGTGCTGGGCACGTTCTGCGCGCAGGACGCCGTCGCCGTCTCCGCCTGGGTCGTGCTTTTGCACAACAGCCGCCTCGGCGCCCTGCACCCCGGCGCGGTCACCCGCAACGCCTTCGGCGACCCGCTGCACTACAGCCTCTGCCCGTCCTGTCCGGAGGTGCGCGATTACGCGGTCACGCTCTGCGCCGACATCGCCGAGCGCTACCCGGTGCGCGGCCTGACCCTGGAGACCCCCGGCTGGCTGCCCTACGCGCACGGCTATCACCACGAATTCGCGCTGATCGGCTCGTCCCCGCGGCTCGAATTCTATCTCGGCCTGTGCTTCTGCGACCATTGCCGGCAGGGCGCTCGCGCCGCCGGGATCGACGCCGACGCGCTGCAGGCGCGGGTGCGCGGCCGCGTGGACACCGCGCTGGCGGCCGCCGACGAGCCGGACCCGGCCGCCGACCGGCGATGGCTCGAATCCGAACTGGTGCGCGATGCGGAACTCGCCGCCTACCTGCGCTGGCGTTGCACCGTCGTCACCTCGCTGGTCGCCGCCATCCGCGACGGCCTGCGCCGGGACGCCACGCTGCACGTGATCCCGTCGGTCAACCAGCCGCTGGCGCTGGCCTGGATCGAGGGCAGCGACCTTGCGGCGCTCGACGCCGCCTGCGACGGGCTGGAGGTCTGTTTCTACAGCGACGCAGCGCTCTACGACCACGCCCGCGTGGCCGAGCAGATCGGCCGCCCCGACATGCGCGCCGTCCTGCGCCCGACGTCGCCCGAACACCGGACCGAGGCCTCCTTCGCCGGCACCGTCGCGGGCTTCGCGGCGGCGGGCGTGCGGGAGTTCGGGTTCTACAACCACGGCCACATGCGGCAATCCGGGCTGGACCGGATCGGCCGCGCGCTGGCGGCGATCTGAGGAGACGCGCGTGACGCGACTGGAGAACAAGGTGGCGCTGGTGACCGGCGCTTTGGGCGGGATCGGCACGGCGGTCGTCCGCGAGTTCCTCGCCGACGGGGCGAAGGTGATCCTGATGGACCTGGACGCCGACGCCGTGCAGGCGGCGGTCGAGGCCCGCCGCGCCGAGGGCCACGCGGTGGCCGGGGCGGCGGCCGACCTGCGCGACTTCGACGCCGCCAAGGCGGCGGTGGACCGGGCCGCGGCAGAGCTCGGCCCGGTCGACATCGTCGTCGCCAACGCCTTCACCGGCGGCCCCAGCACCACGCTGGACAAGACCACGCCGGGCGCCTTCCGCGAGGAGCTGGCCGACAATGCCTGCGTCGCCTTCAACGCCGTCGCCGCCGTGGTCGACGGGATGAAGGCCCGGGGCGGCGGGGCCATCGTGGTGGTCGGCTCGGTCAACGGCCTCGCCACCTTCGGCCAGCCCGGCTACAGCGCCGCCAAGGCCGCGCTGATCAGCTACACCCGCACGATGGCCACCGAATACGGCCCGCACAACATCCGCGCCAACATCGTCTGCCCCGGCACCGTGCGCACGCCGGCCTGGGACGAGCGCATTGCGAAAAAGCCCGACGTGCTGGACGGCCTGACCAAGTGGTATCCGCTGGGCCGCGTCGCCCGGCCGGAGGACATCGCCAGACCGATCGCCTTCCTCGCCTCGGACGCCGCCGCCTTCATCTCCGGCGCCGTGCTGCCGGTCGATGGCGGGCTGATGGCCGGAAACCACAGGATGGCCCGCGAACTCACGGTGGAGGACTGACACGTGGCAACGCTGGAAACCCCGATCCCGGTCGTCGACCTCGCGCGGGTCGAGGCCAACCTGCGGCGGATGCAGGACTATTGCGACGCCCACGGGCTGAAGCTGCGCCCGCATATCAAGACCCACAAGATCGTGGAGCTGGCCAGGCGGCAAATGGCGCTGGGTGCGGTGGGGCTGACCTGCCAGAAGCTGACCGAGGCCGAGGTGATGCTGGAGAGGGGCTGTGACGACATCCTGATCTCCTACCCGATGATCGGCGCCGAGAAGGCCCGCCGCCTGGCCGCCCTCGCGCCGCGGGCCCGCATCACCGTCGCCGCCGACAGCCCGCTTGCGGTGGAGACCGCCGCGGCGGCCGCCCGCGAGGCCGGCACCGCGATCGGCGTGCTGGTGGAATTCGACAGCGGCATGGGCCGCACCGGCGTGACCACGCCCGAGGCGGCCGCCGCGCTGGCCCGCCAGGTCGCCGACACCGAGGGCCTGCGCCTGGCCGGTGTCATGACCTACCCGACGACAGAGGCGACCGTGACCTTCGTCGCCGCGCTTCGCCCGCTGCTGGAGGCCGACGGTCTGGACATCCCCACGGTGTCGGGCGGCGGCACCCCCGGCGCCTTCCGCTCGCACGAGTTGGGCGTCGCCGACGAGCTGCGCGTCGGCACCTACATCTACAACGACCGCAACACGGTGATCTCGGGGGCCTGCACCCTGGACGACTGCGCGCTGCACGTCCTGGCCACGGTGATCAGCACGCCGCAGCCCGGCCATTTCATCCTGGACTGCGGCAGCAAGACCCTGACCAGCGACCTGTCGGGCGAGGGGCATCCGGGCTACGGGCTGCTGATCGACTACCCGGACGCGGTGATCGAGAAGCTGACCGAGGAGCACGGCATCGTTCGCACCGACCCGGCCGGCCCCGCGCCGATGCTGGGCGAGAAGGTGTGGATCCTGCCCAACCACGTCTGCCCGGTCAGCAACCTGCACGACCGCGTTGTCGTCCGTCATTCCGACGGCCGGACGGAGGACTGGGAGGTCTCCGCCCGGGGCTGCACGCGGTAGCGGGGCATCAGTGTTCGGGGCTCTCTGACAGGCCGCGGCTTAAGGCCGGGTGGCGCAGAGACCAGCATCGCAACTCGAATGCGACTGCGTCATGCAGCGTGGCGGACGCCCACGCTGTTAGCGGTAACTATAAAACTATCAAGTACTTGACCCCGTGTCCAACCTCGGACGCTTGGCCATCCGCCTCTCACCCGGGCTGGTAGGCGAACCTCGAAAACCGCGCCTCGCGCCCCAGCCCGGTGATGTCGAAGCAGATCATCCCCACGAAGGCCCCGGTGAAGGATCCGTGCTCGCCCCGCCCGCCCTCGTCCGAGATCACCGCCGCGTCCAGCTCGGGCCCCAGCGGCCGCCAGTCTCCGCCCTGCCGCCACAGGAAGCGCTGCGTGGCGCGATCCACCTCCACCCGCAGCTCCACCGGCCCGCCGGCCACCGGCACCGGATCGCCCACCATCTCGACCCCGCCATCCGGATAGTCCCCGGCGCAGGACATCAGCACCAGCGACCGCCCCGCATCCGGGTCGTGGGTCACCAGGGCGGCGTGGAACTTGTACCGGTTGTAATAGGTCGTGAGGCCGGCATTCTGCTGGTAGGTCTCCGGCTCGAACGCCACCACCGTTGTCTCGGCGGCATAGGCGAAATGCTCCTGCCGCCGCGCGACCAGCGCCTGCTCGAACCAGCTTCCGGGACTCTCCCGCCCGATCAGCGTGAGCGCCCCGTCGCCCAGCCGGAAGATGCGGTCCGGCTCGGGCGTGCGCAGCCACTGGAACTCGGCTGGCAACACGTCGCCGGAAAAGTCGGTTTCGCACGGTTGCGGCGCCTCCGGCTCCGCCGCCACAAGGCCCGGCACTTCAACCCGCGGCAGCGTCCCGCCGTCCTCCAGCCACAGCCACCCGTCGCGCCAGACCACCCGCTCGATCCCGGTCTCCCGGCCCAGCGGGCAATACCGCCCGGTCCCGTCCGCCCCGGCAATGGGCCGGCCCATCAGGAAGCTGTGATAGCCCTGACCGTCCGGCGTCTCGACATACTGCCCGTGCCCCGCCCGCTGGATCGGATGATCCGGCGCATGGCTGGCGTCGATCAGGTGCTTTTCGGGATGCGTCTCGTACGGCCCCCAGATGTCGCGGCTGCGCGCCATGGTCACGGCGTGGTCGTAGCCCGTGCCGCCCTCGGCCGCGGTCAGATAGTACCAGCCGTCGCGCTTGAAGATATGCGGACCCTCGGTCAGCCCCCGGTCGGTCCCGTCGTAGATCTTGCGGCACGGCCCGGTCAGCCCCGCCTCCGGCGACCATTCCTGCAACAGGATGCCGTCGAAGCTTGCATGCGCCGGGTTCCCGCCGGTGCCGCGGCCGCGGTGGTTCCATTGCAGCACGACGAAGTATTTCCGCCCGTCGTCGTCATGGAACAGCGACGGGTCGAAGCCGGTGTTCTTCACGAACCACGGATCCGACCAGTCCCCGTCGATGGTCTCGCAGGTGGTGATGTAGTTCGGCGCGTCCTTGAACGAGCCGTCATAGCGCTTCACGTCGGTGTAGACGAGCCAGAACCGCCCGTCCGCGTGGCTGAGGCACGGCGCCCAGATGCCGCAGCTGTCGGGATTGCCGCGCATGTCGAGAAGCGCGGGCCCGTTCAGGGGCCGGGCGACGAGACGCCAGGTCGCCAGGTCGCGCGAGTGGTGGATCTGCACGCCCGGGTACCACTCGAAGGTGGAGGTGGCGATGTAATAATCCCCGCCCACCCGGCAGATCGACGGATCGGGGTTGAAGCCGGGCAGGACGGGGTTCTGGATCACGCGCTCTGCCTCCGGTCGGAGGGCCGCGCGCTCATCGCTCCGCCGCCCCCTCGGTGGTTTCCGACGACCGCGCCCAGAGGTTGATCTTCTCCTCGTCCGCGTATTCGTCGATCTTCGCCAGCTCGTCGTCGGTGAACGCCAGGTTCTCCACCGCGCCCACGCAATCCACGACCTGTTCGGGCCGCGACGCGCCGATCAGCGCCGTGGTGATGCCCTCGCCGCGCAGCACCCAGGCGATCGCCATCTGCGCCAGCGTCTGGCCGCGCGCCTCGGCGATCTCGTTGAGCTTGCGGATGTTCTCGATGGCCCGCTCCGACAGCATGTCGGGCTTCAGCGTCTTGCCCTGCGTCGCGCGCGAGCCCTTGGGTATCCCGCCCAGGTACTTGTTGGTCAGCATCCCCTGCGCCAGCGGCGTGAAGGCGATGGAGCCGATGCCCAGTTCGGCCAGCGTCTCCTTCAGCCCGTCGCGTTCCACCCAGCGGTTCAGCATGTTGTAGGAGGGCTGGTGGATCACGCAGGGCGTGCCCAGCTCCTTCAGGATCGCTGCCGCATCGCGCGTGCGCTGCGAGTTGTAGGACGAAATCCCGACATAGAGCGCCTTGCCGGCCCGGACGAGCGAATCCAGCGCCCCCATCGTCTCTTCCAGCGGCGTGTCGGGGTCGAAGCGGTGCGAGTAGAAGATGTCGACATAGTCGAGCCCCATCCGCTTCAGCGAGGCGTCGCAGGAGGCGACCAGGTACTTCCGTGAGCCCCAGTCGCCGTAGGGGCCGGGCCACATGGTGTAGCCGGCCTTGGACGACACGATCAACTCGTCGCGCAGGCCGCGGAAATCGGTGCGCAGGATCTCTCCGAACGCTTCCTCGGCGCTGCCGGGGGGCGGACCGTAGTTGTTGGCCAGGTCGAAATGGGTGATCCCGTGGTCAAAGGCCGTCCGGCAGATCGACCGCTTCACCTCGTGCGGGGTGTCGTGGCCGAAATTGTGCCAGAGCCCCAGCGAGATCGCCGGCAGCTTCAGCCCCGACCGCCCGCAGCGGCGATAGGGCATCCGGTCGTAACGGTCCGGGGCAGGGGCGTAGCGCATTCAGTCCTCCATCAGCGTTGCAGCATCGGCAGGCGAGAGCGCCGCCGGCCGCGCGCACGTGGTCGACAGAGTGACCCAGGTCCCGGTCTCGCCCGCCTTCAGGATCGCATCCATCACGTCCACGACGTGAAGTGCAAGCTCCAGAGCGCAGCGATGCGGCCGACCGTCCACGATGGCCTGCGCCATGTCGGCCAGCCCCGCGGTGCGGTAGTTGGCCAGCGGCCCCAGCTTCGGGTGCTCCTGGTTCGGGCGGCCGAACGGGTGGTCCCAGGCCGCCAGCGGCGCGATCTGTCCGTCGCGGCCGGCATGGTCGACCTGGCCGCCGAAGAAGTTCGGGTCCGGCACGAAGAGCGAGCCCTCGAGCCCGTAGAGCTCCATGTTCCCGTGCCGGTGCGCCCAGACGTCCCAGCTGGCCGAGAAGGTGATCGTCGCGCCGTTTTCGAACTCCAGCAGCGCGTGGATGTTCGTGGGCGTGCGCACCGGGATTTCCTCGCCCTGCCGCGGGCCCTCGGTCCGGATCGTGCGGGTCGGCGTGGCCGACGTGGTCAGCGAGGCCACCCGCTTCACCGGCCCGATCAGCTGGACCAGGTTGGTGATGTAATAGGGTCCGAGGTCGAAGATCGGCCCGGCGCCCGGCAGGAAGAAGAAGTCGGGGTTGGGGTGCCAGTGCTCCATCCCGTGGCTCATCACGTGGCAGCTGCCGGCCACCACGTCGCCGATCAGCCCCTCGTCGATCCGCGCCCGCGCCAGCTGATGCGCGCCGCCCATCCAGGTGTCCGGCGCCGAGCCGACGCGCAGCCCCTTCGCCTCGGCCAGGCTGCGCAGCTCCTCGCCCTCGGCCGTCGACAGCGCGAAGGGCTTTTCCGAGTAGACGTGCTTGCCCGCCTCCAGCGCCTGCTTCGACACCGGGACATGCGCCTCGGGGATGGTCAGGTTGACGACGGCGTCCACGTCCGAGGCCATCATGTCCTCGACGCTCAGCGCCTTGACGCCGTACTCCTCCGCCCGTTCGGCGGCGGCGTCCGGGTCGATGTCGGCCACCGCCGTGACCTGCAGCGCCGGGAACAGCGGCGCCAGGCGCAGGTAGGCGGCCGAGATGTTGCCGCAGCCGACGATGCCGACATTCAGCTTGTCCATGCCTGCGCCTCCTTACCAGGATTTCGCGGTGGCGATGGAGCGCCGGGCGAAGCGCGTGTCGTCGCTGGGCTTGTCATGCTCCATGACGCGATAGGCGACGTCGGTCTTCTCCAGCGCCGCGTTGATCGCCGGCCAGTCCATGACGCCGTGGCCCACATCGGCCCAGCCGTCCTCGTCTTCGTTCTCGCCCGCGGGCGCGATGTCCTTGATATGGACCGACAGGATGCGGTCGGCATAGCGGTCGATCCACGCCACCGGGTCCTCGCCCGCGCGGTGCACCCAGGCGAGGTCCAGCTCCAGCAGCAGTTCGGGCGCCGCGGCGGTCATCGCCTCGATCGGGCGGGTGCCATCGGCCAGCGGCCGGAACTCGAAGTCGTGGTTGTGCCAGCCGAACTTCAGCCCCGCATCGGTCACCGGCTTGCCCGCCGCGACCAGCCGGCGGCCGAAATCGGCGTATCCGGCGGCGTCCTCCGGCCGCTGGTCGGGCATGAGGAAGGGCACGAAGACCGCCTCGAAGCCCAGCGTCCGCGCCAGCAGCAGCACGCGGTCGGGGTCGCTTTCCAGCATGTCCAGGCCGATATGCCCGGTGGGCATCGTCAGCCCGTTTTCCTGCAATCCGCCCGACAGGGCGTCGGGGTCGTCGTAGACGCCGCCGAAGCCCTCGACCTGGGCATAGCCGGCTTCGGCCAGCATCCGCAGCGTGTCGGACAGCGGCGGGAAATTACGCGAGCTGTAGAGCTGATAGGAGAAATCCATCATTCCATCCGTTTTTTTGCGGGCGTTGCGGCCCGGCGTTTCAGTTTTCCGGGAATCGCGTCAGAGCCGCGCTTCGCTGTCCTTGTCGAACATCGACCCCCGGGCGGCATCGAACCCGATGGTCAGCCGGTCGCCCGGCGCCACCTTTTCCTGGCCATCCATGTTGAAATGGAACGGCTGCCCGGCGACCTGGCACCAGACCAGCGTGTCCGAGCCCATCGGCTCCACCAGCTCCACCGCGATCTCGGTCGTGTAGGTCTTCTTCGCCGCGTCCGCGCCCGAGGCCACGTGCTCTGGCCGGATACCCAGCCAGGCCGGCCCGGTGCCCGCCCCGTCGGCCCAGGTGTAGCCCTCGGTCGGGATGGTCTCGCCACCGCTGACGAAACCGGCGCCGGTGAGTTCGCCTTCGAGGAAATTCATCACCGGCGAGCCGATGAACTCGGCCACGTACTTGTTGACGGGGCGGTTGTAGATCTCGTCGGGCGAGCCCAGCTGCTGGATCGCGCCGCCGCGCATGATCGCGATGCGGTCGGCCAGCGTCATCGCCTCGATCTGGTCGTGGGTGACGTAGATCATCGTGTTCTTCAGCCGCTGGTGCAGCCGCTTGATCTCGACCCGCAGATCGGCGCGCAGCTTGGCGTCGAGGTTCGACAGCGGCTCGTCGAACAGGAACACGTCCACGTCGCGCACCAGCGCCCGGCCGATCGCCACCCGCTGCCGCTGCCCGCCAGACAGCGCCGCCGGCTTGCGGCTCAACAAAGGCTCGATCTGCAGGATCCCCGCGGCCCGCGCCACGCGCTCCTCGATCTCGGCCTTCCTGAAGCCGGCGTTGCGCAGCCCGAAGGACAGGTTCCCCTTCACCGACATCTGCGGATAGAGCGCGTAGGACTGGAACACCATGCCGATGCCGCGCTTGGACGGCTCGGCCCAGGTGACGTTGTGGTCCTTGATCCAGATCTGCCCGCCCGAGACGTCCAAGAGCCCCGCGATGCAGTTCAGCAGCGTGGACTTGCCGCAGCCCGAGGCGCCCAGCAGCACCAGGAACTCGCCCTCGGGGATCTGCAGGTTCAGATTCTGCAGCACGTTCACCGCGCCGAACGACAGGTCCAGGTTCTTGATTTCGACAGAATTCGCAGCCATGCCTCAGCCCTTCACGGCGCCCGCGGCGATGCCGCGCACGAACAGCTTGCCGGAGACGAAGTAGATGACCAGCGGCACCAGCCCGGTCAGGATCGTCGCGGCCATGTTGACGTTGTATTCCTTCACCCCCTGGACGGAGTTGACGATGTTGTTCAGCTGAACCGTCATCGGGTAGGTGTCGGGTTTCGTGTAGACCACCCCGAACAGGAAGTCGTTCCAGATGCCGGTGACCTGGATGATCATCGCCACCACGAAGATCGGCAGCGACATCGGCAGCATGATCTGGAAGTAGATCTGCCAGAACCCGGCCCCGTCGACCCGCGCCGCCTTGAACAGCTCTTCCGGCAGCGACGCGAAGTAGTTGCGGAACAGAAGCGTGACGATCGGCATGCCGAAGATCACATGCACGATCACCAGCCCGCCCAGCGAGCCGTAGAGCCCGATCTCGCGCAGGATGATCACGATGGGGTAGAGCATCACCTGGTACGGGATGAACGCCCCGAAGATCAGGATGGTAAAGAAGATGTCCGCGCCCTTGAACTTCCAGTTGGACAGCGCATAGCCGTTCACCGAGGCCACCGCGATCGACAGGAAGACCGAGGGCACCGTGATCTTCACCGAGTTCCAGAACCCCCGGCTCAGCCCGTCGCAGTTCAGCCCCGTGCAGGCCTCGGCCCAGGCCTTCACCCAGGGCTCGAAGGTGATCTCCATCGGCGGGGAAAAGATGTTGCCCAGCCGGATTTCCGGCATCCCCTTCAGCGAGGTCACGATCATCACGTAGAGCGGCAGCAGGTAGTAGACCGCCACCACCAGCATCGTGCCGTAGATGAAGATGTTGCGGCGCGACAGCCGGGGGCGCGGCCGCGGCCCTTGCGGCCCGTCGAGCGGCAGCGTGTCGGCGCCCGCGACGGCGGTGGAGATGGTAGCAGGGTTAGCCACGGTTCCGGCTCCCGAATTCGAGGTAGGCCCAGGGGATGATCACGATGGCCACGGCCAGAAGCATCATCGTCGAGGCGGCGAAGCCCTGGCCCAGGTTCTGGCCCTGGAACATGTAGTCGTAGACGTATTTCGCGGGCACTTCGGAACTGATCCCCGGGCCCCCGGCCGTCTGCGCGACGACAAGGTCGTAGACCCGCACGATGCCGCTGGCGATGATCACGATGCTGGTGATGAAGACCGGCCGCAGCATCGGCACGACGATATAGAGGTACGTCTTCCACATCGGGATGCCGTCGACCCGCGCGGCCTTCCAGATCTCCTGGTCGATCCCGCGCAGGCCCGCGAGCATCAGCACCATGACCAGGCCGGTGCCCTGCCACAGCCCCGCGATCAGGACCCCGTAGATCACGATGCTGGAATTGTTCAGCGGGTCGAACTCGAAGCTGACCCAGCCCAGCCCGCGCACCACGTTCTGCACGCCGAAATCCGGGTTCAAGAGCCATTGCCAGATCAGGCCCGTCACGATGAAGCTCAGCGCGAAGGGATACAGGATGATCGTGCGGAACGTGTTCTCGAACCGGATCTTCTGGTCCATCAGCGCGGCCAGCACGAAGCCGATGATGAAGGACAGGACCAGCATGCAGATGCCGTAGATCAGCAGGTTCTCGATCGACACGATCCAGCGGTTGGTGTTCCACAACCGTTCGTACTGGTCCAAGCCGACGAAATTCGCCCGCGGCAGGAGCTTCGAGTTGGTGAAGGAATAGACGACGGTCCAGGCCGTGCCGCCGACGAAGATGACCAGCGCGGTCAGGATCATCGGAATCGCGGCGATCTTGGCCGTCATGTTCCGGAAAAGCTGGATCGGGCGTCCAGACGCCATGACTGCCTCTCCCCCGTGGCTGTCGTTGGCCGAAAACCGGCCCGCCGCTCGGGGCGGGCCGGACAGTCGCGAGTGGTGGTTACTCGGCGGACTCGACGATCGAGACGAAGCGCTCCTGCGCGTCCTCCGGCGTGATCGACGGGTCGTTGAAGAACTCGACGAACAGGTCGTTGAGCTGGTTGTTGGTATCCTCGGTGTTCAGCATGTTCACGTCCGGCATCGTGTTGCCGGCCTCGAGGATTTCCAGACCCTTCTTCATGCAGTCGTTGGCCGCGGTCAGGTCGACGTCGCCGCGGATCGGCAGCGAGCCCTTGGCGAGGTTGAAGGCCACCTGCGTGTCGGGGTTCAAGAGGATCCGCGCCAGCGCGTCCTGCGCCGCCTCGGTCTCGGCATCGCCGGTCTCGGGGAAGTAGAAGGCGTCGCCGCCGGTCGAGATCACCTCGTGCACGCCGAGACCCGGAATGCAGGTATAATCCTCGCCCGCGACCTCGCCGGCCACCGCGAACTCGCCCTGCGCCCAGTCGCCCATCACCTGCCCGCCGGCGGCGTCGGTGATGACCATGTTGGTCGCCTGGTTCCAGTCGATCACGTTGGAGCCCTGCGCCATCTCGCGGGCGTCGGCGGCCGCCTGGAAGACCCGCGCCATGGTGTCGCTGGCGGCGAGCTCGGCGTCTTTCTCGCCGTAGATCTGCTCCAGCACCTCCGGCCCGGCCAGCGTGGCCATCAGCACGTTGAACAGGCCCGAGCTTTGCCAGGGCTGGCCGCCCAGCGCCAGCGGCTGGATGCCCGCCTCGCGCAGCGCGTCGCCGGCCTCGACGAACTCGTCCCAGTTGGCGGGCACGTCCAGCCCGGCCTCGGCGAAGGCGTCGTTCGACAGCCACAGCCATTGCCACGAGTGGATGTTCACCGGCGCGCAATAGATGCGGCCGTCCACCGTGCAGGCCTCCAGGAGCGAGGGCGGATTGACGATCTCCTTCCAGCCCTCTTCCTCGGCCACATGGGTCATGTCGCGCAG
The DNA here is from genome assembly GCF_029168335.1 of Psychromarinibacter sediminicola. Lineage (GTDB taxonomy): Bacteria > Pseudomonadota > Alphaproteobacteria > Rhodobacterales > Rhodobacteraceae > Psychromarinibacter > Psychromarinibacter sediminicola. The sequence continues at coordinate 21,948 of NZ_JARGYC010000032.1, forward strand.
CAGCCCGGCCTCGATCAGCTCTTCGGCCTGGCGGCCGTGGTTGAACTGGAACGCGCCCATCGGGTCGCCGCCGATGATCCGGCTGACCATCACCGGCCGCGCCGTGCCGCCGCCGCCGGCGATGGCGCCGTCGACCCAGGTATGCTCGGTGTTCTCGTTGAACGCCTCGGCGAACTTGGCCACCGCCGCGGCCTCGCCGCCGCTGGTCCACCAATGCGTCACCTCAAGCTCGGCCGCGCCCGCGCCGACCGGGGTCAGCGCCGTTGCCGCACACAGCATTGCCAGTTTCTTCATTTCGCTTTCCTCCCTGTTGCTAAATCGTTTTCGGAGACCCTATAACGTTTTAGATTTGCATTTCAAGCGCTAACATGACAGAAACTACGGATAGCGCTGCCGCCGTCTGCGCTGTAGACCGCGGCGTCGCGAGCGGCTAGAAAACGCGGGATTGCTGGGGGGTTGGACGGCACGACATGGCCACGGGCGACCGTAAGCAGCCGACGCTCCGAACGATTTCGGAGCTTTCCGGTCTGGCCGTGCCGACGGTCAGCCGCGCGCTTCACGACGCCCCGGACATCGGCGCCGAGACCAAGGCGCGGGTCAAGCGAATCGCCCGCGAGATCGGCTATGTCCCCAATCGCGCCGGGGTGCGGCTGAAGACCGGCAAGACCAACGTGATCTCGCTGATCCTGTCGACCGAGCACGAGATCCTGAACCATACCGCCCGGATGATCTCGGCCATCGCCGGCGGCCTGAAGGGCACGCGCTATCACCTGATCGTCACGCCCTACCGGCCCTCCGAGGACCCGATGATCCCGGTGCGCTACATCGTCGAGACGGGATCGGCCGACGCGGTGATCCTCAACCAGATCGAGCCGCAGGATGCGCGGCTGCGCTATCTGCTGGATCGCGGGTTTCCCTTCGCCACCCACGGCCGGTCGGTCTGGAGCGACCGGCACGCCTATTTCGACTTCGACAATTTCGCCTATGCGCGGCTGGGCGTGTCGCGGCTGGCCCAGGAGGGGCGGCGCAACGTCATGGTCGTCGCCCCGCCGATGGCGCAGAACTATGCCCAGGAGATCCGGGCGGGGATCGAGGCGGCCGCCGCCGCGGCCGGGATCGCCGCGGCGGTCATGCCCGACGCCACCTCCGACGACAGCGCCGCCGAGATCAGCCAGGCCACGGCGACCTGGCTGGCCCGGCATCCGGGGACCGACGGCGTGCTCTGCGCCTCGATGACGGCGGCGATGGCGGTCGTCGCGGCGCTGGAGGCGCGCGGCCGTGTCATCGGCCGCGACGTCGACCTCGTTTCCAAGGAGCCGGCGAACTTCCTGCAACTGTTCCGTCCGCCGATCCTGGCCGTCTCCGAGGACGTCAACCGCGCCGGCGCGTTCCTGGCCCGCGCGGCGATCCGCGCCGTCGAGGCCCCGGACGAGCCGCCGCTGCAGGATATGGAGGTGCCGGACGAGACCTCGTTCCGCACCGGGATGGACTTTCTGAAGCCGGCCTCCTGACCCCGGCCTCGGCGGCGCCACGGCCGGCCGCCCGGGCCGGGGCGGCCCGCGTTTGAGGTTGCCAAACCGAATGCCTTTCTACATTCAGGTAGTAACCGATTGACCCCAACCTTTTACGGCCAGGCGAGGCATTGACATGATCGTTCCGGTTCATCTCTGTGGCGGTTCGGGCACGCGGCTGTGGCCCCTGTCGCGACGATCCTATCCCAAGCAGTTCGTGCGCCTTCTGGGCGACGAGAGCCTGTTCCAGGCGTCTGCCAGCCGGCTGTCGGGCGACGGCTTCGCCGCGCCGCTGATCGTCACCGGCTCCGACTTCCGCTTCATCGTCACCGAACAGCTGCACGAGGCCGGCATCGACCCCGGCGCCATCCTGATCGAGCCCGAGGGCCGCAACACCGCGCCGGCCGTCCTGGCCGCCGCTTTGCACCTGGAACAAACCGATCCCGACGCGCTGATGCTCGTCGCGCCGTCCGACCATGTCATTCCCGACGCCGACGCCTTCCGCGCGGTGCTGGAGGTCGGGGTCGCGGCGGCCGAGAGCGGCCGCATGGTCACCTTCGGCATCGCCCCCGACCGTGCGGAGACCGGCTATGGCTGGCTGGAGCTGGAGACCGCGCCGGACGGCGAGGCGCGGCCCCTGGACCTGATCCGCTTCGTCGAGAAACCCGACGAGGACAAGGCGCAGGAGATGCTGGAGGCGGGCCGCTATCTCTGGAACGCCGGCATCTTCCTGTTCAAGGTCAGCACCGTCCTCGACGCCTTCCGCACCCATGCGCCCGAACTGATGGAGCCGGTGGGGCAGGCGGTGACGCAGGGCCACGCCGACCTCGGTTTCCTGCGGCTCGATCCGGACGCCTGGGCCGAAGCCGACGATATCTCCATCGATTATGCTGTGATGGAAAAGGCCGACAACCTCAGCGCCGTGCCGTTTTCCGCGCGCTGGTCCGACCTGGGGGACTGGTTCTCGGTGTGGCGCGAGATGGAGACCGACGCGCGCGGCGTCGCCCTGTCCGGGCCGGCGCAGGCGATCGACTGCGAGGACACGCTCCTGCGCTCGGAATCCGGCGATCTGGAGATCGTGGGCATCGGCCTGAAGAACGTCCTCGCCGTCGCCACGCCCGACGCGGTACTCGTCGCCGACGCCGATTGCGCGCAGGACGTCAAGAAGGCGGTGGAGCTTCTGAAGGCGAAGGGCGCCCGCCAGGCCACGGCCTTCCCCAAGGACCACCGGCCCTGGGGCTGGTTCGAGACGCTGGTGATGGCCGACCGGTTCCAGGTGAAACGCATCGTGGTGCATCCCGGCGCGGCGCTGTCGCTGCAGTCGCACCACCACCGCTCGGAGCATTGGGTCGTCGTCCACGGCACCGCCCGGGTCACGGTGAACGACACGCAGCAGCTGGTGACGGAGAACCAGTCGATCTATGTCCCCCTCGGCGCCCGGCATCGGCTGGAGAACCCGGGCAAGGTGCCGATGGTGCTGATCGAGGTGCAGACCGGCACCTATCTGGGCGAGGACGACATCACCCGCTACGAGGACATCTACGCCCGCAGCTAGATCGAGGGAGGCGCCGCCATGGCCCCGAAATTCGGAACGAGCGGCCTGCGCGGGCTGGTGACGGAGCTGACCGACGACGTCGTCGCCGACTACACCCGCGCCTTTCTCGCCTCCTGCCCCACCGGCGGCCGCGTCTTTGTCGGCTGGGATCTGCGCCCGTCCTCGCCGCGCATCGCCGCGGCGGTGACGGCGGCGGCCGGGGCGATGGGCCTGCCGGTGACCCGCTGCGGCGCCCTGCCGACGCCCGCGCTGGCGCTGGCGGCCATGGAGGCCGGGGCCTGCGCGGTGATGATCACCGGAAGCCACATCCCCGCCGACCGCAACGGGCTGAAATTCTACCTGCCGACCGGCGAGATCTCCAAGGCGGACGAGGCGCGCATTTCCGCCGCCCTCGGCCCCGGGTCCGGGACCACCCCGGGGACCCCTCCCGAGACCGCCCCCGAAACAGCGCCGGAGGTCACCGACACCGACGAGGCGGCCGGCGACTATGTCGCGCGCTATGCCACCGCCTTCGGCGCCTCGGCGCTGGGCGGGCTCAAGATCGGCGTCTACCAGCACAGCTCCGTCGCCCGCGACATCATGGTGCAGGCGGTCGAGGCGCTGGGCGGCATGGCCGTGGCGCTCGCCCCGTCCGACACGTTCGTGCCCGTCGACACCGAGGCCGTCGACCCGGACACGCGCGGGATGCTGAACGCCTGGTGCCGCGAGCACGGCCTCGACGCCGTGATCTCCACCGACGGCGACGCGGACCGCCCGATGGTCACCGACGCGACCGGGCGTATCGTGCCGGGCGACGTGTTGGGGCCGCTGACCGCCGGCTTCCTGGGGGCCGAGGTGATCTGCACCCCGGTCTCGTCGAACACCGCCGTCGACGGCATGGGCTTTTCCCGCGTGCTGCGCACCCGCATCGGCTCGCCCTATGTGATCGCCGCGATGGAGGATCTGGCCGGCCAGAAGGTCGTGGGCTATGAGGCGAATGGCGGCTTCCTCCTGGGCTTCGCCGCCGCCGCGCCGGCGGGTCCGCTTGCGCCGCTGATGACCCGCGACAGCCTGCTGCCGATCCTGGCGCCGCTGGCCCGCGCCCGGGCCGAGGGCCGGACCCTGGCCGACCTGGTGGCAACGCTGCCCGCGCGCTTCACCGCGGCCGACCGCGTGGCGGGGATCGAGCCCGAGGACTCGGCCGCGTTCCTCGACGGCCTGCGGGGCGACGCCGCCGCCCGCGCCGCCTTCTTCGACACCGGCAGCGACGAGGCGGAGGTCGACGAGACCGACGGCCTGCGCGTCACCTTCGCCACCGGCGACATCGTTCACCTGCGTCCCTCCGGCAACGCGCCGGAGTTCCGCTGCTACGCCGAGGCGGACAGCCCCGAGCGGGCGGAGGAACTGCTTCAGACGCACCTGGCCAAGCTGACAGAACGGCTGGGCTAGCGCCGCGGGCCATCGGCCAACACGATCTTCTAGAAGATCGTGCCACGCAGAATTTTCTAGAAAATTCTGCACCTTAAGAAATCTTCCAGAAGATTTCAGCCAGGCCGCGGCCTACGCCGCGCCGAGCTTCGGAAAGATCTCCTCCACATGCGCCACGATCCAGTCGCGTACCTCGACCGCCGCCGCCGACAGCCGCTGATCGGAGCGTGACAGCACGTACCAGTGCCGCACCAGCGGCAGCCCCTCGGACCTGAGGGCCACCAGCCGCCCCGACTGCAGCTCGTCGGCGACCGTGTGCGCCGAGATGATGGCGATCCCCAGCCCGTTCAGCACCGCCTGCTTGATCGTCTCGTTCGAGGTCATCTCCACCATCGGCACGATCCGTCCCTCGCCGATCTCGTCCAGGAACCGCGTCGCCAGGATGCGCGTGCCGGACCCTTCCTCGCGCATCACGAAGCGCTCGCCCAGCAGCGCCGCGCGCGGCACCTCGTCCAGCGCCGCCAGCGGGTGATCCGCCGCCGCGATCAGCACATGCGGATGCTCGACCAGCGGGATCGCGTCGACCATCGGTTCGCGCGGGGGTCGGCCCATGATGCACAGGTCGAACTCGCCGCGTGCCAGGGCCTCGATGGTCTCGGTCCGGTTGCCGACCCGCAGCGCCACTTCCAGCTCCGGCATCTCCTTCTGCAGCAGCGCCACGATTCGCGGCGCGAAATATTTCCCGGTGCTCACCACGCCCAGCACGACGCGCCCGCTATGCCCCGAATCCAGCGCCCGGATGCGACCGATTGCCCGCTCCAGCGCCGCCTGGATCTCGTCATGCGCCGCCAGTAGCGCACGGCCCTGCGGCGTCGGCGTGTTGCGCTCGGCGCCGCTCCGCTGCAATAGCGGGCTGCCGATCGAATCTTCCAGCGTCTTCAACTGGTTGTGGACCGCCGGCCCGGTCAGGTGCAGCCGCTCCGCCGCCGCCGAGATCGTGCTTTCGGTCACCACCGCCTTCAGGGCGCGCAGCTGCTTCAGGGTGATCTGGCCGATCCGCTTCATTCAGATTTCCTGACGGTTCATGCAGAATTTCTAAATTTCATTACCATTCGGTTTCGCGAATATCCAGTCCTGTCGCCAGGTGCGACTTCGTCGGGAAGAGGAGGTCTCGTCATGCTGCCACAGACAGGCAAAACCGGTGCGGAGATCCCGCAGGCGCTGCAGCCGCCGCTCGCCGCGCTCTGCGCCGTGGCGGCCGACCTGTCCAGCGTCATCAGCCGGGGCGCCCTGGGCGGCGCGCTGGGCGAGACGATCGGCGAGAACACCGACGGCGACGCGCAGAAGGCGCTGGACGTCATGGCGGACGAGGCGTTCGCCGCCGCGCTGAAGGGCACCGGCATCCGCTGGTATGCCTCGGAAGAGCAGGAGGACGTCGCCGAACTGGACCCCGACGGCGCGCTGGCGCTGGCCATCGACCCGCTCGACGGCTCGTCCAATATCGACGTCAATGTCTCCATCGGCACGATCTTCGGCATCCGGCCCGCCGCCGAGGAGGCCGACGAAAGCTTCCTGCGCCGCGGCGACGATTTCCTGGCCTCGGGCTACTTCATCTACGGCCCGCAGACGGCGCTGGTGATCACCTTCGGCGCCGGCGTGCGGATGTTCGTCCTCGACCGCCGCACCGGCCTGTTCGAGGAAACCGACAAGGCCCCCGCGATCCCCGCCGAGGCCAGCGAATTCGCGATCAACGCCTCGAACTACCGCCACTGGTCCAAGCCGATCCGCGCCTATATCGACGACTGCCTCGCCGGGGCCGAGGGGCCGCGCGGCAAGAACTTCAACATGCGCTGGGTGGCCTCGCTGGTGGCCGAGACGCACCGGATCATGACCCGCGGCGGCATCTTCCTGTACCCGGCCGACCAGCGCGCGAGTTACGCGCAGGGCCGGCTGCGGATGGTCTACGAATGCGCGCCCATCGCCTTTCTGGTGGAGCAGGCGGGCGGCAAGGCCACCGACGGCATCCACCGCACCCTCGACCGCACGCCCGACAGCCTGCACGCCCGCACGCCCTTCGTCTTCGGCACCGCCGAGAAGGTGGACCGCGTCACCGTCTATCACGACCTGCCCGAGGCGGAGGTGTCGTCGCTTTTCGGCAACCGCGGCCTGTTCCTCGCCTGAGAAAGAGACCCATGTCCAAGAAACACCCGATCATCTCGGTGACCGGCTCGTCCGGCGCCGGCACCACCACGGTCAAGGCGACCTTCGACCAGATCTTCCGCCGCGAAGGCGTGAAGACGGTGTCCATCGAGGGCGACGCCTTCCACCGCTACGACCGCGCCGCGATGAAGGCCGAGCTCGACAAGCGCAAGGCCGAGGGCGACGAGACCTTCAGCCATTTCAGCTATGAGGCCAACGAGCTGGCGAAGCTGGAGGAGGCGTTCCGCAGCTACGGCGAGACGGGCACCGGCCATACCCGCCACTACGTCCACGACGAGGCGGAGGCCGAACGCTGGGGCGCCGCCCCCGGCACCTTCACCGACTGGGAGCCATTCGAGGACGGCTCGGATCTGTTGTTCTACGAGGGGCTGCACGGCGCCGTGGTCAACGAGGAGGTGAACCTCGCCGCGCTGGCCGACCTGAAGATCGGGGTGGTGCCGGTCATCAACCTCGAATGGACCCAGAAGATCCACCGCGACAAGGCCAGCCGGGGCTACTCGACCGAGGCGGTGACCGACACCATCCTGCGCCGGATGCACGCCTATGTGCACTGCATCTGCCCGCAGTTCTCCGAGACCGACATCAACTTTCAGCGGGTGCCGGTGGTCGACACCTCGAACCCCTTCGTCGCCCGCTGGATCCCGACCGCCGACGAAAGCCTCGTGGTGATCCGCTTCAAGAACCCGCGCGGCATCGATTTCCCGTACCTGATGTCGATGATCCACGACAGCTGGATGACCCGGGCCAACAGCCTGGTGATCCCCGGCGGCAAGATCGACCTCGCCATGCAGCTCATCTTCACGCCGATGATCCTGCGCCTCGTCCACGACTCCAAGCGCGCCTGAGGAGGGAGCTCATGAACAAGATCACCCCGATAGAAACCGCGATGGAGGATCGCATGGCCGACGCCGTCCGCGTTCTGGCGATGGACGCGGTAGAGGCGGCGAATTCCGGCCATCCCGGCGCACCCATGGGGCTGGCCGACGTGGCGACGGTGCTGTTCAACCGCTTTCTCACCGTCGATCCCACGGCGCCCGGCTGGCCCGACCGCGACCGCTTCGTGATGAGCGCCGGCCACGGCTCGATGCTGGTCTACGCGATCCACCATCTTCTGGGCTATGACGACATGAAGATGGACCAGCTGCGCGCCTTCCGGCAGCTGGGGTCGCGGACGGCGGGGCACCCGGAATACGGCCACGCCAAGGGGATCGAGACGACGACCGGCCCGCTGGGGCAGGGCCTCGCCACCGCCGTCGGCATGGCGCTGGCCGAGCGGATGGCGAACGCCCGCTACGGCGACGACCTGGCCAGCCACTGGACCTACGTGCTGGCCGGCGACGGCTGTCTGATGGAAGGCATCAGCCACGAGGCGATCGACATGGCGGGCCATCTCGGGCTGGGCCGGCTGATCCTGTTCTGGGACGACAACCGCATCACCATCGACGGGCCGACCGACCTGTCGACCTCGACCGACCAGCGGGCCCGCTTCGCCGCCGCCGGCTGGCACGTGCAGGCGGTCGACGGCCACGACAAGGCCGCCATCGCCGAGGCGATCCTGGCCGCCCGCGCCGACCGGCGGCCCTCGATGATCGCCTGCCGGACCGAGATCGGCCACGGCGCGCCCAACAAGGCGGGCAGCCACACCGTCCATGGCGCGCCGCTGGGCGCGGACGAGATCGCCGCCACCCGAAAGGCGCTAGGCTGGTCCCTGCCGGCCTTCGAGGTGGACGACGCGATCTACTCTGCCTGGCATGCCGTTGCCGACCGCGGCCGCGCCGCGCGCGAGGCCTGGGCCGCCCGCCTCGCCGGCCATCCCTGCCGCGAGACATTCCGCGCCGCCCACGCCGCACCCGATGCCGCCACGCTCGACGCCGCCCTCTGCGCCTGGAAGGCGCAGTTGTCGAAGGAGGCGCCCAAGGTGGCCACGCGGAAGGCCAGCGAGATGGCGCTGGAGGTGGTGACGGAGTGCCTGCCGACCGCCGTGGGCGGATCGGCCGACCTGACCGGCTCGAACAACACCCGCACCGCGGCGCAGCGCCCGGTGACGCGCGACGACTTCTCGGGCAGCTACATCCATTACGGCATCCGCGAACACGGCATGGCCGCCGCGATGAACGGCATCGCGCTGCATGGCGGCTTCTTTCCCTATGGCGGCACATTCCTTGCCTTCGCCGATTACTGCCGCCCGGCGATGCGGTTGTCGGCCCTGATGGGGGTGCCGGTCGCCTACGTGATGACCCACGATTCCATAGGGCTCGGCGAGGACGGCCCGACCCATCAGCCGGTAGAGACCCTCGCCTCGCTGCGCGCCATGCCCAACATGACCGTGATCCGCCCCGCCGACGCGGTGGAGACGGCCGAGGCCTGGCAGATCGCGGCGACCGCCGCGCGGACGCCGACCGTCCTGTGCCTGTCACGGCAGGGGCTGCCGACGGTGCGCATCGAGCATTCGGACGCCAACAAGACCGCCCGCGGCGCCTACCTCCTGCGCGAACCCGACGGCGAGCGCGACGTGACGCTGATCGCCACCGGCTCGGAGGTGGAGCTGGCGCTCAGGGCGGCCGAGACGCTGAGCGCCGAGGGCCTGACGGTCGCCGTCGTCTCCGCGCCGAGCTTCGAGCTTTTCGCCGCGCAGGACGCCGACTACCGCGCCCGCACCCTCGGCCCCGCGCCCCGCGTCGGCGTCGAGGCGGCGGTCCGGCAGGGCTGGGACGCGATGCTGCGCCCCGACGACGCCTTCATCGGCATGACCAGCTTCGGCGCCTCGGCCCCGGCGGCCGACCTCTACCGCCATTTCGGCATCACCGCCGAGGCCGTCGCCGCTGCCGCCCGCCGCCTCACTGAAACCGCCTGACCGAAACCGCCTGACCGGGAGGACCCACCATGGCACTCATCACCCTGAGGCAACTGCTCGACCACGCCGCCGAACACGGCTACGGCGTGCCGGCCTTCAACATCAACAACATGGAACAGGGCCTCGCGATCATGAGCGCGGCGCGGGCCTGCGACGCGCCCGTGATCCTGCAGGCCAGCCGCGGCGCCCGCAAATACGCCGGCGACATCATGCTGCGCCACATGGTCGAGGCGCTGGCCGCGATGTACCCGGACAATCCGGTCGTGCTGCACCAGGACCACGGCAACAACGACGCCACATGCCTCTCGGCCATCCGGCACGGCTTCACCTCGGTGATGATGGACGGCTCGCTGATGGAGGACATGAAGACCCCGGCCGCCTACGACTACAACGTCGCCATCACCGCCCGCGTGACCACCGCCGCCCACGCGGTCGGCGCCTCGGTCGAGGGCGAGCTGGGCGTGCTGGGCTCGCTGGAGACCGGCGAGGCGGCGGCCGAGGACGGCTCGGGCGCGGAAGGCAAGCTGAGCCACGACCAACTGCTGACCGACCCCGAGCAGGCGGTGGATTTCGTGATGCGCACGAAATGCGACGCGCTCGCCATCGCCTGCGGCACCTCGCACGGGGCCTACAAGTTCACCCGCCAGCCCGACGGCGAGATCCTGTCGATGGAGACGATCCGCCGGATCAACGAGAAGCTGCCGAACACGCATCTGGTGATGCACGGCTCGTCCTCGGTGCCGCAGTACCTGCAGGACCTGATCAACCAGTACGGCGGGCATATGCCGCAGACCTGGGGCGTGCCGGTCGAGGAGATCGAGAAGGGCATCGCGATGGGCGTGCGCAAGGTGAATATCGACACCGACTGCCGCATGGCGATGACCGGGCGGATGCGCAAGGTCGCGCAGGAAAAGCCCGAGGAATTCGACCCGCGCAAGTTCATGATCCCGGCGATGGAGGAGCTGGAGACGCTCTGCCGCGACCGGTTCGATCGCTTCGGCACCGCCGGGCAGGCCGGAAAGATCAAGCCGGTCCCGATGGACGAGATGGCCAATCGCTACGCCGCGGGCGCGCTGGACCCGCAGATCGCCGCGGCCCGCGCCGCCTGACCCAAGGGACCGCTTCTCAAGCCCTTGCGGGCTTTCGTCGCGACGACGGCCCCGGGGGGCCGGAGAGGCGCCCATACCAAGGAGACCGGACATGAACGAGATGAGCAAACCCACCGAGATCCAGGACAAGAAGAAGCGCTATGCCGCCGGTGTCTTGAAATACGCCCAGATGGGCTATTGGGACGGCGATTACGAGCCGAAGGACACCGATGTCCTGGCGCTGTTCCGCATCACCCCGCAGGAGGGCGTCGACCCGATCGAGGCCGCCGCCGCCGTCGCCGGCGAAAGCTCCACTGCGACCTGGACGGTCGTGTGGACCGACCGGCTGACCGCCTGCGACAGCTACCGCGCCAAGGCCTACCGGGTCGAGCCGGTGCCGGGGCAGGAGGGCCAGTATTTTGCCTATGTCGCCTACGACCTGATCCTGTTCGAGGAGGGCTCGATCGCGAACCTCACCGCCTCGATCATCGGCAACGTCTTTTCCTTCAAGCCGCTGAAGGCGGCGCGGCTTGAGGACATGCGCTTCCCCGTCGCCTATGTGAAGACCTTCCGCGGCCCGCCCACCGGCCTGGTGGTGGAACGCGAGCGGCTCGACAAGTTCGGCAAGCCGCTTCTGGGCGCCACGACCAAGCCGAAGCTGGGGCTGTCGGGCAAGAACTATGGCCGCGTCGTCTACGAGGGCCTGAAGGGCGGGCTCGACTTCATGAAGGACGACGAGAACATCAACTCGCAGCCCTTCATGCACTGGCGCGACCGGTTCCTCTACTGCATGGAGGCGGTGAACAAGGCGACGGCGCAGACCGGCGAGGTGAAGGGCCACTACCTCAACATCACCGCCGGCACGATGGAGGAGATGTACCGCCGCGCCGAGCTGGCCAAGGAGCTGGGCAGCGTCATCGTGATGGTCGACCTGATCATCGGCTGGACCGCGATCCAGTCGATCAGCGAATGGTGCCGGCAGAACGACATGATCCTGCACATGCACCGGGCGGGCCACGGCACCTATACGCGGCAGAAATCGCACGGCATCTCGTTCCGGGTCATCGCCAAGTGGCTGCGGCTGGCCGGCGTCGACCACCTGCATTGCGGCACCGCGGTCGGCAAGCTGGAAGGCGACCCGCTGACCGTGCAGGGCTATTACAACGTCTGCCGCGAGACGCATAACGCGGTCGACCTGCCGCGCGGGCTGTTCTTCGAGCAGGACTGGGGCGACATCAAGAAGGTGATGCCGGTCGCCTCGGGCGGCATCCATGCCGGCCAGATGCACCAGCTTCTGGATCTCTTCGGCGACGACGTGGTGCTGCAGTTCGGCGGCGGCACCATCGGCCACCCGATGGGTATCCAGGCCGGGGCGACCGCGAACCGCGTGGCGCTGGAGGCGATGGTGCTGGCCCGCAACGAGGGCCGCAACATCAAGGAGGAAGGCCCCGAGATCCTGCGCGAGGCCGCCAGGTGGTGCAAGCCGCTGGAGGCCGCGCTCGAGACCTGGGGCAACATCACCTTCAACTACACCTCGACCGACACGTCGGACTTCGTGCCGACCGAAACCCCCGCCATGTAACGCGGCCGGGGCGGCGCCGAATTTTCGACGAAAATTCGGATCCCGACCCGGCGACGCCGAAAGGAGACGACAGATGCGTATCACCCAGGGCTGCTTCAGCTTCCTCCCCGACCTCGACGACGCGCAGATCACCGCGCAGGTCGAGTACATCCTCGGCCGCGACTGGGCCGTGAGCCTGGAATACACCGACGACCCGCACCCGCGGAACACCTACTGGGAGATGTGGGGCAACCCGATGTTCGACCTCCGCGACGCCAAGGGCGTGATGATGGAGCTGGACGAATGCCGCAAGGCGCACCCGGAGGCCTATATCCGCGTGCAGGCCTTCGACGACACCCGCGGGTTCGAGACCGTCATGATGTCCTTCATCGTCAACCGCCCGGCCGAGGAGCCCGCGTTCCACATGCAGCGCACCGATCATGTCGGGCGGTCGCAGAAATACGGCTGGGAGGCGCGGTGAGGCCCGTCGGACCCGGGGGGCTGTCTGCCCCCCGGACCCCCCGAGGATATTTTCAACCAGAAGAAGGAGCGAAGCGATGTCTGAGCCGACGGTCGACCTTGCCGCGGAATACGAGACGTCCGGCGTGCGGGAGGTGCTGGAGGAGCTCGATCGCGCGCTGATCGGGCTGTCGCCCGTGAAGCAGCGCATCCGCGAGACGGCGGCGCTCCTGCTCGTCGACAAGGCGCGGCGCGAGATGGGGCTGACGCAGGAGACGCCGACTCTGCACATGTCCTTCACCGGCAATCCCGGCACCGGCAAGACCACCGTGGCGCGGATGATGGCCGGGCTGCTGCACCGGCTGGGCTATATCCGCAAGGGCCACCTCGTCAGCGTCACCCGCGACGATCTGGTGGGGCAGTATATCGGGCACACGGCGCCCAAGACGAAGGAGGTGCTGAAGAAGGCGATGGGCGGGGTGCTGTTCATAGACGAGGCCTATTACCTCTACAAGCCCGACAACGAGCGCGACTACGGCCAGGAGGCCATCGAGATCCTGTTGCAGGTGATGGAGAACAACCGCGACGATCTGGTGGTGATCATGGCCGGCTATGCCGACCGGATGGACAAGTTCTTCGCCGCCAATCCCGGCTTCCGTTCGCGCATCGCGCATCACATCGACTTTCCCGACTATTCCGACGCCGAGCTGCTGCAGATCGCCGAGACGATGCTCGAGGAACAGAGCTATCGGTTCGCGCCCGAGGCGCGGGCGGCGATGGCCGACTACATCGCGCTGCGCCGCGCGCAGCCGCATTTCGCCAATGCCCGCTCGATCCGCAACGCGCTGGACCGCGCCCGCCTGCGCCAGGCCAACCGGCTGTTTTCGGAGGCGAAAGGCCCGCTCGACGCCGCCGCGCTGTCGACCATCGCCGAGCCGGACATTCGCGCCAGCCGCGTGTTCCGCGGAGGGCTGGACCAGGACCGCCCCGTTGCACGGGAGGCCGCCGAATGACCTCCGACCGCAGAATCAAGATCTCCCCCTCGATCCTCTCCGCCGATTTCGCCGATTTCGGCCGCGAGATCCGCGGCATCGAGGACCAGGGCGCAGACTGGGTGCATGTCGACGTGATGGACGGGCATTTCGTGCCCAACCTCACCTTCGGCCCGCCGGCCGTGGCGGCGTTCCGGCCGCACGTGCGCACGGTGATGGACGTGCATCTGATGATCGCGCCCGTCGACCCCTTCATCGAGGCCTATGCCGCGGCCGGGGCCGATATCCTGACCGCGCATGTCGAGGCCGGGCCGCATCCGCACCGCACGCTTCAGGCGATCCGCGCCGCCGGCATGAAGGCGGGCGTGGCGCTGAACCCCGGCACCCCGGCGGCGGCGGTGGCGCATCTGATGGACCTCGCCGACCTGGTCTGCGTGATGACGGTGAACCCGGGCTTCGGCGGGCAGTCCTTCCTCGACATGACCGGCAAGATCGCGGAGCTTCGCACGATGATCGGCGACCGGCCGGTGCATATCGAGGTCGACGGCGGCGTGACGCCCGAGACCGCGCCGCTGGTGACAAAGGCCGGGGCGGATGTGCTTGTGGCCGGCTCTGCCGTGTTCCGGGGCGGCTCGGCCGACGAGCCCGCGGCCTATGGCGCCAATATCGCGTCGATCCGCGCGGCGGCGGAGGGTGCGACCGCCCGCGTCGCCTGATCCCGCGTCACAGAAGCGCCGATACCCGGTCCCAAAGCGCGTCGCCCGCCTGGCGCCAGGTCAGCTCCGCCGCCCGCGCCGCCCCGCGCGCCACCAGGGCGTCGCGATGCGCGCTGTCGCTCAGCACCCGCTCCGCCGCGTGCGCCCAGGCCTCGGGGTCCAGCGGGTCGACCAGTTCGGCGCCGGTCCCGACGGTCTCGGGCAGGGCGCCGCCGCGCGCCACGAGCGCCGGCGTGCCGCAATGCATCGCCTCCACCGGCGGCAGGCCGAACCCCTCGGTCCGCGACGGGAACAGAAACGCTCCGGCGGCGGTGTAGAGCGCGCGCAGCTCGCCGTCCCCGACGTGCCCGGTGAAGATGACGTTCGGCGGAATGCGCCAGCCCAGGGCGTCGTAGTCGCGCCGCGGCGGGCCGCCGACCACCACCAGCGGGATCTCGGCCAGACGCGGATCCTCGAAGGCGGCGAACAGGGTCTTGAGGTTCTTGTAGCTCTGCGTCGTGCCGAAGGTCATCGCGAAGACCCGCCCGCGCAGCTCAAGCCGGTCGAGCACGCCCGCGTCGGGCGCCGCCCGCAGGATATGGTCGGTGCCGTTGCGCACCACGTGGATGCGGTCCAGCGGCGCAATCCCGTGCTCGGCGATCGACTGGCGGGAATAGTCCGACACGGTCAGCACGGCCCGCGCCCGGCGGCCGATCATCGGCCAGAACAGCCGATAGCCCTGGACCTGCCGGCGCGGATAGGCGTCGGGAAAGGCCAGCGTCTGCACGTCGTGGATCATCACCACGCTGTTGGGGTGCAGCACCGGGGCGAGGTTGCAGAAGTTGATCAGCAAATCCTTCCGCGCGAGCGCCGGCAGCACCAGCATTTCCCACGCCTGGCCGCCCGCGCGCGACCAGCCCGGCCGCAGCTCGGGCTGCAGCCCCATCGCCGCGACGCTCGTTCTGTCCCGCACCGCCGGGGCCATGATCCGGCAGGGCGACTGCCCGGTCGCGCGGCGGCACAGCTCGGCCGAGAAGTTGAGCGCGGCGCGGTGGACGCCGCCGGCCGTCACCGATCCGCTCATGAACTTGCCGTTGATCGTGATCCGCGTGGACATGTCCGTTGGTCTGATCTCGGTGATGCGCGTGCGCGGGGATGGCAAAGGGGCAGGGCGCGCCGTCGGAGGACGACGTCGTAACTGGCTTACGGGCTGCTCCGCGCCGGCACAACTCCGTTCGGACGATCGGAGGCCGGGATCAACAATATTGCGCATGGACGGGAACCGTGTCCGCCCGGCGCACGATGGCGCCGGCCCGCGATTCGCCTCAGACGGCGCCCCGGCGCAGCAGGACCGCCGTCGCCGTGCGGCAGATGATGCCAAGATCTTGCCACAAACCGGCCGAGTCGACATAGGCCAGGTCGAGCGCCACGCGCTCGTCATAGGTGGTGTCGCTGCGCCCGCTGACCTGCCACAGCCCGGTCACGCCGGGGCGCACCGACAGGTAGGCGGCGAAGTGCGGGCCGTACATCGGCGCCTCCTTCGCGGTGATCGGGCGCGGCCCGACCAGCGACATGTCGCCCCGCAGCACGTTCCAGATCTGCGGCAGCTCGTCGAGGCTGCTGCGCCGCAGGAAGTCGCCCAGGCGCGTCACACGCGGGTCGCGGTCGAACTTGAAGCTGGTTCGCCATTCCTCGCGCGCGATCGGGTCCGTCAGCAGGATTTCGTCCAGCGTTTCCTGGGAATCCGTGCGCATCGTGCGGAACTTCAGGCAGCGAAAGCTGCGCCCGCCGGCGCCGACCCGCGTGTGGCCGTAGAGGACCGGCCCGCGCTCCGTCGCCAGGATCAACAGCGCGATCAGCGCCATCACCGGCGCGAACAGCACCAGCGCCACGGCGGCCCCCAGCTTGTCCAGAACCAGCTTCGCGGCCGGGATCGTATCGTCCGCCGCCCGCGGGCGGAAGTCCCTCCGCGGCGACAGTGCCGCGGCGCTGTCGAAATGCGACGCAGTGCCCGCGATTTCCTGCAATTTCATGGCCTACCCCCCAGGCAGATGCCGCGCCACAAAGGCGCCCCAATTCCGCCCAAATTTGCCACGAATTTGCCTTGTTCAACTAGGTGCCGAGCCGGAAACGGATTGTTTACGGTCTGGTCCAGCCTGTATCGCCGGCCCCGGCCGTGGCAGGCTCCAAAGCCGAAATGGCCGGGCCGGCGGGGCGGCGCCGAGGGGGCGCGCGCGCCGCCGCGAACAGGGTGCTGCAATGCTTGCAAGGAACGGACCGGGCACGTCGCCCGCCGGGGCGGACGTGGCCTTCGGAGACGCCGGAACAGCCGGCCGGATCGCCGTCGCCGTCGTTCTGCCCGCCGGCGCGGCCCCGGATGCGGGTGCCGCGCGGCTGCTGGAGACGCTGGCCTGCGACGCCCGCTTCGCCCTCGCGGCCCGGATCGAGGGGCCGCGCACGCCCTCCGCCCCGCCGCCGCTCGTCGCCGGGCTGCTCGCGCTGGAGGCGCGGGTCGCCGCGCGTCCGCCGCACGTGCCGACGCCGTCTTTCGATGCGCTCGACCTGCCCGCGCTCACCGTCGAAGACGCGCTTCGGGACATGCCGGAGGTCGATGTCGTCCTCGACCTCGCGCCGGCCGAGGGCGCCGAGGCGCTGGCCCGTCGCGCGCGCCACGGGCTCTGGCGGCTGTCGACGGCGGCGGACACGGCCGGCGTCGCCGACGCGCTGCGCGGCGCACCGGAGTCCCGCGTGCGGCTCTGCCGCCTGACCGCGCCCGGCGCCGCATGGGAGACCCTGGCCGACGCCGCCTACGACACCAAGTTCCTCGCCGCCCGCAACCGGATGTTCCAGCGCGAGAAAGCCGCGCAACTGGCCGAGCACGCGCTGGCCCGTCTGGCCGAGGGGCTGCTGGCGCCGGCCCCGTCCGCCGATGCCTCACCAGAACCCGCCTCCGCCACGGCGCTCCCCGGCTACCTCGCCCGCACGGCCGGCGAAGTCGGGCGGCGCCTCTCGGACAAGCTGGCCGAGCGGCGGGGCCGGCGGCCGGGCCGGTTCTGCCTGCGCCTGACCCGCGGCTCGATCCTGGAGTTCGACCACCGCCAGGGGCAGGAGCTCGACGCCCCGGCCGGCCGCTACTGGGCCGACCCGTTCCTGTTCGAGGACGGCGGCACCACCTGGCTGTTCTACGAGGAATACGTCTATGCCACCGGCCTCGGCCACATCGCCGTGGGCCGGCTGGACGGCGACGGCTTCACGCCGCTCGGCCCGGCGCTCGACACCGGCACGCACCTGTCCTTTCCCTTCGTGTTCCGGCACGGCGGCGACATCTTCATGGTCCCCGAAACCGGCGCGACGCACCGGCTGGAGGTCTGGCGCGCGACCGATTTTCCCACCGGCTGGACCCTGCACGCCACCGCGCTGGAGGGGACGGCCTGCGCCGACACGGTGTTTCACCCCGACGGCGACGGCTACTGGCTGTTCACCAACATCTGCCGCGACAGCCTGGGCGATTTCTGCAGCGAGCTGCACCTGTTCCGCGCCGACGGCCCCGACCTGAAGACGGTTACGCCGCATCCGCTGAACCCGGTGGTTGTCGGCTCGCGCAACGCGCGCGGGGCAGGGCGGATCACGGCGCTGAACGGCCGGCTCTACCGCCCGTCGCAGGACAACTCGCACGGCACCTACGGCCATGGCCTGAACATCATGGAGATCGAGACGCTCAGCGCCACCGACTACCGCGAGCGCCGGGTGCGCCACCTGGCGGGGCCCGAGGCGCCGGGCCTGATCGGCTGCCACCATGTGGATGTGGCGGGCGACCGCGTCGTCTACGACATCCGCCGGCCTTGAGGCTCAGGGCGTCGGCAGCACCAGAAGCCGCCGCCGCAGCAGCCCGGCCACCGCCCCCGACCAGACCAGCACCACCGCGCCGGCGCTCAGCGCCAGGCCCGGCGCCGCCGCCATCCGGTCGTGCAGCCCCGACGTGGCCAGGATCGCCACCAGGCACAGCGCACCCAGCCCCAGCCCCGGCGCCATCGCGCGCACCAGGTCGGCGGGCCGGATATCCGCGGCCGTCATCATCACCCGCAGCCCCACGACCGAGATCACCAGGCTCTTGATCAGCACCGCCACCGCCGCGGCCTCCGCCGAGAACCGGCCGATGGTCAGCAGCAGCGCCACCAGCAAGGCCCCGT
This sequence comes from Psychromarinibacter sediminicola, assembly GCF_029168335.1. Lineage (GTDB taxonomy): Bacteria > Pseudomonadota > Alphaproteobacteria > Rhodobacterales > Rhodobacteraceae > Psychromarinibacter > Psychromarinibacter sediminicola. Next base: position 40,480 of record NZ_JARGYC010000032.1, read on the forward strand.
CCGCCAGCCGCACGTAGAACTGCTGCCGCCCGCGCCCCAGGCAGGTCAGCGTCGGCTCCAGAAGGAAGGTCAGCACATAGGTCGACCGCGCCAGCGCCAGGATCGTCACTACGCCGGTCGCCGCGGCCCAGGACGGGTCCAGCAGCACGCCCACGATCTCCGGCGCCAGCAGCGCCAGCGACAGCATCGCCGGGATCACCAGCGCGAAGCCCAGCGCCATGTTCTCGGTCCAGGCGGTGCGGATCAGCGCCCGGCTGCTGTTCGCCTCCAGCCGCGCGAAGCGGGCCCAGCTGATCGTGCCCAGGGGCTGCACCACCACGTCGGCGGCGGTGTTGGCCAGCCGCGATCCCGCCCGGTAGGCACCCGCCGCCGCCGGGTTCAGGAAGGCGCCCAGCACGATGTCGGCGCCGTAGTTCGACAGCATCCCCATCGACACCGACCCCCAGAGCGGCCAGGCCTCCGACAGCGCGGTGCGGGCCGTGTCGCGCCGCAGGCGCAGGCGCGGCAGGCGCCGGATCAGCCCGAGATAGAGCGTGACGATGAACGCCATGGAGGTGAACCGCGCCAGGATCAGCGCGTCGATCCCCTGGCCGGCCCGGAACATCGCGACCGCGGTGACCAGCGCCACGACCTCGGAGGCCAGAACGGCGCTGGAGGTGGTGCGGATGCGCCCCGCGCGCACCAGCTGCGATTCCAGCCAGGCGCTCAGCGAGGCCAGCGCCGGGATCGGTGCGAGGCGCAGAAGTGCATAGGCCGGGCCGGTCTCCGACGGGTCGCCGAACAGGAAGGCCGCCCCGACCATCACCGCGGCCCCGGCGCTTCCGACGCCCAGCTGCAGCACGAAGAACGTGTCGCGGTCGCGGTCGATGTCGGGGCTGCGCAGCAGGATGTGGTAGATGCCGGTATAGACCAGTGTCGTGAAGATCACCGAGACGGCCGCCGCCACGGCGAAGCTGCCGAAGACGGCGAGGTCGAGCGACCGCGACGCCACGAGCACCAGCGCGAAGGCGCAGATCTGCGCCCCCACGCGCGACGCGACGCCGACCGCGAAGGGCGAGGTCAGCGCCTGTCGCATGATCGCATCCGGGCGCCGGCCCCGCCGTGCTGCCTCGCCACGGGCAGGGTCATGCGCCGGCGCCGGCCGCCGTCGCCGTGCGGACGCCGTAGGCCGCCAGCATCGCCGCCATCTTGCGCCGGAACGTCGCCTCGTCGAAGCCCTGCGCATGGGCGATGATCGGCCCGGACGGCAGCCGGTCCAGCCTCTCCTGCTCGAACCGCTCCACCGCGGCCACCAGCGCATCCGCCGTCTGCTCGTTGAAATGCAGACCCGTCCGGCCCGGAATCACGGTATCCAGCGCTCCGCCCTTGCCATAGGCGATGACGGGCCGGCCCGCGGCCATCACCTCGACCGGCAGAATGCCGAAATCCTCTTCGCCCGGAAAGACCAGCGCCTTGCAGGCGGCGAAGTAGCGTTTCAGCTTCTCGTCCGACACCCGCCCCAGGAACCGGATGTTGCGGTTCGCCGTCTTCGCCAGCGCCCGCTCGGCCTTGTCCGGCCCGCCGATGACGACCAGCGGCTTGCCCAGCCGGTTGAACGCCTCGATTGCCAGGTCGGGCCGCTTGTAGGCCGTCAGCTCGCCCGCATAGAGGTAGAACTCGCCCAGCTCGGTATCGGGCCGCGGCGCGAATGCGGCCACGTCCACCGGCGGGTGGATCACCTCGCTCGGCCGGCGCCAGTACTTCATGATCCGTCGCTGCACGAAGCTGGAATTCGCGGCGAAGCCGTCGACCCGCGCCGCGCTGACCACGTCCCAGTTGCGCAGCGCCGGCGTCAGACGTCCCATCATGAACCGCGTCAGCGGGCCGGAGTTCTGCCGGTAGATCGCGTGGTGATCCCAGATATAGCGCATCGGCGAATGCACATAGCTCAGATGCACCGCCTCCGGCGACGGGATCACGCCCTTGGCCGGGCCGGATTCGGACGAGATGACAAGGTCGTAGCCCGACAGATCCAGCCGCTCCAGCGCCTGCGGCATCAGCGAGACGTATTTGGTGTAGAACCGCGATGCCAGCGGCAGGCCGGCAATCGAGGTGGTGCGCACCCGGTGCTTGCGGATCTCCGCGCTGACCTTCGTGGGGTCGTAGACATGGGTGTAGATGTCGGCCTCGGGGAACATCCGGCACAGCGCCTCCAGCACCTTCTCGCCGCCGCGCATCCCGACCAGCCAGTAATGGATCAGCGCCACCCGCGGCGCGGCGCGCCGCTGCACATAGGGCGCGGCCCGGATGACATCGGCGATGTCGCGCTCCGGCGTGATCCGTTCGATGTCTGGCGGGTCTGCGAGATCGCGCGCCGTCTGGCCGATTTCACCCATAGCTGTAATCCCGGCTGTCGGTTGAGGCGAACTTGTTCAGTACCATTCCCTCTACAGGCAGCTGAAATTCCTCCAGCATGCTCAGACCGTCGCGCACTTCGCTGCGCTCGGTCCTGTCGTACTCGACGACATAGATCCGCGTGTCCGCGGCCTTCGACACGATCACCGCGTCGGACACCGCCAAAAGTGGCGGGCCGTCGATGATGATCACGTCGTAGATTTCCTTGAGCTGCTCGACCGTCGGTGTCAGCCACAGGTTCGACAATTCGTCGGCCAGGTCGGGCCGCGGCCGCGCCGTGGTCAGCACGTCGAACGGCAGATCCTTGGGCACGTGGATCGCTTCCTCCAGCGTGCAGCGCCCCTCGATCAGGTCGCCGGTGTCGCGCTCCATCTTCCAGCCGAAGCTCTTCTGCAGCCGCGAGCGCCGCAGGTCGCAATCCACCACGATGGTCGACCGCTGCGCCCGCGCCGCCATCTCCGCCAGCGCCAGCGCGGTCAGGGTCTTGCCCTCGCCGGGCACCGAGGACAGCAGCATCACGCTGGTCGAGATCACCGACTCGTCGCGCATCAGCAGCGTCGTGCGCAGCTGCCGCATCCGTTCGGCATAGATCGAGTAGGGCGCCTGACGGATCCGGCCAAGCGCCTTCTTCAACGACTTGAACGACCCCAGCGGCAGCGTCGCCAGCACCGGCAGCCCGGTCTCCGCCTCGATCTCGCGGGCGCTGCGGAAGGTGGTCGTGGTCATCTCGCGGAAGAACACGAACAGCGTCAGCCCGGCGAAGGCCACCGATCCGGCCAGCGCCGCCATCAGCGTCGGCCGCGGCGCGGCGGGGCCGCCCGGCACCGTCGCCCGCTCGATCAGCCGGGCCTCGGACTGCTGCGCGCGCGACTGGATGCGCGTCTCGGTCAGCCGCGACAGCAGCGCCTCGTAGGTCTGCCGCGCGGCGGCGGTCTCGCGCTCCAGCTGGCGCAGCCCGATCTCGCCGCGCGAGATGTCGACGACCCGCTCTTCCAGCCGGACCAGATGTTCCTTCAGGCTCTCCTCGCGCAGCCGCGCCACCTCGACCGCGCCGCGCCGCACGGCGATGACGTTCTGCACCTCCTCGCGGATATCCGCCTGCGTCCGTTCGAGATCGGCAAGGATCGACGCGCGGCGCGGGTGCTGGGGGCCGACGGTCTCGGCCCAGGAGGCGTCCTGCCGGCGCAGTTCCAGCACCTCGGCCCGGAGCGTCTCGATCGCGGGGCTGGAGACGACCGCGGCCGCCTCCTCGATGCCGCCGCTCTCCAGGATCGACAGAAGCTGCTCCAGCTCCGCCTCGGCGGCGACGCGCTCGGCCCGCGCGGCGACGAGCTGGTTGTTGAGCGTGGTGATCTGCTGGGCGGCATTGTCCAGCGTGCCGCCGTTCTCCACGATGCTCTCGGTGCGCATCTGCGAGATGCGCTCCTCGCTCTCCGCGAGCTTCGCCTCCAGCGTGCTCAGCTGATCTTCCAGCCAGCTCGCGGCCTGCCCGATGGTCTCGCGCCGGGTCTCCACCTGCTGGGCGATGTAGCGGTCGGCCAGGGTGTTCGTCAGATCCGCGGCCAGATCCGCGTCGCCGGCGGTGAATTCCAAGACGATCACGTAGCTGTCGGCCTCGGCATAGACAATCAGGTTCTCGCGGATCGCCCAGACCAGCCCTTCCATCCGCTCGGCCTCGGTCGCGTCGGCGGGCGTGGGGTCCAGCGGTGCCAGCCTCTCGAAGCCCATCGTGCGGATCACGTCCGAGATCAGCAGGTTCGACCGCAGGATCGCGATCTCGCCGTTCACCGTCTGCTGCGACGGCTCGCGCGAGCGGATCACCTCGGACTGCGGCGTGACGACCTCGGCAGTGCGCATGTCGATCAGGATCTTGGCGGTGGCCCGGTAGCTTGGCGGTTGCAGCGAGACCAGCCCGTAGACCAGTGCCGCGATGACGACCGAGGCGCCCAGGATCGTCTTCCACCGCTTGACGAGCAGCCGGAACAGCGCGCGGACCTCGATCGCATCGGGGTCGACGCGCCGGGCCGCGGGCCGATGCGAGTCGCTGCGCCCGAAGACGTCGGCATGGCTCAGCATCCTGTTCATCACCCACTCTCTCCCAGCATCGGAACGCCCGGCGCCCGGCTGCGGCCGGGGCGGATGGCGCACGCGCTGGCGCGTCATCTGCCCGGGCCGCGGCGCCCTGATCCTGTACCGTGTTGCAGGGAATGTTCCCTCGCAGCCCACCAAGACAGGACCAGCGCTCACCGATTCTGCGGGGCGGGTCAAAAAAGACAGGAAGAGGTCGGGAAATTGCCACAATGCGCGGGGACAATCACATGATGCCCGCCGCATTGTTCGCGATCCGGAAAGCGCGCGGCGCTCCGGAGCATGGCATTTTCACACCGGCACAGCCCCGGGAATCGGGGTCTGCACCGCGGATTTTCCCACTATGGGGCCTTCTATACGCCCTCAGAGTGTTTGTCACTAGCTAATACACGCAAAGGTAGAAATGTGGCAACGCCACCGGCTCTTCACCCGTCGCGCAACGGTGGTATGCCTTGTCTCCGTCATTCGCCGCCCCGGGAGCCGCGCCCTTGGAAATCGTTCCAAGCACCTTCCTGACGCTGATCGCGATCTTCGGCCTGTTCGCCGTCGGTCCCTATCGGGGGCTGTGGATGTTCGTGGGACTCGTCCCTTTCGGCGCGGCCGCGGCCTTCAACCTGCCGGCGGTCGGCGGCGCCACCATCGGGCCGGCCGAGTTCACCGTCTGCGCCATGCTGGCGCTCGCGGCGCTGACGCCCGGCGGCCCGGACCGGATGCTGGGCACGCTGCGCCCCGGCCAGCCCGGCTTCTGGCTGCTGCTGGTCATCGTCTACGGCCTGATCGCCTCGGCCTTCTTCCCCCGCGTGTTCGAGGGGCAGACCGACATCTTCAGCCTGTCGCGCGCGGTCAACGACGAGGGCATCGTCTCGATCCCGCTGCGCCCATCCTCGGGCAACATCACCCAGACCTTCTATCTGCTGCTGTCGGCCGCCTGCTTCCTCGCGCTGGCCACGCTCTACCGGATGCGCCCCGACGAAAAGGCGGTGCTGCGCGCGCTGGCCGTGGCGACGACGCTGAATTTCGCCCTCGGCTGGCTCGACGTGATCACCATGGCCACCGGCACCGAAATGCTGATGGAGCCGATCCGCACCGCCAATTACGACATCGCGATGTACGCGAGCATGGGCGGCATGAAGCGGATGATCGGCGGCATGCCCGAGGCGTCGGCCTACGGCGCGGTGTCGCTGCTGTTTCTGGGGTTCTGGCTGCACTACTGGATCGTCTCCGGGAAATCGCACGTGACCACGGCGATGGTCGCCATGGCGGCGATCTCGACTTTGCGCGCCACCTCGTCGGGCGCCTATGTCGCGCTGGCGATGCTGCTGGCGCTCTACGGGACCGGCTGGCTGATCCATGCCGCGCGGATCGGTGCGCTCCGGCGCCGCGTCGCCTTCTTCTTCGTCTTCGCCGTCGCCGGTGCCTGGGCCGTGGCCGTCGGGCTCACCGCCGGCTACCACCTCGTGCCCGCGATCACCGAGTTCATCGACCAGAGCCTGCTGAACAAGCTCGAAAGCGACTCCGGCGTCGAGCGGATGAGCTGGAACGTCCAGGCGCTGAAGAACTTCGTCGACACCTGGGGCATCGGCGCCGGCCTGGGCAGCGTGCGGGCCTCCAACTGGCTGGTCTCCTGCCTCGGCAGCCTCGGGCTGATCGGCACGGCGTTCTATCTGATCTTCCTCGGCAGCCTCGCCCGCGCGCCGCACGGCACCGGCAACGCCAGGCGGGACAACGTGATCGGCGCGCTGAAGATCGCCTGCCTCGCCCAGGTCATCGCCGCGATGCCCACGGCGCCCACGCCGAACCTCGGCACGATCTTCTTCATCTTCGCCGGGCTGATCGCGGGCCTGTCGCGCAGCAGCGTGGTGGTGCGCGCCAATACCGCCCGCCCGCTGCCCGCGCCCGCCGAACCGCTGGCCGTATCCCGATGAGGTGGCTCGCCCTCTGCCTGGCGCTCGCCGCCATGCCCGCCGCCGCGCTGGATCTGCGCGGGCCGGTGCTGGGCGCCGCGTCGAACTTCGCGCAAGGCTGGCAGCCCGAGGCGCTGGACGGCGCCGCGCCCCTCGGCATCACCGAGTTCCGCGACGAGATCGTCTGGGAGCATGTCGAACGGCCCGACGCCCGCCTCGTCTTCGGCACCATGCGGGAAAATTACGCGCCCGTACTGGCGGCGCGCGGCGCCGGTCTCGTCCTGCTGGCCTATACCGGGCATCCGAGCTGGGAGAACGGCCAGGTCCCGCGCACGCCCGAGGGTCAGGCCGCCTTCGCCGCCTACCTGGCCGCCCTCGTCGACCGCTTCCCCGCGATCCACAGCGTCGAGATCGGCAACGAGTTCAACTCGTGGGAATTCGCGGCGCAGGAGGGCTGGCCCGACGACCTGACCGCCCGCGCCCGCGACTACGTGCGCCTGCTGGCCGCGTCGGCCCGGGCCGTCCACGCCGCCGACCCCGAGATCCGCATCCTCGGCGGCGCCGCCCATTCCATCCCGCTCGCCTGGATCGAGGCGGTGCTGCAGGCCGGCGGGGCACAGCACATGGACGCCTTCGTCCTGCACCCCTACACCACCGAACCCGAACAGATCGCCCGCCAGATCGCCGCCGCCCGCGCCCTGCCGGGCTTTGCCGAGATGCCCGTCGAGATCACCGAGTTCGGCACGACCGACGCGCCCCGCGCCCCCGGCTACCTCCTGCGCATGTATTGCCAGATGGCGCTCTCCGGCGTGACCCGCGCCGTCTGGTATCCGTTCAGTCCGCGCGGCGACGGCCTGATCCCGCTGGTCACGGCGGACGGGACGCCCACCGATGTCGGCCGCACCTACGCCCTGATCCGCGACCACCTGGAGGGCGCCCCCGCCGCCGATGCCGCCCCGGACCCCTTCACCTATGCCTGCCGCTTCGGCGACCGCGTCCTCGTCCTCTGGGGCGCGCCCCGCAGCGTGGCGCTCGCCGACGGCCTCCGCGCCCTCACTCCCACGGGCGCCCCCGCCGCCCCGCCGCTACGCCTGTCGCGCACCGAGCCGCTCCTGATCCTTTCCGAGGGCCCAACCGACGGCCCCCCCGACGGCCCGTCACCGCGCCTCGGCGACACCGTCCGCCTCGGCCCCCAGACGATCCGCGCCGACAGCTTCGACCAGTTCTCCTACACGGGCGCCGACGGCCCCTTCTCGCTCCATATCCGCCATCGTGGCGCGCTGCACCCGCTCGCCCCGCGCCCCGGCCAGGAGCGCGACGGCGTCCCCTGGACGCCCTATCTCGGCTACGACGCCGACGGCACCGTCCGCGTCGGCCCCGGCTGGGCCACGCCCTCCGCCTGGGGCCCCGAGGATCCGCTCGAAATTCTCTACCGCTACCGCGCCCCCCGGGCCGAAACCGTCACCATCGTGGCCGAGGCCGCCCCCGACGCGGCCAGCGCCGACGGCATCACCATCACGCTGACCCACAACGGCACCCCGCTCGCCACGAAAACCCTGACCGCCCCCGGCCGCGTCACCGCCGGCCCGGTCACGCTCGCCCCCGGCGACAGGCTCGACGCCGTCCTCGGCCCCAACGCCACCGCCACCGGCGACCACACCCGCTTGCGCGTCACGGTGGAGGCGGCGCGATGAACGACGCGCGCCCGATCCGCGCCGACCGCCCGCGCCCCAGCCGCGTCGTCGTCATCAACGACCACAGCACCGCCAATGGCGGCACCGCGGCGCTCTGCCTGCTGTCCATCCGCCAGCTCCGCGCCCGCGGCATCCCCGTCACCTTCGTCTGCGGCGACGCGGGCGAGAACGACGACCTCCGCGCCCTTGGGGTCGAGATCGCGCCCCTGGGCAGCGCCGACCTCCTGCAACGCCCGCCATGGCAGACCATGGCGAAGGGCCTCCACGACCCCGCCGCGCGCGATCTCGTGGCCCGCATCCGCGACCGCCACGACGGGCCCGGCACGGTCTACCACGTCCACGGCTGGGCGCAGATCCTCTCGCCCGCGATCTTCACCGCCCTGCGCCGGGTCGCCCGCCGCACCGTCCTGCACGCCCACGACACCTTCCTGGCCTGCCCCAACGGCATGTACATGGACTACCGCCGCAACCGGGTCTGCCACCGCGTGCCGCTCGGCGTCGCCTGCCTCGCCACCAATTGCGACAAGCGCTCCTACGCCCAGAAGCTCTGGCGCGTCGCCCGCCACGCCACGCTGTTCCGCTGCCTCGACCGCCGCGCGCCCTGGGCCGGCCTCGTCGTCATCAATCCCGACGTGGCGCCGAAGATCACCCGCGCCGGCTACCCCGAAAGCCTGCTGCGCGTCATCCGCAACCCGGCCACGCCCTACACCACACGCCGCATCCCGGCCGAGCGCAACCGCAGGCTCGTCTATGTCGGCCGCCTCGAACGCGACAAGGGCGTCATGGACCTCGTGGAATCGGCCGCCCGCACCGGCACGCCCCTCCGCCTGATCGGAGACGGCGCCCTGCGCGACCCGATCGCCCGCAGCCACCCGCAGGTCGAGCTCGCCGGCTGGCAGCCACCCAACCGCATCGGCGCGCTGGTGGCCGACGCCCGCGCGCTGGTGATGCCCTCGCACCACCCCGAACCCTTCGCGCTGGTGATCCCGGAAGCGGTGCAAAGCGGCCTGCCGGTCCTCGTCTCCGACACCGCGCTCCTCGCGCCCGAGATCGAGCGCCTCGGCGCCGGCCTCTCCTTCGACGTCTTCGACCCGGCCAGCTTCGACGCCGCCGTCACCCGCCTCCGCGACATGCCGGCCGCCGAGATCGAGACGATGAGCCGCAACGCCCGCAGCCACGGCGCCACGCTCTCCAGCACCACCGAAAGCTGGACCGAACAGCTCCTCGACCTCTACGCCACCGCGCTCGCCCCCGCCTGAACCCGCCCCCTCTGCTTCTTCTCGTTGAAAATACGCCAGGGGGGTCTGGGGGGCTGGCCCCCCAGCGGATCGGCCCGCGCCAGCGGGTCGACCCTATAGACACCCAGCCCGCTGCGCGCGGCCGGAACGCCACCGCCTGCACCGCCAACGGCCGCCCGGTCCCACGATGCAGCGCCGCCCATAAAAGCCGCCCTTGCTCCATCTTGGTCCAAATACTCCAGGGGGGTCCGGGGGACCAGGTCTCCCAGCAGGGACATGCACGTCCTACGTGGGCGAATGCGGACGTCTTTGGTCTCGGCGTTCTCGTCGATGAACGCCGTCCTCTTTCGCCCGTTTCGGGCCGGCCGTCCTACCCCGCCTTAAGTCCCACCAGCCGGAACAGCGCTGCCGGGCGGTGGCGGCCGCCGGTTGTCTTGCGCTTCAGATCCTCGATCTCCCAGTTCGCGTCGATCCACTTGCGGAAATTGCGCTTGTCCAGGTCCTGGCCCTTCACGATCTCGAACACCGACTGTGCCTGCGCCAGCGTGAACGCCTCGGGCAGGAAGGCGAAGACGGCAGTGGCTTCGTCGGTCAGCCGGGTCTCCACCATGCGCGCGAGCGCCGCGCGCGCGTCCGACAGGATCGTGGCGTGGTCGAAGGCGAGCGGCGGCAGGTCGTCCAGCGGGAACCACTGCACCTCTGCCGCATCCGTGGAGGCGACGAGCGACACCCGGTCCATCGGGACCAGTGTCGCGAAGGCCACCGTGATCACGCGTTCGCGTGGGTCGCGGTCCGGGTGGCCATAGGCGCCGATCTGGAAGAACGGCAGCCCCGCCAGCTGATCGGGAGAGATGCCCGCCTCTTCCGCAAGCTCCCGGCGCGCGCCGGCCTTGAGGTCTTCGTCCATCTGCACGAACCCGCCGGGCAAGGCCCAGCAGTCCTTGAACGGCTCCGCCGCCCGCCGGATCAGGACGACGTTCAATCGTCCCTCGATGATCGAGAAGACGATGACATCCGCCGTGACGGCCGGATGCGGGTATTCATAGGAATAGGGCATCGGAACCTCTTTGTGTGATGTGGACACTATTTTTTGTCCGCCCTGCTTGTAAAGAGCACAAGGGGGGCGCCGGGCACGCCGCCGCAGGTGGAGTCTCTCGCTCGGAATGCCTGCCCGTGACGGGTCCAAATCGCTGAGTCGGCGGTGTGAGTCGGGCTGATTCCACCTGGCGTGCCGCTTCAGCCACCGGAATCTGAAATTTTAAATCATTATATATCAATGGGTTATAAGATTTCTGCATGCGGCCGACATTAAGTGTCTTTACAACACTTACTGTTCGTGTAAAAACTACATTATGACGACGCAGACAGACACACACCAACCCTCGAAAAGGAAATCTCAAATGTTCAAGACCGCTCTTACCGCCGCCGCCTTCGCCCTGACCGCCGTCACCGCCCAGGCCGCAACCCCC
>NZ_JARGYC010000033.1 GCF_029168335.1 Psychromarinibacter sediminicola
AGAACGATCCCCCGGGATCGTTCTGACGACAGGGTCAGGTGGAAACGGCGACGCCGTCGATCCGGGACGACTGCTCGATCATACGCCGCTGAGCTTCGTCGAACTCGCGGCGGAACGCGACGAAGTCGAATGCTTCGAGGTCGATCTCGGTAATCGGGGGATAGACCCGCGGCAGGCCGTCCCAGCCGATCTGGTCGATGCCCCAATAGAATTCGAGGAGGTTTCCGTCCATATCCTTGGCATAGAAGCGGGGATGGTTGCCCGGGCCGCCGACACGGCAGTTGACGATCGTCACCCCGGCATCCCGAACCTGACGGTACTTCGACAGAAGATCCTCGGGCGAGGCGAATTCGAAGGCGATGTGATGGAGGCCGAGACGGTGTTTGGAGGCTTTGGTGAGATCGGGATCGGTCAGCTGGAAGATCGAGATCGCATGGTGCGTCGCGTCGCACCGAACGAACGCACCTGCGCGTACCGCGACGCCATGCCCGACGGTCTCTTCGTAGGTGAACCGTTCGGTGAGGCGAAGCCCGAGTTGTTCGGTGTAGAACGCCACGCCAGCATCGATGTCCTCAACGGCGATCCCAACGTGGCCCAGCTTGACGGGACGGGCTTGCATATACGTTCCTCCTGTTCTGTAAACGAACTATAGTGTTCGAATAGTGGACTAAACGGCAGGTCGCCGCGAGTCAACCCTCGGACGTCCGATCCGGAAAAGAGAGCGCTGGACATGGATCGGTGCGTCATGCAGGCCAACAAAAACTGGAGATACGGAAATGGCTGAGATTTCTTCGACAGGCGATCAGATGCTGCAACTTCTGGAGTTGGTTGCATTCGAAGGTCCCAGGACAACTGCCGAGCTTGCCGCGGTTGCCGGCATCAACCGAACGGTTGCGCATCGCCTTCTCAACACCTTGCACGAGAGGGGCTATGTCAGTCGGGACGGCAAGGCCTTCAACCTCGGCCCGATCCTCAGCCAGATGGCCGGCTCGGAGAAAACGAACTATGTCCCGCGGCTCGCCCGACCGGTACTTGATGAGCTTGCCAACGACATTGGCGAATGCGTGGTGATGCATCACATGGACGGGGAAGAGGCCGTCGTAATCGAACAGGCGACGAGCGACGCCGAGATCGTCCGTGTCCAACATAGGGTCGGGGCCAGGCATTCGCTTTGGGTCGGGGCCAGCGGGTTGGCAATTCTCGCCTGGCAAGACGATCAGACGCTGAAAAGACTGCTGGCCAAGCAGAAAAACCCAGGCGAAATGCGTAGCCGGCTTTCGAGTATTGTCGAGAAAGGCTACGCAATAACGAAAAACGAGCTGCAGTTGGGCGTTGCCGGGGCCGCAGTCCCTATCATAGAGCCGGGCAAATCCGTGCGCTACAGTCTCGCGATCCTGGTGCCGGAGCAGCGGTGGGAACGTCTGCCCGACAACATCAACAGGTTGATCGCGGCGAAGAAGACGATCGAGAAGCTGATCACGGAGGATTGTGTTCCGGCCAAGTAAAGCCGGCGAGACCCGAACCATCCCCGACCGGATGGCTTGGCCCGTTCACTCTCGTCACGTCGCGTTGATCCTTCGGATCTCGACGATTTCCAGTCCGAACGCATCCATGCCCAGATACGTATTCTCGGCATGGTCGGACAGAAGGATCATTTTCTCGACGCCGAGCGACGACAGTATCTGGCTGCCCAAACCGATGTCCCGCAAGACCCGACGCTCCCCCGCGTCGTCCGGCTTCAGGAACGAGGACGGGGTTTGATCGAAGAGGCAGACAATTCCCCTGTCTTCTTCCGCGATCACCCGCATGGACCCATGAAGGGCCGCATTCTCCCCGACGCCCAGGACGTCCGAAAGCAGGTTCACCGCATGCGTTCGCACCAGGATCGGCTCGGGCCCCGACGGATCGCCCTTTGTCAGAACGACATGCTCTGCGCCCTTTACGGAGTCCTTGAATATTCTCAACGTCCACTCGCCGCCAATCCGCGACTGGACGGTCTGCTGCGAGGCTTCCTCGACCAGGCTGTCGTGTCGATGCCTGTAGGCGATCAGGTCGGAAATAGTCCCGATCTTCAGCCCATGGGTGTCTGCGAACTCGATCAGCTCAGGCAGCCGCGCCATGGTGCCGTCCGGGTTCATGATCTCGCAGATCACCCCTGCCGGCTGCAGGCCGGCCAGCCGACTGACATCGACCGCAGCTTCGGTATGTCCGGCCCGGACCAGAACGCCCCCCCGCCGCGAGCGCAAGGGAAACACATGGCCGGGGCTGCACAGGTCGGAGGACGAGCTGGCAGGGTCGATCGCGACGGCGATGGTTCGTGCCCGATCGCTTGCCGAGATCCCGGTCGTGATACCGTCGCGCGCCTCGATGGAGACGCTGAAGGCCGTTTCCTTTCTTGCCGTGTTGGTCGAAACCATCTGCGGGATGGCCAGCTGATCCAGTCGTTCCCCCGTGAGGGCAAGACAGATGAGTCCCTTGCCGTAGGTGGCCATGAAGTTGATCGCCTCGGGCGACGCCATCTGGGCCGGAATGACAAGATCGCCTTCGTTCTCGCGGTCTTCGTGATCGACGAGAATGAACATCTTCCCTTCGCGAGCATCCGAAATGATATCCTCGATATCCGCAATTGAATCCGAGAGGGATTTCTCGACGGAACCGGCTTCGGCGTACTCGTGATAATCGGTCGGTTGGGGTGTCGGCATACTTGTCTTCTATTGGCGGTGTGATTTCGGGTTGGCACCGACGCGATGGGCGCCCCTGGCGGACCCTCGGTCAGGTCCACGGCTCATGCGTTGCCTGTTTTCTGGCCTTCCGCGACGGGGCTCACCAGCGCGCTTGCGCCCGATAGAGCATTCTGAGCAACTCATTCTGTGTCGAGATGTTCAGTCTCGAATAGGCCCGCTTCCGGAAGGTCAGCACCGTGTTGATGCTGATGTCGAGCGTCAGGGCAATCGCTTCGGAGCTCAGCCCGATCGCAATCAGGCCGCAGACGGTTCTTTCCCGCGCGGTCAGCTCGGGATAGTGGTGCCTCAGGATATCTTCGAATATCTCGTTCTCGCTCTTCTCCGGATGCGTGTCCTTTGTGATTTCGACGTGCTTTACGATTAGCGCCATTATTGTCTGAATATGATTAAAGAAGCTCAGAACGGCGTTCTCGTCAAACTTCCCGCGGCCGTCGTTCTTGTGAAAGCTGAGCTTGAATGGATCGCCGTTGAGGTTCGAAATGAAGGATAGCCGTTGGAGGACGTGCGGCTCCAGAAAGCAGTCTTCGACAAAGTCCGTATTCTCGATATCTTCCTTTGATACGATGACAGCAAAGCTGCCTTCATTCTTGTTCGACTCCGTCAGGAAGAAATTGGACGGGTCGTTTTGCCAATGCATTTCCTCATAGCGCGTCGCCGCTTGACGCACTTGTTCTTCTCTGTTGTCGGCAAACAGGCCCACGGTCGTTGGGGCCTGCGCTTGTTCGAAGGTGAAGGCTGTTATTTGAGAGCAGTGCAGGTGGGACCATACGATATTCTTCAGACTTTCATCGAATCGTTTTGTCCCGACATCGTTTACAAGGTCTGCAACCTCATGAGAAATCTTGTGCGATCCGTTATTCAGGGTATCCTGATTCACGACCAGCATTGTATCACCTCCTCCTGATGTCGACTCAATCGAGAAGCCGCTGTTCTCCTATAGACGGGGGCCTCCGCGTCGCTTGAGTCGTGAGGTTGCACGTAGTTATTTCTTCCCGTTCGTTTTCGCTCAGATGGATTATTTGGGCAGCTAGGCCTTTACTGTGCTTCTTCTCCATCGAAGCCATGCATGTCCGGAATTGGGTTCGAATATAGAACACTAATGTTCGATGTCAAGGTCGTTCCGGATCGGTCGGCTTTCGGGGCTTGCCGGGGGCTGGTCGGTGCCGTCGTGGTGTACCGTCGGCCAGGGGGAGCATGAGCGATTCCTTGTGCTTGAACGGTAGCGAGCGGTCGCGGGTGCCTTCACGCGCGAGGTGCAGCATCGTCCGCGGATTCGATATCCGCTCGTCGCCAAACATGAAAAACGATCGTCGCATGTCAGGATACAGACACGTCGACCGATCCGAAAGGAATCTGATTGCGGGCGTGACGGCCAGGGACGGGGCGCCACCGCCGTCGCGCACGCCCTCGGCGGTCGGGCGCTCGGCGCTCCGGTGACCGGGCGCCTGCAGGAAGAGCGGCATCTATGAGAGGGTCGAGGGACGGGCAGGGGGCAGACATCCCGCCCGTTGGGCAGCGGGGTCGCGCCTGGCGCCCTCGTGCAATTGGCGCTTCTACGCCTCGTGAATGCCGTCGCGGCAGAAGGCGCCGCCCTGGTACATCGCGTTCACGTCGTCCGCGGGCGGCGGGTCCATCTCGGCGTCGATCCTGGCGCGGAACGCCTCGGCATTGTCCTGGGGGCGCCAGCCGAGATAGGCGACCTCGCGGTTGTCCCACCACGCCGCGTCGTTGTCCGAGGCGCCGTAGACGATCGGGCAGCCGAGGCGCGGAACCGCGAAGACACGCTCGATCAGGCGCACGAAATCGTCATAGCTCATCCAGGTCGACAGCATCCGGTGATTTCTGGGTTCGGGAAAAGAAGAGCCGACGCGGACGCAGGCGGTCTCGATCCCGAACTTGTCGAAATACATCCGCGCCAGCGCCTCGCCGAAGACCTTCGAGACACCGTAGAACCCGTCCGGCCGGGTCGGCGAATGGGCGTCGAGCCGATCGGTCTGGG
Source organism: Psychromarinibacter sediminicola (assembly GCF_029168335.1). Classification (GTDB taxonomy): domain Bacteria; phylum Pseudomonadota; class Alphaproteobacteria; order Rhodobacterales; family Rhodobacteraceae; genus Psychromarinibacter; species Psychromarinibacter sediminicola. Next base: position 4,744 of record NZ_JARGYC010000033.1, read on the forward strand.
GGTGAAACCCGATGGCGTGGTTGGAACTGGCGTAGACGATCCGCGGCGTCACAGGGGATTTGCGCGCGGCTTCGTAGAGGTTGACCATGCCGTCGATATTGGCGTTGCGGATCGTCTCCCACGGCGCCTCGACCGATTGTCCGCCCAGGTGGACGATGCCGTCGCAGCCGTCCACCATCGCCGCGACGGCCGCCTTGTCGCCAAGGTCGCAATGGACGATCTCCTCGGTCGCTCCGGCTTCGCCCAACCCGTCGCGGTCGGCCAGGCGGACGGTCCTGGCCAGGTGGCCGAGCCGGTCGCGGCAGACCGTGCCGAGGCCGCCCCCCGCGCCGGTGATCAAGAGCTTGTTCAGCATGTCTCTCTCCGTGTTCTGTCGTTGGCCGCGTGGCGCCGCGGCAGGAGCCGCCGGTATCCGGCCCTCAGACGGCGCGCTCGTAGGCCAGGCTCGCCGCGATGAGGTCGCGGGCATAGGGCTGGGTCGCGGCGTTCGACGGGATCGCCGCGCGATCAAGGACCTCGACGATCCGGCCGGCTTGCATCACCGCGAAGCGGTCGCACATGTGGTCGACGACCGACAGGTCGTGGCTGACCATCAGGTAGGTGAAGCCTTTCTCGGACCTGAGCCGCGCCAGGAGGTTCAGGATCTCCGCCTGCACCGACACGTCGAGCGCCGAGGTGGGCTCGTCCAGCAGCAGAACCTCCGGCTCCAGGATCAGGGCGCGGGCGATGGCGACGCGCTGGCGCTGGCCGCCCGACAGCTGGTGCGGGAAGCGTTCGAGGAAGTCGACCGGCAGGCCCACGTCGATCAGCGCCTGCTCCATCCGCGCCCGCTGCCGGTCGAGGCCGTGAATGCGCAGGGGTTCCGACAGGACGGTGGCGACCGAATGACGGGGGTGCAGCGAGCCGTAGGGATCCTGGAACACCATCTGCACCGTCCGGACCCGCGCGTTCAGCGGCATCTCGCGCACCGACTGGCTGCCGATGATCACGTCGCCGGTCCATTGGGCCTGCAGCATCGACATGCAGCGCAGCACGGTGGACTTGCCGGAGCCGCTTTCCCCGACGAGTCCGAAGCTTTCGCCGGAGGCCACGTCGAAGGTCACGTCGTGCAGGACCTGAACCGCCCCGAACGAGATGCAGAGATCGCGTATCGCAACCGGTTTCATGTCGTCGCTCCCGTCTGTGCCCAGCTTGCGTCGCGTTCCAGCACCGGCAGGGCCGACCGGTCGCCGCCGATGCGCGGCTGCGCCGCGAGCAGGCCGCGGGTGTAGGGATGGGTCGCATGGTCCAGATCGGCCGCGTCCAGCGTCTCGACGACCTGGCCCGCGTACATGATCAGCACCCGGTCGCAGAAGTTGCGCACCAGGTTGAGGTCGTGGCTGATCATGATCAGCCCGATACCGTGATCGCGGACCAGCGCGTCGAGGATGTTCAGCACCTGCAGCCGGACGGTGACGTCCAGCGCCGAGGTCGGTTCGTCCGCGATGACGAGATCGGGGTCGGTCAGCAGCATCATCGCGATCATGATGCGCTGCCCCATGCCGCCCGACACCTCGTGCGGATACAGCATGTAGACCCGCTCCGGATCGCGGATCTGCACCGCCGCCAGCATCTCGACCGCCTTGGCCTTCGCCTCGGCCTTGGACGCCCTGACATGGGTGCGGTAGGCCTCGGCGATCTGGTGCCCGCAGCGCTGGATCGGGTTCAGCGAGAACTTCGGATCCTGCAGGATCATCGACATGCGGCGCCCGCGCAGCTTGAGCATCCGGCGCTCGGGGGCGTTCAGCAGGTCGACCTCTTCGAACTGCATGCGCTCGGCGGTGATTTCGGCCGTAGGCAGTAGCTTCAGAAGCGCCCGGCCCACGGTCGACTTGCCGGAGCCGCTTTCGCCCACGATCCCCAGTCGCTCGCGGCCCAGGGTGAACGAGACGCCGCGCACGGCGGGGTCGGGCGTGCCCCGGTAACGGACGGAGAGGTTTCGGATGTCGAGGATCGGATCGGTCATCGCCGCTACCTCTTGTTCATCTGCTTGGGGTCGAGCGCGTCGCGCAAGCCATCGCCCAGGAGGTTGAAGGCCAGGCTGACCGCCAGGATCGCCAGCCCCGGGAAGGTCACGAGCCACCAGTGGTCGATCATGTAGCGCCGGCCGGTGGCGATCATCGCGCCCCATTCGGGAAGCGGCGGCTGCGCGCCGAGGCCGAGAAAGCCCAGACCCGCGGCGGTCAGGATCACCGTGGCCATGTTCAGCGTCAGGCGGATCATCACCGAGGGCAGGCACATCGGCATGATGGACTTCCAGATGATCCGCGTGGCGCTCGCGCCCTGCAGGCGGGCGGCCGAGATATAGTCGGCGGCGCGGAAGGTCAGCGTCTCGGCACGGGCCAGCCGGGCGATGGGCGGCCAGGCGGTCAGCGAGATGGCGATGATCGCGTTGTTCAGGCTCGGACCCAGCGCGGCGACGAAGGCCAGCGACAGGATCAGCGACGGAAAGGACAGGAAGATGTCGGTGATCCGCATCAGAACCGTGTCCCACCAGCCGCCGAAATAGCCCGAGACGGTGCCGACCAGCAGGCCGATGGGCCCTACGACGATCGTCACCAGGAAGATGATCGTCAGGGTGATGCGCGAGCCATAGACCAGCCGGCTGTAAATGTCCCGGCCCAGCTCGTCCGTGCCGAAGAGATGGCCGTTCCCGGGCCGTTGCAGGGTGTTCTGCAGGTCCTGCACATAGGGATCGTGCGTGGCCAGGAGCGGCGCGAAGATCGCCGTCAGGATCAGGATCGCCAGCACCACGAGGCCGAAGGCCGAGGTGGGCGAGCGCATCAGGAAGGCCAGGATGTTGCGCAGCGCGATCAGCGATTGCGGCATGCGGCGGGGCTGCGTGGCGGCGGTCATGATGCGCGGGTCCTCGGGTCAAAGACGCGATAGAGCAGGTCGGAGATCAGGTTCAGCGTGATGAAGATCAGCCCGACGACCAGCACGCAGGTCATCACCGCGTTCATGTCGCCGATGATGAGGTTCGACGTCAGGTACTGGCCGAAGCCGGGCCAGGCGAACACCGTCTCGATCAGCACCGCGCCTTCGAGCAGCGAGCCGTAGGCCAGCGCGACGATGGTCACCAGCTGCACACGGATATTGCCGAAGGCGTGGCGCCAGATCGTCTTGCGGCTGCTCAGCCCCTTGACGCGGGCGGTTGTGATATACTCCTGGTTCAGCTGATCCAGCATGAAGCTGCGCGTCATCCGCGTGATGTAGGCCGCCGAGCTGTAGCCCAGGAGCGCGGCGGGCAGGATCACGTGGTTCAGCGCGCTCCAGAACACGTCCCATTCGCCGGCCATGGCGCTGTCGATGAACAGAAATCCGGTCCGTTCGGGCACCAGGCCGATATAGAATGTCGCCATCCGGCCCGACCCGCCGACCCAGCCGAGCCCGGCATAGAAGACGAGAAGCCCGATCATGCCGGTCCAGAAGATCGGCATCGAATGGCCCATGAGGCTGAAGACGCGGATCACGTGGTCCGGCCAGCGGTCCTTGTTCACCGCGGCCATGACGCCCAGCGGCGCGCCCAGCCCCGCGCCGATGATGATGGCGAAGGTCGCGAGTTCGATGGTCGCGGGCAGGACATGCAGGATATCGTTCAGGACGGGCTGTCCGGTCCGGATCGACACGCCGAAATCCAGCGTCGCCACGTCGCGCAGGTAGAACAGGAACTGCTGCCAGACCGGCCGGTCGAGGCCCAGCTTGCGATAGACGTTCTCATAGACGTCGCGGGTCGCGTCCTCGCCCACGATCGCCGCCACCGGGTCGACCGGCATCATGCGCCCGATGATGAATGTCATCACCAGCAGCCCGAGCAAGGTGACGGCGATCGTCGTCAGTTGCTGCAAGGCGGAACGGGCGGTCCGTCGCGACCTCCACATCTCGTCTGTCCTCCCCGTGTCGATCCGGGGCCGCCACGCGGACGGCCCCGGAAGTGTTCAGGCTGCGATGATCAGCGGTCCTTGACAACGTCCTCGACGCGGCTGGTCCAGACATCGACGATCACGCCGTCCACGTCGTCCTGGTAGGCCGCCGTCACCACGCGCTCCGAGAAGGGCTGGATCGACATCACCAGCTCGTCCATGTACCGCTGGATGTCGTGGTACATCTGGATCTGCTCGCCGGTGTCGCCCTCGATCAGCGCGTTCTCGATCATCGTGTTGAGCTCTTCGTCATAGAAGCTCGTCCGCCAGCCCTGGAAGTTGGTCAGCCCGGCGTCCTGGCTGTTGTCCGGGTTGTAGGCCAGCGCGCGCAGGTTGCTGTCGGGGTGGGGCAGGCGCCCGCCGCCGCCACGACCCACGAGCAGCTCGAAATCGCGCTCGCGCATCGCGCCGTAGATCTGGCCGCCGTCGCCGGTGATGATCTCGGCATCTATCCCCGCCTGCGCCAGCGTTCCCTGGATCGCGGTGGCGCTGTCGAGGAACTGCTGGGTCGAGATCACCCGGATCGTGGTGTCGAACCCGTCCGGATAGCCCGCCTCGGCCAGCAGGGCCTTGGCCTTTTCGACGTCCAGCTCGTAGTCGGGTTGCGGCAGCACGCCGAAGGCATGGCTGTTGATGTTGCGCTTATACTCGACCCCGAAGAACGGCATGATCGCGGTGTTGATGCCGTCGTAATCGATCAGGTAGCGCAAGGCCTCGCGGACCTTTCGGTTGGCGAACCGCTCGTCCTTCATCGAAACGGCGAGATAGTAGAAACCCGCGCTCGGCACCGTCTCGACGGTGACGTCAGGGTTGTCCTGCAGCGCGGTCAGATCGGGCTTGGACAGCGAATAGCCGATGTCGATGTCGCCCTGCTCCAGCGCCAGGCGCTGCGACTGCGATTCCGGCATGTGGCGCATCAGGACGCGTCGCATCTCGGGCGCGTCGCCCCAGAAGTTCTCGTTCCGGGTCAGGATCACGTGCTCGTTCGAGCGCCAGTCGGTAAGCACGTAGGCGCCGGAACCGGCGGAGTTGTTGGTCAGCCAGGCCTGGCCCATGTCGCCGTCCTGCTCGTTTTCGAGCACCAGCTCCTTGTCGAGGATCGAGCCCGCCCCGGCCTGGGTCAGCGTCATGATGAGCAGCTTCGGGTCGTCCTGCTGCGGCAGGTTCAGCACGAAGGTGTGGTCGTCCTGGGCGACGAAATACTCGTCGGCCTTGTCGCTCTCGAAGCCGCGGCTCTTGAAGCCGGAGGCGGAGGCGAGGTTCAGCTCCAGCGCCCGCTTCATCGACCAGGCGACATCCTCGGCCGTCAGGGGATTGCCGCTGGCGAAGGTCACGTCGTCGCGCAGGTTGAAGGTGACCGACATGCCGTCTTCGGCGATCTCCCAGCTTTCCGCGATCCGCGGTTCCAGCTCCTTGGTCTCGGGATTCAGCTCGGCCAGGGCATCGTAGACGTTGTTCAGGATCTGAACCGTCTCGCCCCCGGTGATCGCGGCCGGATCGAGGGTCAGCACGTTGTTCAGCGTCATCGCGATGACCAGCTGGTCGTCGGGCGTCTCGGCCCAGGCGTCGGTGGTGGCCATCGGCGTGGCCAGAACCAGCGCGCCGAGCGCGGCGGATGCAAGAAGATGTTTCATTTTGGTCCTCCCTTTGAGATTTGCGGTTGTGGTCGGGCCCCGCTGTCGCAGGCCCGGAACCGGGATCACGCGATCCGGTTATCTTCGATGAAGTCGAAGTCGATCTCGTCGCCCAGACCCGGACGGTCGGGCACATGGACGAGGCCCTGTGCGTCCATCGGGTCGGAAAGCGACGTCAGGTAGTCGAAGCCGTCATCGTAGTCGAGGAACGGATGCAGCAATCCGCGCTCGTACCAGCGGCAGTTCCTGGACGCCGCGACGACATGAAGGTTCGGCGACTGGTTGCCGTGGACCTCGCAGTCCATGCCGAACCCTTCGGCCAGGCGCATGGTCTTCAGCGCGGGCGTCAGCCCGCCGACATCGCTGACCCCGGTTCTGAGGATGTCGCAGGCGCCGGCCGCGGCCCAGTCCCCCCGCGCCATGTGCTTTCCGGCGGCGCTTTCGGGGCCGAGGACGGGGATATCGAGGTTGTCGGCCAGCCACCTGTAGGAGGCCATGGACTGCTCGTCCATCGGCTCCTCGATCCAGTCGAAGCCGAGCTTTTCGAGCCCCTTGCCCAGTTTCAGCGCGTCCGTGCGGGAATACCAATGGAAGGCGTCGATCATCAGCGCGATCCCGGGGCCCACGGCCTCGCGGACGGCGGCGCAGGCCTTGAGGTCCATCTCGACATCGGGTGCCCAGCTGACCGGCGGCATCCAGGTGTGCAGCTTGATGCCCTTGTATCCGCGTTCGACCAGGGCTTCGGCAAACCGGGCGTAATCCTCGGGCGTGGCCAGCCCGCCCTCCATCTCGTCGCCGCACATGATCGAGCCATAGGCGGGAACCGCGTCGCGCCAGCCGCCGATCAGCTTGTAGACCGGCTGTTTCAGGGCGCGGCCCGCCAGGTCCCACAGCGCGGTATCGACCGCCGCCAGCGTCCGGTCGGTCAGCTGCGCCGCCGAGCCCCGCTGCCAATGGGCCAGCTCGTGCCACAGCCGCTCGCGGTCGCGGTGGTCCTGTCCGATCAGCACCTTGCGGACGAACTTGTCGATCACATGGTCGCGCAGCACTTCCGGCGGGGCGAAGGCATAGCCCTCGTCGCCATCCTCGGTCCGGAGCGTCAGGATCGCCAGCGCGACCTTGTGCGGCGGGCCGGGATGCGCATGGCCGGCTTCATCCGCGTGGCGGCGCGTCGTGTGCCGGAATACCCGAACAGAGACATCTGTAATCAGCACCGCTTCCCCCCGGTCGGCTCGTTCTCGTTGGCTCCAAAGTTGTATGATAAATTGGTGCAAGTCAACATATAAGACGCGGCTTGTCATACAAGCTGCGGGCGCAGGCGGGTCAGGGCCAAGTAGGCTTGACAAAAAGGGAAATGCCTTGAACTGTTTGAAACAGCAGCGAAAGCGGGGCCGAAGATGTCGGACAGCGTGAACCAGAATTCAAAGCCGTTGCGCGAATCGCTTGTCGCACAGCTTAGCGAACTTATCCGACAGGATATCGTCAGCGGCGTGGTCAAGCCGGGGGACCGGCTGCCCAGCGAGGCGGAACTGGTGCGCAAGCATTCGGTGAGCCGGACCGTCGTCCGGGAGGCGATTTCCGCGTTGCGCTCGGACGGCCTGGTGGAGGCGCGCAGGGGATCCGGGGTCTATGCGCTGGACCACACGCTCGCGCGGCAGGCGGCCTCGCTGGCGGGGCTGAATTCCGGCCGGATCGCGGGGGTCATCGAGATACTCGAGGTGCGCAGCGCGTTCGAGATGCGGGCGGCCAGCCTGGCCGCCGAACGCCGATCCACCGCGCAGATCGAGAAGATCCTGGCCGAGCACAAGAAGGTGTCGACCCTGTTCCGCGAGGGCGCGCCGACGCGGGAAGCGGATTTCCAGTTCCACTATGCCATCGCGGAAGCGTCGCAGAACTCGCTGTTTCCCCAGATTCTGCAACTGATCCGGCCGGGAATGGTGCCGCGCACCGAGCTTGGGAAATCCACGGCCGGTCCCGCCTATGCCCAGAACCCCGCTCTGCCCGAGGAGCACAGGCGGATCGTCGAAGCGATCATGGATCAGGACCCCGAGGCCGCCGAAAAAGCGATGGCGGACCACCTCGAAGGCAACCTGCGCCGCTACCGCGCGGTCCTGCGCGAGAGCATGGAAGTCTGACCGGCACGCGCTAGATCGGCCGGACCGACACGGCGCGCAAGGGCGCGCGACGTGACGTGCCCGTGTTCCTCAGTCGACGGTCGATCCCTCCGAGTCCTTCGTCATCCGCATCCGCCGGCGCAGGATGCCCCCGACGAAGATCGGCAGGACGAACCCGACGACGGCGATGGTCCACAGGATTATCGTCAGCGGCGAGGAGAGAAGGACCGAATAGTCCCCATCGGCGATATTCACGGCGCGTCGGAAATTGACCTCCATCTCGTTGCCGAGAAGCGTGCCCAGGATGATCGGCACCAGCGGCACGTCGAGCTTGCGCAAAACCCAGCCCATCACCCCGAAGCCGACCATGACCATCAGGTCGAAGCTGGAGCCGGAGATGCCGTAGATCCCGACGAAGGAGATCATCGCCACGATCGGCATCAGGATCCGGGGCGGAACCAGCAACACGCGGGTGAACAGGCCGACCATCGGGATGTTCATCGCCAGAAGCATGAAGTTCCCGATGAAGAGCGCCGCGATCAGACCCCACACGACGTCCGGGTTCTGGGTGAAGAGCAGCGGGCCGGGCGTGATGTTCAGCGCCAGAAGCACGGCCAGCAGGACGGCGGTCGTGCCGGAGCCGGGCACGCCCAGCGCCAGCATCGGCACCAGCGCGCCGCCGGCGGCCGCGTTGTTGCCGGTCTCCGGCGCCGCGACGCCGCGCGGATCGCCGGTGCCGAAGGTCTTCTCCCGGTCGACCAGCCGCTTTTCCATCGAGTAGGAAATGAACGAGCCGAGCGAGGCGCCCGCGCCCGGCAGCACACCGGCGACGAAGCCCAGCACCGTGGTGCGGCCCATGGTGGGAATGCAGGAGCGGATCATGCTCCAGGAGGGCACGATGCGGCCGATCTCCATCCTGGGCCGGTTCGAGATATCGCGCTCGGTGCCGCGGTGTTCGAGGAAGATGAACACCTCGGACAGCGCGAAGAGACCGACGATCGCCACGAGAAAGTCGATCCCGTCGTAGAGATGCACCTCGCCGAAGGTGAAGCGCGGCACACCGGTCTGGGTGTCGACGCCGATCATCGCGAGCCCCAGGCCCAGGGCCGCGGCAAAGGCGGATTTCGCCTGGTTGGTGGACGAGATGCCGCCCAGCGTGGCGAAGGCCAGCGCGAAGAGCGCGAAATACTCCGCCGGGCCGAACAGCAGCGCCACCTTGACGAGCTGCGGCGCCAACAGGACCAGCCCCCAGGTGGCGAAGAAGGCGCCGACGAAAGAGGCGACGCCGGACAGCGCCAGCGCCTCGCCGGCGCGGCCCTTCTGCGCCATCGGATAGCCGTCGAGGCAGGTCATCATCGCCGGCTCGTCGCCGGGGATATTCAGCAGGATCGACGATATCCGCCCGCCGTACATCGCGCCGTAATAGACGCTGGTCAAAAGGATCAGCGAGGGCGTCGCGCCCAGGCCGAGCGTGAAGGCCAGCGGGATCAGGATCGCGACGCCGTTCGACGGGCCGAGGCCGGGCAGGGCGCCCATGATCGTGCCGAGAAAGCAGCCCATCAGCGCGAGCGCGAGGTTCTGCCAGGTGAGGGCGACGGCGAAACCGTCGCCGAGTTGGGACATCAGTTCCATTGGGGTCTCCTCAGAAACCGAAGGGGCCGCGGGCCAGGCTGAGGCCGAGCAGCAGCCGGAAGATCACGTAAATGCCGACCGAGGTGCTCACGCCGATGATCACGCTTTGCAGCGGAGGCGACCCGAGGCGCCAGGTCAGGTAGGCCGCCGCGACGGCGGTCGAGATGACAAAGCCCAGCTCGGGCAGGACCTGCGCGTAGGCGAACATCACCGCCGCGGCGAGGCCGATCTCGGCCAGGTGGCCCATGCGCGGCCAGCTGGGTTCCGGGTCGGGCTTGAGCAGAAAATACAGCGAGGCGAGCGTCATCACGGCGGCGATGACATAGGGAAACACCTTGGGCCCCACGGCATCGGACAGAAAGCTCTCCTGGATGACGGACGCCTGCCAGGCGAAGAAGATGGCAAGGATCAGGCCGATCCCGCCGAAGATACGGTCGCTCATGCGAACGCCTCCCGACTGCAGTTGGCATGCGGAGGCGCCCCCGGCCAGACCCGGAGGCGCCAGGGTGACGTCAGACCGTCACTGCAGGATGCCGATCTCGCGCGACAGCTCCTGGATGCTCTGGACCGAGTCGGCGACGAAGGTCTGGAACTCCTCGCCCTGCAGGTCGAGCGGCGCCAGGCCGTTGTTCTCCATCACCGTCTTCCACTCGTCGCTGTCGTAGAGCGTGGCGATGCGGTCGACCCAGTAGTCATAGGCGGCGTCGCTCATGTTGCCGGGGGCATAGAAGCCGCGCCAGTTCGCGCCGATCGCGTCGATGCCCTGCTCGCGCGCGGTGGGGAACTCGGCGAAATCGCCTTCCAGCCGCTCGGGCGCCAGCACCGCGAGCACCTTGATGTCGCCGGATTCGACGAAGCCCCGCGCCTCGGACAGATCGCCGGTGAAGGCCTGGAGCGAGCCGGCCAGCAGCTGGGTCACCGCCTCGCCGCCGCCGGCGAAGGCGATGTATTTCACCGAACGGACGTCCTCGATGCCGGCCTCCTGCGCGGCGATCAGCACCTTCAGGTGGTCCCAGCCGCCCACGGCCGACCCGCCGCCGATCGAGATGGAGGACGGATTGGCCTTGATCTGCTCCATCAGTTCGGGAAGCGTCTCGATCTCGCTGTCGGCGGCAACGGCGATGACGCCGTAATCCGCACCGATCGAGCCGAGCCAGCGGACCTGGTCCATGGTGTTGCCGGGATAGGCGTTCTGCGCCAGCCGGGTGGCGGTGGCCGACGAGGCCGCGATGATCAGGTCGTTCTCGTCGTTGCGCTTGTTGACGACCTCGGCAAAGGCCACGCCGCCGCCGCCGCCGGACAGGTTCACCACCTGCATGGTGGACGGGATCAGCCCGAGATCCTGCAGGGTCTTGCCCACCTGCCGGCAGGTGAAGTCCCAGCCGCCGCCCGGGTTGGCGGGGGCGATGCATTCGGGGGTCTCGGGGGTGAAGTCCTGTGCCGCGGCCGCGATGGGCGCGCAGACAAGCATGGCCGCGACGGTCAGGCCGCGCCGGATGTTGGTAAGCTGCATATGTCTCCTCCACGTGTTTCTGCAGGACCGCACTTGCGGCGGCCCGACATGCGGCGACCATAGCGGCGGAACCTGTCACCAACCTGTCATCCCCCGCAAAGCCTGTTCTTTTCCGCGCGGCGCGTGCGGGATAGAGTGCTCCGCCTAGGGGGAGACGCGGATGCGCATTCTGATCGTCGAAGACACCGCCGATGTCGGGGATGCCGTCGTGGCGAGCCTGGAGCGCGCGGGATTCGCCTGCGATCTCGCCGCGACGCTCGAAACGGCACGGGATTTCCTCGGCGTGCAGGACTATGACTGCATCGTCCTCGACATCAGCCTGCCCGACGGGGACGGGCGCAGCCTGCTGAAGCAGCTGCGCGGCCGCGGCGACGGAACGCCGGTGCTGATCCTGACCGCGGAATTTCAGGTGACGGCCCGGGTCGAGGCGCTGGATTCCGGCGCCGACGACTACCTCGTCAAGCCGTTCGACCTGCGCGAACTCGAAGCGCGGCTTCGCGTGCTCATCCGCCGCGAAAAGGGGCAGGCCGACAGCCAGATGCGGCTGGCCGACCTGGTATTCGACCCGGCGGCCCGTTCGGTCCATGTCGCCGAGGCGCCCGTGCACATGACCCGCCGCGAGATGGCGCTGCTGCATCTCATGATGTCCCACCGGGGTCAGCTCCTGTCGAAGGAGCGGCTGTTCGAAGGGCTGTTCTCCTTCGACCGGGAGGATGTGGGGGCGAACGCGGTCGAACTTTACATTGCCCGCCTGCGCAAGAAGCTCGCCGGGTCGCGCGCCCGGATCGAGACGCATCGTGGGCTCGGCTACCGTCTGGACGCCGACGATGCCTGACCCCGGCGGCGTGCGCGCGACCCTGTCGCTGAAGAGCCGTGTGGCGCTGGCCGTCGGCTCCGTCCTGGTGCTCGGCGGGGCCGTGGTGCTGGCGACCGCGCTGGCCTATGGCCGCCAGGCCGCCCGAGAGGCCTATGACCGCCTGCTGATCGGCGCCGCGGCCGATATCGCGACCGCGATCTCGATCCGGAACGGCGTCGCGCTCGTCGACATGCCGGTCTCGGCGTTCGAACTCATGTCGCTCGCGCCGGACGACCGCATCCAGTACCGGGTCGTCGGCCCCAACGGCACCACGCTTACCGGCGACCCGGCCACGCCGCTGCCCGACGCCTTTCCCGGCACCGAAAGCGTGTTCTACGACGGCGCCTTCGGCGGCGAGCCGGCGCGCTACGTCGCCCTGACCCGGCGCTTCGCCGAGCGCAGCTTCTCGGGGCCGGTCCGCGTTATCATCGGCCACACGCTGCTCGCCCGGCGTGACCTCGCGCGCAGCATCGCGCAGAACGCGCTGATCGTCCTGGGCGCCGCCGGGGCTGTGATGGCGCTGTTCGCGTGGCTGGCGGTCAGCCGCGCGCTGCGACCGCTGCCGCGGATAAGCGACGCCCTCGCGGCGCGCGAGCCGACCGACCTGACGCCGCTCAGACTGGCGGCCCCGAAGGAGGTGGCGGGGATGCTCACCGCCCTCAATGGTTTCATGGCGCGGCTCGACCGCCAGAGCGTCGCGACCGGCAAGCTGATTACCGACGCCGCCCACCAGCTGCGCACCCCGGTGGCGGCGATCCGCGTCCAGGCCCAGCTTGCGGCGAGCGAGAGCGACCCGGCCCGGCGCGACCGCATCGTCGCCCGCATCCAGGACCGCGCCGCCGGGCTGGGCCGGCTTCTCGACCAGTTGCTCAGCCGGGCGATGATCATCCATCGGGCCGATACCGCGCCGGCAACGCGGCTGGACTTGCGGGACGTGGCGGTCGAGATCGTCGAGAAGACCGACGACCTCTTCGTGCAGGCCGGGGTCGAGGTGATGCTGGACATCTCCGACCGGCCGGTCGAGGTGACCGGCGACGCGCTGTCGCTGGCAGAGGCCGGCAAGAACCTCCTGACCAATGCGCTGCACCACGGGCAACCGCCGATCCGCCTGGGCGTGACGAACGGCGCGGTGGCCTCGTTATGGGTCAGCGATTGCGGCCCCGGTCCGCCCTGGGACATGGCGCAGACCCCCGGAGAGCGGTTCGCGAAATCCGGCGTCGGCGGCGGCAGCGGAATCGGCCTGGCCATCGTCCGCGAAGTGGCGGAGGGGCACGGCGGCCGGATCGCCATGCGTCACTCCGAGGGACAGTTCGTCGTCGCGCTCGAACTGCCGGGGCGCCCGGAATGATCCGCATTGCCGTGCTCCTTGTCTGTCTCTGGCAATCCGCCGCCGCCCAGACGACCGAGCTGACGGCCGATTTCGGGCCGGCGGCGGCCGCCCGGACGATCGTGCTGCGCAGCACGACCGACCTGGCGGTGCTCCGGCCGGTGATCGAGACCTATGTCGCGGCGCGGCCCGACACGCGGATCGTCTACGAGCAATGGGGCTCGAACGATCTCTATTCTCTCACCGCGGTGGATTGCCGGAACGGCCGCGCCGGCGCCGATCTGGTGATCAGCTCGGCCGCGCATCACATGATCGACCTGGTCAACGAAGGCTGTGCGGCGAGCTATGCCTCGGACGCGACGGCAACCCTGCCGCCGCAGCTGACCTGGCGCGATCAGCTCTGGGGCGTCACCCGCGAACCGGTGGTGGTGGTGTATAATCGCGACCTGCTCACGCCCGAGGAGGTGCCGCGCTCGCGGTTCGATCTGCTCGATCTCTTGCGGCCGACCGACAGCCGTTTCGCCGGGCGCGTGGCGACCTACGACATCGAGGAATCGGGGCTGGGGTTCCTGCTCGCCTTCAGCGACTCGCTCGAGGCGACGACCTTCGGCGGCCTGATGGAGGCGTTCGGCCGAAGCGGTTCCATCGCCACCTGCTGCTCGGCCGAGATCATCGACAGGGTCGCGTCGGGCGAATACCTGATCGCCTACAACGTGCTCGGATCCTACGCGCTGCAGCGCGCCCGCCAGGATCCGCGTCTCGCCGTCCTGGCCCCCGAGGATTACACGCTCATCCTGTCGCGGGCCGCGATGATCCCCGCGGGCTCCGCCGGCTCCGGCGCGGCGCGGGATCTGCTCGACTACCTGCTGTCCCAGGACGGCCGGGCGATGCTGGAGGCGCAGGACCTGATCGTTCGGCTTGGCGAGGGCGACGGCAGCACGATCGAGGTGTTCGGTCCCGTCGAGACGCTGGAACGCCCGGTCGGTCTCAATCCCACGCTTCTCGTCGCCATGGATACCGACAAGCGCGAGATCTTCATCAGACGCTGGCGCGACGCCTTTCCGCAGCTGCACTGAGGGCCACTTCCGGAGGGCGGGCTTGCCCCGCGACCCCGGCGTGCGGCGGGGCAGGGGACCGGGCGGCTCCCCCCGAGGTCGTCCGCCCCACGGTGACGATGGGCGAAGCGGTGCCGACGGAAACCGAAAGCCGGTTCACCGGCGCCCGGCCAGCCAGGTGTCGAGGTCGCGCTGCGCCGCCTCCAACGTCTCGATATTGATGGTGCGGGTGGCGAGCGCGCGGTTCAGGGTGCGCACCCGCTTGTTGAGCGTCACGCTTTCGTCCATCTCCGAATAGACCCCGAGCTTCTCGTAGAGCGACAGCAGCCGGTTCTGCACGGTGCGCAGGGACATGCCGCGCCGTTCCGCGATCAGCTTGTCCTGAAGGCCCAGCGCCAGGTCGACCAGCACGGCGAACTCGCTGTCGTCGAGCCGGTTGCGCGGCGAGGCCCCGCCCTTCTGCAGCCGGTGGATCTCGCGGTCCACCATGATCTGGCCCTCCAGCAGCACCGCGCGCAGCGCCAGCTTGAGCCGGTCGCGCGAGGCGGTCTTGAGGACGTAGCCATAGGCGCTGTCGTCCGGCACGATCCGGGCGATGCCGCGGACATAGGCCTCGTCGGCGTAGTTCGACCAGAACAGGATGCGGGTCTGCGGCCGCTCCGACCAGATGGTGCGGGCCGCCTCGATCCCGTTGCGGCGCTCCATCTGCAGGTCCATGACGATGGCCTCCAGACCGCTCTGGCGGGCCTCCTCCTCTCCGACGGCGCCGTCGGCGGCGTGGATGATCTCGGTGACTTCCGGCAGCGCCTCTGACAATGCGTCCTGCAGGAAGGTGGCGTGAAACTGGTCGTCCTCGACCAACAGCACCTTCATGGCGCCCCCTCCAGCCTGACCCGGAGCGTGCAGCCGTCCTCGTTCAGGAAGTCGAGATCGGCCGAGATCAGCCTTGCGCGGGTGCGCATATGGGCGAGGCCCGAGTTCCGTACCAGCTCGGCGGGAAGACCACGGCCGTTGTCGCGGACCGTCATGACAAGGCCGGACCGCCCGTGCGGCGTGATCCGCACCGCGATGCGGCGGGCGCCGGAATGGCGCGCGGCGTTGTTGATCGCCTCCTGCGCGATGCGGAACAGGGCGGTGCGCACCGTGGGGTCCAGCCGGTCGGGCGCGCCGTCGGTCTCGTCGGCGACGTGGATGTCGATCGGCTGCTGGCCGACCGCGCGTTCGAGGTGGACACGCACCGCGTGGACGAAGCCGAACAGGTCCAGAAGGGTCGGCACCGCGGTGTCGATGATCCGGCGCAGGTCGCCGATGATCTCGGTGATGCGCCTTGTCAGGTGGTCCCGGTCGGGACCGGCCTCGGTCGCGATCTCGCGCAGAAGGCGCGTCAGGTCGGCCAGGGTCTGGTCGTGCAGGTCCATGCCGATGCGCTGGCGCTCCTGCTCCAGCGTCTGGGTCAGTTCCAGCGCGCCGCGGCGCAGCCCTTCCTCGCGGGCCTGGGCCTCCTGGCCGACCTGCGCGACCCGCTGCGCCCGTTCGGCGGTGTGCAGCGCGTGGAAATAGGGCGACAGGGCATCGGCCACGTGCTGGGCGCGCTGGACCGTGTCCATGTCGTAGAGCCCCGGCGTGGAATGCGAGATGTTGAGCGTGCCGATGGGCTGGCCCATCACCTTCATCAGCACATGCACGCGCGAGCGCAGCTTGTGGTTGAAGATCGGCTCGGACACGGCGCCGTCGTAGGTCTGGCGGGGGTCCTGCATCGCGTCGCGGCACAGCATGTAGTCGCACTTGCCGGTGATCAGGTCGCGGATCGGCGACACGTCCACCCGGGTGCGGGCGCGCGACCAGCGGGTGCGGATGCCGACCTCGTAGCTCGACAGCCAGCCGGGGCGGTCCTTCAGGCACAGATCGGCATGGGTGAAGGGGATGACCTCGGCGATCTCGTCGGCCACCGCCTCCAGCGCCGAGGCGATGTCGGTGCGCTCGGCCAGATGCGCCGAGATGCGCAGGAAGGCGGCCTCCTTCACTTGGGTCGCCACTGGGGTCGTGACTGGATCCGTCCCCGGGGCCGCCTCTGGATCCGTCCCTGTGGCCGCCCCTGGGGCCGCGTTGGCGTCGGACATGGTCTCCTCCCGTCGCGCGGTGCGCGTTCCCGCAATTCTGGCAAGCAATGCCGCGAAAGGAAACACCGTAGACCGCATTGCTGTTGCGGGTTCCCGCAACAGCTCTGCGGATGAATGCCTTTACAGCCCCGCTGTCGCTTCGCATCATCGCGCCATCCGTGTCCTTTCCGGCTCGGAAACGCTGCGCAGGATTGCTGCGCGACAGGGAGGAAAACATGACGATTTCGAAGATGCTGCTGGGCGCGGCGAGTCTTGCCATGGCCACGGGTATGGCGCACGCCGAATCCCACATGGCCGACACGTCCGACATGCGGATCGCGCTGTCGAACAACTACGCCGGCAATTCCTGGCGGCAGGCGATGCTGCAGACCTGGGAGGAAACGGCGGAAGAGGCCGTGGCCGAGGGCGTCGTCGCCGCCGCCGATGCCTATACCACCTCGGAGAACCAGGCGACGGAACAGGCCGCGCAGATCCAGAACCTGATCCTGCAGGGCTATGACGCCATCGTGCTGAACGCCGCCTCGCCGACCGCGCTGAACGGCGCCGTCAAGGAAGCCTGCGACGCGGGCGTGACCGTCGTCAGCTTCGACGGCATCGTGACCGAGCCCTGCGCCTGGCGGATCGCCGTGGACTTCGCCGCCATGGGCCGCGAAGAGGTCGACTATCTCGCCTCGCGCCTGCCCGAGGGCGGCAACCTGCTGGAGATTCGCGGCCTCGCCGGGGTCTTCGTCGACGACGAGATCTCCAAGGGCATCCATCAGGGCGTGGAAGAGCACGACCAGTTCGAGATCGTCGGCTCGGTCCACGGCGACTGGGCGCAGGACGTGGCGCAGAAGGCCGTGGCCGGCATCCTGCCCTCGCTGCCCGAGATCGTGGGCGTGGTGACGCAGGGCGGCGACGGCTATGGCGCCGCGCAGGCGTTCGAGGCCGCCGGCCGGCCGACGCCGCTGATCGTGCTGGGCAACCGCCAGGACGAGCTGCAGTGGTGGGCCGAACAACGCGACGCAAACGGCTACGAGACGCTGTCGCTGTCCATCGCGCCGGGTGTGGCCTCGCTGGCCTTCTGGGTGTCGCAGCAGATCCTTGCCGGGGAAGAGGTGCCGAAGGACCTGACGGTGCCCTTCCTGAAGATCACGCAGGACACCCTCGACGAGGCGCTGGAGACCACGCCTGAGGGCTCTGTCGCCAACGTGGTCTACACGCTGGAAGACGCCAAGGAAGTCATCGCCGAGGCGAAGTGATCGGTCCGAGGCGGGCCGCCCGTCGCGGCGGCCCGCCCCCTTTTCTCGCAGGAATGGAGCGCGCATGACCGATCGTGAGAGCGCGCCCCTCGTGACGCTGACGGACGCGGCCCGGCATTTCGGGCCGGTCCGCGCGCTCGACGGGGTGAGCCTGTCCGTCCACCCGGGCGACTGCATCGGGCTCGTGGGCCACAACGGCGCGGGCAAGTCGACGCTGGTGAACCTGATCAACGGCGGGCTGGCGCCGTCCTCGGGCGAGATCGCTTTCGACGCGGGCGCCTCGGCGCTGGAGGCCGGGGTGCGCTCGGTTTTCCAGGAGCTTTCGCTCTGCCCCAACCTGACGGTGGCCGAGAACCTGCGCATCTCGCACAGCGGTCTGAAAGGCCCCGGCTGGCGGCGCCCGGCGCGGGCCGAGATCGCCCGCAGCCTCGACACCATCTTTCCCGGCCACGGCATCGACCCGGATGCCGAGGTCGACACGCTGTCCATCGCCGAACGCCAGATGGTCGAGATCGCCATCGGCTTCGCCCCGCGCGGCACCGAGGCGCGGCTGGTGATCCTGGACGAGCCGACCTCGTCGCTGGACGCCGGCATCGCCGACCAGCTTCTGTCCCATGTCCGGCGGTACTGTTCCGAGGGCGGCGCGGTGATCTTCATCTCGCACATGCTGGGCGAGGTGTTCGAGGTCGCCACCCGCATCATCGTGCTGAAGGACGGCAAGGCCGTCGCCGAACGCGCCGCCGGCGGATTCACCCGGCAGGGCCTGGTCGATGCCATGGGCCACGTGACCGCCGACACGCCGGAAACGGCCGAGGCCGCGCGGGACTTCGGGGCCGAGGTCGTGCGCACCGATCAGGGCCTGACGGCGCGCGAGGGCGAGGTCGTGGGCCTGTCGGGCCTGGCGGGGCACGGCCAGGCGGTGGCGCTGGCGCGGCTTTACCTGTCGCGCACCTCGTCGTGGCACGCGGGCCGGAGGCCAGAGGTCGTCTTCGTCGCCGGCGACCGGCAGCGCGACGGGATTCTGCCGCTGTGGTCGATCCTGCGCAACATCACGGTCTCGATCCTGCCGCAGGGCGCGCGGCGCGGGCTGGTGGACCGGGCGGCCGAGACCCGCGTGGCGCAGGACTGGA
The DNA here is from genome assembly GCF_029168335.1 of Psychromarinibacter sediminicola. GTDB lineage: Bacteria > Pseudomonadota > Alphaproteobacteria > Rhodobacterales > Rhodobacteraceae > Psychromarinibacter > Psychromarinibacter sediminicola. The sequence goes on from NZ_JARGYC010000033.1 coordinate 23,328, forward strand.
AGGCCCGCATCGGCATCCGGACCGAAGACGTGACGAATCCGGTCCTGTCGCTGTCGGGCGGCAACCAGCAGAAGGTGCTCTTCGCCCGCGCGCTGGCCTCGCCCGCGCCGGTGGTCATCATGGACGACCCGATGCGCGGCGTGGACGTCGGCACGAAACAGGACGTCTATGCCATGATCCGGGCCGAGGCCGCCCGGGGCCGCACCTTCCTGTGGTACTCGACCGAGACCGAGGAAGTCTGCCAGTGCGACCGGGTCTTCGTGTTCCGCAACCACGAGATCAGCGCCGAACTGACCGGCGCCGAGATCACCGAGGAGCGGATCCTCGAAGCGTCCTTCGAGATGCAGGAGGCGTCATGAATTTCCTCGCCCGCCACCGGATCATCCTGCCGGTGGTGTCGCTGGCCGTGCTCTTGGCCGCGACCTTCTGGATGCAGCCGCGCGCAATGAGCTACTTCGGGCTGAACCTGCTGTTCAACCTCGCCGTGCCGATCGCGCTGGCCACCATCGCGCAGATGATGATCATCATGGTCAACGACATCGACCTGTCGCTGGGCGCCTTCGTCAGCCTGGCGGCCTGCGTGACGGCGACCTTCCTGAACGATGCGCCGGTGGTGGGGCTGCTGATCCTGCTGGCGCTGATCCTGTCCTACGCGGCGCTGGGGGCGGTGATCCACGCGCTGGAGCTGCCGGCCATCGTGGTGACGCTGGGGATGTCCTTCGTCTGGGGCGGGCTGGCGCTGTTCATCCTGCCCTCGCCCGGCGGCGCCTCGCCGGACTGGCTGCGCACCCTGATGACGGTCAAGCCGCCCTTCGCGCCGATGGCGGTGGTCGCCGCGGTGATCATCGCCGCGGTCACGCATCTGCTGATCATCCGATCCGGCATCGGCACGGTGCTGCGCGGGGTGGGGGGCAATGCCCGCTCGGTCGCGCGGGCGGGGTGGTCGGTGATCCGGTTGAAGGCGCTGGCCTACGCGCTGGCCGGGCTGTTCGGCGTGCTGGCGGGGATGGCGCTGGTGGGGCTGACCACCTCGGCCGACGCGAACATCGCGCTGCGCTACACGCTACTGTCCATCGCCGGGGTGATCCTGGGCGGCGGCGAGTTCACCGGCGGCAAGGTCAGCCCCACGGGCGCGGTGATCGGCGCGCTGACCCTGACGCTGGCGGCGTCGTTCCTGTCGTTCATGCGGCTGTCGCCGGACTGGCAGATCGGCGCGCAGGGCGCGATCCTGATCCTGGTGCTGACCGCGCGGCTGATCTTCCGCCAGAAGGGGGCTGCATGAGTCTACTGAGCAAACCCTGGCTGTGGTCCTGGGTCGCGGCCGCCGTGGCCTTTTCGCTGACGCTCGGCCTGACCTCGGGGCGCGGGGCCGGAGAGCTGGCCTATGCCGCGCTGTCCTTCGGGGCCTTCGCGGCGATCGTCGGGCTGGGGCAGATGCTGGTCATCACGCTGGGGCCGGGCAATGTCGACCTGTCGATCCCGGCGACGATGACCCTGTCGGCGACGCTGGCGCTGAAGGCGATGGGGTCGGACCCGAACACCGCGATGCTCGGCCTCGTCATCGCGCTGGCCGTGGGGCTGGGGGCGGGGCTGGCGAATTACGCGCTGATCTTCCTTTTGCGCCTGCCGCCGATCATCGCGACGCTGGCGGCGTCGCTGGTCTACCAGTCGCTGGCTATCTGGTCGAACCGCGGCCTGCGGATCAAGCCGCCCGAGGGGCTGGCCGATTTCTCCACCGGGCGGTTCCTGGGCCTGCCCAACGTGGCCTGGGTGGGGCTGGTGCTGGCCATCGTCGTCTGGGTCGTGCTGGAGCGGTCGGTCTGGGGCCGCTGGCTGCTGGCCACCGGGCAGGATCTGCGCGTGGCGCGGCTGGCCGGCGTGCCGGTGGAGCTGGTGCGCGCCACGACCTACACCTCCGTCGCGGTATTCGCGTCGCTGGCGGGTTACCTGCTGGCCTCGTTTTCCGGCGGCGCCGCGCTGAACATGGGGCAGGAGTACCTGCTGATGTCCATCGCGGTCGTCGTGATCGGCGGCACCTCGATCGCCGGAGGCTATTCCAACGTGCCCGGCGTCTGGGGCGCGGCGCTGTTCATGTTCCTCGTGGTGTCCATGCTCAACAGCTACGGCGCGGGCGCGGGCGTGCGCAACGTGCTGACCGGCACCATCATCATCGCCATCGTCATCGCCGCCAGCACCAGGAGGGCCCGGACATGATCGCGACGCCGCCGCATCTGGAAATCCACGACGACCGCTTCGCCGCGCTGGTCCACCCGATGTCGCAGCTGGAGGTCATCGCCGACGGCTTCACCTGGACCGAGGGACCGGTCTGGTTCGGCGACCGCGGCTGCCTTCTGTTCTCGGACATTCCCAGCCAGCGCGTCATGCGCTGGTCGGAGACCGAGGGCGTGTCGGTCTATCGCGAGGGCTCGGGCTTCAACAACGGCAACACCCGCGACCGGGAGGGGCGGCTCGTGGGCTGCCGTCACGGGATGCGCGACGTGGTGCGGACCGAGATCGACGGGTCGCTGACCGTGCTGGCCGACCGCTACGAGGGCAAGCGCCTGAACTCGCCCAACGACGTGGTCGTGAGCTCCGACGGCGCCGTCTGGTTCACCGATCCCACCTACGGCATCATCTCGAACTTCGAGGGCTATCGCCGCGACCCCGAGCAGGCCACGTGCAACGTCTACCGCCTGTCGCCCGAGGACGACCTGACGGCCGTCGTCACCAATTTCACCCAGCCCAACGGCCTGTGCTTCTCGCCCGACGAACGCACGCTCTACATCGCCGAAAGCGGGTCCAGCCACGATGCGTCCGTGCCCTCCGTCATTCGCCGGTTCGCCGTCGAGGACGGTGGCCTGCGCGATACCGGCACGTTCGCGGAAATCGCGCCCGGCCTGCCGGACGGGCTGCGCTGCGACGTGGCCGGAAACGTCTGGACCTCGGCCGCCGACGGGGTGCAGTGCTTTGCGCCCGAGGGCACGCTGCTGGGCAAGATCCTCGTGCCGCAGGTCGTGTCGAACCTCTGCTTCGGCGGGCGCGACGGCCAGCGGATGTTCATCACCGCCACCAGGTCGGTCTACCGCGTCTTCGTCGATATCCGCGGGGCCGAGCCCTGGGCGCGCGGCATGGGGTAGGCCGGCGCGGCCGCCCGGGCAGCCACGATCTCGTGCCGCGCAGGATCCGATCCTGTCACGCCCTCTCGGACGAACGGCCCGGCAGGACCGAGCCGGAACGTGCGCGGCGGTTCACCGCGAAGGCGGCCGCGAGGAAGGGCAGGATCAGCGCGAGCCCGGCGGACAGCAGCTCGATATCGCTCCAGCCCGGGATGCCCTCGCCCGGCAGGGCGATCAGGATGGCCCCCGCGAGGACGGGCAGCCGCAGCAGGGGGCCCGCGTAGCCCCCGCCGAACAGTCGGCCGATGCCCGGCATGTAGCCCTGGATCGCGCTTGCGAAGACGAAGACCCCAAAGATCGCGAGGCAGATGGAAAGCACCACGTTCGGCCACGCGCCGACCAGGATCAGCCCGGGATCGAGCACAAAGAAGAACGGGATGAAATAGATGACCGAGCCGATCTTCATCGACTCGAAGCCGGTCTGCATCGGCGGCGTCTGCGCCACCGAGGCGGCCGCGAAGGCCCCGAGCGCGAGCGGCGGCGTGATGTAGCTCAGCATGCCCCAGTAGAAGATGAACAGGTGGACGGCCATCGGCTCCAGCCCCGCCTGCACGAGCGCCGGCGCCAGCATGATCGCCAGGAAGATGTAGCAGGCCGTCGCCGGCATGCCGACGCCCAGGATGAGGCTCGTGACGGCGCCCATGACCAGCAGCACGTAAGGTTCGCCGCCGGCGATGAACAGCAGGTCGTTCACCAGAGTCCCGGCGAGGCCGGTGAAGGACAGCCCGCCGATGATCATCCCGACCCCGGCCAGGATCCCGGCGAGGTTGGCGAACAGGCGCGCGGCGCTGTCGACGAAGGCCCAGACCTCGCGGAGGCCCCAGCGGTACTTGCGCGACACGACCTGGTTGACGATCAGCAGGACGGCGGTGGCGTGGTACGGCGCCAGCGCCTCGCGCCGCAGCCAGAGCAGCATGAAGATCAGTAGCGCGATCGCGAAGATGTGGTGCCAGCCCTCCTTCAGCGTCTGCCGCAGCGACGGCAGTTCGGCGGCGGGCAGGCCGCTCAGCCCGTCGCGGGCGGCGCGGGCGTCGATCTGGATGAACAGGCCGAAGAAGTACAGAAAGGCGGGGATCGCCGCGGCCAGCGCGATCGAGGAATAGGAAGTCTGCAGGAAACTGGCCATCACGAAGGCGGCCGCACCCATCACCGGCGGCATCAGCACCCCGCCGGTCGAGGCGCAGGTCTCGATCCCCGCGGCGGTGACGCCCTTCATCCCCGACCGGCGCATGGCGGGGATGGTCATCACGCCGGTGGTCATCACGTTGGTGACGACGCTGCCGCTGAGCGAGCCCATCAGCCCGCTGGAGATGATCGACACCTTGGCCGGGCCGCCGCGGACATGCCCCAATAGCGCGAAGGCGAGGTTGATGAAGAAGCGGCCGGCCCCGGTATGTTCGAGCGCGACGCCGAACAGGATGAAGCCGAAGACGAGATTGGCGAAGGCGCGCAGCGGAATGCCCATCATGCTTTCCAGCGACATCGCGTGATAGCCCGCGACGAATTCGAACGGCGAGGCGAAGGCCGAGATCGGGCCGGGCACCATGTCGGCGTAAAGCGGGTAGGTCGAGAACAGCAGCACGATCCCCGCCAGGATCCAGCCGCCCGCGCGGCGCGACGCCTCGACACCGAGCGCCCACAGGACCGCCCCCACGATCACCGTGTCGCGCGGCGGCTGCATCTCCCACCCGTAGGAGATGATCGAGTAGGAGTGGTAGATGAAAAAGCCCAGGCAGCCCACCGACAGGGCGGCGAGCCCCCAGTCCAGCAGCGTGGGCCGGAAGTCGCCCCGGGTGGCGTGCAGCGGATAGGTCAGGAACAGCACCGGGATGGTGAACATCAGCACGGTGTAGAGGTATTGCTGCTCGATCAGGGTATGGCCCAGGCGCGCGCTGAAGTTGAACGCCTGGTTGATCGCCAGGACGATCAGCACCAGCGTCACCAGGCGGATCAGCCAGCGGGTCGCGGGGCCCAACTGCCTGACGGGGCCTTGGGCCCCGTCAGCTTCGCTGTTGATCGTTTCCGACATTCCGGCGGGCTTAGCGGAAGTAGACCGGCATGCCGGCCGCCTCGAGCGCCTCGGCCCGCATCTTCATCCACTCTTCCTTGAAGGTCTCGCTGTCGCGCATCCCCTCGGTCGCGGCCCAGGCCTCGGCGAGCACGTCGGCGCGGGCCAGCAGCGCCTCGGTATGGGCGTCCAGTTCGTCGGACCATGCGCCGGCCTCGCGGTACACCTCGATCGCGGCTTCGTGGTAGGGCACGGTCCATTCCATCATCTGCTTGTCCGGCGCGAAGCCTGCGGTGCTGGGATCGGCCGCCGCGTAGACGTCGACCTGCTCGTTCAGCGCCTTGGTGAAGTTGTAGACGAGATCGTGGTCCTTCGAATAGGTGATCACGTCCGGATAGGGCACGCCGATGCATTCCAGCGGCTCGTCCAGCCCGCCGGCGGCCATCGTCGCGACGCGCTTTGCGAAATGCGGGTTCACTTCGCGCATCCGGGCCCAGCCCTCCTCGTCGTCGTGCGGATAGGCGATGTAGTCGACGCCGCGCGGGCCGGCGACGGCCTTCTCGACCAGCCCGCCGGTGCTGACGGTGGTCATCGCGTCGACCTGGCCGTTGATCATCGCGTCGATGGCCGCGCCGTAGCTGGGCATCTCCACGAGGTTGACGTCGTCGAGGGTGAGACCGGCAAAGGCCAGCATCGCCTCGGCATTCGCCTGCAGCGGGCTGGAGCCGACCACCCAGGGGATGTTCTTGCCCTTGAAATCCGCCATCGTCTCGATCCCGGCATCGCCGGCGACGACATAGGTCAGGCAGTTCTCGCCCCCGACGAGGGCGACGGCGCGCAGATCCTGCGGCCCCCAGTCCGGCGAGGCATAGTCGCCCACGCCCTCGAAGGCGAAGAACACGTCGCTGCCCGCGATCGAGAAGGGAATGCGCCCGTCGCGGACCGGCGCGACCTTGGCCTGCGGGTTGGCCGTGCCGATGACGCGCAGCGACACGCCATAGGCGTCCTGCAGCGCCTTTCCGATGGCGATGGCCTGGTTGTAGGACGTGCCGCCGACATCGGCGGCGGTCACCGCGATGGTGCTGGGCAGCGTGACGTCCTGCGCCGTGGCGTGGCCGGCCAGCGCGATGGCCGCCGTGGCCGAGATGGCGATGTCTCTGAGCATGTGGTCTCTCCTCCCTTTTCGCCGCAGCTTGCGGGCTTGGTGGCCGGGCCGCGACCGGGGCGGCCCGCGTATCCGGGGCGACCGTCCGGCCGCCGGGCGTGGCGTTGCCGCCGGCGCTTCCGTCCGGCTTGCACCCTCGCGGGGACTCTCGCCGCGCAAACGTTAGACCCGGCCCGGCGCCGCGGCAGCCGCGGCCGTCCGACTTTTCACAAGGTGGAAAGGCTGCGAGGGGCGCCCGCGGTCGGGGCAGGCGGGCGCTTTTCTCCTGTTGAAACCGGCGTCGCCTTGCGTTCGCCGGGCCGTCCGATTGCGCCATGCTCCCGGCGCAATCCCCGCCGCGCCGGCGCCGGGGCAGGAACCGGAGGACGACATGAGGATCGACGCGGACCGGCTGGCGCTGACCGGGCAGCTGCACGCGCTGCTGGTCGACTACTGGCACGACGTGGACACGAACTGGGGCCGCAACGCGCCCGACTACTACACGCCGGACGGCGTTTTCGTGGGATCGAAGAACGCCTATGAGGGCCGCGAGACGATCCGCGCCTTCTACACGTGGCGCGAGGACCGGGGAGAGCGGACGGTGATCCACGCGATCCACAATTTCCGGGCGGTATTCGACGGCGGCCCGGACCGGGCGCTGTGCAACTGGTACCTGTTCCTCTACGCCGCCGACGGCCCGCCGGTCCACGAGACGGCGCTGCCGATCAGCGTCTCCCGCATGACCGACAGGCTGGTGCGCGCGGGCGCGGGCTGGCTGGTCAGCCATCGCCGGTTCGAGCAGTGGTTCAAGGGCGGCATCCCCACCACCAATCCCGATCTCTCCGGCGGGTGAGGCAGGCGCGGCGGGGGCGGGCGCCGGTGCCCCGCGCCGCGATCAGCCGCGCACCTCGACGCCGGCCCAGTCCTCGGTGATCTTCACGATCGAGGTGAAGTCGCTGGTCGGGCCGTATTTCGCGTTGGTCGCCGCGAGGATCTGGCGCACCACGGCGCCGGCGATCATCGGCACGCCCATCGCCTCGGCCTCGTCGATGCACAGGCGCACGTCCTTGTAGGACAGCCCCGTATGAAAGCCGAAGTCGAAGGTGCCGGGCAGGACCGAGCGGGGGAACTTGTCCTCGGTGGCGCTGTTGCGGCCGGTCGAGGCGTTGAAGATGTCCAGCAGGACATGCGGGTCGATCCCCGCCTTGACCCCCATCACCATCGCCTCCGACGACACCACCATCGCGGCGGCGGCCAGCATGTTGTTGGCCAGCTTGGCCACCTGCGCCAGCCCGGCGCCGTCGCCCACATAGAACCGCTTGCCGAAGCAGGCGAGAAGCTCGTCGATCCGCTCGTAGTCCGCCTTCGGACCCGAGACCATGCAGGCCAGCGTGCCCTCGCGCGCGCCCTTCAGCCCGCCGGAGACGGGGCAGTCGAACCAGTGGATGCCCTGCTCGCCGAGCGCCGCCGCGGCCCGTTTCGCCACGCTCGGCCCGGTGGTGGACACGTCGACCACGCTGCGCACCGTGCCTCCCGCGCCGGCGATGGCCGCGGCGACCTCGCCCACGATGGGCGGCGAGGGCAGGCTGAGGAACACCACGTCCGCCTGCCGCGCGACCGCCGCCGCGTCCGCCGCCGCGGTGCCGCCATTGGCCTCGAAGGCCGCCACCGCCTCGGGCGTCACGTCGCAGCCCACCACCCTGTGGCCCGCGTCCAGCAGCCGCTTCGACATCAGGGCGCCCATCCGGCCCAGCCCCACGAATCCAAGCGTATCGCTCATCTCTCCGTGCTCCTTCCCGCCTCGCGCGCCGGGATCGCGCCCGGCGCCTCGTCCAGCCGGACGATCCAACCTTCCGTCTCCCGGCGAAACGCCGGGTAGATCCGCGACACCAGCGGGTCGTGTCCCGGCACGATCCGGTCCAGCCCGCCGCCCAGCCGCTCCAGAGTGGCGTAGCCCTCCAGCACGTCGGGCACGCTGTCGACCGTGGGAAACACCTTGCGCTCCTGCAGATGCGCGAAGTGATGCGCGGTGTCCGAGGCCAGAACGACCGGCCCGCGCCTGGTCTTCACCGTCACGCATTGCAGCCCCCGCGAATGCCCGCCGACCAGATGCAGGGTGATCCCCGGAAACAGCTCGGCATCGCCGTCGTGAAACCGCACCCGCCCGCCATAGACGCGGCGGACCATGTGGATCACGTCCTCGATCTCGAAGGCGTGGTTCACCGGGCCGTGGCACATGCAGCGCCCGGTGGCATAGGCCATCTCGGCATCCTGCAGGTGATACCGCGCATTGGGCAGCAGCCCGTCGTTGCCGATGTGGTCGTAATGCATATGCGTCACGATCACGTCCGCGACGCCGCCCCGGTCCACGCCCAGCGCCTCCAGCCCCTCGGCCACCGGCCGGGTGATGGTGCGGCCGCGCAGCTCCGCGCCGCGCTGGTCGAAGCCGGTATCGACGACGACCGTCCGGTCGCCGTTCTTCAGCACCCAGACGTAGTAGGTAAGCGGCATCGGCGCGTCGTGCGGATCGCCGCCGATGAAGTTCTCGCCCGCCGGCCGGTCATGCCGCGCATAGGCGACGGCGAAGGCTTCCCATATGTCGCTCATGGGTTCAGCCGGCCTCGGCGTCGTATTCCGCGATGGCCTCCTTGCCGATGCGGAAGCTGTCGACGCCCGCCGGCACGCCGGCATAGATCGCCACCTGCAGGAACACCTCGCGGATCTCGCCCTTGCTCACGCCGTTCCTGAGCGCCCCCTTCACGTGCATCTTCAGCTCGTGCGGCCGGTTCAGCGCGGCGATCATCGCCAGGTTCAGCATCGAGCGCGTCTTCTTCGGCAGCGTGTCGCGCCCCCAGACATAGCCCCAGCAATACTCGGTGGTCAGGTCCTGCATCGCGCCGTTGAAGTCGTCGGCATTCGCGATGGAGGTCTCCACGAATTCCGCGCCCAGCACGGATTTGCGGATCTCCAGCCCCTTGTCGTATGTCTCTCGCCCCAACTCACGCACTCCTTCTGCTTGCTTGCGTCCCGTCGCGTCGGCACAGCCCGTTCAGGATGCCGATGTCCTCCTCGACCTCGATGTTCCGGATCGCCCGCGTCAGATCCCGCGCCGGCGCCTCGCCCAGCCTCAGGACGGCGTGGCGCGTCATACGGTCCCAGATCTCGTCGTCGCGGGCGACCTGCACGTCGTCGAGCTGAGCCGTCACCTCCTCGCCGCCGCCGACGATGGTCACCCGGGCGCCCTGCCGCGCGGGATAGGCGGCGGTCAGCGCCGGGTCGGCCTCCAGCGCGACCTTCGAAACCAGCGCGCCGATCGCGGGGTCGGCGGGATCGGCGAAGCAGGCCTCCGAGATCTCGCCGTGCAGGATCGCGGCGGCGACGGTGTACTGGATGCTCATCTTGGCCTGCAGCGCGTTGCGGAACGGCCCGGCGCCGTCGCATCCCGGATAGGCGAGGGCGGCCTCCGTCGCGGCAACCTTCACCGAGGCGATGGTGTCCGGCGCGGCCGCATAGTTCTTCGCGGCGGCCAGCGCCGCCTGGCCGGGCGTCTGCGCGTAATTGCAGGCGGGGACGGCCTTGTGAAAGACCGACATGATCTCGAAATCGCCCTCGGGGGCGAACCCGATCGCCTCCGGCGCCGGCCGGCGTCCGATGGCCCGGAACAGCCCCGCGTCGCCCTCCAGGACCGTCGGCGAGCCGAACGCGCCGGCCCCGGCGAGCCGCGCGGCCCGAAGCCCGCTCTGCGCCGCGAAGCCGGCGTGAAAGAACATGTCGGCGCCCCCGGCGCGGGGCCATTCGTTGAACCCCGCCGCCGTGTTGACCGCCAGCGCCATGGCGGAGGCCAGCGCCTCCTCCTCCAGCCCCAGCACAAGCCCCGTGCCGGTCGCCGTGGCGAGCGGGCCGAACAGGCCGGTGGGGCGGAAGAGCCGCGCCAGGTCCGGTGTCATCAGTTCGCGGCCGACGCGGCCGCCGACCTCGTAGGCGATGACGCCCGCCGCAAGGAGCGCGCGGCCGGAGACGGGCCGCGGCGCCAGGGCCGTCGCCGCCAGCAGGGCGGGCCAGACGACGACGCCGAAATGCGCCACCGATCCGGTATGCATGTCCTCGCGCACCAGCCCGTGCGCGGCCACGGCGTTCGCGAAGGCGGCGTCGCCCGCCGGGGCGGCCCGACCCGAGGCGATCACGGTGGCCCCCGTCGCCGCCTCCGCCGCCACCGCGGCGGCCTGCTGCGCGTGCTCCAGCGGCGCCGCCTCGAAGGCGCCGGAGAGCGCGTCGGCGAGGCAGAGCTGCGCCTTGCCGAGCACCGGCATCGGCAGGCCGCCCTGCCACAGCGCCCGCGCCTGCGCGGCGAGGCCGCGGATCAGCGTCGGCGGCGCGGTCATCTCGGGCCCACGATGGTGAAGCCGCCGTCGATCTTGAGCGAGATGCCGGTGACGCCGCGCGCGCCGTCCGAGGCGAGGTACATCGCCCCCTCCGCGATCTCGCGGTCGGTCACCATGCGCTGCATCGGCATCATCTCGCTGCGCGCCTTCCAGCCGGCTTCGTCCAAAAGCCCCATCGTCCCCGGCGTCACGATCGTGCCCGGCGCCAGCGCGTTCACGCGGATCCGGTGCGGCGCCAGCTCGATGGCCTGCTGGCGCGTGACGGCGTCCATCGCGCCCTTGATCGAGGTGTAGACGGCCGCGTTGCGGATCGCGAAGGACACCGCGACCGACGACATGTTCAGGATCAGCCCGCCGCCGCGCGCGACAAGGTGCGGCGTGGCGGCCTGGCTGCCCCAGAAGCTGCCCTTGATGCCGATATCGAGCATCCGGTCGACCACGTCCTCGGGCATGTCGACCAGCGGGGCATAGTGGAACAGCACGGCGTTGTTCACCATCACGTCGAGCCCGCCGCGCCCGGCGAAGTCGTCCACCGCGGCGAACACGGCGGCGCGGTCGGCGACGTCGGTCTCGTAGGGGGTCGTGCCCGGGATCTCGGCCGTGGCGTCCGCCAGCAGATCGGCCTTGATGTCGGCCATGCCGACGCTGGCGCCGGCCTCGGCGAACCCGGCCGCGATGGCCCGGCCTATCCCGCCGGCCGCGCCGGTGACGAAGACGCGCTTGCCCGTGAAATCGTTCATGCCTGCCAGGACCTCCTCTCTCTCGCGCCTGTCGCGGCGTTGGGCGAGTGATCTGATGCCGGGGCGCGTTTGTCGAAAGCTTCGCCGGCGCATTTCACAATCTGAAACCGCGCGAGACGGCGGATGCCGCCCCGGCCGGCCTGTGGCTATCTGGCCTGCGAGCAACCGGAGAGGACATCGGATGGAGGCGACAGCTGCGGCATCGGCGGGGTTCGGCGACCGGCTGGCGCGCGGGACGCCCCTGTTCGGAACCTTCGTGAAGACGCCCGGACCGGCGGTGCCGGAGATCCTCGGCACGGTGGGGTTCGACTTCATCGTGATCGACGAGGAACACGCCCCCCTCAACCGCGAGACCATCGACGTGATGATCCTCGCGGCGCGCTATCGCGGGGTCGCCCCCATCGTGCGGATCGGCCATCCCGCGCCGTTCAGCATCCTGGCGCAGCTCGACGCGGGCGCGGCGGGCGTGATGATCCCGCATGTGGACAGCCCCGCGAAGGCCGCCGAGATGGCCGCCGCCTGCCGCTATCGCGGCGGCCGCCGGGGCTTCGGCAAGTCCGCCCGCGCCGGCGACTACGCGGCGCTGTCCAATGCCGAGCATATCGCACGCCAGGACGCGAGCGTCCTGTGCATCCCGATGATCGAAGACCCCGAGGGCGTCGACTGCGCCGAGGCGATCCTCGCGACCGAGGGGGTCGATGCCGTCTTCATCGGGCGCGGCGACCTCTCCGTCGCCTACGGCGTCTCGGGCATGAACGACCCGAAGGTCGAGCGCGCGACCGACCGCATCGTCGCCGCTGCGGGCGCCGCCGGAAAGCCCGTCATCGCCCTCGCCACCGGCCCCGAGGATCAGACGCGCCTCACGGCGCTGGGCGTGCGCGCCTTCTGCACCGGTAGCGATCAGGGGTTCCTGCGGGCCTCGGCGGCGCGGGCGCTGGACATCTGCCGAGACACCGCCGCCCAAAGCTGAGGACCGCCCCGACCATGTATGCAAGCTCCGACCCCCGCTCCAGGCTCGCCGCCGACGCCGACAACACCGCTGCCGGTCGCCCGGTCGCGCCGGCGCAGTACTACGACTTCGCCGACGAGACGGCGGCGGTCGACGAGGGCGACGCAAGGGTCTGGTACGCGCGGGCGCAGAACTTCGTGGCGCTCTATGCCAAGGCGCGGCCCGGCGCCGTCCTGGTGCGCGCGGATCAGCCCGACGAATACGTCCTGCTGCTGCCCGACCCCGGCTGCGGCGCGGTGGTCGAGTGGAACGGCGCGCGCCACGAGATCGAGGGCCTCTCCATCGTCTTCGTGCCCGCGGGCGACAGCACGGTCGCGCTGCCGCAGGGCGGCACCGCGATCCGTCTCTTCACCACCCGGGCGGCCGATCTCGTCGCCCGCTGCGCCGAGCTGTGCCCGGAGTTCGAAGCGGACGGCAACGTGCCCGCGCTGGCGCCCTGGCCGGAGCCGCCGGAGGGGCCGGCGGTGCGCGCCTATCCGCTGGACGTGGCGCCGGAAGAGGGGCGGTTCGGCCGGATCTTCCGCTGCACCACCTTCATGGTGAACTACCTCTACCCGCGGAGCGGGCCCCGCGACCGCAGCCAGCTGTCGCCGCACAAGCACGACAGGTTCCAGCAGGCCTCGCTGTGCCTGGAGGGCCGCTACGTCCACCACATCCGCTGGCCGTGGGACACCGACGCCGCCACCTGGCGCGACGATCACCACACGGTCTGCGGAGCGCCCTCGCTGGCGGTGATCCCCGCCCGGGCGCTGCACACCTCCGAGGCGGTGGGCGCGGGGACCAACATGCTCGTCGACATCTTCTGCCCGCCCCGGGCGGATTTCTCCAACCAGCCGGGATGGGTCCTGAACGCCGACGACTATCCCGCGCCCGACACCGAATGACACGAGAAGGACGCGCCATGCCGACCTATCCCGACCCCCGCACGCCCGACCACGACCCGGCGGTGGAGGCGCTGCTGCAAGGGGCGGTGGACCTGCACTGCCATTCCGGCCCGGCAGTGATGCCGCGGACCCTGGACCATCACGACCAGATGCTCGAAGCCGATGCCGCCGGCTTCCGGGCGGTCGTCTTCAAGGACCACTACTACCTCGGCAGCCCGGCCTGCCTGATGCTGGAAAAACTGGTGCCCGAGGCGAAGGTGCGGCTGTTCTCGGGGATCGTGCTGAACAACGCCCATGGCGGCATCAACCCGCATGCGGTGCATCACGCGGTGACCTTCGGGGCAAAGATCATCTGGATGCCGACGCTGTCGGCGAAAAACCACATCGACAAGCTGTCCAGCGAGGCGAGCGGCTTTCCCAAGGTCGAGGGGGCGCCGGACCCGATCCCGGTCACGGTGCTGGACGCGGACGGCCGGCTGACCGACGCGACGAAGGAGGTGCTCGACCTGATCGCGATGGGCGACATCATCCTGGCGGGCGGGCATCTGGGGGTCCACGAGCTGTTTCCGCTGTTCGAGGAGGCGAAGGCGCGGGGGGTGACGAAGATGATCGTGAACCACCCGACCTACCTGATCGGCTGTTCCGACGAGGATATCCGCGGGCTGGTGGCGATGGGGGTGAAGATGGAGCATTCCATCACCCAGTTCATCCAGGGCCGCGGCCAGAAGCTGGAGGCCGAGGACGCGCTGCATCTGGTGAAGGTGGCGGGGCCGGAGAACACGCTGTTCTGCTCCGATCTGGGGCTGAAGGGGGCGAACCGGCCGGTGGACGGATACCGGATCCTGATCGGGGATCTGCTGAAGCTACAGGTGTCGCAGGCGGATATCCGGACGATGTTCGGGGACAATGCCGCGGCGCTCTTGAACCTGCAGTGAGGCGCGTCCGCGGGGGTGTCCGAGGTTGGACACGTATCCAAGGTTCTGAAATCATGACAGATAGCGCTAACCGTCCGCGGAGGCTCGCGCGCCGTCCGGGGGCCGCGGGGCCGGGCCGGACGTGGCCCGGCAGCGCGCCCGTGTCGGCGCTCGCATGCCGGTTTTCCTGACGTTGCCGGGTCTCGCGCCTTGGCGTAAAGGCGGTGGATGCCGCTGTTCACGCCATATCGTCCCCATGCGAGAGCGCTCCTCCGCCTCGGCCTGCCGCTGATCGGGTCGAACCTGGCGCAGGTGCTGATCGGCGTGACCGATGCCGTCATGCTGGGCTGGTACGACGTGGCGGCGCTGGCGGCGGTCACGCTGGCGCATTCGATCTGGTTCGTGATCTTCATCGTCGGCTCCGGCTTCGGCTTTGCCGTCCTGCCGATGGTGGCCAGCGCCCTGGCCGCCGGCGACGAGACCCAGGTGCGCCGCGTCACCCGCATGGGGATGTGGATCTCGGCGCTTTTCGCGCTGATCGTCATGCCGCCTTTGATCTGGTCGGAGCCGGTCCTGCGCGCCATGGGGCAGGGCGAGACCATGGCGGCGCTCGCGCGCGACTACCTGGCCATCGCCGCGCTGGGGATGCTGCCGGCGCTGCTGGTGATGGTGCTGAAAAACTACCTCGCCGCGCTGGAGCGGGCGCAGGCGGTGTTCTGGTTCACCGTGGTCACCGCGCTAGTGAACATCGCGGTCAACTGGCTGCTGATCTTCGGCAATCTCGGCTTTCCCGAGCTGGGCCTGCGCGGCGCGGCCATCGCCTCGGTCTCGGTGCATGTCAGCGGGCTGGTGGCGTTCTGCGTCTACGCCGCCCGGGTGACGCCGGAACACGCGCTCTTCGCCCGGCTGTGGCGCCCGGACCGCGAGGCGTTCGGCCGGGTGTTCCGGCTGGGCTGGCCCATCGGGCTGACGAACCTCGCCGAGACCGGGCTGTTCGCGGCGACGGCGGTGATGATGGGCTGGCTGGGCGCGGTGCCGCTGGCGGCGCATGGCGTGGCGCTGCAGCTGTCGTCGCTGACCTTCGTCGTGCATCTGGGGCTGAGCCAGGCGGCGACAGTGCGCGCGGGCGCGGCGGCCGGCCGGCGCGACCTGCCGGACCTGCGGACCGGGGCGCGCGCGGCGATCGGCCTGTCGGCGGGCTTCGCGGCCGTGACCGTCGTGGTCTATCTGGGGCTGCCGGAGCTGCTGGTGGGGTTGTTCGTGGACCCCGACGACCCGGCGCGGCCGCAGATCGTGGCGGTCGGCGCGGCGCTGATGCGGGTGGCGGCGCTGTTCCAGCTGGTGGACGGGTTGCAGGTGGTGACGCTGGGCCTGCTGCGCGGCCTGCAGGACACGCGGGCGCCGATGGTCTATGCGGGGCTGGCCTATTGGGCCGTCGGCTTCCCGGCGGGCTACGTTCTGGGGATCACGCTGGGCTTCGGCGGGGTCGGCGTGTGGATGGGGCTTGTCGTCGGGCTCGGCCTGGCGGCGGCGTCGCTGCTCTGGCGCTTCTGGGGCGAGGTCCGGCGGCGCGAGGCGGCCTTCGCGGAGCCATAGCGGGATCGCTGGGGGGGCGCCCGGCCGCCGGCTCAGCGCATCCAGAGCTTTTCCTTCTTGATCCGGTTGCGGATCGCCTGTTCGCGCCTCGGCAGGTGGTCGCGGTCGAACAGGGCGCGGACGCGGTGGCCCTTGCCCTGGAACACCATCCGCTTGATCGGCTCGTGCCCCTTCAGCACCTTCTTGATGCGGTTGGGGGCGGTGACCGTCTCCAGCACCTCGACGACGCGGTCGGATTCGCGCGCGTAGAGCATCGGGAACAGGCGGTAGTGGCAGGTGACGGAGCCGTCGAGCAGCCCGTCGGGAATCGTCTGCCGGCCGCCGCCGAGCGCATGGATCACCAGCGGCAGCACCACCTGGTCGAGCCAGGGGTCCAGCGGCTGCAGCACCAGTTCCGGCGGCGGGTCGTCGCGAACGGCGAGCGCATAGTCGAGGAAGCGCCGGCCGAAGACATGCGGGCATCTGTAGAAGAAGAAGCCCGCGTTGAAGTAGAGAAACCGCTTCCAGTATTCCGGCGGCTGGGACTCGTCGATGGTGGGCGCGATGTCGAGCCCGAACTTGTCGTAGAGCGCGCCCCAGGTCTCGGCATAGCCGGGCCCGTAAAGCTCGATGACGGGCCAGGTGCCTTCGCGGCGGAGCGAGGCGCAGGGGCGGTCGAAATCGAACGGCACCTGCGACAGCGGGCCGGTGACCAGCGTGTCGGTGTCGAAGAAGACGAAGGGCTCGCCTTCGGGCAGGGCGAACAGCGCCTCGATCTTGTTGCCATAGGGGTATGTCTGGCCGAAATGGCGCGACTCGAAGGGCAGGATCTCGGCGCCCATCTCCGCCAGCAGCCCGTAGATGCCCGCGTCGCCGATGCGCGGGTCGTTGGGCCAGAGGGGGCCGGGCTGCGGCTCGGCCACGAACAGGCGGCCGGGGAAGTCGGGGTCGGCGTGGCGCAGGCTGGCGGCGAACAGCACCGCCTCGTAGGCGAGCCGGCCGCGCTGGCCGACGATCATGACGTTGAAGGGTTGGCGCGCCGCGCCTTTTTTCGCCATAGTGCCTCTGCCCGTGCCTTTTGCGCGGGACTATAGGCGGGTTCGTCCGGTGTCGGAAGGGTATCGGAAGACGGGCCGGAGGATTTTGTGATGGGACGATTGGGACTGGGACTATGTGCGGCGGTGTTTCTGGCCGCCCCGGCGGCGGCGCAGTTCGACAGCGCCGAGCAGGTGAAGCCGATCCTGAAGACGATCAAGCCGCAGTGGATTTCGCTGCGGGAGTTCAACGGCCAGGATCTTTTGTATTTTACCATGCTGGAGGTCTACCGCTGCGGGATCGAGCAGATCCGCTTTGTCATCAACGACGGCAAGCCGCAGGTCTGGGAGACCGAGCCCTGCGAGGGCGACGAGACGTTTTCCGAGATCGGCGAGGACCGGCTGCCCTATGCGACCTTGCCGTTGCAGTCGGTCGACAAGGTGCGGATCGAGCTGACCTATGACGATGGCACGGTGGAATGGGGCGAATACGCCCGCGGCGACGTGCTGCAATAGGGGGGCGATTTCTTCCAGAAGAAATCGCCTGGGCAAAATCTTCTAGAAGATTTTGCCAGTGCAGGATTTTCTAGAAAATCCTGTTGCGTCAGTCGCGCCTGTACCGGACATAGGCGAAGCGTTTCCCGTCCGGCGCCCAGCAGGGCACGTTTATCGTGCCCTGGCCGCCATGGATCGCCGCCAGCGTGCGCGGTGCGCCGCCGCCGGCGGGCATCAGGCGCAACGCCACCTCCTCGCCGCGCGGGTGGCCCGTCACGTGGGCGCCGTAGGCGAGGTAAAGCACGTGGCGGCCGTCGGGGGCGGGGTGCGGGAACCAGTTCACGAAGCCGTCTTCGGTCATCCGCTCCAGCCCCGTGCCGTCCGGGCGCATCCGCCACAGCTCGGGCAGCCCGCCATGGTGGTCGGAGTTGAACCAGATCCATTGCCCGTCCGGCGTGTAGTCCGGCCCGTCGCGGTGGCCGGGGCCGTCGGTCAGCCGCCGCTCGTCGCCGCCGTCGGCCGGGATGGTGAAGATGTGGAACACGTCGTCGCGGCGGGCGGTGTAGGTCAGCGTGGCGCCGTCGGGGGACCAGCCGTGCCAGTAGGACGGGGTGGTCTCGGTCACGCGGACCGGCGTGCCGCCGCCGACGGGCAGGGTGTAGATGCAGCTTTCGCCGGTCTCGGTCGTGTCGCTGATCGCCAGCCGGGTGCCGTCCGGCGACAGGCCGTGGTCGTTGTTGCACTGGAGGCAGCGGCCGGTGTCGATGGCGCTCAGCCGGTCGTCGCCGAGCTCCAGCCGCCAGATCCGGCCGTCGCCGTTCAGGATCAGGAACCGGCCGCAGGGGGACCAGTTGGGCGCCTCGATCAGCGCGTCGGTGGCGTAGGCGACCCGTTCGGCGCCGATCTCGATGTCGTGCAGGACGACGGTGCTCCGCGCCGCATGCGTCACCGGAACACGTCCGCGAAGTCCGCGCGCAGGGCGGCCTTCTGGACCTTGCCCATGGTGTTGCGCGGCAGGTCGTCGACCACCGCGTAATGCTTCGGCTGCTTGAAGCGGGCGAGGCTGCCGCCCAGGGCGGCGGCGATGGCCTCGGTATCCGGGCGGGCGCCGGGCTCGGCCGCGAGCACGGCGACCACGCCTTCGCCGAAATCGGGATGCGGGGCGCCGATGACGGCGCTTTCCTTCACGCCGGGCTGGGCGTCGAGCACTAGTTCCACCTCCTTGGGATAGACGTTGAAGCCGCCGGAGATGATCAGGTCCTTGCCGCGCCCGACGATCTGCACGTAGCCATCGGCGTCGATCAGCCCGAGGTCGCCGGTGATGAAGAAGCCGTCCGCGCGCAGCTCCTCCTTCGTCTTCTCCGGCATCTGCCAGTAGCCCTGGAACACGTTGGGGCCGCGCACCTCGATCATCCCGGTCTCGCCGCGGGGCAGGTCCTCACCCGTCTCCGGGTTCGTCACCTTCAGCTCCACGCCGGGGAGCGGAAAGCCCACCGTGCCCGCCCGGCGCTCGCCGTCATAGGGGTTCGAGGTGTTCATGTTGGTCTCGGTCATCCCGTAGCGTTCCAGGATGCGGTGGCCGGTCACGGCCTCGAACTGCTGGTGGGTGTCCGCGAGAAGGGGCGCGGAGCCAGAGACGAACAGCCGGAAATGCCGCACCAGCGCGCCGGTGAAGCGGGGATCGTCCAGGAGACGGGTGTAGAAGGTGGGCACGCCCATCATCGTGGTGGCGCGGGGCAGCGCCTCGATCACCGCGTCGGTGTCGAATTTCGGAAGGAAGATCATCGAGCCGCCGGCCAGGAGCGTGATGTTGGTGGCCACGAACAGCCCGTGGGTGTGGAAGATCGGCAGCGCATGCAGCAGCACGTCATCGGCGGTGAAACGCCAGGTCTCCACCAGCGTCTCCGCGTTGGACAGCAGGTTGTCCTGCGTCAGCATCGCGCCCTTGGACCGGCCGGTGGTGCCCGAGGTGTAGAGGAAAGCGGCGAGATCGTCGGCGGCGCGGTCGACGGTGTCGAAGCTCTCGGGCTGGCCTTCGGCGGCGGCCGGGAAACTGCCGGTGCCGTCCGCGGCGAGCGTCATCAGCCGGGCGCCGTGCCCGGCGGCGACGGGGGCGAGCGCGGCCGCGTCGGCGGGGTCGCAGAGCAGGAGCTTCGCGCCGGAATTGCCGACGAAATAATCGACCTCGGCCGGCGGGTAGGCGGTGTTCAGCGGCAGGAAGATCACGCCCGCCTGCGCGCAGGCGGCATAGACGGCGAGGTTCTCGGGGCTCTTTGCGATCTGCACCGCCAGCCGGTCGCCCGGTTCCAGCCCCGCCGCCGTCAGCGCATGGGCATAGCGCGCGGCCATCCGGACGAAGGCGTCGTGGGTCAGCGTGGTTCCGCCGGGCCGGTGCAGAAACGGCGTGTCCCGGCCCGCGTGGCGGCCGAACAGCCGGTCGTAGAGCGGATTGGCCATCTGTCGTCTCCTCCCTCGCGCGGTGCAGGCGGTCCGGGCGTCGGTATCGGGCAAACCGCGGTGCGGGTAAAGCCCTTGGCTTTGCGGCGCGCGGGGCTAGGCTGAACGCCAGCGACCCCGAAAGGAGCCTCCATGACCCAATGCCAGCGCATCGTCCTCGCCAGCCGCCCGCAGGGCGACGCGGCGCCCGAGAATTTCCGGCTGGAGACGGCGGAGCTGCCGGCGCCGGAGGAGGGCGAGGTGCTGTTGCGCACGATCTGGCTGTCGCTGGATCCCTACATGCGCGGGCGGATGAACGCCGGGCCGTCCTACGCGCCGCCGGTGGAGATCGGCGAGGCGATGGCCGGGCAGGTCGTGGCCGAGGTCGTGGAAAGCCGCGACAGCCGGCTGCAGGCGGGCGACATCGTGCTGGCCGGGATCGGCTGGGCCAGCCACGGGGTCGCCGAGGCGCGGCTGTTGCGCAAGCTCGACCCCGAGCTCGCGCCGGTATCGACCGCGCTGGGCGTGCTGGGGATGCCGGGGCACACGGCCTGGGTCGGGCTGAACGACATCCTGCGGATGGACTCGGGCGAGACCATCGTGATCGGCGCCGCGACCGGGGCGGTGGGCTCGGTCGCCGGGCAGCTGGCCAAGCGGGCCGGGCTGAAGCCCGTGGGCATCGCCGGCGGGGCGGAGAAATGCGCCTATGCCGTCGAGCATCTGGGCTATGACGTCTGCCTCGACCACCGCGACCCGGGCATGGCCGAGGAGCTGGCGGCGGTGACCCCGCAGGGGGTGGATTGCTACTACGAGAACGTGGGCGGCGACGTGCTGCAGGCCGTGCTGCCGCGGATGAACGACCACGGGCGGATCGCCGTCTGCGGCATGGTGGCGTGGTATTCCGCGGGTGGCGGCGGCGAGGCGCTGACCGTGCCGGGGATCTGGCGGACGATCCTGGTGAAGCGGCTGCGGGTGCAGGGGTTTCTGGTCTTCGACCACGCCAACCGGCTGCAGCCCTTCCTCGACGAGGTCGGCCCGCTGGTCGGCGCCGGCGAGATCCACTACCGCGAGAGCGTGGCCGAGGGGCTGGAGGCGGCGCCGGAGGCCTTCCTGGAGATGCTGACCGGCGGCAATTTCGGCAAGCAGCTTGTGCGGGTCGGGTCCGATCCCTGAGGGCGCGCGACCAGAAGGAGCGCTTCCGCGCGAGTCTTTTTCTGCCCGTGTCGCGTGATCGCGCCGCGGCGGCCGGCCGGCCCGGTTGTGCGGCCGGGATGTGCGTATTTGGAACGAGAAGAAGCTTCGGGCGGGATTTCGCGGTTGATCGGGGCCGCGTCTGCGGGGAACATCCCTGTCGGAACAAGGGAGGGCGCCGGCGATGCTGGGCCAGATGATGCATCGTCCGCTGCGGATCGCGGACATCCTGACTTTCGCCGAGGAGCTGCACGGCGACGCGGGGATCGTGTCCTCGACGGTCGAGGGCGGGCGGCACTGGCAGAGCTATCGCGAGACCGGGGCGCGGGCGCGGCGGCTGGCGAAGGCGCTGGCGCGGCTGGGGATCGGCGCCGGCGACCGGGTGGCGACGCTGGCCTGGAACGGCTATCGGCACATGGAGCTCTATTACGGGGTGCCGGGGATCGGCGCCGTGTGCCACACGCTGAACCCGCGGCTGTCGGCCGAGCAGGCGGTCTATATCGTCGGCCATGCCGAGGACAGGGCGCTGTTTCTCGACCTGACCTTCGTGCCGCTGGTGGAGAAGCTGGCGGCGCATTTCCCGGCGGAGATGACCTATGTGATCATGACCGACCGGGCGCATATGCCCGAGACCTCGCTGCCCGGCGCGCTGTGCTACGAGGAGCTGCTGGCGGCGGAGGATGACGGGTTCGACTGGCCCGACCTGGCGGAGGAGACGGCGGCGGGGCTGTGCTATACCTCCGGCACCACGGGCAATCCGAAGGGGTCGCTGTTTACCCACCGCTCGATGGTGCTGCATGCCTTCACCGTCTGCATCGTGATGCAGGACGCGATGCGGGCGGGGCGGCGGCTGTTGCCCGTCGTGCCCTTGTTTCACGCCAACGCCTGGGGGATGGCCCATGCCGGCCCGCTGGCCGGCGCGACGCTGGTCATGCCGGGGCCGCATCTGGACGGCGCCTCGGTCTTCGAGCTGATGCAGGCGGAGCGGGTGTTCTCGGCCTGGGGCGTGCCGACCGTCTGGCTGGGGCTGATGGACGAGATCGCCCGCCGCGACCGGCTGCCGGAGGGGTTCGGCGAGGTGGTCATCGGCGGCTCGGCGGCGGCGCCGTCGCTGATCCGGGCGTTCGAGGAGCGCGGCGTCGACGTGGTCCATGCCTGGGGCATGACCGAGATGTCGCCGATCGGCACCACCACCAAGCTGGGCCCCGCGGCGGCGGAGGTGCCGCTGGAGGAGCGGCTGCGGCTGAAGTCCTTCCAGGGGCGGCGGGCCTTCGGCGTCGACCTGAAGATCGTGGGCGAGGACGGCACCCGGCAGCCGCATGACGGCCAGGCCGTGGGCGAGTTGTTCGTGCGCGGCAACACCGTGGTCTCGGGCTACTTCCGGAACGAAGACGCCTCGGCCGCCGCGATCGACGCCGAGGGCTGGTTCGGCACCGGCGACGTGGCGGCGATCACGCCCGAGGGCTTTCTGAACATCACCGACCGGACCAAGGACCTGATCAAGTCGGGCGGCGAATGGATCAGCTCGATCGACGTGGAGAACATGGCGATCGCGCATCCCGACATCGCCAATGCCGCGGTCATCGCGGTGCCGCATCCCCGGTGGGGCGAGCGCCCGGTGCTGATCGCCGTGCCGGCCGAGGGGCGGGTGCCCGATACCGCAGACCTCTTGCGCCACCTGGGCGAGCACCTGGCCAAGTGGCAGCTGCCCGACGACGTGATCTATGTCGACGACCTGCCGCTGACGGCGACGGGCAAGGTGTCGAAGCTGACGCTGCGGCAGATGTACGGCGACCACAAGCTGCCGGGAACCTGACGCGCGGCCCCGCCGGAGGGCTTGACCGCGCGGCGCCGGGCGGGGCGTGATATGCGCGCGGAAACGAGGATGGGAGAGCCTGGATGACCGGGACGGCACTGAAACTCGGGCTGTTCGCCCTGATCCAGATCGCGGTGGTCACCTGGCTGTGGTACATCCTGGTGCCGGACTATCGCTGGGTCATCGTGCAGCAGTTCTACGGCCATCTCGGCCCCGGCGCGTTCCTGGTGGCGATGGGGGCGGCGGCGCTGTTCTTCGCCGCGGAGTTCCGGCGGCTGAACCGGATCGAGGCGTGGCTCGCCATCGTGGCCGGCGCCGCCTATGTCCTGGCCGACACCTTCATCATGCACCCACCGCTGGGCGTGTTCGACGGCGCGGGCCCCGGCGAGCAGGAGCACGTGTCGATCATGGGGCTGATCCTGGTGCTGGGGATCAGCGGGCTGGTGGTGCTGCGCCGCCACCCGGAGGGCTTTCCGACCGGGGCGCATTTCCTGATCCCCATCGCGATCGTCGCGATGGTGTTCCTGAACCACCACCAGCACACGCAGGCCGGGACCATCGGCCACCAGGCGACGCTGATCGTGCTGGGCGCGGCGGCGCTGTTCCGGGTGCTGGGCAAGGTGGTGGAATACGGAATCGCGATGATCGTGACGGGCTACGTGTTCTTCTCGTCGCAGATGGGCCTGGCGATGTATGTGGACATGAACCACACCTCCGGCGGCGCCTGGGTCGCGGCCTGGGCGACGCTGGGCTTCGTGGCGGCGACGGTGTTCATCGCGCTGTCCCCGGGGACGACGAAGCCGGCGGAGTGAGCCCGGCGCCGCCACAGGCGCCCCGCCCGGCCTCGCTTTCCCAGCCTTTCCGTCCCGCCGCTTGCCGCGCCGTCGCCGCTTGTCAATGGCGCGGGGCCCGACCATGCTGCGCCGCGTCTAGAGGAGGACAGCCATGGCACCGACCGACAGCCACCTGCCGGCCGCCCTGCGCGGCCTGCGCATCCCGGCCGTGGGCGCGCCGATGTTCATCGTCTCCGGCCCCGAGCTGGTCATCGCGCAATGCACCGCCGGGATCGTCGGCAGCTTCCCCGCGCTGAACGCGCGCGAGGCCGAGGGCGAGCCGCCGATGCTGGAAGCCTGGCTTAAGCGCATCACCGAGGCGCTGGACAAGCACAACCAGGACAATCCCGACCGCCCCGCCGCGCCCTTTGCGGTGAACCAGATCGTGCATCGGTCGAATGCCAGGCTGCAGCGGGACATCGAGATCTGTCACAAATGGAACGTGCCGATCTGGATCACCTCGCTCGGCGCGCGGCCCGAGGTGAACCAGGCGGCGCATGACTGCGGCGGCATCGCGCTGCACGACATCATCAACGACCGCTTCGCGCGCAAGGCCATCGGGAAGGGCGCCGACGGGCTGATCGCGGTGGCCGCCGGGGCGGGCGGGCATGCCGGCCCGCAGTCGCCCTTCGCGCTGGTGCGCGAGATCCGGGCGTGGTTCGACGGGCCGCTGCTGCTGTCCGGCGCCATCTCCACCGGCGAGGCGCTGCTCGCGGCGCGGGCCGTGGGGGCGGATCTGGGCTATATCGGTTCGCCCTTCATCGCGACGGAAGAGGCGAACGCGGTCGCCGATTACAAGCAGGCCATCGTCGAGGGCGGGGCGCAGGACATCGTGACCTCGTCGCTGTTCACCGGCATCTCCGGCAACTACCTGCGCGGCTCGATCGCGCGGGCCGGCCTCGACCCCGACAACCTCGCCGAGGCGACGCCCGACACGATGGACTTCGCCGCCGCGACGGCCGGGGCCAAGGCGTGGAAGGACATCTGGGGCTCGGGCCAGGGAATCGGCGCCGTGCAGGACATCGTGCCCGCCGCCGCGCGGGTCGACCGGATCGCGGCCGAGTACCGCGCCGCGGGCCGGCGTCTGGCCGCGGAGTTTTGCTGACGGAATTGACGGGAATCGGCAACCGACCCCGGGATAACTCCGTGGACAGAATCCATTGCGACATGAAGATCGTGCCGTAACGCCCTGAAACCGCGTGACTCGCGCAACCGGTTTCCGAGTCCCGGCATGTGGGCAACCGCCGCGCCCTTGCCCGAAAAGAACAGGCGCGCGGGCTTCTTCTCGTCCCAAATACGCCCGCCGGAGGCCCGCGCCGCAGGCGCGGTCGCCCGGGTCAGAACGCCTTGAAGGTCAGGGTGGTGAGCGAGCGCTCGATCCCCTCGATATGCAGCAGTTCCTCGTTGATGAACTTGCCCACGTCCTGGGCCTCGGGGATGTAGAGCTTCAGCAGCAGGTCGTATTCGCCCGAGGTCGAGTAGAGCTCGGAATGGACTTCCTGAAGGGCGATCCGCTCGGCCACCTCGTAGGTCGTGCCGGGGCGGCAGCGGAGCTGGACGAAGACGCAGGTGGTCATGGGCGGGCTCTCCTCGGTCAGTCGAGCGGCAGAATGGCCGCGGTGGGCGGCAATATCAATGGGGCCCGCTTGGAATGGCCCCGGCGCCCGCCTATAAGGCGCGCGAAGAGACGGAGGCACCCATGCGCACGGCCAGCATCGCCCGCAAGACGGCGGAGACGGACATCTCGGTGGAGATCGACCTCGACGGCACCGGGGTCCACGACATGGCCACGGGCGTCGGGTTCTTCGACCATATGCTCGACCAGCTGGCGCGGCATTCGCTGATCGACATGACCGTCAAGGCGACGGGCGACCTGCATATCGACGGCCACCACACGGTCGAGGATACCGGCATCGCGCTGGGCCAGGCGCTGGCGCAGGCCGTCGGCGACAAGCGCGGCATCCGGCGCTACGGCGCCTGCCTCCTGCCGATGGACGACGCGCTGGTGCGGGCCGCGCTGGACCTCAGCGGGCGGCCGTATCTGGTCTGGGACGTGGCGCTGCCGGCGGCGAAGATCGGCACGTTCGATACCGAGCTGGTGCGCGAGTTCTTCCAGGCGCTGGCGACCCATGGCGGCATCACGCTGCATGTCGAGGCGCTGCACGGGCTCAACGCCCACCACATCGCCGAGGCGGCGTTCAAGGCGGTGGCGCGGGCGCTGCGCGAGGCGGTGGAGACCGACCCGCGGACGGCCGACGCGGTGCCGTCGACGAAAGGCGCGCTCTAGACGTCACGCGGCGCCGCGGGCGGCGGCCGGGTTCCGTCCTGCCCGGCGCCGGCCGCGTGGCGCCGCCGCACACTGCACGACACTGGATTTGCCGTGGGACATTTCCACCTGTATCGCGCGGCGGAACGCCGTGCAGCGCCG
>NZ_JARGYC010000034.1 GCF_029168335.1 Psychromarinibacter sediminicola
GCTGCCCCCAGTATCTGCCCCAGGGTCAGTGAATCAGTCCCTCGGCCGAATGGGAATCCCCAATCGATTCATGTCGGTGGGCAAACGCTCTAAAGAGCCACAAGAGAAAGGTGCGTAGCCGCGCCAAGCACAGAGGAGGGCAGACGAGCGCTCGGGCAGCGCGAGACGTCGAGTTTCGAGAGAGTTCGGCGTTCTATAATCCGAAAATCAGAAACTCGGATTTGGAAGAGGAGGCGGATGCGTTCGCTTATGCATTTCTCTGCCCCATACCATTTCTTGATGGGACACAAAGTATACCCAACATCTCCGCACAATACAGGGTGACTGATCAAACCGCCTATATGTCCGCGCTTCTATCCAAAGACTATCATCGGGCAAAGTTTATTCTGGGCGCTTCCAAAGGAGAAGAATAGGGTGTCTGATGTGCAGCTTTTGGTGATGGCTGGAATGATAGTCGCCGGGGCTGTGGTAGTCTTGGCTCTCCTTATGGGAAAACTGTTTCCGCTATGTGGAAGGCGAAATCCTTTGAAATCATATTAAAATTTGGGGATGGAGACAGATAGATTTGTCTGCGCCCACCGCGTGGGCACGCAATTCGCTTCGCGAACCGCTTTCGCCCACTCACCTTGAAAATGAACAGCTTCAGCTGTCCATTTTCAAGGCGTTAATAAACGCCTCCTGCGGGATATCAACCTTCCCGAACTGCCGCATCTTCTTCTTGCCGGCCTTCTGCTTCTCCAGAAGCTTCTTCTTCCGGGTGGCGTCGCCGCCGTAGCACTTGGCCGTCACGTCCTTGCGGAGCGCCGCCAGCGTCTCGCGGGCGATGACCTTGCCGCCGATGGCCGCCTGGATCGGGATCTTGAACATGTGACGGGGGATCAGGTCCTTCAGCTTCTCGACCATCGCCCGGCCGCGCATCTCCGCCCGGTCGCGGTGGACCATCATCGCCAGCGCGTCCACCGGCTCCTCGTTCACCAGGATCTGCATCTTGACCAGGTTGTCCTGCCGGTAGCCGGTCAGGTGGTAGTCGAAGGAGGCATAGCCCTTGGTGACCGATTTCAGCCGGTCGTAGAAGTCGAAGACCACCTCGTTCAGCGGCAGGTCGTAGACCACCATCGCCCGGCCGCCGACATAGGTCAGATCCTCCTGGATGCCGCGGCGGTCCTGGCAGAGCTTGAGCACGTCGCCCAGGAACTCGTCGGGCACCAGGATCGTGGCCTTGATGCGCGGCTCCTCGACATGGCTGACATCGGTCAGGTCGGGCATGTCGGCGGGGTTGTGCAGCTCGTCCATCGTCCCGTCCTTCATGTGGACGTGGTAGACGACCGAGGGGGCGGTGGTGATCAGGTCGATGTCGTATTCGCGTTCGAGCCGGTCGCGGACCACTTCGAGGTGCAGAAGCCCCAGGAAGCCGCAGCGGAAGCCGAAGCCGAGCGCGGCCGAGGTCTCCATCTCGTAGGTGAAGGAGGCGTCGTTGAGGGCGAGCTTCTCGATGGCCGTGCGCAGATCCTCGAAATCGGCGGCGTCGACCGGGAAGAGGCCGCAGAAGACCACCGGGACCGAGGGCTTGAAGCCGGGCAGCGCCTTGGCGCAGGGCTTCTTCACATGCGTTATGGTGTCGCCGACGCGGGTGTCGCGGACCTGCTTGATCGAGGCGGTGAAGACGCCGATCTCGCCGGGGCCGAGCTCGGCGATGTTGGTCATGCTGGGTTTCAGCACGGCGAGGCGGTCGAGCTTGTAGGCCGCGCCGGTCTTGAGCATCTTGATCTGGTCGCCCTTGCGGATCACGCCCTCCATCACGCGGATCAGGACGACGACGCCGAGATAGGGGTCGTACCACGAATCCACCAGCATCGCCTTGAGCGGCGCGTCGCGGTCGCCCTCGGGGGCCGGCAGGCGGTGGACGATGGCTTCCAGCACGTCGGGGATGCCGAGGCCGGTCTTGGCCGATATCTCGATGGCGTCGGAGGCGTCGATGCCGATGACGTCCTCGATCTGCTCCTTCACGCGCTCGGGCTCGGCCGCCGGCAGGTCGATCTTGTTGAGGACCGGCACGATCTCGTGATCGGCGTCGATCGCCTGGTAGACGTTGGCGAGCGTCTGCGCCTCGACCCCCTGGGTGGCGTCGACGACCAAGAGCGAGCCCTCGACGGCCTGCATCGAGCGGGAGACCTCGTAGGAGAAGTCGACATGGCCCGGCGTGTCGATGAGGTTGAGCACGTAGGTGTGGCCGTCCTTGGCCGGATAGTCGATCCGGACCGAGTTGGCCTTGATGGTGATGCCGCGTTCGCGTTCCAGGTCCATCGCGTCGAGGATCTGGTCGCGCATGTCGCGCTCGGCCACGGTGCCGGTCAGCTGGATCAGCCGGTCGGCGAGGGTGGATTTCCCGTGGTCGATATGGGCGACGATGGAGAAATTGCGGATGTAGCGAGGGTCGGTCATGACGCTGGCATATGCGGCTCTTTCAAGGCGCCGTCAATGGGGTCCGCGGGGGCGTCCGAGGTTGGACAGGGGGGTAAGTATTTGTTATTTATGATGGTAGCGGTAACTGTCCATGGACGAGCCCGCATTTCTGGCAATCCGGGGCAAAGCGGGGCAGACTGGCGGCCATGCTGGAGACACACACATTGCCCATCGAGCGCGTCCGCGTGCCGGTGAAGCGGCGCAAGACGCTGGACGCGGACAAGGTCCAGTCGCTGGCCGAGGACATGCTGGAACGCGGACAGACCACGCCGATCCGGGTGCGCGCGGACGGCGACGGCTATGTGCTGATTGAGGGGTTCCACCGACTGGAGGCGCTGCGGGCGCTGGGCGAGGCGACGGTGGAAGGCTACGTGGTGCGCGCGCGGTTGCATTGATGGGGGCTGGCACGGGGGCGATGGGTGAACCTGCGCCTGCGGGCGCAGGACCACCCATCCTACGGGCCGCCCCTCTGGGTGCAGCGGTCGGTGACGGCTTGAACCTGCGGTGTGCGGGGCCACCTGGGGGGCAGGAGGTGCCGCAATGAACATGGGTGTCGGAGTTGCGATCGGGATCGCCGTCGGTGTCGGGCTGGGCGTCGCGATGGACGACCTAGCCGCGGGGATCGCCATCGGCGTGGCCTCGGGCGTGGCGCTGGGCGTCGGGCTGCGGCAGCGGCGCGATCGCGGCGAGTGAACGGGTGGAGCGTGCGATGAGCGATATGTGCCGGAAGTTCCGGGTGACGGGCCGGGTGCAGGGCGTCTGGTTCCGTGCGTGGACACAGCGTACGGCCGAGGAGCTGGGCCTGCGCGGCTGGGTGCGCAACGAAGACGACGGGTCGGTCAGCGGCGTGGCGGCCGGGCCGGAGGACGCGGTGGCGCGGTTCCTGGAGGCGCTGAAGCACGGGCCGGAGCGGGCCGTGGTGGCCGAGGTGGAGACCGAGGCGAGTGGCGAGGATGCCGGGGACGGGTTCCGCGTGGCGCCTTAGGGAGCGGCGCGAGGGTGCTGGGCGCCTTCGGGCATGTCCGAGCCCTGTGAGGAGCCGCGCGAGGGCCGACGCGCGCGGGGGCGCTCCGGAGTTCGAGCGGCGCGCTTTATGGCTGCCAGGTCCGGGCGACCTCTGAACTCTGCGATAACGGCTACCACAGCGCCGCCGCTCGGGTGCGCGTCTCTCGGGCATTGCAAATGCCCTGCCGACAGGCGATTGCAGAGCAATCGCCGAGAGGCGGCGCTTGCTCGGCGGCTTCGCCTTGTTCCGCGCTGGGCACCGTTCATAAGGGGTTATCGTATGTGCCCCACCGTTCAGTCACACGCCGACGCGCACGGGGTCGCATCGACGACGGGAACATGCAGGACAGTTTTCCGGTGTGGACGGGCGGAACCCCGGAGGCGCTGGGTGTCATTGGGGCGTCCGAGCAGCATGAGGAGCCGGGCAAGGGCCGACGCGCGCGGGGGCGCTCCGGAGTTCGAGCGGCGCACTTTATGGCTGCCAGGTTCGGGCGACCTCTGAACTCTGCGATAACGTTTACCACAGCGCCGCCGCTCGGGTGCGCGTCGGCGCTTGCGCGGCGGCTTCGCCTTGTTCCGCGCTGGGCATCGTTCATAAGGGGCTATCGTATTTGCCCCACCGTTCAGTCACCGGCCGACGCGCACGGGTCGCATCGACGAAGGGAACATGCAGGGCAGTTATTTGGCGCGAACGGGCGGAGCCCCGGAAGCGCGGGGCCCCTTTGGGCATTTCCAAGCAGTGTAAGGAGCCGTGCAAGGGCCGACGCGCGCGGCGGCGCTCCGACTTCCGAGCGGCGCACTTTATGGCTGCCAAACGCGGGCGACCTCCGAGCTCTGCGATAACGTCGACCACAGCGCCGCCGCACCGGGGCGCGTCTCTCGGGCATTGCCAATGCCCTGCCTCTCGGCGATTGCAGAGCAATCGCCGAGAGGCGGCGCTTGCGCGGCGGCTTCGCCTTGTTCCGCGCTGGGTACAGATCGAATGGTGGGGTGGGCAGGGCAGCGCCGCCGCCCATAATAGTGTAATCGCCGAGAGGCGGCGCACGCGGCGGCTTCGCCATGTCCCGCGCGGGCCACCGTTCGAGCGCTCGCGTAGGCCGGGCAACACCGCCCCCGGCCTCACTCCTTCCGGGCGCGGTTCTTCGACGACGAGTTCTTGGTCTGGCCCGCGCCGTTGCCGAAGGGATCCTCGGAGAACGGGTCCTCGCTGACCGGCGGCGAGACGGACGGGGCGCGGCGGTTCATCTCCTGCTGGCACACCTCCACCTCGTTCCAGGCGCGCATCGAGCCGGTGAGCTTGAGCTTGTCGATCTCGCTTCCGTTGTAGGAGATCGACATGTTCAGCGCCTCCTGGAATTCGGAGATGAACTCCATCTTGTTCGACTGGGCGTGCAGATAGACCGTCTCTCCGGGGTTGAACTGCAGCCCCGTGGCCGAGACGTCCCAGACCGGACGGTTGCCGAACTGGATCTGGATGTCGTATTTCGCCTCGGGCTGCAGCGAGGCCCATTTCGGATTGCCGATCAGGAAGTAGAAGTTGTCCCGCTCGGGGTTGCGGCCGATGCGCAGCACGGTGCCGCCGTTCCAGCTCGCGATGGCGTAGCAGCCGTTGCCGACCGTCGGGTCGATGTTGATGTCCCAGTCGCCGACGGCCTTCCAGAAATCGTTGTCCCCTTGCGCGGCCGCCGGGGCTGCCGTGGCGAGAGACAGGCCCAGGACGAGGGCAATGGATGTGATGCGCATCTGTGCCTCCAGGAAAATCGATTGGTGCAAGTTTTGCATGGGGCCTGCGGATCAGGCAAGCGCGGGCTGTCCGAAATCTTCGTATCCATGCGTCGTGTTGACCTGTCGCAAGGTTCACATCTTTTTTCGTGCATATGGGTCGCGACAGGTATTCGACCGGTATTCGAACGGTATACGAACGGAGGGACGAGAAATGCTGCGCCTGGCCATGACATTGTTTTCGGTGATCGCCACGACCCTGATGGGCAGTTTCGTGGTCGTCGCGCTGGTTGCCGGCTACGACACGCTGGTGCCGATCCTGGTGGCCGCCGGCGCCGGGTTCGTCGCGGCCGTCCCCGTGGCGTGGCTGGTGGCGCGGCAGCTGGCGTGAGCCGTGCGTTGCCGGTTTCCGGCCGGGGCGATCCGCGCTAGGAGAGGGCACCGGATCGTCGGGGCAGCGGAAGGAAGCGCGCATGAAACTGATCAGCTATGTCCATCTGGGAGAGGCGCGCTTCGGCGCCGCGGTCGAGGGCGGGATCGTGGACCTGACGGGCCTTGGCGGGGTGGAGACCCTGCGCGAGGCCATCGCCGCCGACATGGCCGAGGAGATCGCCGACTACCTGGAGGGCCGGGCGGCGGAGCTGTCCTTTTCCAACGTCACCTTCCTGCCGGTGATCCCGGACCCGGCCAAGGTGCTGTGCATCGGCGTGAACTATGCCGAGCACAAGGCCGAGACCGGGCGGCCGGACGTGGAGCATCCCACCGTCTTCACGCGCTTCGCCGACACGCTCCTGGGCCATCGCCAGCCGCTGGTGAAGCCGCATTTCTCCAACCGGTTCGACCTGGAGGGGGAACTCGCCGTGATCGTCGGGCGCGGCGGGCGGAACATCCCCGAGGACCGCGCGCTGGAGCATGTGGCGGGCTATGCCTGTTTCAACGACGGCTCGGTGCGCGACTGGCAGCGGCATACGGGGCAGTTCACCCCGGGCAAGAACTTCCCGGCTTCGGGCGGGTTCGGGCCGTGGATGCTGACCGCCGACGAGGTGGAGGATTACAGGACGCTGCCGATCACCAGCCGGCTGAACGGCAAGGTGATGCAGGAGGCGACCCTGGCCGACCTGATCTTCCCGCTGGAGCGGCTGATCGCCTATTGCTCGACCTTCACCGCGCTGGCGCCGGGCGACGTGATCGCCACCGGCACGCCGGGCGGCGTGGGCGACAAGCGGGTGCCGCCGGTCTATATGGGGCCGGGCGATCTGGCCGAGGTGGATCTGGGGCCGGTGGGCACGCTGGTGAACCCGGTGATCGGGGAGGACGATCTGTAGGAGGGGCGGGCGGTGGAGCGCTTCTGGGTACGTCCGAGCAGAGTGAGGAGCCGCGCAAGGGCCGACGCGCGCGGTGGCGCTCCGGTGTCCGAGCGGCGCGCTTTATCGTTGCCAAATCCGGGCGACCTCGGAGCTCTGCGATAACGGCTACCATAGCGCCGCCGCACCGGGGCGTGTCTCTCGGGCATTTCGCGGGCGAAATGCCCTGCCGACAGGCGATTGCAGGGCAATCGCCGAGAGGCGGCGCTTGCGCGGCGGCCTATCGGCCTTGTTCCGCGCTGGGGAACGGGGGGGCACCTTACGCCCCCACCTTACGCCTCTGCGTCCAGCCAGCTGCGCATCGCCGCCTCGAATTCGCGCGGCTTTTCGGCGTGGAGCCAGTGGCCGGCGCCGGGGATCTTCGCGAAGCGCGCGTTGGGGAAGTAGCCCTTGATCCGGTCGCGGTGCTCGGGGCCGACATAGTCGCTCTCGGCGCCGGAGAGGAACAGCGTCGGCGTGTCGGCCTGGCCGGAGATCTCGGGCCAGCCGGTAATGTGGTCCATCTCGGCGTCCAGCGCGTCGAGGTTGAAGCGCCAGCATTTCTCCTTGGGGTCGAGCGACTGCAGCAGGAAGGCGCGGACGCCGCGGTCGTCGATGGTCTCGGCCAGCTGCGCCTCGGCATCCGAGCGGCTGTCGATGGAGGACAGGTCGACGGCGCGCATCGCCTCGATCAGGGGACGCTGGCTGTGGCCGTAGGCGACGGGGGCGATGTCGGCGACGGTCAGGCGGCGAACCGTCTCGGGATGCTCCAGCGCCAGCACCATCGCCGCCTTGCCGCCCATCGAGTGCCCCAACACGTCGGCCTGCCCGCCATGGGCCGCGATCACCTCGGCCAGGTCGGCGGCGAGGTCGGGGTATCGGTGGCTGTCGTGCCACGGGCTGTCGCCGTGGTTGCGCATGTCCACGGTCAGCACCTGCCGCGTGTCCGACAGCCGTTTCGCGATGACGCCCCAGTTGCGGGCCGAGCCGAACAGGCCGTGCGCGATCAGGAGCGGCGGGTGTTGCGTCTGTGCGCCAGTGACGAGGGTATTGAGCATGCGGGCTGCTTAGCGCGCCCGGCCGGGGCTGGAAAGGGGCGGCGCGGCCGGTAGTCTGGGCGAAGCTGCTATTGGGGGATAGTGCAGATGATGACGGCCGAGAGGCTGGAGGCGCGGGCGGCGTCTCTGGCGGCATTGATCGAGAAGAAGCTGCGGGTGAAGGGCGACGGGCTGGAGGCCAAGCTGCGCCGCGGCCGGCGGCGGATGCCGGCGAAGGTGCGGCGCGAGGCCGAACGGCTGGTCGAGGCGCAGCGGTTCGCCGACCATCCGAAGCTGCGCATGCAGGTCGATGCGGGGGCGCTGGAGGCCTCCTATGCCCGCTGCGCCCGGTGGCTGAAGGGCGTCGACCTGAAGAAGCGGCGGCGCGAGGCGGCGCTGAACCTTCTGACGGTGAACGCCTTCAACCTGCTGGCGGTGGGCTCGGGCTTCGTGGCGTATCTGGTCTGGGCCGGGCACCTGTAGGGGAGGCGGTCTGTCCGTGACGCTCTGGGGCTGACGGGCCGCGCGCCGGCGCGGCGCCCCCGGCATTCCGTGGGCGGAGCGGATACCGGCCCGAGCCCGCCGCGCAGGCGCGACGACTGCCTGGGGGCTTTGCCCCGTCGCCATTGGCTCTTGAGCCGACGGGGCGCGCCCGATGCGTATTTGGAACGAGAAGAAGCAGGGGTCGTGCGCCCTTGTCCGGCCGGCGATTGGGTGGTCTATCCTTTCTCAAAAGGAGGATCGCCGATGACCGAGATGTCCGAGTTCTGGCAGAACCATATCGATGGAGCCTGGGTCGATGGCGGGGCCGGGCGGATCGCCGTCGAGGATCCGGCGACGGGCGACGTGCTGGCCGAGCAGGCGCTGGCCGATGCCGCCGACGTGGATCGCGCGGTGCGGGCCGCGCGGGCCTGTCACGACAGCGGGGCGCTGACCGACATGCGGCCGCTGGAGCGGGGGCGGCTGGTGCAGGCAATGGGGGCGTGGGTGACGGACCACGCCGAGGAGATCGCGGGGGTTCTGACGCGCGAACAGGGCAAGCCCCTGTGGGAGGCGCGGGCCGAGGTGTCGAACGCGGCGCGGTATTTCGAGTATTACGGCAACCAGGCCTCGACCGTGGAGGGGAAGTCGATCCCGCTGGGCGCGGGGTATCTCGATTTCACGTTGCTGGAGCCCTACGGCGTGTCGGCGCAGATCATCCCGTGGAACTTCCCGCTGGAGATCGCGGCGCGCTCGATCGCCTGCGGGATCGCGACGGGCAATGCCTGTGTCGTGAAGTCGTCCGAGATGACGCCCCTGTCGTCGTCGTTCTTCGCGCGGGCCGGCGAGGCGGTGGGGCTGCCCAAGGGCGCGCTGAACGTCCTGACCGGCTACGGGGCCGAGGCGGGGGCGGCGCTGGCGGCGCATGCGGGCGTGGACATGGTGGTGTTCACCGGGTCGGTGGCCACGGGGCGCAAGATCGGCGAGGCGGCGGCGCGCAACATCGTGCCGGCGGTGCTGGAGCTGGGTGGCAAGTCGGCGGCGGTGGTCTGCGAGGATGCCGATCTCGACGCCGTCGTCGCCTCGGTGCGCAAGGGTGTCTACGTGAACGCGGGGCAGATCTGTTCGGCGATGTCGCGGATCGTGGCGCATCCCTCCGTGCATGACGAGCTGGCGGAGCGGATCGTGGCGCTGGCCGGGTCGATCTCTGTCGGGCCGGGGATCGAGCGGGAGGTGCCGCTGGAGGGGATGGGGCCGGTGGTCTCGGACGCGCAATGCGAGCGGGCCGTCGGCATGGTCTCGCGCGCCGAGGCCGGGGGCGCCAGGGTAGCGACCGGCGGGCGGCGGCTGAACCGGCCGGGGCATTTCATGGAGCCGACGCTGATGGTGGACGTGGACCCGGCCTCCGAGATCGCGCAGGAGGAGGTGTTCGGGCCGGTCACCTGCCTGATGCCCTACCGGGACGAGGCCGATGCCATCCGGATCGCCAACGGCACGCCCTACGGGCTGGTGGCCGGAGTGTTCAGCCGCGACCTGGATCGCGCGGCGCGGACGGCAGGGCGGCTGCGCGCCGGCCAGGTCTTTGTCAACGAATGGTTCGCGGGCGGTGTCGAGACGCCGTTCGGGGGCTACGGTCAGTCGGGATACGGGCGCGAGAAGGGGCGCGAGGCGCTCTGGAACTACGTCCAGACCAAGAACGTGGCGATCAAGGTGACCTGATGACCGACTACACGCTGTATTACTGGCCTTTGCCGTTCCGCGGGGCGTTCATCCGGGCGGTTCTGGCCCATGCGGGCGCCGACTGGACCGAGGCGGGCGTGGACGAGACCGCGCGGGTGAAGGACCTGTCGGTCGATGCGCAGCCGGTGCCGGCGATGGCGCCGCCGGTGCTGACCGACCACGGCGCCGACGCGACGCTGGCGCAGATGGGGGCGATCCTGCTGTACCTGGGCGACAGGTTCGGGCTGATGCCGGGCGATGCGGTGCGCGACGCGCTGACGGCGAAGCTGGTGGCGGACGCCAACGACGTGCTGGACGAGATCACGCGCTATGGCGGGCGGATGATGTGGGACCGCGCGGACTGGGAGGCGTTTCGCCCGCGGCTGGCGCGCTGGATGGCGATCTTCGAGGAGACCGGCCAGCGACACGGGCTGACCGAAGAGGGCGGCACGATGCTGGGCACCGATGCGCCCGGGCTGGCGGACCTGGTGGCCTGCGTGCTGTGGGGGACGATGACCGACAAGCTGCCCGCGCTGCGGCCGATGCTGGACGCGCATGCGCCGGCGGTGGCGGCACTGAGCGACCGGTTGGGCGAGACGCCGGCGCTGGCCGAGTTGCGGGCGGCGACCGAGGCGGACTACGGCGATCTCTATTGCGGCGGACAGATCGAGCGGTCGATCCGCGCGATGCTGGCGTAGGGGCGGACGATTTCCAATCGTCCGGGGCGGATCGTTGGAAGCGATCCGGGCCGTTTTCTTTGAAAGAAAACGGGGTCAGAAGTCGATGGAGACGCCGGGCAGCTTCAGCTCGGTCATCAGGTCGCGCAGCTCCTGCCGGGCGGCGACCATCGAGATGTTGAACTGCTTCACCCCGATGTCGCGCAGGTCCAGCAGCGTCAGGCCGCGCGGGAACAGCTCGCGGAAGGTCACGCGCTCGGTGAAGCCGGGCGCGATGCGGAAGCCAAGCCGCCGGGCCAGCTTGTTGAGCGAGGCGATCATCAGCTCCTTGTTCACCATCCGCTGCGGGCCCACGCGGTTGCGCACGACGACCCAGTCGATCGGCGTCAGGCCGGCCTGGGCGCGCAGCTGCCGCGCGCTCCACACCATCTCGGAATAGACCGAGGGGCCGAGGATCTCGTGCGTCTCGCCGTCGGTCTGGGCGAGCAGGTCGAAGTCGAGAAACGAGTCGTTCAGCGGCGTGATCAGCGTGTCGGCCAGCGAATGCGCGACCTGGCTGAGCCGCGTATGCGAGCCGGGGCAGTCGATCAGGATGAAGTCGCAGATCGGCTCCAGCCCCGACACGGCCATCGACAGGCGGCGGTCATAGATGTTCTCGCCCGCCGCAAGCTCGCGCTTTTCCACGTCCGGCAGGTCGCGGAATTCCGGCACCGGCAGGTCGAGCGCGTGCTTCTGCATGTAGAGCAGCCGGTTTTCCAGGTAGCGTGTCAGGGTCTTCTGCCGCAGGTCGAGGTCGATCACCCCGACGCGATGCTTCAGCCGCGCCAGCGCCGTGGCCACGTGCATCGACACGGTGGATTTCCCCGCACCGCCCTTCTCGTTCCCCACGACGATGATATGCGCCATGGCCCCGTCCCTTTTCCCGGCCGCAAGAGGGTCCGTTTGCCCGTTTCGCGCCACTATATTTGGTGTCTCGCCCTTTTGGAAGCGCGGGTGATGCGGATTTCGCTTAAATGTTGCGGTTATGCGGTGCCCGACCCCCGCTTCTGGCGGGAGAGGCCGGTCACGGGCCGAAGGCGCCGGCCTTGCGGAATCCCTCCAGGATCATCTCCAGGTGCTCGGGCCGGGCATAGGGATAGGTCTCGCGGACATAGGCCTCGCCGAAATCGGGCTGTTCCCGGCGCAGCATGTCCAGCGCGTGGGCGGCCCGCTCGGTCACGTCGAAATAGCCGAAGGTCACCACGCAGCGCTGCAGCCCGCGGGCATAGCCGGGCGCGATGGCCAGCAGGCGTTCGGCGGCGTCAAGCGCAGCGTCGCGGTGGCCGA
This sequence comes from Psychromarinibacter sediminicola, assembly GCF_029168335.1. Lineage (GTDB taxonomy): Bacteria > Pseudomonadota > Alphaproteobacteria > Rhodobacterales > Rhodobacteraceae > Psychromarinibacter > Psychromarinibacter sediminicola. Next base: position 11,773 of record NZ_JARGYC010000034.1, read on the forward strand.
TGAACATCTCGCAGGTGGTGATGTCGCCCAGCGCGGCGGCGCGGCCCTTGTGATTCGGGTTGAGGCGGAAGATCAGGTGGAGGTGTTCCAGCGCCGTTTCCGGCTCGCCCAGCCATTCCAGCGCGCAGCCCAGCGCGTGGCGGGCCAGCGCGGCCGAGGGGTTCAGGCGCACCGCCTCCTGGCTGTGAAACCGGCCGCTCGAGTATTCTTGGCGGCCGAAGATGCCCACGAGCCCGCTATAGGCGTGGGCCTCCCAGTTGTCGGGGTCGATGGCGAGGGCGCGGGAGGTGTGCTCCAGCGAGGTGTCGAAGGCGGCGGTCCGGTCCTCGACCCAGCCCAGCAGGCCGGCACGGAACTGGATACAGCCGATCCGGGCGTGGGCCGGCGCGAAATCCGGCGCCAGCTCCAGCGCCCGCTCCATCAGGCGGACCTGTTCCCAGTTGCTCTCGGGCGTGCCGTAGCCCTCGCCGCCGCGGCGGTCGACCTCGTCCGCCTGCGCCAGGAGCTGCCAGGGCCCGACCGACGAGGGGCGCGTGCGGGCGATACGCACCGCCTCGACGCGCGAGATCTGGGGTTCGAGCTGGGCCACGATGGCGCGGCTGACATCCTCCTGGAAGGCGAAGATGTCGTCGAGCGTGCCGGCGAACTGCCCCGACCAGCGCGAGCGGCCGGTCTCCGCCTCGGTCAGCCCCACGGTGATCTTCACCCGGTTGCCGAGGCAGCGGATCGTGCCGGTCACCGCATAGGCGGCGTCGACCTCGGCCGCGGTGGCCCGCAGGTCGGCCTCTTTCGCGGTCTTCCAGCCGATGGCCTCGGGGCCGATGACGGGAAACCAGCGCCAGTAGCTGAGCGTGGTGCGCAGGTCGTCGGCGAGGCCGGCGGCGATCATCCGGTCGCGGTCGTCCTCGGACAGCGTCTCGAAGGCGAAAAGCAGGACGGCGGGGCGCGAGAACAGCACGTCGGAGGGCGGCGCGGGCGCCTGCGGCGTGTCGGTCAGCGCGGCGCGGGTGTCGCGCAGCCAGTCCTCGAACCCCTCGGAGGCCAGGTCGAAGCCTTCGAGGAAGGTGGCGCCGGGGACGATGACGGCCTCCACGCAGGTCGGGTCCAGCCGGACGCAGTGGCGGTCGGTTTCGAGCACGCCATCGGGCAGCGCCTTGCGCAGCGTGGTCAGCTCCTGGCGGAGCGAGGCGCGGGCCTGCTCCTCGCCCCGGTCACTCCACAGAAGGTCGGCGAGATGGCCACGCTCGGCCCGCATGTCGGGGTGCTGCGACAGCACCGCCAGAAGCGCCTGGCCGCGGCGGGACAGGCCCGTGACGTCGCTGCCGGTGGCGTCGGTGGCCCGAAAGGCGCCGCTCAGATGCAGGGTCAGCCGGGGATGCGGGCGCGTGTCTGGCATGTCGGGCAATGGCGGCCATGAAACGGATCGTTCCAAGTATCGCATGTCGGAGGGCGAATTTCACGGGGAATCGCTGGGTTCGGACCCCCCGAAACGAAGAACGCCGCCCCCGAGGGAGCGGCGTTCCGGAAAAGCGGTGGGTCGAAGGGCTCAGAAGCCCAGGCCCTCGTATTTCTTCTTGAACCGCGATACGCGGCCGCCGGTGTCCATCAGGCGGGTGCCGCCGCCGGTCCAGGCCGGGTGCACCGACGGGTCGACGTCGAGCGAGATCGTGTCGCCCTCGTTGCCCCAGGTGGATTTCATCTGGACCACGGTGCCGTCGACCAGCTTTACGTCGACGATATGATAGTCGGGATGGGTGTCTTTTTTCATGTCGCGGATCCTTGCGCCGGCGTCTTGCCGTTGGTCTTCGGGCGATAGTTGGTCTGTTCGGCGATCCGGGCCGACTTGCCGCGGCGCGAGCGCAGGTAGTACAGCTTCGCGCGGCGCACCTTGCCGCGGCGGATGACGGTGATCTGTTCGATGTTGGTCGAGTAGAGCGGGAAGACACGCTCCACGCCCTCGCCGAAGGAGATCTTGCGCACCGTGAACGACCCGGCGATGCCGTCGCCGTTCTTGCGGCTGATGCAGACGCCTTCGTAGTTCTGCACGCGGGTGCGCGTGCCCTCGGTCACCTTGTAGCCGACGCGGACGGTGTCGCCGGCCTTGAAATCCGGAATGGTCTTGCCGAGCTCTGCGATCTGCTCGGCTTCCAGTTCAGCGATCAGGTCCATCTGATCCACTCCTATTCTGCCCCGGGTTTTCCCGCGGGTGTTGCTGCCGCCTCAGAGCTCCTGGTCTTCTGTCGGGTTCACCGCGGTGCCCGCCGGAGGTACAGGTCGTCGTTCCTTTGGTCTGCGATCCGCCGGTGCCGGAAAGGGCAGGGCGAAGAAACCCCTGATCCGGGACCATGGGCGGACAGCAAAAACACCTGACTCGGGCTGGCCCGGCAGGTGCGGCGCTTTTAGGGCAATAGGCGCCGGCTTGGCAAGAGGGGAACCGCCGGCGCGGTCAGTCCTCGTCCCGGCTTCGGTCATAGGCGGCCCAGAGGTCCGGCCGCCGCGCCCGCGTGATCGCTTCCGCCTGCGCCTGCCGCCACTTGGCGATCTCGCCGTGATGGCCCGACAGCAGGACGGGGGGGATGTCGTGGCCGCGCCAGGTGGCCGGGCGGGTGTAGTGCGGATGCTCCAGCAGGCCGGCCGAGAAGCTTTCCTCCTCGGTCGAGGCCTCGTTGCCCAGGATGTTGGGGCGCAGCCGCACGGTGGCGTCCAGCACCGCCTGCGCCGCGATTTCGCCGCCGGTCAGGACGAAGTCGCCCAGGCTGACTTCCTCGATCCCGTAATGGTCGATGACCCGCTGGTCGAGCCCCTCGAACCGGCCGCAGATCAGCGTGACGCCCTCGGTCCGCGACAGGCGTCGGGCCATGGCCTGGTCGAAGGGCCGGCCGCGCGGCGACAGATAGATCAGCGGCCAGCGGGCGCGGTCGTCGGGCCGCCCACGCATCGTGTGGTCGAGCGCTGCGCCCATCACGTCGGCGCGCAGCACCATGCCGGGGCCGCCGCCGGCGGGGGTGTCGTCGACGTTGCGGTGCCGGCCCTCGCCGAAGAGCCGCAGGTCGATCGGATCGAGCCGCCACAGCCCCTGGTCCAGCGCGCGGCCGGTGAGCGAGGCGCCGAGCACGCCGGGGAAGACCTGCGGAAACAGGGTGACGACCTTCGCCGTCCAGACGCCGTGCAGGTCCGGGCGGTCGGCCATCAGGTCGCGGGGCTGAAGGCTCGCGCCGATCGACAGGCGGCCGTGGGATTTCGAGGGGGAGTTCGGGGGCTGGCTCATGCGCGCTTGTTAGCTGAAAGCGCGGCGCGTGCCAGCCCCCGGGGCGCCCCTGGAGCATGTCGCGTTCAATTGTGGTCTCCGGCCGCGCCGAACGCATTCGCTTGCGCGAACGCTGCCGCGGGATGGCCGGAGATTGCGTGAATCGCATCGAACGCGACAAGCCCGTGTCAGGCGCCGATGGCGATCACGCCGAACAGCACCAGCAGGAACAGCACCAGCGCCACGACGATCAGGATCTTGGCGCCGGTCAGCGCCACCCCCGAAATCCGGCCGAAGCCCAGCACTGCCGCCACCGCCGCGATGGCGAGAAGTATGAGAATCCACTCGATCATTGATCCGTCCTTTCTGAACGACGCGCGGCGTGGGTGCCGCGCGTCTCGTCGGCGGATCAACGTCGGTGCACGACCGGGTGTTCCGCGCCATGGCCGAGCGCGGCGGCCGCGGGCCGGTCAGCCGTCCGGAAACAGCCCCTCCGGCGGGTCGGCGACGATGCGGCCCGAGGCGAGGTCGACGGTGGGCACCGCCTCCTGCGTGAAGGGCAGAAGGACCGGCTCGCCCAGCTCGGGCCCGGCCACTTCCAGCAGGTCGCCGGCGCCGTGGTTCAGCACCGCGCGGACCCGGCCCAGCACCGCGCCGCCGGTGTCGCGCACCTCCAGCCCGACGAGGTCGGCATGGTAGAACTCGTCCTCCGGCAGCTCGGGCAGCGCGTCGCGGTCGGCATAGAGCCGGATGCCGCGCAGCGCGTCGGCGTCCTCCTTGGTGGCGACGCCGTCGATGCGGGCGGCGAAGCCGGTCTTGATCGGCTGGGTCAGGGTCAGGGCGAAGCGCCGCGTGCCGTCCTCGGACCAGAGCGGGCCATAGTCGGCGACCGCCTCCGGCTCGGCGCAGAAGCTCTTGACGCGCACCTCGCCGTTCACCCCGAAAGCGCCCGCCAGCGCGCCGACGCAGACCCGGTCGGCGCTCATGACGCCGGCTCCGGGCGCGGCGGATTATTGGCAATAATCCGGGACGGAATTTTTGGAAAATTCCGGCAACGGGCGGGACGTGGTCGGGACGGACGGATCGGCTGCCGAACTTGCACGAAACCGGGAGTCGCCGCCGGACTCTTGCGGATTTGCACCTGGATCATGGTACGGATCATGCATCCACTCCCAGCGCGTCGGCGATCAGCCGGTAGTCCGACCCGGAGATTTCGAACTTTCCCTGCCGGAACGCCATGCCCCAGTGACGCGGGTTCTTGACGAAACTCAGGTGGTCGAGCAGCGGCCGCACCGGCGCCGCGGTCACCTCGTCGAAGGCCGCGTCGCGGCACCAGCCGGTCATCCCCGTGGCGAAGTCCCGCTCGCGCGGGGCGTCGCCGGTGACCCGGGCATGGGCCACGAAGGCCTGCACCGGGTCGCCGTCGAAGTCGGTTTTCGGCGCGTAGAACACCACGCGGTCGCCGGGCGCGAGCGACTTCACCGGTGCCGCGCGGCCGTGGCTGAAGGCGACGATGCCCGCCGCGCGGGCCATCGCCGCCTGTCTGCGGTGCACGACGCCGACGAAATACCGCATGGCGGACGGCGCGGATTACTCCGCGCTTTCCTCGGCCGGGGCGGCGGCTTCGGCGGCCTTGGCGGCGCGGGCGTCGGCGCGTTCCTGGGCCTTCTTGCCGGGCTTGGCCTTCTGCGGGTTGTTGCGCGTGGCCTTCTCGCGCACGCCGGCGGCTTCCAGCATCCGGGCGATCCGGTCGGTCGGCTGGGCGCCGTGGTCGAGCCAGTACTGCACCCGCTCCACGTCCATCTTGACGCGATGCTCGCTGTCCTTCGGCAGGAGCGGGTGGTAGGTGCCCAGCTTCTCGATGAAGCGGCCGTCGCGGGGCATCCGCGAGTCGGCGGCGACGATGGAGTAGTGCGGACGCTTGTTCGAGCCGCCGCGGGCCAGTCGGATCTTCATTGCCATGTCGTGGTCTCCTTTGAATGGCGTGGGTCGGGGCGCGCGGCCCCTACGATTGGTGTTTCCGGTGATGACGGATGACTTCCTCGATGATGAAGGCGAGGAATTTCTTGGCGAAGGCCGGGTCGAGCCCGGCCTCGCGCGACAGGGCCTCCAGCCGCGCGATCTGCTTGTCCTCGCGCGCCGGGTCCGAGGGCGGCAGGTCGTGCTCGGCCTTCAGCAGGCCGACCTCCTGGGTGTGCCGGAACCGCTCGGCCAGGGTATAGACGAGGATCGCGTCCAGCCGGTCGATGCTGGCGCGATGATCGGCCAGCAGATCGGCGGCGCGGGAAGAAGTGTCGGTGGTCACGGGGCGGAGCCTTTCGTCAGGTCGTAGCGGTAGATCCGGGTGGCGCCGTCGCCGGTGGCCTCGACGACCGCGTCGCGCGTGGCGCCCAGCCGCTCGGCCAGCCGGGCGGAGCGGTCGTTGTCGAGCGCGACGCAGCTGACCAGCGTGGTCATCTTCAGCGCGTCGCGGGCATGGGCGATGACGGCGCGGGCGGCCTCCTGCGCCAGCCCGCGGCCCTCGGCCGCCTCGGTGAACATGTAGCCCAGCTCGGGCTCCTCGTCGCCGGGCTCGAAGCCGATCAGGACGAAGCCGACGGGCGTGCCGCCCTCCGTCACCGTCCAGGCGCCGTGGCCGCGCAGCAGCCAGGTTCCGGTGAGCTGGATGAAGTCGGCCCAGGCCTCGCCCCGGCTCATCGGGCCGCCGATCCCGGCGCCGCGCGGGGAGCAGGCGATCTCGGCATGCAGTGCGAAATCCTCCAGCCGCGGGGCGCGCAGGGTCAGCCGGTCGGTGGTCAGCACCGGGATCCGGGCCTGCAGCGCGGCGGCCAGCGCCGAGGCGGGGCCGGGGCGCGGGATCTCGTGGGCGAGTGCGGTCATGGCCGCGCCTCCGGGGCGGGGTGGCGCCAGGCGACATGCGGGCCGATCGAGGCGGGCCAGGGCGCGTCGGGGTCGGCGACGGCCCCCATCCGGCGGGCCAGCGCCTGCGAGCGGGCGTTCGACGGCAGGATGTAGCTGACCGCGCCGGTCCAGCCGAGCGCGGCGAAGGCATGGGCCCGGCTCGCCATCGCGGCCTCGTAGGCGACGCCCTTGCCCTGCAGGTCGGGCGCGAAGATGTGCCAGGCGATCTCGGGCTCGGGGTAGTCGCCGGGGAAATGCGGGCCGACCAGGCCGAGCGGGCGGTCCGCGCCGGTGAAGCTGACGATGTAGCGGCCGTAGCCGCGCGTCTGCCAATGGGCCAGGACGACATCGCGGAAGCGGTGTTGCGCCTCGTCCCGGGTCAGCCGGCGGGCATGTTCGGCGCGGTAGTCCGAGGTGTAATAGGCGACGACCGGCGCCTCGTCCGCCGGGACGGGCGCGCGCAGGGTCAGCCGGTCGGTGGTCAGCGCCGTCATGCGTAGGCCTCCATCCCGCCTGCGGCGTCGCTGTCGGTCTCGGGGGCGCGGTGGCGGAAGACCAGCGTGTCGCCGTCGCCCGGCGGCAGCGCCGCGTCCGGGTCGGGAATGGCGCCCAGCCGTTCGGCGAGCGCCCGGGAGCGGGCGTTGTCCGGGGCGATGTAGCTGACCGCCGTGTCCCAGCCGAGCGGCCCGAAGGCGTGGGCCAGCACGGCGCGCGCCGCCTCGGCCATGTAGCCGTGGCCCTCGTGGGCGGCGTCCCAGACGCTCCAGGCGATCTCGCGTTCGGGCCAGTCGCCGGGGAACCACGGCCCGCAGCTGCCGATCGGCGCGCCGGTGTCGCGGCGGGTCACGACGAAGATGCCGCAGCCGCGCAGCGCCCAGTGGCCGGTGATCGACGCGAAGGCGCGCCAGGCGCGGCCCGGCGTCGTCTCGGGGCCGCCGCCGACGAAGCGGCCGCGGTCGCTGCACAGGAACGCCTCCCAGGCCGGGCAGTCCCGCGGCTCGGGCGCGCGCAGGATCAGGCGCTCGGTGTGGAGCGTCGGGATATGAACGGCCGTTCCGCTCACGGCGCCGCTGCGAAAAGGACGCGCTGCCGCGCGGCGCTGTTGCCGCCAGTGGCGAGGCGACGCGCCGCAGCGGGCGTCGTGCCTGTGGCGCCGGCGGGCCGTGCGTATTTGGAACGAGAAGAAACGGTCATTTCTTCTTTCCGAAACCCGAGAGGCCGGGGGGCAGTTGCTGGCCGCCGAAGCCGCCGCCGCCCATCCCGGGCATGCCGCCGCCGGGCATGCCGCCGCCCATCTGCTTGGCGGCGGCCTGCATCTCGGCCTCGGAGGGCATGCCGCCCTTGCCGAACATGCCCTTCATGGCCTGTTTCATCATGCCGCCCTTCATCTTGCCCATCTTCTTCATCATGTCCGACATCTGCCGCTGCATCTTCAGCAAGCGGTTGAGTTCGGACACTTCGAGACCGGCGCCCTTCGCGATGCGCTTCTTGCGGCTCGCCTGCAGGATCTGCGGGTTGGCGCGTTCGCGCTTGGTCATCGACTGAATCAGGGCGATCTGGCGGCGGATGACGGTGTCGTCCATGCCGGACTCGTCCATCTGCTTGGCCATCTTCTTCATGCCCGGCATCATCCCCATGATGCCTTCCATGCCGCCCATCTTCATCATCTGTTCCAGCTGCATTTTCAGGTCGTTCATGTTGAACTGACCCTTCTGGAACCGCTTCATCATGCGCTCGGCCTGTTCGGCCTCGATTGTCTCCTGCGCCTTTTCGACGAGGGAAACGATGTCGCCCATGCCGAGGATGCGGCCGGCGATCCGCTCGGGGTGGAATTCCTCGAGCGCGTCCATCTTCTCGCCCAGGCCGACGAACTTGATCGGCTTGCCGGTGACCGCGCGCATCGACAGCGCCGCGCCGCCGCGGCCGTCGCCGTCCATCCGGGTGAGGACGACGCCCGACACGCCGATATCGCGGTCGAAGGCCTCGGCCACGTTGACCGCGTCCTGGCCGGTCAGGCCGTCGACCACCAGCAGCGTCTCGCGCGGGGTGGCGATGTCGCGGACCTCGGCGGCCTGGCGGATCAGTTCCTCGTCGATATGCAGCCGGCCGGCGGTGTCCAGCATGTAGACGTCGTAGCCGCCGAGCGTGGCCTGCTGCTTGGCGCGCTTGGCGATCTGCTGGGCGGTCTGGCCGGGCTGGATCGGCAGGGTGTCGACGCCGATCTGCTGGCCGAGGATCTGGAGCTGCTCCATCGCCGCGGGGCGGTTGGTGTCGAGCGAGGCCATCAGGACCTTCTTGTGGTCCTTCTCCTGCAGGCGCTTGGCGATCTTGGCGGTGGTCGTGGTCTTGCCCGAGCCCTGCAGGCCGACCATCAGGATCGGCGCGGGCGGGTTGTCGACCTTCAGCTCGCCGGGCGCGGGGTTGTCGCCGGCCAGGACGTGGACCAGCTCGTCATGCACGATCTTGACGACCTGCTGGCCCGGGGTGACCGACTTGGTCACCGCCTGGCCGGTGGCCTTGTCCTGCACCGCCTTGACGAAGTCGCGCGCCACGGGCAGCGACACGTCGGCCTCCAGGAGCGCGACGCGCACCTCGCGCAGCGCGGTCTTCACGTCGTCTTCGCTGAGCGCGCCCTGCTTGGTGAGGCGGTCGAAGACGCCGGAGAGGCGCTCTGACAGGTTCTCGAACATGGGGCCGTGGCCTTTCGTCTGGTTCCGTTGCCCCCGAGGTAGGGAGCGCACCGGAATACGCCAAGCGCCCCTGCGGGCGAAACTCGCTGGCAGGGGGCGATCCCCGCGGCGGGCGGGGACCGGAAGCGCTGGCACTTCCGGATAGTCGGACGGGTCGATAGAGGAGCGGCGGGCGGCTGTCAAGGCGGCCCGCGGGGCGCCGGCGCGCGGGGGCTCAGACCTCGACCGTGTCGGGCTCCGGCACGTCGAGCCAGCGATTGATCGCCTTCGCCGCGTCGTGGCCGGCGCCGCCGCTGTTCCAGCCGCCGAGCGCCGGGACCGTCCGCTCGCCGAGGCGCAGCGACAGCCGGTAGGTGGTGGAGTTGTCCCAGCGGCGGCGTTCGACCACCGCGCGGTCGAGCGTGTCCAGCGGGTGTTCGTCCTGCTTGACGCCGAACAGGGTGCGGTGGCGCCGGATCACGAGGCCGGCGGGGCGGTCCAGGATCAGCCGGCTGCGGCGGACGAAGCCATAGAGGAACGGCGCCAGGAAGGCGGTGCCGAGGCCGATATAGATCAGCCCGATCGTCGGCTCGCCCAGCGACAGGATGGTGTCGAGCCCCGCCCAGAGCACGCCGAGCCAGAGAAGCGCCAGAAAGGCCGACAGGATCCAGGGGCGGCGGTCCAGCACGAAGCGGGTGTCGGTATTCTCCGCGATCTTCATTCTTCGCTGTCTGGCAGGCCGGCGGCGGTGCTGTCAAACCGCCGCGGCGCGTCCGCGCCGGGCGGCGGCCGGGAGGGTGCCATTGCGCATTCGAACAGATATGCGGTAAACCGGGGTCGTCATGTCAATGGATGCACAGATGAAATGGCGGTAGGAAACTGGGACGAGATCCGCACCGCCTATCAGGTGGCGCGGATGGGCACGGTCAGCGGCGCGGCCGAGGCGCTGGGGGTTCACCATTCGACGGTGATCCGCCATGTCGACGCGCTGGAAGACCGGCTGGGCGTCAAGCTGTTCCAGCGCCACGCGCGCGGCTACACGCCGACCGAGGCGGGGCGCGACCTGTTGCAGGTGGCGCAGGCGACCGACGACCAGTTCAGCCAGTTCGCCAGCCGCGTGCGCGGCCGGGGCGAGGCGGTGACGGGCGAATTGATCCTGACGACGCTGGCGGGGCTGGTGCCGATGCTGATGCCGGCGGTGGCGGCGTTCCAGGCGATGCATCCCGGGCTGATCGTGCGGCTTCTGACCGGCGAGCGGCTGTTCCGGCTGGAATACGGCGAGGCGCATGTGGCGATCCGCGCGGGCAGCCCTCCGGAAGAGCCCGACAACGTGGTGCAGCCGTTCCACCGCGAGGTGGGCGCGTTCTTCGCCGCGCGGAGCTATGCCGAGGCGCACGGCCTGCCGGCGGACGAGAGCGAGATCGCCGGCCACGCCTTCGTCTCCTATGACAGTGAGACGCCGCGCGCGCCGTTCGACCGCTGGCTGCGCGCGCATGTGCCGCCCGAGCAGATCGTGTTCCGCTCCACCGAGCAGTCGATCAACATGGCGGCGGTGCGGGCCGGGGCCGGGATCGGCTATATGCCGCTGTGTTCGGGCCGGGGCGACCCGGACCTGGTGGAGGTCTGGGGCCCGCGCGAGGACTGGACGGCGCCATTGTGGCTGGTGACGCATGTCGACCTGCACCGGACGATGAAGGTGCAGGCGTTTACGGCGTTTCTGAAGGAGAAGGTCAAGGAGTGGCCCGTCTGCTAGCGCCGGTTGACGGAGCGCCTGCGGCGCAAGCCTTCTGGCACTTCGTGCGCGTTGGGGGCTCTGCCCCCAAACCCCCGTGCGTATTTTGAACGAGAAGAAGATCAGGGGGGAAGTTCAGGGGTCGGCGGGCCGGAGCTCCTGTTCGAGGAAGCGTTCGAAGGCGTCGAGGTTGATGGCGTCGAACTGGCCGAAGCTCTGCATCCAGACCGAGGCGTCCTTCAGCGCGTCGGGTTCCAGCTTGCACCACTTGAGGCGCCCGCGCTTTTCCTGGCTGATCAGCCCGGCGCGGGTGAGGATCGCGAGATGCTTGGAGATCGCCGCCAGCGACATGTCGAACGGCTCTGCCACGTCCGTCACGGCCATGTCGTCCTCCAGCAGCATCTGGAGGATCGCGCGGCGCGTGGGATCGGCCAGCGCCGCGAAGACGGTGTCGAGGTCGGGCTGCATGGATGTCGATTGGCAGGCGGCGCGGCCATGGTCAACCGTTCGGTTGAATTTGGGGTTTCGGCGCCGGGGGCTGTCGGAGCGTGTGCGACATCTTCGGCGGGTCTTGATAATACAGTATAATCAAAGCCTTGACTATGCCGCGCCGCCGCGTTTCGCAGCTTGACTCCGTGACGGGGCCTGACTAGCTTCCGCCGCGAATGACGGGGGGCCGGTTTCCATGACCGTTCCGGATGAGGATCCGACCAGCGGGGCGCAGCTGAAGCGCCTGGGCGAGCGGATCGACGCGCTGAAGAAGGACAAGGCGCCGAAACCCCGGCAGGACACGACACAAGCCGCCGGCGGCGCAGAGCTGGCCTGGCGGATGGTGATCGAACTGGTGGCCGGGATCGTGATCGGTTTCGGCATCGGCTACGGGCTCGACTATCTGTTCGGGACGCTGCCGATCCTGCTGGTTCTGTTCACCCTGTTCGGCTTCGCGGCCGGGGTGCAGACGATGATGCGCACCGCCCGCGCGGCGCAGGACAAGGCCGCCCGCGAAGGGCCGGCCGGCGAGGACGGCGGGCGCGCGCCCGGCAGAAACGACAGCGAACGCGGCGCGTTCGACGAGGACGAGGATTAGGAACGTGGCGACGGAAGAACAAAGCGAAGGCCTGGTATTCCACCCGATGGACCAGTTCATCGTGAAGCCGCTGTTCGGCGAGGCCGGCGATCCGGTGCACTGGTACACCGTGACCAACGTCACGCTGTGGCTGTTCCTGACGGTGGTGGCGATCTCGCTTCTCCTGGTGATGGGCACCCGGGGCCGCGCGGTGATCCCGTCGAAGATCCAGTCGGTGGCGGAGCTGTCCTACGGCTTCATCTACAAGATGGTCGAGGACGTGGCCGGCAAGGACGCGGTGCGCTTCTTCCCCTACATCTTCACCGTCTTCATGTTCATCGTGATGTCGAACTTCCTGGGGCTCTTGCCGCTGGCCTTCACCACGACCTCGCACCTGGCGGTGACCGTGCTCCTGGCACTGGCGGTGTTCTTCACCGTGACCATCGTCGGCTTCGTGCTGCACGGGGCGAAGTTCCTGGGCCTCTTCTGGGTGTCGGCCGCGCCGCTGCCGCTGCGGCCGATCCTGGCGATCATCGAGGTGATTTCCTACTTCGTGCGCCCGGTCAGCCACTCCATTCGTCTCATGGGCAACATGATGGCCGGCCACGCCGTCATCAAGGTGTTCGCCGCCTTCGCGCCGCTGATCCTGCTGTCGGGCATCGGGGTGCTGGTGACACCGCTGTCGATCCTTGCGATCTCGACCATCTACGCGCTGGAGACGCTGGTGGCCTTCATCCAGGCCTATGTCTTCACGATCCTCACCTGCGTGTACCTCAAGGACGCGCTGCACCCGTCTCACTGAACGCGATGGGTGCCAGCACCCATCCTACGCCAACTTCCAGACTGTAAGGAGAAACGAATATGGAAGGCGATATCGCACAAATGGGCGCTTTCATCGGCGCGGGCCTGGCCTCGGTCGGCATGGGCGGCGCCGCCGTCGGTGTGGGCAACGTGGTCGGCAACTTCCTGTCGGGCGCCCTGCGCAACCCGTCGGCCGCCGGCGGCCAGACCGCGACGATGTTCATCGGTATCGCGTTCGCCGAAGCGCTGGGGATCTTCTCGTTCCTCGTCGCGCTGCTGTTGATGTTCGCCGTCTGAGACGTCTCTGAACTCCTTACGCGCGGACGGGGGCAACAGCGCCCGTCCGTGACTTACGAGGTGTCAGGAGAACGACATGGCAGAACACACGACAGAAGCCGCCGAGGCGGCGACCCACGCGGCCGAGGGCGAGCACGGCGTCGAAGCCGCGGCGCATGGCGGCGGCGAAGCTGTCGGCATGCCGCAGCTCGACTTCTCCAGCTGGCCGAACCAGATCTTCTGGCTGGTCATCGCGCTGGTGGCCATCTACCTGATCCTCAGCCGGATCGCGCTGCCCCGCATCGCGGCGGTGCTGGCGGAAAGGGCGGGGACCGTCACCAACGACATCGCGGCGGCGGAAGAGCTGAAGCTCAAGGCGCAGGAGGCCGAAGAGGCCTATAACAAGGCGCTGGCCGACGCGCGGGCCGAGGCGAACAAGATCATCGGCGAGGCGAAGGCCGAGATCCAGGCGGAGCTGGACGACGCCAACGCCAAGGCGGATGCCGAGATCGCGGCGAAGACCGCGGAATCGGAGAAGGCGATCGCCGAGATCCGCGAAAACGCGCTGCAATCGGTCGAGGAGGTGGCCAAGTCCACCGCGGCCGAGATCGTCGCGGCGCTGGGGCACGATGCGGACAAGGCGGCCATCGACAAGGCCGTCGACGCGAACCTGAAGGGGGCCTGAGCCATGCGGATGCTTACCCTGGCAGCGGCGCTGCTGACGGCCGGCCCGGCGCTGGCCGCCACCGGACCGTTCGTGTCGCTGTGGAACACGAACTTCGTGGTCCTCATCGCCTTCCTGATCTTCGTCGGCGCCCTGGTCTTCCTGGGCGTGCCGCGCATCCTGGGCAACATGCTGGACAAGCGGGCGGACGGCATCCGCTCGGAGCTGGACGAAGCCAAGGCGCTGCGCGAAGAGGCGCAGACGGTCCTGGCCTCCTACGAGCGCAAGCAGAAGGAGGTCGAGGAACAGTCGGCCCGCATCGTCGAGAACGCCAAGGAAGAGGCGCGCGCGGCGGGCGAGCAGGCCAAGAAGGACCTGGAGGTCTCGATGCAGCGCCGGATGGCGGCGGCGGAGGACCAGATCGCCTCGGCCCAGGCCAAGGCGGTGAAGGAGGTCCGGGACCAGGCCGTCAACGTCGCCGTGGCCGCGGCCCGCGACGTGATCGCCAAGAAGATGACGGCGACCGATGCGAACAAGCTGATCGACGAGTCGATCTCGACCGTGGAGGCCAAGCTGCACTGAGCGGCGTCGGCCTGGCGGCACGGAATGAACCCGGCCCTCGTGGCCGGGTTTTTCTTTGGCGCGGGGCCGCGGCGGGGGAGCGTCCGAGGTTGGACGCTAGGTTAACGTGCTGTTTTTTATGATGATAGCGGTAACTGTACCCTTCGGACCACACTGTATGACACAGGGTTTTCCGTGGGACATTTCCACCTGCATCGCGCGGCGGAACGCCGTGCAGCGCCGCCCCGCCCCCACCGGGGCGGCGCTTCCGGCGAGGACGGTGCCAAGTGTCCGATCTACATGCTTATGTCTCCGACATCGCAAAGTTCGACCGCGCCCCGGCGGGCCGGCGCTGCACGGCGTTCCGCTCGATAGGGGCCGCTACCTGGCAACGCCGAGGAAGTCGTGTCGTGTAGCGTGGCCTCGGACGGCGGCGCGGGAGGCCGGGGCGGAGGCGCCTCGGGCCATGAAAAGGCCCGGCCCCCGAAAGGGGACCGGGCGGTCGTGCTGAAAAGGTTTGGTGCTGAAATAAGGGGCTCCGGGGGGACGCCTGGGGGAGGGGAGGGACAGGGAGGAATGCGTCCCACCCGGAGCGGGGCGAGCCAGAGGAGGGAGGAGGCTCTAGATGCTCGCCCAATCGGTGAAGACCTGACCCGGGGCGGTGCGCCGGGGCTGCGTCCGGCGGGCGCGGCGCTCGGTGGCCGGGGAGGGGAGGCTTGCCGTCTGCTGCGTGCTGTGCGGGGCGGGGCGATGTGCGGTGCAGAAGGTCATGTTCGGGTCTTTCGGTTGCGGGTTGCGGGGTCGTGTTGCGGTTTCGCGTTTCGATTTCTCGTTTCGGGGCCGGCGTGTTGCCGATGACCCGATAAGGCCGGGACTGCCCAAGTCACGCAATGTCACCCCCCTGTCAGGCGATGACCGGGGCCGTGTTATTCGATGACGGACCCCGCGGCGGCGCCGGAAATCCTTTCTTTTTCAGAGAGATGGCGGCTGTCGGGGGATCGCCGTGTGACGATGGCCCCGATGCCGCAGCCTCTTGAAACGCAGGGGCGCCGGACAGGGCCTCGCCCCGGGGAAACGTCGGCGACCAGGGAGTCGGGGCGCCAAATCGGTCTCGGCGCGGAGGAGTCCGGCCGCGACTCGGCCCCATCGGAGCGGGGCGAGTCGCGCCGTTCGACTCGCAAAGGATCGCGTGCCCCCTCGGCGCGACCTCCGGCGCCTTGCCCCGGGATGCGTCTTGGCGTATATACCAATAGATATACGGAGAGGCCGCAACATGATCGAAACACGGATCCGGAAAGTCGGGAATTCCGCCGTCATGACCCTGACGACGGAAATGCTGACGATTCTCGATGCCAAGGAAGGCGATACGCTTTTCGTCGTGCGCGGCGACGACGGAAGCCTCAAACTCATGGCGCACGATCCGGCCGTGGCCGAGGCTCTGGCGGCCGCAGAGGTCGTGATGGACGAGAATCGCGACCTGCTTCAGGGCCTCGCGTGACGGCCCATAATTGGGTTCCGCTCCCCGCCATCGTCGTCATCCATGACAGGCAGATCGCCCGCCACGGCGGTGCGCCCGGGCTGCGCGACATGTCCCTGCTGGAGATGGGGTGCGCCCGCGCCACGAATCGCGCCGCCTATGCGTCCGCCGGCCTTGCCGACATCGCGGCGGCCTATGCGTTCGGCATCGCCAAGGCCCACGCCTTCGTGGACGGCAACAAGCGCACGGCCTTCGTGACGGCGGTGACGTTCCTGCGCCTGAACGGGCAGTCCTTCCGCCCCGACCCGGTCGAGGGCGTCAGGATGATGGAGGACCTGGCCTCGGGACAGATCGACGAGGCCGCCTTCGCGGACTGGCTGTCGGCGGGGCTGGCGCCGATCTGACCGCGACCGTCCCGCAGCGCACGGTCCCGACACCCCGAATCGAAAAGGCCGGGCACCCGGCCCGGCCTTTCCGTTCGCTTCCGAACCGCCTTAGTTGCTGTTCGGGATGATGGTGATGTCCACCCGGCGGTTCTTGGCCCGGCCTTCCGCCGTCAGGTTCGACGCGATCGGCGCGTCCTCGCCCTGGCCGTAGGCCTGGATGCGGCGCGACGGCACGCCGGCGCCGATCAGGACCGAGGCGACCGAGTTCGCGCGGCGCACCGAGAGGTCCTGGTTGTAGCTGGCCGAGCCGGTGTTGTCGGTGTGGCCGACGACCTGCACTGTCGAGGCGGGATAGCGCTGCAGGCTGTTGGCCAGCACCCGCAGGTCCGATTGCAGCGTCGGGTTCACCGCGGCGCTGTCGGTGGCGAACAGGATGTCCTGCGGCATCCGCACGACCAGCGAGGAGCCGTTGTTGATGATCTGGATGCGCCCGTTGTCGAAGTCGCGCTGCAACTCGGCCGCCTGCTTGTCGAGGTTGTAGCCGATGGCCGCGCCCGCGCCGGCGCCCAGGATGCCGCCGATCACGGCGCCCTTGCCCTTGTTGTCGCTGACCGCGGCGCCGGTGATCGCGCCCAGAAGGCCGCCCAGGGCGACGCCTTCCTTGGTCCGCTGGTTGGGGTCGTTCGTCTGCACGGCCGGGTCGGTACAGGCCGTCAGGGCCAGCAGCGCGGCGCTCGCGAGAAGAAGGGGAGTCTTGAGTGTCATGTAGGGACCGCCTTGGAAATTTTGGTCTGCTCTCGATCGGGCAGGATAGTGCCGAGTGCAAGCGCTTCCAAGGGAGGGCAGGTCAATTCGTCGGCAATTCTCCGCTCTCCGCGCCCTCCGCCCTTGCCGATTCCCAGGCCAGAAGCGCGCGTTTCACCGGCAGACCCCAGTGATAGCCGCCCAGGCCCCCCGACTTGCGCAGCGCGCGGTGGCAGGGAATCAGCCAGCTGATCGGGTTGCGCCCCACCGCCGTGCCCACGGCGCGCACCGCCCTGGGTTTGCCGATGGCCTCGGCGATCTCGGAATAGGTCGTCACCCGGCCCGAGGGGATCGACAGCAGCGCCTCCCACACCTTGATCTGGAACGGCGCCCCGATCAGGTAGAGCGGCGTCGGCTGGCCCGCGTTCTTCACGCCGAAGGCGTTCAGCACCCAGGGGCGCAGGCACATCGGATCCTCGACGAAGTCCGCCTTCGGCCAGCGGCCGAGCAGGTCCGCCATCGCCGCCTCCTCGCCGGTCTCGGCGGCAAAGCCGATCCCGCAGAGGCCCTTGTCGGTCCCCATGACGAGCGCCGGGCCGAACGGGCTCTCGAACCAGCCCCAGCGGATCGTCAGCCCTTCGCCGTGGCGGGCAAAATCGCCGGGGCTCATCGCCTCCCACCTGAGAAACAGGTCGTGCAGCCGGCCCGAGCCGCTGAGCCCCAGCTCGTGGCTCGCGGCCAGCGTGGTGAAGTTCGCACGCAGCATGGCGCGGGCGTGGTCCAGCGTCAGGTACTGCTGGTAGCGCTTGGGCGACACGCCGACCCAGCGGCTGAACAGGCGCTGGAAATGGGCGGGGCTCATGTGCATCTCGGCGGCCAGCGCGTCGAGCGACATCGGCTCGGGGTGCCCTGCGTCGATCAGGTCGATCGCGCGCCGCATCACGGCGAAGTGGTAGCTGGTCTCAACGGTCATATCGGTCATGGTCATCGTCCTCTTGCCCGTAGAAATAGGCAAGAGGCGCGCGGCGCACGACCCGAATCCTGCGGCTTTTGGCGCCGGGCGCGGGGGTCGGGCCCGGGGCCGGTTCGCGCGCTGCCCGCTCATGCGGCAGACCGCGGCGGACCGGGCGGTCCGGTGGCCCCGGCCCCGCCGCGGCCTTGGTATCCGGGCAACGGTCCGGGGGCCCCTGCCGGACTGTCGGCTTGCAGCCCGGGCCCTAAGCGTGCATTGCCCTACCATGGCCAAACAGCTCGACTACAACACGCTGTGCGAGATCTTTCGCCGGTTTCACGAGCGGGAGCCGGAGCCGAAGGGCGAGCTGGCGCATGTGAACGCCTACACGCTTCTGGTGGCCGTCGCGCTGTCGGCGCAGGCGACCGATGCGGGCGTCAACCGCGCCACGGCAGAGCTGTTCAAGGTGGCCGACACGCCCGAGAAGATGCTGGAGCTGGGCGAGGCGGGCCTGATCGACCACATCAAGTCGATCGGCCTGTATCGCAACAAGGCGAAGAACGTCATCAAGCTGTCGCGGATCCTCGTCGAGGACTACGGCGGCGCGGTGCCGAGTTCGCGCGCGGCGCTGACCGCGCTGCCCGGCGTCGGGCGCAAGACGGCGAACGTGGTGCTGAACATGTGGTGGGGCTTTCCGGCGCAGGCCGTGGACACCCACATCTTCCGCGTCGCCAACCGCACCGGCATCGCGCCGGGCAAGGACGTGGCCGCCGTCGAGCGCGCCATCGAAGACAACGTGCCGGTGGATTACCAGCGCCACGCGCATCACTGGCTGATCCTGCACGGCCGTTACATCTGCACCGCCCGCAAACCGAAATGCGGCGTGTGCCCCATCGAGGACCTTTGTCCCTACGAGGAGAAGACCACATGAGCAAATCCTTCCAGATCGTCGGCATCGGCAACGCAATGGTGGACGTGCTGGCCTCGTCCAGCGACGCCTTCCTGGCCGAGAACGGCATCGAAAAGGGCATCATGCAGTTGATCGACATGAACCGCGCGGTGGACCTGTATTCCCGCGTCGGCCCCGCCCGCGAGATCTCGGGCGGCTCGGCAGCGAACACCATCGCCGGCGCCGCGGCGCTGGGCGGGCGGACGGCCTATGTCGGCAAGGTCAAGGACGACCAGTTGGGCGCGATCTTCGCCCACGACCTGCGCGCCCAGGGCGCCGTCTACGAAACGCCGCTGGCGCCGAAGGACCACGCGGCCGAGACCGGCCGCTGCATCGTGCTGGTCAGCGAGGACGGCGAGCGGTCGATGAACACCTATCTCGGCGTGACCGAGTTCCTGGAGCCCTCGGATATCGACGAGGCGCAGATGGCCCAGGCCGAGTGGATCTTCCTCGAGGGCTACCGCTTCGACGGGCCGGACAGCCACGAGGCCTTCGCCAAGGCGATCGCCGCCTGCAAGGGCGCCGGCGGCAAGGTGTCGATCACGCTGTCGGATCCGTTCTGCATCGAGCGCCACCGCGCCGCCTTCGCGGCGATGCTGAAGGACCATGTGGACCTGCTGTTCGCCAACCGCGCCGAGATGCTGTCGATGTACGAGACCGAGGATTTCGAGGCGGCGCTCGGCAAGGCGGCGGCCGAGATCGAGACGGTCGTCTGCACCGACAGCGAGAACGGCGCCTATATCCTGTCGGGCGGCCAGCGCTGGCACGTCCCGGCGGTGCCGACCGAGGTGGTCGACGCCACCGGCGCGGGCGACCTGTTCGCCGGCGCGTTTCTCTGGGGGCTGGCCGAGGGCCACGACCTGGAGACCTGCGGCCGCATGGGCTGTGTCGCCGCGTCGGAGGTCATCAGCCATATCGGCGCCCGGGCGGAGACCGACCTGAAGACGCTCTTCAAACAGCACGGCGTGATCTGAAGGCGCGCCTGCGGCGCAATCTTTCTGGCACTTCGTGCGGATTCTGGGGGGCCAGCCCCCCAGACCCCCCGGCGTATTTCGAACGAGAAGAAACAGGGGGTGTGTGTCCAGGTTTCTTCTGGCCGGAAATACTCCGGGGGTTTGGGGGCTGGCCCCCAATCCGGACGGGCCGTGCGTGCGAGGCGGTCAGTACCCGGCGTCGCGGTCGACGCGGTAGAGAAGCGGCTCGCCAGCCTCGGCGCGGCGGATGTTCTCGGCGATGACTTCGGCGGCGGTGTCGGGGCGGGTGGCGCTGGCGATATGCGGCGTGACCGTCACGCGGGGGTGGGCCCAGTAAGGGTGATCCCGCGGCAGCGGTTCCTCGCGGAAGACGTCGAGGGTGGCGTGGGCGATCTGCCCGTCGTCCAGCGCCGCCAGCAGCGCGTCGTCGTCGATCAGCGGGCCGCGGCCGGGATTGATCAGAACGGCGCCGCGTTTCATCCCGGCCAGCCGCTCGGCATCCATCAGGTTGCGCGTTTCCGGTGTCAGCGGCAGCAGCAGCACGACGATCTCCGCCGCGGCCAGCGCCCCGGCCAGCCCGTCGTCGCCCGCCACGCAGGTGATCCCGTCGATGTCCTTGAGGCTGCGGCTCCACCCCGTGACCGGGAAGTTCAGCGCCGCCAGCGACCGCGCGCAGGCTTCGCCGAGCTCGCCCAGCCCCAGCATCGTCACCGGGCGTTTCCGCGCCAGCGGCGGCGGCGCCCAGTTCCATTCGTGGTCGGGGTTCACGATATGCGCGTCCATCCCGAGATGGTGGCGCAGCACGTGGCCCGTCACCCATTCCACCATCCCCTCGGTCAGTCCCCGGTCCACCATCCGCGTCAGCGGCTGGGTCAGGGTGTCGTTCTTGGTCAGCCCCTCGACCCCGGCCCAGAGGTTCAGCACCGCCTTGCAGTTCACGTAGGGCGAGAAGTCGGTCAGATCCTCGTTCGGGGCGTAGACGATGTAGTCGACCTGTTCCGGCGGCCAGTCCTGCCGGATCTCCGCCTCGATCCCGGCGGCCTCCAGCGCCTGGGGCAGCACGTCGGAATAGGTCGCCCAGCGGTCCTCGGGGCCGCCGGAGAACAGGATGCGGATCATGCGCGAATCCTCGGTCTGTGGATATGGGCCGATTGCGTGAGGCCGAAGGCGATCAGCAGCACCAGCATCGCCGAGCCGCCGTAGCTGACCAGCGGCAGCGGCACGCCGACCACCGGCGCCAGCCCCATCACCATCGACATGTTCACGGCGAAGAACAGAAAGAAGGTCGTCGCGATCCCCAGCGTCAGGATCGCGCCGTACCGGTTCTGGTTGCCCATCGCCGAGATCACGCAGAACACGATGATCAGCGCGTAGATCGCCAAAAGCGAGATACCGCCGATAAAGCCGAACTCCTCGGCCAGCGTGGTGAAGATGAAGTCGGTGTGCTTTTCGGGCAGGAAGTTCAGCCGCGACTGCGTGCCCTGCATGAAGCCGCGCCCGGAAAACCCGCCCGAGCCCAGCGCGATCTTCGACTGGGTGATGTGATAGCCGGCGCCGAGCGGGTCGGATTCGGGGTTCAGGAAGGTGTCGATGCGGCGGAACTGGTAGTCCTTCAGAAGCTGCCAGGACGTCCCGCGCGACCAGATCACGGCGGTGATCACGCCGCCGCCCGCCGCGAAGACGCCCGCGAAGTAGAGCCAGTGGACCCCGGCGATGAACATCACCAGCCCGCCGCCCATCACCAGCAGAAGCGCGGTGCCCAGGTCCGGCTGGCGCAGCACCAGGAAGGTCGGGATCATGATCAGTACCACGGGGATCAGCACCCAGAGCGGCCGCGACACCTTGCGGATGTCGAGCCAGTCGTAATAGGCGGCCAGAAGCATCACCAGCGTGATCTTTGTCACCTCCGACGGCTGCAGCCGGAACGACCCGATCTCGATCCAGCGCTGCGCGCCCATGCCGATGGCGCCCATGAACTCCACCCCGATCAGCAGCAGGATCGACAGCCAGTAGGCCAGCCCGCTGACGTTGCGCCAGAACCAGATCGGCACCATCGCGACGAAGAGCATCAGCGCGACGCCGAGGGCGAAACGCTTCATCTGCGGCTCGGCCCAGGGGGTCATCGACCCGCCGGCGACCGAGTAGAGCATGACGAAGCCGACCGCTGCCGCGGCGATCACCAGCACCAGGAGCGGCCAGTTCAGGTAGAGGATCTTGGAGGCGCCCGAGGGGACGCGCTTGACCGTGTATTCGAGATAGCTCATGCGCGCGACCGGCCCTCGGTAAAGCTGGAGGGATCGCGCAGCGGCAGGTCCTTCTGCCGGGTGCGGATCGTGCCGCGCTGGCTGGTCGGGTAAGCCTCCAAGGGCGGGGTGCCGCCGTAGAGCGCCTGCAGCAGGATGTCCCGCGCGATGGGCGCGGCGGCCAGCGACCCGCCGCCGCCATGTTCGACCACGACCGAGCAGGCGAGCTTCGGCGCGTCGGCGGGGGCGTAGCTGACGAACAGCGCGTGGTCGCGCCGCTCCCACGGCAGGTCCTCGTTGCGGGTGACGCCGCGGGCGCGCTCGGCGGCGGTGATGTTGCGCACCTGGCTGGTGCCGGTCTTGCCGGCCATGCGCAGGCCCTCGGCCACCACCCGGCTGCCGCGCGCGGTGCCGCTGCCGGAGTTCACCACCGAATACATCCCCTCGCGGATGAATTGCAGATGCGCCGGGTTGATATCCAGCGGCGGCGGCGCCGGCGCTTCGTCCTGGGCCTCGATCGAGCGGACCAGCCGCGGCTCCACCTGGCGGCCCGAGGCGATCCGCGCCGTCATCACCGCCAGCTGCAGGGGCGAGGTCAGCACGAAGCCCTGGCCGATCCCCGCGTTCAGCGTGTCGCCGATCAGCCAGTCGGCGTCGCGGTTCTCGCGCTTCCACGCCTTGGTCGGGGTCAGCCCGCCGACCACCGCCGAGACCGGCAGGTCGTGGCGGATGCCCAGCCCCAGCTTGCGCGCCATGGCGGTGATCTTCTCGATCCCCACCCGTTCGGCGATGTCGTAGAAGTAGACGTCGCAGGACTGCTCCAGCGCGTTGACCAGCGCGAGGTCGCCGTGGCCCCAGCGTTTCCAGCAGTGGAAGCGGCGGCGGCCCAGTTCCTTGTAGCCGGGGCAGTAGACCTCTTCGTCCGGCTCGATCACCCCGTCCTCCAGCGCGGCGAGCGCGGTGACCATCTTGAAGGTCGAGCCGGGCGGATAGGCGCCCTGCACCGACTTGTTGGCCAGCGGGCGGTGGTCGTCCTCCAGAAGCGCGCGGTAATCGGCCACGCTGATCCCGCGGACGAACTTGTTGGGGTCGAAGGAGGGCGCCGAGCCGATGGCCAGCAGGTCGCCGGTCTCGACATTCATCACCACGGCGCTGGCGCTCTCGTCGCCCAGCCGCACTTGCAGGTAGTTCTGCAGCGCGCTGTCCACCGTCAGGCGGATGTCCTGGCCCGAGCGGCCCTCGACGCGGTCCAGCTCGCGCATGACCCTACCTTGCGCGTTCACCTCGATCCGGCGGGTGCCGGCCTGGCCGCGCAGGTCGTGCTCGCGCTTGGCCTCGACCCCGGTCTTGCCGACCTGGAACTTCGGGATCTGCAAAAGCGGGTCGTCGTCGTCGGCCAGGTAGCCCTCGGTCAGGTCGTAGTCGCTGACCGGGCCGACATAGCCGACGATATGGGCGAAGTCCTCGTCCAGCGGGTAGATGCGGCTTTGGCCCACCTCGGGCGTCACGCCGGGCAGGGCGGGGGCGTTGACGGCGATCTCGGAGAACGCCTTCCAGCTCAGCCGGTCGGCCACGGTGACGGGCACGAAGGGGCTGCGGCGGTCGATCTCTTCCTTGACCTTTTCCAACTCTTCTTCGGGAAGTTTTATGATCTTTTGCAGCCGGGCGAGCACATCCTCGACATTCCCGGCATCCTCGCGCACCAGCACGACGCGATAGTTCTGCTCGTTGTCGGCCAGGATCACGCCGGCACGGTCGAAGATCAGCCCGCGCGACGGCGGCACCAAGCGGATGTTGATGCGGTTCTCGTCGGCCAGCAGGCGGAACTGGTCGGCCTGCTCCACCTGCATGTAGCGCATCCGCGCCGTCAGCACCGCGGAAAAGGCCGCCATCCCGCCGCCCAGGATCAGGCCGCGGCGGCTGACCACGCGGGCGCTGGCCTCGGTGTCCTTCGGTGTCCGCTTCATCGCGCCCCCCGCCGCGTGGCGTCGTATTCCACGGGGCTCATCTTCTGGACCTTGAAGACCAGCCGCGACAGCACCACTACCATCGGGTAGGCCACGGCGGTCGAGATCGCCTGCAGGAACACCGGCCCGAACTGCGCCTGCGGCACGCCGAACAGCAGGAGCAGCAGCCAGTCGGCCAGGTGCAGCAGGATCAGCACCGCCGCGACGGTGCCCAGCTCCACCGCCACGGGCTGCTCGCGCAGGACGGATTCGCGGGCGCGCAGCGCCTCCACCGCGACGACGACCAGCGCGGTCCACAGCCCCGGTGGCCGCATGAACAGGATATCGGTCAGCAGGAACACCGCCGCGATCAACAGCGTCGGCACGTATTGCGGCCGACGCAGCACCCAGGCGAAGGTGACGCAGAGCATCAGGTCGGGGCCGGGGTAGCCGTCGGGCCCGATATCGGTGGGCATGATGTGCAGCAGGATGAGCCCCAGGCTCAGCCCCAGATAGGCGCTGCCATAGAGCGCGCGGTTGGCGGCCGGGCTTCTATCCATCGGCCGCCTCCTCGTACAGCCCGGCCGAGTCGGCATCGGGCAGCACCAGCCCGCCGGGGTCGTCCAGCGCCGCCTTGGGATGCGCCCGCAGCACCCGCAGGAAATCGAGCCGCTCGTAATCGGCCGCCAGCCGCACGCGCAGCCGCCGGTCGCGCCCCTGCACCACGGTGCCCACCAGCATGTCGGCCGGGAAGACGCCGCCGTCGCCCGAGCTGACCACCCGGTCGCCGGGGCGCACGAGGTCGGGGTTCTCCACGAAATCCAGCGGCGGCAGCGAGGAGTTGTCGCCCGACAGGATCGACCGCTGGCCCGAGGGCTGGATCGTGACGGGGATGCGGCTGTTGGAATCGGTCAGCAGGATCACCCGGCTGGTCGATTTCCCAACGCCGCTGATCCGGCCCACCAGGCCCAGCCCGTCGGTCGCGGCCCAGCCGTCGACGATGCCGTCGCGCGCGCCGATGTTCAGCAGCACCGACTGGCGGAAGGGCGAGCCGGAATCGGCCAGCACGACGCCGGTGACGAAGGTCAGCTTCGGGTCGAGCCGCACGTTGTTCAGATCCAGCAGCTTGGCGTTCTGCTGCTCCAGCTGCAGCGCCGCCTCCTTCCAGGCCTTCATCTGCTGCAGCTCGCGGCGCAGTTCCTGGTTCTGCTCGTAGATGCGGGCGTAGGAGCGGAAGTTCTCGATCATGTCGGCGGCCTTGCCGACGGGGATCAGCACCCAGTCGAAGCTCGGCACCACCTGGTCGACGATCTGCGCGCGCAGCCGCTCCACCCGCGGGCTGTCGATGCGCCAGAGCAGGAAGACGGCGAACAGGAACAGCACCAGCGCGCCGATCAGGATACGCCTGACCGGGCGGACATAGGTCTCGCTGCTGCTGCCGTTCCTGGCCATGTCCGTCTCCGCCGCTCGTCAGCCCTCACGGGCTTCCTCGCCGCGAGGCGCGCCCCTGGGGGCGCAGAGAGCGCCTCAGCTCTCGTAGTCTATCACATGCCGAAGCTGTTTTTCATATTCCAGCGCCTTGCCGGTGCCCAGGGCGACACAATTCAGTGACTCGTCCGCCACCGAGATCGCCAGCCCGGTCTGTTCCCTGAGTGCCAGGTCCAGCTCGCCCAGAAGCGCGCCGCCGCCGGTCAGCATCACGCCCCGGTCCACGATGTCCGCCGCCAGGTCCGGCGGCGTCGCTTCCAGCGCCGTCATCACCGCCTCGCAGATCGTCATGACCGGTTCCGCCAGCGCCTCGGCCACCTGCGCCTGGGACACCTCGGTCTCCTTCGGCACCCCGTTCAGCAGGTCGCGCCCCCGGATCTGCAAGCTGGACCCGCGCCCGTCATCCGGCATCCGTGCCGTGCCGATGGAAGTCTTGATGCGCTCGGCCGTGGATTCCCCGATCAGCAGGTTCTGCTGCCGGCGCAGGTAGTTGATGATCGCCTCGTCCATCCGGTCGCCGCCGACCCGGACCGAGCGCGCGTAGACGATGTCGCCGAGGCTCAGCACCGCCACCTCGGTGGTGCCGCCGCCGATATCCACCACCATCGAGCCCGTCGGATCGGTGATCGGCATACCCGCCCCGATGGCCGCGGCAATGGGCTCCGCGATCAACCCGGCGCGCCGCGCGCCCGCCGACAGCACCGACTGGCGAATGGCCCGCTTCTCCACCGGGGTCGCGCCGTGCGGCACGCAGACGATGATCTTCGGCTTACTGAACGTCGTCCGCCGGTGCACCTTGCGGATAAAGTGCTTGATCATCTCCTCGGCCACGTCGAAATCGGCGATCACGCCCTCGCGCATCGGCCGGATCGCCTCGATGCTGCCGGGGGTCCGGCCGAGCATCAGCTTGGCATCCTCGCCGACCGCCAGCACCTGCTTGCGCCCGTCCTTGACGTGGTAGGCCACCACCGACGGCTCGTTCAGGATGACGCCGCGGCCCTTTACATAGACCAGCGTGTTGGCGGTGCCGAGGTCGATGGCCATGTCGGACGAGAACAGGCCGGAAAGAAAAGACATATGAGCGCGGACCTTCGTCTTGGGGCAAGCATCCCGGGGCGCGGGACTCAGGCCGCCGCACCGGGGGGACTTATATTGTTGGGCCGAAGCGAGGGAAAGGGGGGCGGTGCGCGCATTTCCGCCCAAGACCGCCGGCAGCGCCCGGATCCGTGCCGTTTCGGGCGCGGTCAGCGCCTTCGGTGCATCTCGGGATTGTTCGAATCGTGCGCTAAATGCCGTAAAGAATACGCAATTCACGTTCCGGATTGCGGCATCCGTGAAAGCCGGCGGCCGGCGGGCTGGCCGGGCGGCCGTTCCGCCGCCCGCACCAGAATTTCCCGGCGGCTCAGCCCGCGTCCTTGTAGCTGACCGCCTTCACGTCCGAATCCGGGCCGGTTTTCTCGCGCCGCACCAGCAGCCGGTTCAGCGCCGCGACATAGGCCTTGCACGAGGCGACGACGGTGTCGGTGTCCGCGGCCTGGCCGGTCGCGATACGGCCCTCTTCCTCCAGCCGGACGGAGACGGTGGCCTGCGCGTCCGTGCCCTCGGTCACCGCATGCACCTGGTAGAGCTGCAGGTCCACGTCATGCGGGAACAGCTGGCGCACCGCGTTGAAGGTGGCGTCGACCGGGCCGTCGCCGGTGGCCGTGGTCTGCCGGTCCTCGCCGTCGATGGTCAGCGTCAGGTCGGCGGATTGCGGCGCCTCGGTGCCGCAGATCACCCGCAGGAACTTGACCTTGATCCGCTCGTTCGCGCCCTCGATCTCGGACTCGCGCATCAGCGCGATCAGGTCGTCGTCGAAGACCTCCTTCTTGCGGTCGGCCAGCGCCTTGAACCGCACGAACATGTCGTTGAGCTGGTTGCCCGCCAGCTCGTAGCCCAGGTCCTTCAGCTTGGACCGCAGCGCGGCGCGGCCCGAATGCTTGCCCAGGACGATGTTCGTGGCGGTCAGGCCGACGTCCTCGGGGCGCATGATCTCGAAGGTCTCGGCGTTCTTCAGCATCCCGTCCTGGTGGATGCCGCTTTCGTGGGCAAAGGCGTTCTTGCCGACGATCGCCTTGTTGTACTGCACCGAGAAGCCGGAGACCGTGGCGACCCGGCGCGAGATGTTCATGATCTTGCGGCTGTCGACATGGGTGCGCCAGGGCATGATGTCGTTGCGCACCTTCAGCGCCATCACGACCTCTTCCAGCGCGGTGTTGCCGGCGCGCTCGCCCAGCCCGTTGACGGTGCACTCGATCTGCCGCGCGCCGCCCGCGACGGCGGCCAGCGAGTTCGCCGTCGCCATGCCCAGATCGTTGTGGCAGTGGGTCGAGAAGATCACCTTGTCGGCATCCTCCACCTCGGCGATCAGCCGGCGGATCAGATCGGCGCTTTCCACCGGCGCCGTATAGCCCACCGTGTCGGGGATGTTGATCGTGGTGGCGCCGGCCCTGATCGCGATCTCCACCACCCGGCGCAGATAGTCCCACTCGGTCCGCGTCGCGTCCATCGGCGACCACTGCACGTTGTCGCAGAGGTTGCGGGCGTGCGTCACGGTCTCGTGGATCCGCTCGGCCATCTCGTCCTGGGTCAGGTCCGGGATCGCGCGGTGCAGCGGCGAGGTGCCGATGAAGGTGTGGATGCGCGGGCTCTCGGCGTGTTTCACCGCCTCCCAGCAGCGGTCGATATCGGCCAGGTTGGCGCGCGCCAGGCCACAGATCGTGGCGTTCCGCGACGCCCGGGCGATCGCCTTGACCGCCTCGAAGTCGCCCTCGGAGGCGATGGGAAAGCCCGCCTCGATGATGTCGACGCCCATGTCGTCGAGCATCTGGGCGATCTCCAGCTTCTCGGCGTTGGTCATCGTGGCGCCGGGCGACTGCTCGCCGTCGCGCAGCGTGGTGTCGAAGATCAATACGCGGTCCGGTTCCGCCTGCAACGCGGCGCGGTCTGGGTCGATACGTGTCATGTCTGAAGTCCGTCTGTTGTCCGTTAGCCGTTGGGTGGCGCGGCTGTCCTCCTCTGAGCGGTCGCGCCGAAGGGCACGCTCAGAGGCGGCTAAGGAGCAGAAGCAGGCCGAGCGGCAGGACCGCGCGGGGCGCGGGCAGGGTCGCGATATGCGGCTCGGTCATCATGCCGCGGGACATAACACGGCACCGGCCCGGAGCAAAAGCCAAAATTCGGCGCGCTCGTCAGCCCGTGCCCGGCCTTCCTCGCGAGACGGACCGTGAGGGTCCGCCGAGCGCTCAGGAAATCGCGCAATCGGCGCCCGGGGCGGGCAGCGCCATGTTCTCGCCGACCGTCGGCGTGTAATCCAGCGCCGCGATCCGCGCGCCGCCGTCGAAGGCCAGGAACAGCAGGTTCGCGCCGGCCCGGATCGCGATGCCTTCCGGGTCGCGGCCGTACTCGATCAGCGGCAGGGTGCCCAGAAGCCGCCCCTCCGGATCCAGTTCGTAGAGCGAATTGGTTCCCTCCCAATCGTCCACGATCAGCAGGTGCCCGGTGCGCGGGTCGCGCGCGATGCCCTGCGGCTCGGTCAGCGGCGGGTCGAAGCTTTCGCCCCGCAGCAGCCGCACCACCGCGCCGGCCTCGTCCACCCAGACGATCCGCGCCGGGTCGTCCTCGACGATCACCAGCAGACCGTCGGGCAGCACGACCATGCCTTCGGTCGCCGCGCGCAGGCTGCCCAGCCGGAACGGCGGCCCCAGCGCCGTGCCGTCCTTGGTCACCCGCTGGTATTCGCCCATCCCGTCCGCGACGATCAGATCGTTGCCCTGCAACGCGATGGCCTTGATCCGGTAGAGATCGCTGCGCCAGCGCCGCATCTCCACCCCGTCCAGCGTCACCAGGATCGTCTCCGGCCCCTCGTTGGCGATCCACAGCCCGCAGAAGGCCGGGTCGTATTCCAGGCTCGCGGGCCGGTTCAGGCTGTAGAAGCCCGACAGTTTCAGCTCCAGCGCCGCGGCGGGCCAGGCGAGAAGGGCAAGGATCAGGGCCAGGATCAGGGACAGGCGCATGGGCCGGGTCTCCGCGCGACTAGTCGGGATCGAGGATGGCGCTAGCTCACCCCCGGTCAAGACAGGAGGGGCAATGGCGCACGCATTGGTGATCGGATCGTCCGGCGGCATCGGCCGGGCGCTCGTATCCGAAGCAGAGGCGCGCGGCGCGCGGGTGACCGGCCTGTCGCGCTCGGCCGACGGGCTGGACGTGACCGACGAGGCCAGCGTCGCGCGGGTGCTGGGGGCGCTGGAGGGGCCGTTCGACCTGGTCTTCGTGGCCAGCGGCGCGCTGACCGCCGGCCCGGACCCCGAGAAGGCGATCAAGGAGGTCACGCCCGACGCCCTCACCGATTTGTTCCGCGTCAACGCGCTGGGCCCGATGCTGGTGCTGAAGCACGCCCTGCCGCTGCTGCCCAGGCGGGGCAGGGCGGTCTTCGCCGCGCTCTCGGCCCGCGTCGGCTCCATCGGCGACAACGGCATCGGCGGCTGGCACGGCTACCGCGCCTCCAAGGCCGCGCTGAACCAGCTGATCCACGGCGCCGCCATCGAGCTCTCCCGCACCCATCGCGACGCCGTCGCCGTCTGCCTGCACCCCGGCACCGTCGAGACCCCGCTGACCGCCCCCTATGCCGGCCGCCACGCCACCGTGACGCCGGACAAAGCCGCCGCCCGCCTGCTCGACGTGATCGAGGGGCTGACGCCGGACCAGTCGGGGGGCTTTTTCGACTATGCCGGCCGGGAGATCCCCTGGTGAGCCTCGTCCTCGTGCTGGGCGACCAGCTGACCCCGTCCCTCGCCGCGCTCGCGGCCGCCGACAAGGCCCGCGACACCGTCGTCATGGCCGAGGTGATGGAAGAGGCCACCTACGTCCCCCACCACCCCAAGAAGATCGCCTTCTGCCTCGCCGCCATGCGCAAGTTTGCCGCCGCGCTGGAGG
The DNA here is from genome assembly GCF_029168335.1 of Psychromarinibacter sediminicola. GTDB lineage: Bacteria > Pseudomonadota > Alphaproteobacteria > Rhodobacterales > Rhodobacteraceae > Psychromarinibacter > Psychromarinibacter sediminicola. Next base: position 41,820 of record NZ_JARGYC010000034.1, read on the forward strand.
CCGACGGCTGGCAGGTCGCCTACACGCGGCTGGACGATCCGGAGAATACCGGCTCGATCCCGGGCGAACTCCTGCGCCGCGCCGACCAGTACGGCACCGACACGGCCCATGTCACCCAGCCCGGCGAATGGCGCCTGTTCGAGGCGCTGGGCGGCCGCGGCGGCGATGTCCCGCTGACCGTCCGCTGGCACGCCGACGACCGCTTCGTCTGTTCCACCAAGGCGTTCGACGCCTGGGCCGAAGGCCGCAAGTCCCTGCGGATGGAGCATTTCTACCGCGAAATGCGCCGCAAGACCGGCCTGCTGATGGACGGGGACCAACCGGCCGGCGGCCAGTGGAACTATGACCACGACAACCGCAAACCGCCGCCCGACGGCATCGAAACGGCGCCGATGCAGTTCACGCCGGACGACACCGTGAACGAGGTCCTCGACCTCGTGGGCACGAAATTTCGTCGAAATTTCGGCGCCCTCCGCCCGTTCCGGTTCGCCACCGATCGCAGCCAGGCCCGCCGCGCCCTGGCGCATTTCGTCAAGCACGCCCTGCCGCATTTCGGCGACTACCAGGACGCCATGCTGACCGGCCAGCGCTTCCTCTACCACTCCGTCCTGTCGGTCTACCTCAACGCCGGCCTGCTGACGCCGATGGAGATCTGCCGGGCGGTCGAGGACGCCTGGAAGGCCGGCGATGTCCCGATCAACGCCGCCGAGGGCTTCATCCGCCAGGTCATCGGCTGGCGCGAGTTCATCCGCGGCATCTATTTCCGCGAAGGCCCCGATTACGTCCGCCGCAACGCCCTGAACCACCAGCGCAAGCTGCCCGCCTTCTACTGGACCGGCGAGACCGACATGCATTGCATCGCCGAGACGGTGGAACAGACCCGCGACGCGGCCTATGCCCACCACATCCAGCGCCTGATGGTCACCGGCAACTTCGCCCTGCTGGCCGGCGTGGCCCCGGCCGAGGTCCATGACTGGTACATGGCCAGCTACGCCGACGCCTACGGCTGGGTCATGGCGGCCAATGTCATCGGCATGAGCCAGTTCGCCGATGGCGGGCTGATGGCGTCGAAGCCCTACGTGTCGTCGGGCAGCTACATCGACCGGATGTCGGACTACTGCAGATCCTGCCGCTACAGGGTGAAGGACAAGACGGGGCCCGATGCCTGCCCGTTCAACCTGCTCTACTGGCAATTCCTCGACCGCCACCGCGCGCGGTTCGAGGGCAACCCCCGCATGGCCCAGATGTACCGCACCTGGGACCGGATGGACGGGGACCGGCGCGAGACGGTGCTGCGCGAGGCGGAGGTTTTTCTGGACCGGCTCTCGAAGGGCGCGCGGGTCTGACGGGCAACGCCGGTCTCGTTGAGCGCAGGATGTCGAAAGGCATGGCCGTATTGCCAGAAGCCGCGCAAGGGCCGACGCGCGCGGGGGCGCTCCGACCGTCGAGCTTCGCACTTTATGGCGGCCAAACGCGGGCGACCTCCAAGCTCTGCGATAACATCTACCACAGCGCCGCCGCTCGGGGGCGCGTCTCTCGGGCATTTCGCTGGCGAAATGCCCTGCCGACAGGCGATTGCAGAGCAATCGCCGAGAGGCGGCGCTTGCGCGGCGGCTTCGCCTTGTTCCGCGCGGGCCTCGTTCAGCCGTCCGACAAGCATCCTCCCACCGAGCCGCGCCCGCAAGCCGCTTCGAAGCGGCTTGGTCACGCGATTTCGAAATCGCGCAAGAAGGGCCTTCCAAGGCCCTTGCCCAACGCACTCCGAACCGCCCTCCCTCACACCAGCCCCAGCTCCGCGTCCCCGGCGATCCGGTCGTACTTGTCGCGCGGCGGCATCGGCCGGTCGCGCCAGTCGGGATCAAAGGTGAAGCTAGAAACCCGCCGCCCCTCGGGCAGCGCCCCGTTGCCGCAGCCCACGGCATAGTCGTAGTAGAGCTTCACGATCCGCTCGTAGCTCACCTGCTGCGCCGCCGGATGCGACAGGCAGGCGTCGCGCCAGCGCCGCACGCGGGCATAGTCGGCGGTCTCCGGCAGGTCGAACCCCTCGTAATAGTCGAGAAACCAGAACCGCGCCATCATCGGCGTATAGATCGCCTCGGCCAGCCCGAAGCTGTCGAACAGGTAGGTGCCCTCCGGGTTGTGCCGGTCGAGGAACGCCGACAGCCAGCGGTAATGCTCCAGCAGCGCCTCGCGCTTCTCCGCCGTCTTCGCCCGGTCGCGGTTCATCACGAACAGGTAGCCGGACATCGCGAACGGCCCCTCGCGGGTGGCCATCAGCCGCTCGACGCCCCGCTCATAGGGGTCCGTCCGCGCCACCGCCGGCCCCGGCAGCGCCTCTTCGGCATAGCGCAAGAGCACCATGCTTTCCTTCAGCACCCGGCCCCCGCCCAGATCCATCACCGGCAGCGCCGTGGTGCCGCCGGTCTTCTGCAACAGCCAGTCGGGCCGCGGCCGCGTGATGTCGATCACGTCGAAGGCCGCCGCGTCGCGGCAGCCCTTCAGCTCCAGAAGTATCTCGACCCGCTGCGAGAACGGGCAGACCGGGATGTGATGGATGACCGGGCGCGGCGCGACCACCCGCCTAGTCCGTGACCGTGCCGTCGCCGCCGTTCCCCGCGCCGCCGTTCTCCGCGCCGGTGATCTCGGCGGTGGTCTGGTCGAGGATGCCGTCCGACCACATGCCACTGGCCACCTGGCCCGAGGCATAGCGGATCGTGCCCTGGCCGTGGCGGCGGCCGTTCTCGAACATGCCCTCGTAGACGTCGCCGTTGAAGTAGATCGCCTTGCCCTCGCCGTGGATCTCGCCGTCCTTCCACTGGCCTTCGTAGGTGAAGCTCTCGTTCTCCTCGGTCTCGGGGTCGTCGGGGATCACGATCTTGCCGAAGCCCTCGCGCTTGCCGTCGACGAATTCGCCCTCGTAGACGGTGCCGTCGGCATAGGTCGCGGTGCCCTCGCCGTGGCGCTGGCCCTCGCGCCACTCGCCCTCGTAGGTGTAACCGTCGGTGTAGGTCATCGTGCCGTAACCGTGGTTCTTGGCGTCCTTGAACTCGCCCTCGTAGACCAGCCCGTTGGCGTATTCCGCCCGGCCCTCGCCCTCGATGACGCCGGCCCGCCATTCGCCCTCGTAGCTGGAACCGTCGGGATAGATGATCCGCCCCTGGCCCTCGGCCAGGTCGTCGCGGAACTCGCCGACATAGATCGAGCCGTCGGGATAGGTCACCTGGCCCTCGCCCTCGATCCGCCCGGCGACCCACTCGCCGAGGTAGGCATAGCCATCGGTGCCGTAGAACGTGCCCTGGCCGTGGCGACGGTCGTCCAGGAACTGGCCCTCGTAGACGTCGCCGTTGGCATAGGTGACGGTGCCCTGGCCCTCGCGCTCGCCGCCGACGAACTCGCCCTCGTAGACGTCGCCGTTGGGCTGGGTCAGGGTGCCGGTGCCGCTGATCTGGCCGTCTTCCCACTCGCCCTCGTAGACGAGCCCAGAGGGCATGGTCAGCTTGCCCTCGCCCTCGCGCTGGCCGTCGACCATGTCGCCCTCGTAGACGGCGCCGTCGGGATAGATGATCCGGCCCTCGCCCTGCTTGACGCCCTCGACCCAGTCGCCCTCGTAGACATAGCCGTTGGGGCTCTCCATCCGGCCCTGGCCGTGATGCATCGCGTCCTTGAACCCGCCGGTATAGGTCACGCCGTTGGCATAGACCGCCGTGCCCTCGCCGTTGATCTTGCCGTCGACCCACTCGCCCTCGTAGGTGCCGCCGTCGGCGAAGGTGATCTTGCCCACGCCATGCGGCCGCCCCTTCTCGAAGGCGCCCTCGTAGACCGAGCCGTTGGGAAAGCGCGCCACGCCCTGGCCGCGGATCTCGCCCTCGACCCAGTCGCCGGTGTACTCGTAGCCGTTGGGCAGCCGGTAGGTGCCCTCGCCATGCTGCTTGCCGTCCTGGAACGTGCCCTCGTAGACGCCGCCGTCCTCGTATTGCTTGACCTGGACCTCGCCGCCCTCCTGCGCGGCGGCGGCCCCCGCGGCCACGACCACGACGGCGGCCAGCGCCGACACTGCCCGGACTCTCTGCACGTTGCCTCCCATGCGGACGGTTCTCATCCTGGATATCCTTGTCTTGCTTGAAACTTAAGGGCTTGACCCCGGGGGGGCAACGTTTTTCCCGGGCAATCGGCTTTCCATGGCCGAAGCATCTGTTAAGACGCAACTCACGATGCGGAGAGAGACATGGCCGACCGGTTTCGCCTGACCCTGGCACAGCTGAACCCCACCGTCGGCGCGATCCCGGCCAATGCCGACCGCGCCTACGCGGCGTGGCGGCAGGGCAAGGACGCCGGCGCCGACCTCGTGGCGCTGCCCGAGATGTTCATCCCCGGCTACCAGCCGCAGGACCTGGTGATGAGGCCCGCCTTCCACCACCACGCGATGGACGCGGTGCAGGCGCTGGCCGCCGACACCGCCGACGGCCCCGCGCTGGGCGTCGGCGGGCCACTCTTCGAGGACGGCCGCCTCTACAACGCCTATTTCATCCTGAAGGACGGCCGCATCGCCTGCACCGTGCGCAAGCACGAGCTGCCCAACGAGACCGTCTTCGACGAACGCCGCCTCTACACCCCCGGCCCGCTCGCCGGCCCCTGCGGCCTGGACGGCCTGCGCCTCGGCATCCCGGTCTGCGAGGACGCCTGGCACGCGGACGTCTCCGAAACGCTCGCCGAGACCGGGGCCGAGTTCCTCTTCGTGCCCAACGGCTCGCCCTATTACCGCGGCAAGCTGGAGACGCGGTTCAACAAGATGGTCGCCCGCGTGGTCGAGACCGGGCTGCCGCTGATCTACCTCAACATGGTCGGCGCGCAGGACGACCAGATCTTCGACGGCGGCTCCTTCGGGCTGAACGCCCACGGCCGGCTGGCCTTCCAGATGCCCGCCTTCGACGAGGACATCCGCACCATCGAACTGGTGCGCGACGACGCCGGCTGGCACATCGTCGAGGGTACGGAGGTGCCGCAGGGCGATGCGTGGGAGCAGGACTACCGCGCCATGGTCGAGGCCGTGCGCGACTACTTCCGCAAGACGGGCTTCTCCAAGGCGCTCCTCGGCCTTTCCGGCGGCGTCGACAGTGCCCTCGTCGCCACCATCGCCGCCGACGCGCTGGGCCCCGACAACGTGCGCTGCGTCATGCTGCCGTCGGAATACACCTCCGAGCATTCGCTGGAGGATGCCGAGGCCGTGGCGAAGGCGCTCGGCTGCCATTACGACTACGTCCCGATCTCCGGCCCCCGCGCCGCCGTCACCGAAACCCTCGCGCCGCTCTTCGAGGGCACAAAGCCGGACGTGACCGAGGAAAACATCCAGTCGCGCCTGCGCGGCCTTCTGCTCATGGCGCTGTCGAACAAGTTCGGCGAGATGCTCCTGACCACCGGCAACAAGTCCGAGGTCGCGGTGGGCTACGCCACGATCTACGGCGACATGTCCGGCGGCTACAACCCGATCAAAGACCTCTACAAGACCCGCGTCTTCGAGACCTGCCGCTGGCGCAACGCCAACCACCGGCCGTGGATGAAGGCCCCGGCGGGCGAGGTCATCCCGCCCCGCGTCATCGACAAGCCGCCCTCGGCCGAACTGCGCGCCGACCAGAAGGACGCGGATTCGCTGCCGCCCTACGAAGAGCTCGACGTGATCCTCGAAGAACTGATCGACAACGAGTCCTCCGTCGCTCAGGTGGTCGACAAGGGCTTCGACCGCGCCGTCGTGAAGAAGGTGGAAAACCTGATCTATGTCAGCGAGTACAAGCGGTTCCAGTCGGCCCCCGGCGCCCGGCTGTCGAAACGCTCGTTCTGGCTCGACCGCCGCTATCCGGTGGTGAACCGCTGGCGGGATCCGACCTGAATGGGCGTCTCCTGGCTGCCGCTCCTGCTGGCGCTGGCGGCGGGGGTGCTCTTCGGCTTCAACGTCTTCGTGCAGGGCCGCGCGCTCCGCGGCGCCGACGGGCTGACCGGCGCGTTCCTGTCGGTCGGCGGCATGGCGGCGATGCTCTGGCTGCTGGCGCCGTTCATGATCCGCCTCGACTGGTTCGCGACCGGCGCGGCGGCGCTGTTTCTCGCCGTGGGGTTGTTCTTCCCGGCGGCGGGGCAGGGGTTCCAGATCGCCGCCGTGGGCCGGGTCGGCCCGGCGCTGACCTCGGCCATCGGCTCCTTCACGCCGGTCTTCGCGGTGGTGCCGGCGGTACTGCTGCTGGACGAGCGGCTGGGCCTGCAGGGGGCGCTGGCGCTGGCGCTGATGATCGCCGGGCTGTCGCTCTCGGCCATCGGCCGCCGCGGCGTGGCGCGCGGCTGGCCGCTCTGGGCGCTGCTCCTGCCGCTGGCGGCGGCCGCGGCGCGCGGCATCGTGCAGCCGGCGCTGAAGGTCGGCCTGACCGACCTGCCCAGCCCGTTCTTCGCGGCGCTGGTCACCGCCACCACCTCGACCGCCGTGCTGGGGCTCATGGTCCGCTGGCGCGCGGGCCGGGCGCCGGCGGCGATCCCGCACGACCCCCGCGCCCTCGGCCTCTTCGCGGCGAGCGGGGTGATCAACGGCCTCGGCATCCTGTCGCTGAACGCCGCGATTTCGCTGGGCGAGGTGACGCTGGTATCGCCGCTCGTGGCGCTCGCCCCGTTCTGGTCGCTCCTGTTCGGCGTGCTGCTGTTCCGGGGCGAGCGGGTGACGGCGCGGCTGGTGCTGGTGGCGGCGCTCGTGGTCGGCGGCGCGGTCCTGCTGGTGACGCGGTAGCGGACGGGCGGGCCACGCCCTCAAGCGGCCCGCAAACCCGTCAGGCGGCCCGCGTATCCGGCCGCTCGCCTGCAAGCAGCGCTTCGACGGACAGATCCTCGTCCAGCGCCTCCCAATGCAGACCGAACGGGCTGAGCGTGACGGCCTCCCGCTCCGCCGGCGTCGCGTTCAGCAGCCGGGGAAACCACGCCAGCGGCACGCCGAGGGTCCGGCCATCCTCCAGCGACAGCCACATCGTGTCGTCGTCGAACCGGACCTCAGTCGCGGAAGTGCTCATTCCAGGCCTCCTCTATCTGCGAGGCGTGATCGCTCACGATCCTTGATACCCTGCGCAGCGTCCGCGCGTCAAAGCCGGCGGACCGCCCGGGTGTCACCGGCGGTCCGAGCCAGAACTTGGCTTCGCCACCGTCCTTCATGACATGCACATGAACGGGTTCGCGCGGATCGCCTTCGTTCGAATAGAGCCTCGTGCGGAAAACCAGAGTCGGGGATTCCCATAAGGAAGGGTTTGTGATTCACTATATGTGGAGGTGGATCATGGGAAAACCGCTATC